>UQYL01000059.1 GCA_900545365.1 uncultured Dialister sp. | reverse complement strand
TTCTTTTCCGGGCCGCCCCGGAAAATGAAATGAAGTGACCATGGCATCACATGCCGGAGCGGCACATTGCCGGGGCTCTCCCGGCAGAAAGAGGAAATGAAGTACCCGCGGCAGCGAAGCATGTGGGCCCGCGCCGAAAGGGACGAAAAGAAATTTGCCGCAAATGAACTCTGCACCGACAGCTTCCGGCAGAATAGCATGCGCCTGCGTCCGCACCGACAGCTTCCTGTAAGGACAGCATGCGCTTGCGTCTGGCGGGGGCCTTCCTCAAAGGCGGCATTGACAGCGGCTCCCAGGGGGAGCATAATCAAAAAAAGTCATGTCATAAGCAGGGGAAATCCTGAAAGACTGTGCTGCGGGGCAGCGGAAAGAAGGCGTCCGAAATGAAGGGTCATACCAGTCTGAAGCGTACAGTGTGGATCTGCGCGCTCGGCGGCATCTGCGTCTCCGGGGGCGGTACGATGGTCTTTCCTTTTTTGTCGTTCTACCTGCTGGAGTTGGGGGCGACGCAGGAGAATGTGGAGCTCTGGACGTCGCTCGCTTCGTCGTCTACGTTCCTCATGGGCGCTATCGTGCTGCCTATCTGGGGAGCGCTCTCCGACCGCATGGGGCAGAAGAAGATGATCCTCCGCGCGTCGGCGAGTCTGGCGCTGGCATTTTTCCTGGCCGCCGCCGTGACCACGCCGCTTCAGTTCATCGGCGTGCGCATGTTTCAGGGATTTTCTTTCGGGTATTTTCCCATCTGCCAGTCGCTTCTTTCTTCGCTGGCCGGGAATCACGCCGCGGAAGCGATCAGCGTCCTCATGGCGGGGCGCAGCGCCGGGAGCGTGCTCGGGCCTTTTCTTGGCGGGACGTTTGCGCATTTCTTCGGCATGCGCACGTCCTTCCTTGTAGGCGGCGCCGGCTATGTGCTGAGCTTTCTGCTCATTCTCTTTTTTATCAAGGAGCCGCCGAAGAAGCAGGAAACGAAACGGGTGGGCATCGCCGAGTCGTTCCATATCCTCTCGAAAAATAAACTCTTCGTGCGCATCATGTCGCTCATGGTGGTGAATCAGGCGGCGACGATCCTCATCAATCCGATCTTTTCGCTCTATGTGGCGGAGCTCACCGGCGATATGGCTGACGCCGATCTGATCTCGGGCATCATCGTGGGCATCGTGGGGATCTCAGGCGTCATTGCCGCGCCGTTCTGGGGCAAGCTCTGCACCCGCCGCGGCGTGGATCAGGGCGTTTTCTGGGCGTTTGCCGGGAGCGCCGTCACGTTTTTCATGCAGTGGGCCGCGCCGAATATCTGGCTCTTCGCGCTGGGGCAGCTGCTCTTCGGAATTTTCGTGGTGGGCGGCACCATCGCTCTCACCGCGGGGGTGAATGAGTGCACCGACGGGACGATGCGGGGCAGCGCTTTCGGCCTGCTTGCCACATCGATGAACGTGGGCAATTTCATCGGCCCGCTGCTGGGGGGCGTCTGCGCGGATATTTTCGGCCTTGGGTCGGCGTTTTTCCTGGGCGGACTGATCCTTCTGGCCGCCACTTTCTGGATCTGGCACAGGCTGCGGACGCGGGCCGCGGCATAAAAAAGGAGCAGGGAAGCCTGCTCTTTTTTCGCACCCTTTTCCGCGGGGCTGTGAGATAATGGGAGAAACGGAAAGAAGGAGGGAATTTTATGACTCGGCTGCTCAGGGACGTCGTATCTCCGGAGGAGGCGGCGGATATCTATGAGGCGTGGCTCCTCGGCGAGCGGCCCGCAAAAGGCGCGGCGGTGTCGTCGGGGCCGGTGCTCTGCCTGACGGGAAGCGTCCCGGCGGCGGGGGACGCGGAGCCTTTCGGGGAGGCGGCGGATGTGCGCACCGCGCTGGATGAGGCCCGGACGAAGGGCGCTCTTCGGAATTTCCGGGACTGGCGGCGTATGCCCGCGGGGGCGGCGGCCTGTTCTTCTTCGGCGGGACTGCTCCTTTTTCCTGCTGATCGGTGGTGTGTGCCGGAAGGGGCGGAGGAGCTCCGTTTTCCGGGCATTCTTGAGCGGGTGCTCACGGAAAAGGAAGCGGCGGAGCGCTTTTCCGTGACCGCGGCGGCGGTGAAGAAAGCCTGCGAATCGGGAGCGGCCGGCAGGGAAACGAAGAAAACGCCCGCCGGATGGCTCATGACGGAGAGCGCCGCGGCCCGTCTTTTCGCGGGGGAAGAACGGGCGGAGGATATCCTGCCGCTCCTTCTCGTCTTTGCCGCGCCGGAAGCGGGGTACCTGTGGAATCGGAGCGGAGACGAAGTGCGGAGCGCCGCCGCGGGAGCGGGCCACCGCGCGGCC
>UQYL01000058.1 GCA_900545365.1 uncultured Dialister sp. | reverse complement strand
GTCTCCACGGGGCTGGCGGAGCTCCTCGGCGGGGCCATCGCGCTGGAAATGCTCTTCGGCCTTCCCCTCCGGGTCGGCGCGTTTCTCATGCTCTGTCTGACGCTGTACCTCCAGTTCAGCCATTCCTACGCGCGGGTCGAAAAGATCATCGTCTTCTTCGTCTCCGTCATCGGCATCGCCTTCATGGCGGAAGCGGGCCTCGTGCCGGTGGACTGGGGCGCCGCTTCCCGCGGCTGGGTCACGCCGTCCATCCCGGAAGGCGCCATGCCCGTCATCATGAGCGTCCTCGGCTCCGTCATCATGCCGCACAATCTCTTTCTCCACTCGGAAGTCGTGCAGAGCCAGCAGTTCCACCTGAAAGGGCCCGTCACCATTGAAAAGAAACTGAAGACGGAATATATCGACACCATCTTCTCCATGGGCGTGGGCTGGGCCATCAACAGCGCCATCATCTTCGTCGCCGCGTCGGCTTTCTTCGCGAACGGCATCGCCGTGGACGATCTGTCGCAGGCCGGCGTCCTTCTCACGCCGCTCATCGGCCCGCTCTCGGCGGACATTTTCGGCATCGCCCTTCTCTTCGCGGGCATCGCGGCGAGCCTCACCTCTTCCATGGCTGGAGGATGCATCTTTGCAGGCATGCTCGGCGAGCCTTACGATTCCGCGGACCGTCACACCCGGCTGGGCTCTCTCCTCACCATGATCCCCGCCTTCCTCATCATTCTCTTCATCAGCTCCCCCTTTGAAGGGCTCATCTGGTCGCAGACCTTCCTCAGCATTCAGCTTCCTTTCACCGTTTTCACCCTGCTCTACCTCACCTCCTCCCGAAAAGTCATGGGCCGCTACGCCAACAAAGGCTATACGAAGATCCTCCTCTGGTCCATCGGCATCCTCGTGACCTTCTTCAATCTGCTTCTCCTCCGGGACATCTTCTTCGGATGAAACGGACATAAGAAAAGCGCCTCCTCTGAAAAGGAAGCGCTTTTTTCATGGGAAAACGACCTGTATGAGAAACATGTAGCAAAACGTGCCCGCCGTCATGGAGAGCATCATGTTCCGCCGCCGCAGATGGACGGCTGCCGTCACGGCGGACGCGGCCAGTTCCGGCACGCCGCGCGTCCCCGAGAGGAAGCTCACGTCTTTCAGACAGTACACGATGAGCAGCGCAAAGACCGCCGCGGGAAGCGCCCGGCCCAGGTACCGCACGGCAGGAGGCATTTCCTTCCCCCGCCGGAAAAGAAGAAAAGGCAGAAAGCGAGTGGTCATCGTGGCGAGCGCGCAGATCCCGATGACGAGGGCCTGCTCGGAGATCGTCAGCTCCGTCATTCCGCGCACCCCGCTTTCTCAATGGGCCGGCGGAACGCGAAGAGCACCGCCGCGATCAGGCACAGCGCGGGCAGCATGAAATCCTCCGCGCCGAAGAGGCAGAGGCACAGCAGGGACGCGCCGAATCCGGCCGCCGCGGGCCAGGGCGTCTTCTCCCGGAGAAACTGCTCCAGAAAAATAACGATGAACATGGCGGTCATGACAAATTCCAGCCCGTCCAGCGGGAAATCCGCCAGCGCCTGCCCCATAAGACCGCCGAAAAGGGAGCCCGTCACCCAGTAGAGATAATTCAGAAGGCTCACGAAGAAATAGAACCAGCTCCGCTCCGCGCCCGGCGGGATCGACGCGGTGTAATTCATCGCGAAGGTCTCGTCGCAGAGCCAGAAAATGAGAAAGGGCTTTTTCCATCCTGTGCCCTTGTATTTTTCCGCCATGGACAGACCGTAAAAGAAGTGGCGCGCCTGCACGATGAGCGCCACCACCGCCGTCTGCACCGGCGCGAAAGGCGAGACCAGCATGGCCACGGTGATAAATTCCAGAGAGCCGCCGAAAATGATCATGGCCATGACCATGGGATACCAGAAATCAAATCCCATGGAATGCATGTACAGGCCATAGCTCGCGCCGACGAACCAGAAGCCCGCAAAAATGGGCAGCGTGTACAGCACCGCTTCCTGAAACGATGTCTTTATGCACGATGGCTCTTTCATTCTGTTCTGCTCCTCATAATAAAATACGGAAATGCTTTCCCAGTATACTGAAGGGAAAACATTCCCGCAAGAAACAAAGAGCGGCCTTTAGGCCGCCTTTGATTTTCATTTTTCCGCCTGATGCACCACGAGCTGCGGGAACGGAATATCGATGCCCGCCTGGTCGAGCGCTTCTTTCAGGCGGATATTGAGCTCGTTCATCGCCTGGAAATACTCGCTCCGCTTCACTTCCGCCCGCGCGTAGATATTGATGCTGGAATCGGCAAATTCTTTCACATAGATCGGCAGGTCATCCTTGTTCAGCACATATTCGCTGCCCGTGAGCGTTTCCCTCATGAGAGAGACGCACTGCCGCAGATCGGTGCCGTATCCCACGCCGATGGTAAATTCAATGTTCCGCGTATCCAGGTAGGAATAATTGACGATCACATTGGACGTCATGGTCAGATTCGGCACGATGACCATCTGATTGCCCGTGGTGCGGACTTCCGTATGCATGATGCGTATATTCGCCACGGTTCCGCTGTATCCGCCTGCGTCGATGTAGTCGCCCACGCGGAAGGGCTGGAAGATCAGAATGAAAATGCCCGACGCCACATTGCTGATTTTATCCTTGAGCGCCAGCCCGATGCCGAGGCCGATGCCGCCGAGCGCCGCCGAGATGGACGTGGTGGAAAATCCCAGCGTCCCCAGCGCCATCACCGCCACGATGGTGAGGCAGAAGAAATAGAGGAGCTCCGTAATGAATGTCACCGCCGAGCTCTCTACGCTGCTCTGGGTGAGCACATTAAAGACGACCCGCCGTATCCACCGGCAGATCATGTAGCCGACGGCGGCGATGATCAGGGCCGCCGCCACTTCCGGGCCTTTCGTGAGCGCAAAATCTATCAGGCGGTCCCACACGCGGGCCGTCCAGTCTGCCGTTTTCTCTCCCACCTGTTCTACGATCTGCTCTTCCATATCTTTCTCCTTCGCCGCTTTTCCGTTTTCCTTTTATCTTAACAAATCGGCGCGCGCAAAAAAAGAGGCGCTTCCGCAGCGGCGCCGCTCCGGAAACAGCGCCGGCCGATTTCCCGCCGCGCAAAAAAAGAGGAGAAATTTCTCCTCTTTTCTCTTTATGCTCTTCCGCGCTGTATTTCCGCCGCCCGGATGACCGCTTCGATCACCATGGCCGTCGTAACGGAACCGACGCCGCCCGGCACGGGCGTGATGGCCCCCGCGACGGCTTCCGCTTCTTCATAAGCGACATCGCCCACGGTCTTCCCTCCGGCGCGGTTGATGCCCACGTCGATCACGACCGCTCCCGGCCGGATCATATCGGCGGTGACGCTCTCCGCGCGGCCCAGCGCCGCCACGAGGATGTGCGTGGCCCGCGCCGAAAG
>UQYL01000057.1 GCA_900545365.1 uncultured Dialister sp. | reverse complement strand
CTTTTCTTTGCGACCTTTCTTTTCCGGGCTGTGAAATGAAGTGACCATGGCATCACATGCCAAAAAGGCAAAATGCCGGGGCTTCTCCGGCGGAAAGGGGAAATATGGATCCCGCGGCAGCGTCGAAATGCCGCCCGCACCGCCTGCGCAGTCAGAACAACGCGGACCTGTGTCCGCTTCGTACGGGAGTGCGGCGGCACCCGCCGCAAGGGAGGCCTCTTTATTGCAAAAGAAAAGCTCCGGTTCATCCCGGAGCCTTTTCCTTTCATGCCTCGCACACGGAAATGCGCTCTCTGATGTGGGCGCCCTTTTCCGCTTCATTCACCATGACGGTGGCGTAGTCGGCGTAGCTCACGCGGCTCTCGCCCCGGCTGTTGACAGGCAGTTCTTCGCCGCCGATCAGATACCGGCCCGTTTTCGCGCCGTCCGCCTGAAAATCCGCGGCGGGGCTCACGTAGGTCCAGCGCACGTCGCTGCGCGTCCGCAGTTCTTCGAGGGCTTTGCCCATGGCGCCGGCCAGCGGTTTCCAGCCGTCCGGGAATGCGGGGGTGTCCATGACGCGCACCGTGCGGGAGGCGTCCGCGTATAGGCTGCCTGCGCCGCCTACGACGAGAAGCCGTGTTTCCGTCCCGGAGAGGAGATCGCAGAGACGGCGCAGCGACGAGACGTGCTGCGGCAGCGTTTCCGCCGTCCACGCGCCGAAAGCGTCGATGACCGCGTCGTATCCGGAGAGATCTTCTTTCGTCAGTTCAAAGAGGTCTTTCACTACGGCTTTTTTCGCGGCGGAGCGGTTTTCTCCGCGGACGAAGGCCGTCACGTCATGGCCGCGCTCCAGCGCCTCCTTCGTGATGAGCTGTCCCGCTTTTCCGTTTGCGCAGATGATTGCAAGTTTCATACATATCCTTCCTTTCTGATGACTGTTCCTTTGATGGCTGTATCATACGGCAGTAGGGATATTTATGGAAGAAGGCACTTTATTGTGGGGTAGTTTCCTTATGGAAACCATGGAGGACGGCGTCTGCGCCGGAAGCGGCAGCCGATACGGCAGATGCCGCGCTTTACATTTTATTTTACTTTAAATGCCGTTCCCGACGTCCCCGGCGCGGGCCCCGGATTTATAAAGAAACGTTGATTTTCTTATCGCTGATTTTATTTGTGCGGCGCCGCTGATTCTGGTACCATGAAAACCGTCTCGCCTTCCGGCGCGATCGACGGACAGTTTTATAAAGGAAGTGAATCATGATTCGAAATGTACCCATTCCCACAGCCGGCGTCATGCTCGGTCTGGCGGCTCTCGGCAACCTGCTCGCCCCGTGGTCGCTGCTGCTGAAATATGCCTGCGGTCTCGGCGCGGCTTTTCTGGGAGCGCTCCTGCTCTTGAAGATCATTCTCCATCCGCAGGTGATGAAAAATGATCTGAACGGCAATTCCATCTTCGCCAGTGTTTTCGCCACATTTTTCATGGCGGTCATGCAGCTCTGCACCTATATCCATCCCTTCTTTCCCTTCGCGGCGGAAACGGTGTGGTTCGGCGCGGTGGCCGGGCATTTCCTGCTGATGGCGTGGTTCACCTGGCGGTACATGATGAATTTCGCGCTGCGCGACGTTTTCCCGACCTATTTCATCGCCTATGTGGGCGTCATCGTCGCTTCCGTGACCGCGCCGGTCTTCGGGCGGCACGCCATGGGGGAGATCATTTTCTGGTTCGGCTTTGCGGCGTACATGGTCCTCTTTGCCCTCGTCACGGCGCGCTATTGCAGCCGCCACAAGATCGCCGACCCGGCGAAGCCGCTGTTCTGCATCTATGCCGCGCCCATGAGCCTGTCGCTGGCGGGGTACCTGGCGTCGGTGGAGGAGAAATCGCTTCTCATGATCGCGGTGATGCAGGTGCTGGCGCAGTTCCTTTTCTTCGCCGTGCTCTCGCAGATGCCGAAACTGCTGCGGCTGCCTTTTTATCCGAGCTATGCCGCCTTTACCTTTCCTTTCGTCATCACGGCCATTGCCCTGCGGCAGACGCTCGCCTATGTGCGGGGACTCGGTATCGTCCTCCCGGAGGCGCTGGACGCGCTCGCGGCGGCGGAGACCATGCTGGCCGCGGTCATCGTGGCGTATGTATTCCTCCGCTACGTGCGCTTCCTTCACGGGGAAGTCCTCGCTCCCGCGGGGAGCCGGATGAAAGCGGCGCTGACTGCCGCCGTGAAATGACGCTCCTTTCCGCGGAAATGGGACGCGCCCCGGATCTGTGCGGGGTTCCTTTTGCCGGAGATGAGCCTGCCGCCGGGAAAGACGGACTGGCAGTGTCCGGCGGAAAAAGACAATAAAAAAGAGGGGTCTCCTTTTCGGGAGATCCCTTTTCTGTTGCTTTATTCTTTTTCTTTTTTAGCGGTCTCCGCTTTGTCAGCGGCTTCTGCTTCTCCCGACGGCGCGGCCGCCGGTTCCTTCTCCGGAGCGCTTTCTTCTGCCGGGGCAGGCGCGGCCGTTTCCGAGGCGTCCCTGATCTCCGGCGCGGCATCCTGCGGCGCTGCCTGCGGGCCTGCGCCCTGAGCGGATTCCTGTGCCCGGGCTTCCTCCGCCTCTTCCAGCGCGTCCGCGGCGGCGGCTTTCTTCGCGCGGTTCTTGTTCTTCTTCGGCTCCGCGCCGCTGATATAGAGGAAAGCGTTCTTCAGGACTTCTTCCTGGGAGACGCGGATGCGGCCGGGGAGCTTCTTCTCAAAAGCTTCCCAGAATTCTTCCGACGCCTTCATGAGGACGCGGGAGACTTTGTCCGTATTCGGCATATTGTAGACGAGCGACCAGATGTCCCGCCGGTCCATGCTGCCGTACATGCGGTACGTGTGGCGGTAGGAAATGGCCTTGATCGGCTCTACTTTGAAATGGAAAGCCCCGTCGATGGCGCTGTACGGGATGGCGAGCTTTCTCGTGCGGAAAAGGCTGGAGCTGATGACCACGAGCTCCTTCTCGTGCAGCTCGTAGGTGGAGCGGGCGAGCGCCGTGCTTCCGAGGAAAAGAAGGAAGATGATCTCTGTGAGCACGTCCATCCAGGGGATCTGGTGCATATTCCAGATGTAGCGGACCGTCATGGCCGCGTAACCGAGAAGGCAGATGCCCAGCGTCCCGTAGATGATGAGATAGGTGCGGTGCACTTCTGACCGGTCGGTAATGATCTTTGCTTCCTTCATAAAAAACTCCTTTTGCAATGCAGTAAAACTGGAAAGAATACAGCTCTATTTTACATCAAAGATGTGAATAAAACATAACAAAATAATCAATAAAAAAATTAACAAAATATATTGAGAATAAAAACGGCGCATTTCTTAATGCTAAATCATAAACTGTGTCGTTATATAAAAAATAGATTTACAACAATTTGTAAACATAAAGATTTCATATTGACGAAGGAAAGTTTAGTAATTAGAATCGAGGTGTAACAGGCAGCGGGGTTCCGTGCGTCTGTTGCGAATCTATGGCCGGAAAGGGGGATCGGAAAAAGGCCGAAGCAAAAGACAGCTTCTCTGTGCGGCAGAACCATTTATCCGAAACTTGCAATCATACCATTGCGCCGTCAGAGGGACCGTCAGAATTTTCTCACTTAACTAAGGAGGATTCATCATGGATTTATTGGCTCAGAACAGCCAGCTGTTTGACGAGCTTTTCCAGGGTATCTACGGACTTGCCGACGTGGGCATTCTTGCCATGTTCGTCGTAGGCTTCGTACTGATGTTCCTGGCCGTCAGATACGACTATGAACCGGTCCTGCTGTTCCCGATGGGCA
>UQYL01000056.1 GCA_900545365.1 uncultured Dialister sp. | reverse complement strand
TATGGGCGGCGCGCCATCCTGGCGTGATCTGTTTCCGGAAGAAGCGGGAGCGCTTTGACAAGTTTCGGCGGATTTTGTAAAATAAGCATCACAGACGGGGACGTACCGGTTTCGACAGGAGTTCCTGTATCATAAGAAGCGAGCTGGGATTCCATCAACCCCATAAAACGGTGGGAAAAAATAAACGCAAAACGTGATTTTGCTTTAGCAGCTTGATCTGCTAATGTCTCTCTGAAGCTTTCCTGCGGCTTCGGACAGGCACCAATCAGCAGGATACCAAGGAGCGATGTCCGGTAACTCTGCGGGAACCTCACCGGAATGGGCGGAGGTAGTTTGTTCCTGTGCGGTACTTCGCCGACATTCTCAATCAGGAACTGCGCTCGGAGATGCTTATGGGGCAGGCTTTTTGGACAGGGGTTCGACTCCCCTCGTCTCCACCAGAGAAGACATCCGAATTTCTGTAGAGCATACAGAGATTCGGATTTTTTTGCGTGTTTGACATCAGCGGGCAAACGGTTTTGCTGTGCAGAAAAAAGCGCAGCGGATATTCTTGATTAAAACGAATAAAGGGATAGGATGGAGGGAAAAGGATGTTTTTCCGAAAGAAGGCGGGCATCATGAATAATCTGAAGTATTACCGGCAAAGAGCAAAAATGAGCCAGGCGCAGCTTTCTAAAAGGTCGGGCGTTGCAAGGTCTACCATAGAGGAGATTGAAAATCTCCGGGTCATGCGGCCGAGGGAGCATACCATGGAGCGGCTGTCCAAAGCGCTCGGCCGTTCATTGAGTGAGATCTTTTATCCGATTGTCATTTACAACGTGCCTGTTCCCGGATTCAATGAGCCATTTAGGAAAGTAAAGAGAAGATCCGCTAAAAATGAGAAAGGATGAAATGATAATTTGGTATATTGACATATTTAGATATATCGTATAAGATAAGGACAGAAAGAGCTTTTATATCCGATAGAGAAAGGAGAATCCATTATGGAAATCAAGAGAATCGCAGGGGAAGAAGCGTTTGAAAGCGCGGTAGCAGCAGGCAGCGCTGTTGTGGCGTTCGGCGCACCGTGGTGCGGATACTGCCGCCGTCTGGAACCGGTGCTGGCAAAAGCGGCTGCGGAAGAAGAGACCCTTCCGTTTTACGGCATCAATATTGATGAAGACAAGGATTTAGCTGCCCGTTTTGAAATTGATACGGTACCGACTGTCATCTACTTCAAAGACGGCGTGCCGAAAGATCAGTTCGTCGGATTTATCAGCTACAGCGACGTGAAAGCGTTCCTGGCGGCCAATGCGTAAGGGCTGGATGCAGAGCTCCCGAGAGGGGGCTCTTTTTCTATGTATTTCTTATGGAGCATGATAAAATAGGCGGAAGAGGACGGGGAGGTGAGCCGTGTGGCTGATGTGAAGAGTGCGTCTGATCTGTATCGGATGGGATGCAATTATTATGCGATTCGCAATTATAGGAAAGCGCAGGAATATCTGATTCATGCGGTGATCCGCGGAAGCAGCCAGGCGGCGCGCAGATTATATCAGCTGGGCTGTCTGCTCCTGCAAAGGCAGGCCGGAGACGATCTGCACTGCGCGGAAGTCTGCTTTCAGACGCTGGCCGATCGGGGAGACGCGGAGAGCTGTCTTCAGCTCGGCCTGATGTGCAAGCACGGCCGCGGCCGGCGCAAAGACCTGCCGGCGGCATTCGGATATTTTGATGAAGCGTGGCAGCTGGGAAATCCCCGAGGCGCTTATGAAGCGGGCATGCTGATCCTGCCGGAGGCGTGGCGTGATCCTGAGGCAAAAGCGGCGGCTGTGGAATGGTTCAAAGTCGCAGCGGAAGAAGGGATCACGGAATCGTATCGGCAGCTGGGATTTCTCTTTCTCGACCATACGCCGGAACATGATCGTGAGGCACTTCAATGGTTTCTGCGGGGCGCGGAAACGGGAGATACGGATGCCATGGTGTATGCGTCGGATCTCTGCTTCAATGGCGCGGGAAGCGCACGGAACATTCTCCTAGGAGTGGCGCTTCTCCGCCGTGCCGCGGCCAGAGGAAATCAGAAAGCCAATTCTATTTTGGGGGATCTTTACGGTTCCGGCAAATATGTGGAACGGAATGAATATTTGGCCGATCAGTATTATACGCGGGCGCGGGAATGCGAAGACGATCAGAAATGAGAGGAAAAATGGATTTGAACCTGAAAGAATATCTGGAACGGGTAAGGACAGTCTGCCCGCTGGTGCACCATATTACCAATTATGTAACGGTCAATGACTGCGCGAATATCACTCTGGCCGCCGGGGCATCGCCTGTGATGGCGGACGATCCGCGGGAAGCGGCGGATATGACGGCCCTTTCGCAGGCGCTGGTAATCAATATCGGCACGCTGAATGAGAGAACGGTCTCATCCATGCTGGCGTCGGGGAAAAAAGCCAATGAATGCGGTATCCCTGTCATCTTTGACCCCGTCGGGTGCGGCGCGACCGCTTTCCGGACGGAAACGGCGAAAAAAATACTGGAGGGAATCCGCGTCTCCGTTATGCGGGGAAATATTTCTGAAATCGGCTGCCTGTGCGGTCTCGGTTCTTCGGCAAAAGGCGTGGACGCATCGGCGGAAGATACGGAGATTGACGCAGTGAAAACGGCAAAAATGGCGGCGCGGCTCTATCATTGCGTTGCGGTGATCACCGGCGAGGAAGATGTAGTCACGGACGGGGACAAAACAGTTCTCATCGCGAATGGATGTGCCGAAATGGCCAAAATTACCGGAACCGGATGCATGTGCACCTCGGTGATCGCTTCTTTTTGCGGCGCGTCGCCCGCAAATCTGCGGGAAGCAGCGGCGGCAGGCACGGTCTTTATGGGCCTGTGCGGGGAATTGGCGGAAAGGAACGCCGGTATGCATGGCCTCGGAAGTTTTCGTGCGGCCATTTTTGACGCGGCCGGGCAGATGACAGGAGCGATGTTGGAAAAAGGGGCGAAATATCATGAAGCCGGAAATTGATTACACGTTGTATCTCGTTACGGATAGAGATATGGCGGGAGATAAAAACTTTGAAGAGACCATCGCCAAAGCGATCCGCGGAGGATGCACGCTGGTGCAGCTTCGCGAAAAAAAATGCACCTCCCGTGAATTTTACGAAAGAGCGCTTCGAGTAAAAGAAATCACAGACGCGTTTCATGTACCTCTCATTATCAATGACCGCATCGATATCATGCTTGCGGCAGACGCGGCAGGCGTACATCTGGGGCAGTCTGACATCCCGGCGGACGCGGCGCGGCGGCTGATCGGAAATGATAAGATCCTGGGCGTGTCGGCAGCTACGCCGGAAGAAGCGCAGAAAGCGGAGGACGACGGAGCGGACTATCTGGGGGTCGGCGCCGTGTTTCCGACCGGCACAAAAAGCGACGCGCGGCAGTTGTCGGTGCCGCTTCTGCGGGAAATATGCAGCGCGGTTTCCATCCCGGCGGTCGCGATCGGAGGCATTAATCTCAAGACGATTCCGCAGCTGGAAGGCAGCGGGATATCCGGAGCAGCTGTGGTATCAGCCGTCATGGCGCAGGCAAAACCGGAAGAAGCGGCGCGGGCGTTGAAGGAAAAGATTTACAGCATCTTATAAAATAAACGAAAGCCGAGCCAGGGGAATGCACCTGCTCTGTTTTGTATATAAAAGCCCGGTTCTCTTTACAAAAAACTGCGCGTTTCTTGACAGAGAAAAACGGCAATGCTAAAATAAATTACGCTAAAGCCCTGCAACAGTAAAATTTCATCAGAATTTCTGATTGACAAGGCGGAGGCCGCGTGATAAGATAACCAACGTCGCCGAACGGCGGCGCCCTCCCGAAACTTCTTCAA
>UQYL01000055.1 GCA_900545365.1 uncultured Dialister sp. | reverse complement strand
TCAGGGTCGTCTTGCCGTGGTCGACGTGGCCGATGGTGCCGATGTTAACATGCGGTTTGGTTCTTTCGTAATGTGCTTTTGCCATTTCTTTTCCTCCTAAAAAAAAGAATCTGCTTCCATTATTATACATAGGAAGTCAAGCGCTTACAAGGCGGCGCGAGGCACGAAAAAAAGCCCTCTCGGGCTTGTTTGTGGTGGCGGCTCAGAGATTTGAACTCCGGACACAGCGGGTATGAACCGCTTGCTCTAGCCAACTGAGCTAAGCCGCCATGGAGCTGATAACCAGGATTGAACTGGTGACCTTATCCTTACCAAGGATACGCTCTGCCAACTGAGCTATATCAGCATTTATATAAAATTAATTATATAACGTGGTTGCGGGGGCAGGACTTGAACCTGCGGCCTTCGGGTTATGAGCCCGACGAGCTACCAACTGCTCCACCCCGCGATATTGGTGGACGGAGTAGGATTCGAACCTACGAAGCCAATGGCGGCAGATTTACAGTCTGCTCCCTTTAACCACTCGGGAATCCGTCCATACTGGAGCTGGCAATAGGACTCGAACCTACGACCTGCTGATTACAAATCAGCTGCTCTACCAACTGAGCTATGCCAGCGGATAAGTGACGAAAATAATTATACCGTGATGCTCCGTTTCTGTCAAGCGGTTTATTTTCTTCACAGGTCTCAAAGTTTTCAGGCCTATCACGTTTATGAATTATACCACCCGTCCCCCACCTTGTCTATACCTTTTTTCAGGTTTCCGTAAAATTTTTATCACCGCCCCGCAGGAGCCGCCCCGGGACGCACGGAAAGGCAGACGGCGGCAAAGGAGACCTCCGAGAGAGGGAAAGCGCCGCGGGACTTCCCGCCGATGAATGAAAAGCGCCAACGGAAATTCCGCCGGAAAATAACGGGCGCCGCGGAAGACATTTCCGGGAAATGACCGGCCCGCGGAGCCGCCGTTCCTCCTGCTGAGCGCTGCCGCGCGGAAAGCCGCTCAGAGAAAAATGAGCAATAAAAAAACCGCTCCCGAAGGAACGGTCTCGTTTCAGTCGCTCATCGTGGATTCTTCCGAGCGGGCCACGATCTGGGGCCGGTCTTTTTCCGTGTCCCGATTCAGCACTTTTTTCGCGCCTTTCAGAAATTTCGGGCGCGGGATGAGCACGATGCGTCCGCATCCGCAGCATTTCACGCGCATGTCCGCGCCGAGCTGCATCACTTCCCACGTGTCGGAGCCGCAGGGGTGCTTTTTCTTCATCTGCACGATGTCGCCGATCCGGAACTGTATGAACTGCATGGGTATCCCTCCTTATTCCACAGGCACGAAAAGGAAGCGCACCGGCAGATTCGCCGCGCCGGCCGCCATGAATTCGATGAAGATCGGCGTGCCGGGTTCCCATTCGCCCGCTTCGATGTAGTCATAGAGCGTCTCCCACCCCATGACGTGGCCGCGGAATTTCATGTCATCCGTCCGGAAGTAGCGCGGCATGAATCCCTGGGTGATCTTGAATGCGCCCATGTAGAGGCCGCCCTGGGGATTGAAGTAGATGCGGTATTTCTTCGAGCCTTCCGTGCGGACGCAGATGCGGAGGGTCGTGCCGTAGTCGCCGGTATTTTCCCGCTCCACGCCGTCCAGCTCGTCCATGCCCCGGAAGAAGGGCGCGCCGTCTTTCCCGCCGATGACGAGGGACTGCGGGCCGTCAGTATCGGTATTCCAGACTTTGTCCGTGATCCGGTAGGCCGTCATGGGATAGGTGCCGCGCATTTCGTGGCTGTCCGCCGGAACGGGCTGCGCCGCGGCAAGAAGCTCATGAATATCGCCCTCCATGGGAAGCATGGCCGTGCCGAAGCGCACCGGCCCTTCCGTCTTGACTTCCACGATGCCGCTGTAGAGGTAGTCCGGCAGGAGTCCCGCCGCGGTCTCGCTGGCAATGACGGTACGCTTCCCCGCGGAGAGCTTCACCGGGAGAGGCTGCTGGCGCACCGCCACCATGTCATTGAAAGAGAGCGTCCCGCCGGTGGTGAGGTAATTCAGGCTCGGCGCGGCCTGGATGAATTTCGTGACGGTGATCTCTGTATCGGTGTCGCTCTCCGCGTAGACCACGAGGCGCTGCCGCGCGCCGGTGGAATTTACGTGGTAATAGTAGATGCGGCCGTCTCCGTTCACAGTGCCTTCCGCAAGGATCCCGTCCTGCTCCACAAATTCCGGGCAGTCGGAGAATACGAGCGTCCCCTGCCGCGAGATCTCTTTCGTCTTCATGATCTGGTACGAATAGTCAAAGACGGATGCCGCCTGCGCCGCGCCTGCGGGAGCGCATCCCGCCGCGGCCGCGATGAGAAGCGCCGCCGCCCATTTCCTGATGTGTTTCATGTATGTATTCCTTATCGTGTAACTTAATTTATATTCTTTTCAGTCCGTCCCGCGCCTTCCGCCTGTTCCGCCAGGGCGGCGATCTTCCTGAACCGGTGGGCCAGCCCCGACCGGCTCACGCCGCAGAGCTCGGAGAGTTCCGCCAGAGTCGCATTGGGATGCGCCATGCGGAGCTCCATGGTCTCGGCAAGCTTTTTCGAAATGGCCTGCCTGTCAAAAAAAGCCGCCACTGTCCGGATCTGGTGCATCTGCCGCACCGCGGCATTCACGGATTTCTGGAGATTCGCGGTCTCGCAGTTCACCTGCCGGTTCACCTGATTGCGCATGTCTTTCATGACGCGCACGTTTTCAAACTCCATGTAGCTCTGCGCTGCGCCGGTGATCTGGAGGAAAGAGCCCGCTTCGTCGCCGTCCTTGATGTAGACGATGTAGTCATTCTTCCTGTCCGTCAGGCGGGGCGCCATGCGGAAAGCGTGCATGATCTCCCGGATCTCTTCGGCGAAATGGCGGGACTGAGTGACCATTTCCAGATGGTAGTCGCTCTGGGGCCGGCTGATGGAGCCGCCGCCAAGGAAGGCCCCCGCCAGGTACGCCCGCTTTTCTTCCGCTGTCCGGCAGAAGCGCACGTCATCCATACCGCCCATGGAGAGGAAGCCGATGGACGACAGGAAATCCGTCCCCGCCCGCGACGGGGGAACGGCGAGGGTGTAGACGTTCTTTTTGCGGAGCTTCCGCCCCTGCCGCACCATGACCGTCGGGACGAGGCCGAAATCTTTTTTGAGCGCTACCAGCACCCTTCTGGCGACGGCGCTGTTCCCTGTGGAAAATTCCACGCCCCACGCGCCGCTGCCGCCCGTCACGGCGGAGCCGCTCATGCGGAGGAGCGCCAGCAGTTCCGCGCGGCGCTCGCCGGGGGTGCTCCGCGGCAGGCGGGCCAGTTCATTCTTTACATTTTCCGTAAATGACATCTGCTCTTCCTTCCCAGGTATTCTTCAAGAAGCTCCGGAGCGAGATTCGTCTGGAGCAGGCGCTTCAGCCGGATGATCTCGCCGGAAAGGACTTCCGCGTCGTGCACCGCGCCCCGCGCCTCGCCGAGAAGATCCGCCTGCACGAGGGTGACACCGAGTTTCCGCACTTCGTCTTCATCGATGGCGACCGGCCACGCTCCCGCCGCGGCGTACCGGCGGAGCACATCCTCCGCAGGCCGTCCGTTGTTGGCGAGCACGAAATCGATGACTCCCGGCCCGATATGGTCGATAAGCGCTTTCAGGTGGTCCGACACGGTGAAATGGTCGGTCTCGCCGGGCTGGGTCATGACGTTGCAGATGTAGACACACGGCGCCGCGCCTTCCCGGATGGCTTTCGCGATATCCGGAATGAGCAGGTTCGGCAGAATGCTCGTGTAGAGGCTCCCCGGCCCGAGCAGCACCAGATCAGCCTCCCGGATGGCTTCCGCTGCGGAGGGCACCGCCGCCGGAGCGGCGGGGATCGTGGA
>UQYL01000054.1 GCA_900545365.1 uncultured Dialister sp. | reverse complement strand
TTCTTTTCCGGGCCGCCCCGGAAAACGAAATGAAGTGACCATGGCATCACATGCCAAAGAGGCAGACTGTCGGGGCTCTCCCGGCGAAAAGGGAAAATATAGCTCCCGCAGCGCCCCGCCGCAAATGTGCTCCCTCAAATGCGCAAAAAGAAAAGAAAAGCGCTCTTCCAAAAAGAAAAGGAAGAGCGCATTTTTTATTGTTCCCCGCAGCGCTCGCGGAGCTTTTCCAGAAAGAGCGCCGCCGCCGGGGAGAAGACCTGGTATTTTTTCCACACCACGTCGATGCCCGCTTCGAGGGCCGGCTCGAGAGGGCGGAAGCAGAGGGGGCTCTCCGCGGAGGTGTCTGCCAGCCCGTCGAGGGAGATGACACAGCCCAGCCCGTCTTTCACCATGACCGCCGCGTTGTAGATGAGATTGTATGTGGCCGCCACGGTCATGTCTTTCCACAGATCGCCGAACCACCGGGCGAGGACGTTTCCTTCGTCCAGCACCTGCTGGGAAAGGAGGAGCGGCACGCCGCGCAGGTCTTCCGGGGATATGGTCTTTTTTCCCGCGAGGGCCCACGTTTTCGGGAAGATCGCGCCCCACCGGTCTTTCACGGGAAGGGGCAGGCAGTCGTAGCGGGCGATGTCCGCCGGCTGGATGACGAGGCCGAAGTCGATGAGTCCTTTGTCGAGGCGCTCCGCCACGTCTTCCGCGTTGCCGCTGTAGAGGCAGCACCGGATGCCGGGATGGGCTTCCCGGAGACCGCGGCACACGTCCGCCACGAGAGTCATGGCCGCCGTTTCTCCGCCGCCGATGCGGATGTCTCCGGCGATGTCTCCCTGCATGGCGCGGAAGTCCGCTTCCGTCTGGTCGGCGAGAGCGACCATTTCCTCTGCCCGCTTCCGCAGGTACATGCCCGCCGGGGTGAGGGTGAGACGATGGCCGCCGCGGTTGAAGAGCTTCTGCCCCAGCTCTTCTTCCAGGTCGCGCAGCTGCCGGGAGAGCGTCGGCTGGGTGAGATGAAGGTAATTTGCCGCGCCGGTCACCGATTCTTCTCTGGCCGCGGCGAGGAAATATCGCAGTACACGCAGTTCCATGGGGCCTCCTCAGAAAAAGGAATAGATCAGATTGATCAGGATGGGAACGGCCGCCGAGCAGAGCACGCCGTTGATGACGGAAATGATGATGTATTCTTCCCCGCCGCAGCGGATGAGCATGGGCAGGGTCGTGTCTTCACTGGTGGCGCCCGCGGCGGCGATGGCGCAGTACGCGTTGAGGTATTTCACCAGCGCCGGGATGGCGAGGAAGGCCAGCAGTTCCCGGAGCAGGCTCGACAGAAAGGCGATGGTCCCCGCTTCCGCGCCGGATACCGCTTCGATCATGACGCCGGACAGGCTGTACCATCCCATGGCCGCGCCGATGGCGAGGCTGTCCGCTGTCTTCATGGAGAGCAGGAGGCCGCAGAGCCAGCCGCCGAGGAGCGAGCCCGCCGTGACGCCCGCCGGAATGAGGAGGATCGAAGGGCGGTATTCCCGTATCTTTTTGAAAATGGCTTCGTTCATGCCCACGGAGACGCCCACGGAGAACATGAGGAGCAGCAGGAGCGCGTCCGCCGCCGAGGAGAAGGCCCACCGGAGGGAGCCGGAAAAAAGGAACTGTCCCGCCGCGATGCCCAGGCCGAGGGCGATGAGGGCGATCCGCGCCATCAGGAGCGCTCCTTTCCGCTGATCTTCCCGCGGCAGAGCCACACCGCCGCCGCGGAGAGCGCCGTAGGCACCACAGCAAAGAGCAGGCTCTCCCCGCCCATGGCAGCGATCTTTTCCGCGAATCCGTCCATGCTCCCCAGATTCACGCCCATGATGCCGATGATGCACGCCACGCACACCGTCTGTATCCGCCCGTTCCAGCGGACGATCTGTTTCTGCGTCTCTCCCCGGAGGCGCAGCATGAACCACCCCGCCAGCACGCCGGCGAACATGATGACTGTTTCTTCCAAAGGTCTTCCCTCCCATTTCTTGGAAAATCATACCGTCGGCATATATGCCTGTCAAGCATTCCCGCGCATAAATATCAGGTATTTGCTATGAATCGCTCCCTGCGGTACGCTGTATGCGAAAGAAGGGATCCCATGGATGAACGGATATTTCTCCGGGGCCTCGCCGACGCGGGCTGCACAGAGGAAGAGATCCGCCGCTGCCCCGGCGGACGGAAAGAACGGGAGCGTTTTCTCCGCCGCCGCCGGGAAAAGGCGCTGGACGAGCTCCACGCCGCGGAGCGGCGCATCGACTGTCTGGACTGGCTCCTATGCGAGCTCGCCCGGACAGAGGCGGAAAGGAAAGAAACACAATGACCATCATAGAAGACAAACGATTTGACGAAGAGCGCGCCCTTTACGGACAGCGGGAGCTGCTTCTCCGGCGGTGCCGTTTCGACGGGCCCGCCGACGGGGAGAGCGCCCTGAAAATGAGCCGGGACATCACGGCGGAGGACTGCTTCTGGAATCTCCGCTATCCCCTCTGGCATGGAAAGGGCATCACGCTCCGCCGCGCGGAGATGACGGAGCTCTGCCGGGCGGCGCTGTGGTATACGGAAGATATCCGCATCGAAGATTCCCGCCTCGGCGGCATCAAGGCGCTCCGGGAATGCGCGGACGTACAGCTCCGCCGCACCGCCGCGGAGAGCCCCGAGCTCGGCTGGATGTGCCGCCGCGTCTCCGGAGAGGATTTCTCCGCGGAAGGGCAGTACCTCTTCCTCCGCGGCGAAGAGCTCTCCTTCACCCGGTCGGAATTCACCGGGAAATACGGGTTCCAGTACGTGCGGGACGCCGTCTTTGACCGCTGCGTCTTCGATACGAAGGACGCTTTCTGGCACGGGAAAAACATCACCGTCCGGGACAGCGTAGTGAAGGGCGAATATCTCGGCTGGTACTCCGAAGGGCTCACCCTCATCCGGTGCCGCATCATCGGCACGCAGCCCCTGTGCTGCTGCCGGGGCCTCCGCCTCATCGACTGCGCCATGGAAGGGACGGACCTGGCCTTTGAAAATTCCGACGTCACCGCTTCGGTCACCACGCCCGTCGTGAGCATAAAAAATCCGAAAAGCGGCCTCATCGCCGCGCCCGCCGTGGGCGCCGTCGTCCGGGACAATCCGGGATCGGCGGGGCAGATCCTCATCGGCGGCAAACTGTTTTCCTGAAAGGAGCATATCATGAAAAAAGTCCTCATCATCACATCGAGCCTCCGCGGCCGGAGCAATTCGGACATTCTCGCGGCGGCCTTCGCCGAAGGCGCGCGGGAAGCGGGCCACGAAGTCACGGAGATCAGCCTGAAAGGGAAAACCGTCGGCTTCTGCCGGGGATGCCTCGCCTGCCAGAAGACGGGCCGCTGCGTCATCGCCGACGATGCCCGCCCCATCTGCGACGCGGTGAAAGACGCGGACGTCCTCGTCTTCGCCTCGCCGGTCTATTACTACAGCATCTCCGGCCAGCTGAAGACCCTCCTCGACCGGCTGAACCCACTCTTCGCGGCGGACTATGCCTTCCGCGAAGTCTATTTCCTCTCCTCTGCGGCGGAAGATTCGGAAGAAGCGGCGGAAAATCCGAAGACCGCCGTGCAGGGCTGGGTGGACTGCTTCGAGCAGGCCCGCCTCGCGGGATGCGTCTTCTGCGGCGGCGTATCCGCGCCGGGCAAAGCGGCGGGGACGCAGGCCGCCGAAAAAGCGCGCGCCATGGGCCGGGCACTCTGAGACGCTTTTGCCGAAGCTGATGAAAAGCAGCAGGAACATTTTCCGTTCCTGCTGTTTTTTATTTTCACTCGCCCCTACGACAGCCTGTCCGCGCGGGCGAGGAAAAAATTGATGAACGTCTTGGCCGCCAGCGGCAGGGCGGGACGCATTTGCGTCGAAGCCGCTGTATTCCCGCACAGTGCGGGCACAGACTCATGCTGTCCTGCCGGAAGCTGTCGGTGCGGGCCTACATACGATGCTGCCGCTGGAGCTGCATTTTTCTATTTTCCTTCTGTAGCTCCGAGCTGCATTTGAGGCTTCATTTCCTTCCTGTCCTGACAGGAAGGAAACGAAGCAAAGGAAGGAACAGCC
>UQYL01000053.1 GCA_900545365.1 uncultured Dialister sp. | reverse complement strand
GGGCGCAGACGGCATGGGCGGGGAGCTGCACCAGTGTTAGACAGCAGGTTCTCAGACGGTGCGGACGCAGGCGAAAAGGCTACGTTTTCTCTCACATACGGCGAAGCCAGGCGGAAGATTCTTGGTCATTCGCACTTGAGGAAAGTTGTGTCGGTTTCCCTTTGGGAAGCCATCCTTGTATGCTTACGCATTATGCGCAGGCGGTGCAAGCTCAGACGGGAAAATTACGTTTCCCTCATACACGACGAAATCAGGCGAGAAAAATCGGTATATGTGCATTTGAGGAAAGTCGTGTCGGCCCCTTCGGGGCCATCCTTGCATACTAAGCTTTCTTTGTCAGGCGAAGCGGGCCTACATACTTCGTTGGCGGCAGTACGCAGGCGTGCAGTTGTGTCGGCTTCCCTTCGGGAAGTCATCCTTGGATTCTTACCGTTGTGCGCAGGCGAAGTCGCCCCCATAAATGAAACTGCCCGGTCACAAATGACAGGGCGGACACAGACGAGTGAGTGAAAAGTGTACGCAGGCGAGTGTTTTTTTAATACGATCATCGAAATGGATGAGAAAGGTAAATGCCAAAGTGAGCGGGCCCGGCGTCGGGGCCGGGCGGACGGTGTGAGCCGCCTTTTTGTTTTTCAGGCGGCGCACTTTGCTGGCCGCTCCACAGGTGAGCGGCTTGATGACACCGGCCATTAGAAAAATCCCGGTGACGGCGCACGAAGCGCCGTCAGGAGAACGGACGCCGGGCCGCGTCCCGCAGCCTGTACTGTTGCGGCGGAATGCAGCACCGACGTTCAGGCCGGAAATGAAGCGACAGGGAATTACAGGCTGAGCGGAACGGCGTTCGGGCGACAGGGATTTTTCGCCTGGCCGGCGGCCCCTTTTCTTTGCTTCGTTTCTTTTCCGGGCCGCCCCGGAAAATGAAATGAAGTGACCATGGCATCACATGCCAAAAAGGCACACTGCCGGGGCTTCCACGGCGGAAAGAAAAGATGAAGCGCTTGCGGCAGCGCCGTATGTGCGCCCGCACCGAAAGGTGTTTGCCAGCAGGGCTTTTTTAATTGCCGGTATTCACTTTATACATGCTTTATGCATAAATCTTTCCGCCGCGGAAAAATGCGGCAGCGGGATTTGTAAATAAAATCCGGGAATTTGAGAAAGGACGGAATTTCTTTGCGCATATTTATTGACATGAATGAATAAATATGCTACCATTCGTCTAATATCTCAAGTACCTGTATGGCGAATGGAGGAATTGATCATGGATAAGAAAATGATGTGGAAAGCGGCGGCCTGCGCGGCGGCGGTGCTGGGCATGGCTTTCATGGCGGGCTGCGGCGGCGAGAAGGAAGCGCCGAAGACGGAGAGCGCGGCGCAGGGCGGTCTGGTGCAGCAGATCAAGGAGAAGGGCCAGCTCGTGGTGGGCACGGCGTCCGGGTATCCGCCTTATGAATTTATCGACACCACGAAGGGCGATAAGACGGTCATCGGCATCGATATGGAACTGGCGAAGGCCGTGGCGGACAAGCTGGGCGTGAAGCTGGTCATTCAGGATATGAATTTCCAGTCTCTCCTGTCGTCGCTGGCGAGCGGCAAGGTGGATCTGGCCATTTCCGGCATCAATCCGACGGATGAGCGGCGGAAGACCATGGATTTCTCCGATGTGTACCTCCCCACGGAGCAGGTGGTGATGATCCGCAAGGCTGACGCGGATAAGTACAAGAAACTGGAAGATCTTTACGGCAAGAAGATCGCCGTTCAGAAATCGACGACCCAGGAGATCCTGACGAAGGCGGAGATCAAGGACGCGCAGATCGTGGGCCTGGCGCATGTGCCGGAAGCGGTGCTGGAGCTGAAGCACGGCAAGGCGGACGCGGTCGTGGTGGAAGGCATCTGCGGCAAGCAGTACCTCATCTACAATGACGATCTCATGTTCGCGGAAGGCATCCATTTCAAGAACGGTACGAAGGATTCCGCGGCGGCGCTCCGCAAGGACTGCGGCGATCTGCTGAAGGTCGTGAATGAGGCGATCAAGGAAAATACGGAGAACGGCAATTTCAAGAAGTGGGAAGAAGAATATATTCAAAAGTCTGTGGACAATGCGGCGAAATAAAACGGGGGAATGAACCATGGATAAGAAAATGATGTGGAAAGCGGCAGCCTGCGCGGCGGCGGTGCTGGGCATGGCGTTCATGGCGGGCTGCGGCGGCAGCGCGGAGAAGAAAGCGGAAAGCGCGCCGCAGGGCAAGCTCATGCAGCAGATCAAGGAGAAGGGACAGCTCGTGGTGGGCACGGCTTCCGGATTCCCGCCTTATGAATTTATCGATACATCGAAGAGCGAGAAGACCGTCGCCGGCATCGATATCAAGCTGGCGCAGGCCATCGCGGACAAGCTGGGCGTGAAGCTGGTCGTGCAGGATATGAATTTCTCCGCCATCCTCTCGTCCATCGCGGCGAATAAGGTGGATATCGCCATTTCCGGCATCAGCCCCACAGAGGAGCGGAAAAAAGCGGTGGATTTCTCCGATACGTATCTGAATGACCAGAATGTCCTCCTCATCCGCAAGGATGATGTGGGCAAGTACACGAAGATGGAGGATTTCTACGGCAAGCCCATCGCTGTGCAGAAGTCCACCCAGCAGGAAGCGCTCGCGAAAGAGCATATCAAGGACGGCCAGATCGTTTCGCTCGACCATGTGGGCGACGCGCTCATGGAGCTGCAGCATGGCAAGGTGGAAGCCGTACCGGCGCAGCGTGTCGTGGCGCAGCAGTACCTCATCATGAATCCGGCGCTGGCTGATTCGGGCGTCATTTTTGAAGGGGCGGACAGCGCTTCCGCCGTGGCGGTTCCGAAAGGCAATGACGACCTGATGAAGCTCATCAATGAGGTCATTCAGGAAAATAAGCAGGCCGGCAATTTTGAAAAATGGACGCAGGAGTGCGCGAAGCTCGCCGTGGAGAACGCGCAGAAATAACATCCGCTCTGCGGGGAAGGAGCCTTCGGGCTCCTTTTTTGCGGATTTTTTCGGGTATGGTACAATGAAATTTACAGAAGGAGGGGAAGGCTTTGAACCGGATGGTGTATCTTTTCTCGATGGGGCATTTCAGCGTGGACTGGTGCCAGGGGGCGGTGCCGGCGCTGCTGCCGTATTTCATCGCGCAGTACGGGCTGTCCTATCAGGACGCAGCGACGCTCATATTCGCGAATATGATGGTGGCCTCCGTCATTCAGCCTGTCTTCGGCTGGCTCTCCGACCGGGTATCCATGCCGTGGCTCATCCCGCTCGGCCCGGTGCTGTGCGGCGCGGGCATCTTCGGCATCAGCTTCTGCTCCTCCTATGAGACGCTCTTCGCGGCGGTCATGATGAGCGGTCTCGGAAGCTCCCTCTATCATCCGGAAGGGGCGCTCATGGTGAACCGCATCGCCGGGGCCGTCCGCGGACGGGCGATGGGCACCTTCTCCGTGGGAGGCAATGCCGGATTCGCTGTGGGCCCGGCGCTGGCGGGGCTCTGCGCGTACGGACTGGGCATTGAATGGCTCTTCCTCTTCGCCGCCGTGAATGCGGCGCTGGCAGCGGCGCTCTTTTTCTGCATGCCGAAGGCGGAGGCGGCCGCAGCGGAAACGTCCCGGGCGGAAGCGAAAAAACGGCGCGGCGCGCTCCGGAACCGGTGGGGCGCTTTCGGGAAGCTCTCCGTCACCATCCTCGCCCGGTCGGTGGCTTTCACCACGTGCAATACGTTCATTCCTCTTTACTGGATCCATGTGCTCGGCGCGGATGAAGCGGCGGGGTCAAACGCTCTCGCCATTCTTTTCACCGCGGGGGCGTGCATCACCTACGGCGGCGGCCTTCTGGCGGACCGCTTCAGCATGCGCGGCATCATCCGGGCGGCGTTCTTCGTGATGATCCCCGCCATGTACTTCCTGACAAACAGCGAAAACATCACGGCGGCGACGCTGCTCCTGCTTCCCGCGGCGGTGGCCGTCTTCATGCCCTACAGCCCCATTGTCGTGCTGGGGCAGACGTACCTCGCGAAAAACGCGGGCTTCGCCTCGGGCGTGACACTGGGGCTCACCACGACCCTCGGCGGCATGATCGCGCCTGTCATCGGCTGGGCCGCCGACCAGTGGGGCCTCGCCGCGGCGCTTCAGGTGCTCTGGGCGGCAGGGCTCATCGGATTCCTCGCGGCGATGAGCCTCCCGAAGGAAGAGGCGGAATAAAGGCCCGCGCCCTGAAAAATCGGACCGGTCACTACCCTCCGCGCAACTCGCGGGCTGAA
>UQYL01000052.1 GCA_900545365.1 uncultured Dialister sp. | reverse complement strand
GAAAAGGAATTCCTCGCCCGCCTCGTCCGCGCCGCGGAAACGAGAGGCCTTCTGTACGATAAGAAAGACCTCATCAATTTCCACGTGTCCCTGAAAGTCTCCCGCCTCGTCATCCTCGCCGGCATGAGCGGCACCGGGAAATCCGGCCTCGTCCGTCTTTACGCCGACGCCATGGGCCTCCCGGCGGCGCAGTCCGTCATGATCCCCGTGCGCCCCTCCTGGATGGACGACAGCGACCTTCTGGGTTACCTGGACATGAAGAACATGATCTACCGCCCCGCCGATACGGGACTGGCGGAGCTCCTCATCGAAGCGGAGAAACACCCGGAAAAAATGTACATCGTCTGCTTCGACGAAATGAATCTCGCCCGGGCGGAACACTACTTCGCCCAGTTCCTCTCGGCTCTTGAGAAAGAAGACGATCCGGTCATCCGTCTCTACAATCCGGCGCTGGCGCCGCGCATCTACAACAGCGCCTCTTATCCCGCGGAGATCCGCGTGGGCCGGAACATCCTCTTTACAGGCACTGTCAATGTGGACGAATCGACGTACCATTTCTCCGACAAGATCCTCGACCGGGCGAACGTCATCGCCCTCCATCAGGGGAAATTCCGCGACCTTATGCGCCTCGCGAAGACCGAGCCGGAGACCTTCCCGGAGATTTCCGCCGCGGAATACGATTCCTATCGGAAGACCTCCGACACCGTCGCTCTCACCGAAGACGAGCTGGATTTCCTCGACGCTCTCAACGACGCGCTCCGGGAAAGCGGCCTCCAGAGCGGCATCGGCTACCGTGTGGCCCGCCAGATGGGGCGCTATCTCCTGAATATCCCCGAGGGAGCGGGCTTCACCAGAGAGGACGGCATCGACTGCCAGACGGTGCAGCGCATCCTCACGAAGCTCCGCGGCTCCGGCGAGCAGCTCCGGTCGCTTCTCTCGGCGGGCGAAAAAGGCCTCGAAGGCGAAGCGGCGGCTGTCCTGTCCCGGTGGAGCCGCCTCTCGCCCTTCACGGAATCCCGGAAAGTCCTCCTCCGGAAAGCGCGGGAGCTGAAACTTTATGATTACACCATCTGAGCGCCTCCCTTTTGAAGTGCGCTTCCGCACCAGAGAAGGAGACCGGCCGCTCGCGCATTTCACTGAAGACCCGGCCCTGGCGGGAGAAGACGGCGAACCTCTCGGCATCATGGAAAATCAGGATATCAGCCTCCTTTTCCGCGCGCCGCCGGACTACCGGTTCACCATGGACGGCCTCGACGTGGTCCATGTGCCCGGCGCGGAGCGGGACGGGGACGCCGTCGTCATCCCGCCGCAGGGCGGGGCGGTCACTCTTTTTGAAGCGAAAAACTTCCCCCTCGTTCCGGGCTACTACATCGTCACCGTCACCGGACGGGGCAGGACCTGGTACGGCCTCATGGAGATCCTTCCGCGGTACATGCAGAAACAGCAGTGGCAGGACATGCGGGACGAACTCATGAGCGAGATCCGCCGCCTCTCCTTTGATTTCATGAAGCGCACCATGCGCATCAGCGCCTCTCTCGACAGCGCCCTCGGCGTGGGCAGCGCCATGCTCCTGCGCTTCTACATCGTCAATGACCTTTTTGACCGGGTCATGAACGTCATGGGCGAGCTCGCGCGCACGGCGAACAGCCGCATCGCCATCCGTTCCCGCCGCGTTCCCGCCGACATGGGACGGAAAGAGGAAGCCCATTTCCGCCCCGGAAAAGAACGCATCCACACGGGCCTTCCCTATGTGCGCGTCACCCGCACGGAGATCACGAGGGACGTCCCGGAAAACCGCTTCGCCAAATCTGTTCTCCTCGCGCTTGACAGGAGTCTCCGCGCCTTCATGGAGAGCATCGATGAAAACGCCGCCCGCGTGGGCAGCGAGCAGGAAGAATTCCGGCGCTACAAGAAAGACTACCAGTACAAAATGCGGGAAGAGGCGCTGGTCCGCTTCGCCGGATACCGCGCGCGGGCCCAGCAGCTGCGGAACGCCATCCGCCGGGCCGGAGAAGCGCCGTGGTTCCTCGAAGCCGGGGAGAGCCCCGCCGCCGCGCCGGACGCCACCGCCCTCCGGGACGCCCGCTATGCTGTGCTCTGCCGCCTTCACCGGAGCCTGTCCCGTCCGGAAGACAGTCTTGCCGTCTCCTCGTACTACCGCTTCCAGTGGAAACGGACAGATAAGCTCTATGAACTCTGGAGCGTCCTCACTTTCATCAAAGCCCTCGCCGCGGGAGGCTGGGCCATGGAGAGCGGTCCCGCCGTGACGGAAGAAGGCGGCGAATACATTCTGGAGAGCCTTGAGTCCGGCGCGGTCATCCGCATGAAGCGGGGCGAAGAAGAGCTCCATCTCGTCTATGACGCCGCCGTCCCCGGCACCGCCGCGGGCACGGACAGGGACAATTGTCCCCTCTATTCCAATCAGGCCCACCGCCGTCCGGACATGCGCATCGACTACTACTGGAAAAACCTCTATTACGGCTCTCTCGTGGCGGACTTCAAATACCGGGACATTTACCGCCTCTGGACTGACGGCACCAGTACGGACATCCGCGTCCAGTTCAACGCCTACCGCGACATGAATACCCGCTACTACCGGGACATGAATGAACACGACTCCCTGCGGAACAGCCGCCCCGTGAAAGAAGTGTGGGCCGTCTTTCCCAGAGAGACCCCGCCCCTCTCCGATGAAGATTACAGTCTTCGCTTCATCTCCCTCGCGCCGGGGCTCGCGGCCAATCAGAAACTTCCCGCGCTCCTGGAAGACTACTTCGCGGCGCTTCGAAAATAGAAATGAAAAAGAAAGAAGCAGACACATGTGCTGCTTCTTTTTTTGCGCGCTGCGCTCTGCCCTTCCGGCGGGGCGGAGACCGATCCGGACGCCGGCGGCGGGATTGCGTATCGGGAAGGTCTCCGGCAGATCATGAAAGAGGGCGGAGGGAAGCCCGTCTCTTCCGCTTTGCCGCCGCCCTGTTCACTCTGCTTGCGGGTATAATCAAAACCAAAATATGCCCATAAAGACAGAACAAATATTCTGTTTTTCTGTTGACAGGGAAGCGGGAGAGGGCTATACTACAAACATCAAGAACAAATGTTCTTGAGAAAAAGAGAAGAAAGGAGGCTGAAAGAGATTGAAAGGCGTGAGGATACCGCTCTTCACCCGGGCGCGCATGGCAGGGGAGACACCGGAATGCGTGACCGAACTCCCGGAACCGCGGGATGTACGGGTCTTTGATCTGGTGTTTACGCCGGACGGCCCGGGAATGATGATGAAGCAGCGGGGCAAGTATTTCTACATCCCTTTTGTGAATGTCCGTAACATGAGAAACGGACGAGGCAAGGAGCCGAGTCCTGCCCGGGAGACCGAGGCGGAGACCGGAACTGTCAGATAGCTGGCGGTTCCGGTTTTTATTTGCCGTGAAAGGAGGTGATACCATGGCGAAGAAAATGCAGCTCACATTTCTGCTGGACGGCGGCGGCACGATGGATATGACCATTTCCACGCCGAAGGACGGCCTTGACGCGGAAGCGGTGCAGACCGCGGCGGCGGATATGATCCCCGTGCTGGCCAATGGGGACGGCGCGAAGGCGTCTGCCCTGAAAGGCGCTTCTTACATCACGACCACGGAAGAGGTCATCCTGTAAGGGCGGCGGATTGTCATGAAAGGAGGTGAAACTATGGCAGAGAGAACAAAGATCGACGGGAAGCTCCAGGTGGTGATGAATGTCACCGACGGGGAAAGCACGAAGGCGAAGACCTTCACGTACAGCCGCATCGATCAGGAGGCGTCTGACGACGCGCTCTTCGCGGCGGGCGTAGCCATCGGCTCTCTCACGAAGGATGACCTCAAAGAGGTGCGCTTCGTGGAGACCTACAGCCTGACGGCAGGTGTGTGACGCGGACAAGACCGGCTTCAAAGGGAAAGGGAGCCGGTCCTGTCAGGAAGGAGGTGCTTATGTGGAAGGATATGAAACTGGCCATGTGGGAACTCGCCGCGCCGTACCTCGCCCGCTGGGCAGATGATCTGGTGCGGAAGCTCCTCGGCGGAAAGAAGTGACCGGCGAAAAGGCTCATGCGGAAGCATGGGCTTTTTTGCGTGTGTTTTCCCTGCTTGGCCCCGGCTTTTCTCATCGTTGTATAATAAGGGAAAGGAGGGAAACGGTATGGTCGATGCGGTGGAGTATCTGCGGGAGTGCGGCGTGTTTTTTGTGGCGGCTGCCGGGCCGCATGCGGCGCCTTTTTCGACGGCGGCGGAGTTTGAGGGACATCTGTATGTGTGGATCGGCAAGGATTCGCCGGTGTACGCGGCGCTTGCCGCCGATCCGCGGGCGGAGATCGCCGCGGTGCATCCCGATAAGAGCTGGCTCTCCATTTCCGGCCGGCTCACGGAGGACAGCCGCCCGGAGGCGGCGGCGGCCCTGTCGGAGGCGGCGCGGG
>UQYL01000051.1 GCA_900545365.1 uncultured Dialister sp. | reverse complement strand
TTTTTCGCCTGGCCGGCAGCCCCTTTTCTTTGCTTCGTTTCTTTTCCGGGCTGCCCCGGAAAACGAAATGAAGTGACCATGGCATCACATGCCAAAGAAGCAGAATGCCGGGGCTTTCCCGGCGGAAAGGGGAAATGTGCCTCACGCGGCAGCGAAGGTTGTGCGCCCGCACCGAAAGGGGCGGAGAGAACCGCGTCGTGTGTGCGTCCGCACCGACAGATTCCCGCAGCGGAGCGCCGTCAATGACGGCCCGCGCTGAGCGGAATTCCCGTGCCCCGCCGATGCGCTCCGCAGGCGCCGCGGCATCCCGCGGTACATAATTTCCCGCGGATGCGATATAATGGAAAATGAATTTTTGCGGGCATCTGAAAAGAAAGGAGGGAGAGTGTGGAACCGGCTGATGTGCTGAAACGGTATTTTGGATACGACAGCTTCCGCCCGGTGCAGGAGGAGATCATCCGCACCATCCTCGGCGGGCGGGATGTGATGGGCATCATGCCCACCGGCGCGGGGAAATCCCTGTGCTTCCAGGTGCCGGCGCTGCTCCTTCCCGCGGGGACGGTGGTGATCTCGCCGCTGATCTCCCTCATGAAAGATCAGGTAGAGGCGCTCGCCGCGGAAGGCGTGCCCGCCTCTTTTGTCAACAGCACGGTCCCTTATGAGGAATCCATCCAGCGGCTCCGCGATCTCTATACAGGGCGGCTGAAGCTGCTCTACATGGCTCCGGAGAAGCTGGAAGCGCCGTATTTCACGCAGTGCCTCCGGCAGGTGCCGCTTTCGCTCTTCGTGATCGATGAGGCGCACTGCGTGTCCCAGTGGGGCCACGATTTCCGGCCGAGCTACCGGAAGATCGACGAATTTATCAGGACGCTGCCCCGCCGTCCAGTGGTGGCGGCTTTCACCGCGACGGCGACGCCTGTCGTGGAGAAAGATATGAAGCAGAGCCTCGGCCTCGGGGGCGCGCGGATATTCCGCACCGGCCTCGACCGGCCGAATCTGTCGTTCCGGGTCATCCGCGGCGCGGACAGGAAGGATTTCATCCGGCGGTATGTTGAGGCCCACAGCGGGGAGAGCGGCATCATTTACTGCGCCACGAGAAAGGCCGTGGACGAGGTGTACGGCTTCCTCCGGGAGGCGGGATTCCGCGCGGGGCGCTACCACGCGGGCCTGTCCGACGAAGAGCGCCGGGCGGCGCAGGAAGATTTTTCCTATGACCGGACGACGGTCATGGCGGCGACGAACGCTTTCGGCATGGGTATCGACAAGAGCAATGTGCGCTACGTCATCCACTACCAGATGCCGAAGAGCCTCGAGGCGTATTATCAGGAAGCGGGCCGGGCAGGGCGCGACGGCGCGGCGGCGGAGTGCATTCTCCTTTACAGCGGGCGCGACGGCGCGACGCAGCGCTACCTCATCGAGTCGGGCGCGGCGGATCCGGAGAAGACCGCCCTCGATTATGAACGGCTGGCGAAAATGGAAGATTACTGCCGCACGTCGGAATGTCTGCGGAATCACATCCTCCGCTATTTCGGAGAGAAGCCGGACGGGCCCTGCGGGCACTGCGGAAACTGCGAGGCCGCGCAGGCGAAGACCCGCGTCACCGATGAGGCGGCGGTGATCTTCCGGGCCGTGGCGGCGGCGGGGGAGCGGTACGGCGCTTCCGTCATCGCCCACATGCTGAAAGGAAGCCGCAATGAGATCGTCCGCAGCCGGAGGCTGGACGCGCTCCCCGGATACGGGAAGCTGCCTCACCGGAAAGTGAAGGATATCCGCGCTGCCCTTGACGGCTATACGGCGGACGGATATCTCCTCCGGGAAGGCGGGGAGTATCCCGTGCTGAAACTGACGGACCGGGCGCGGGCGGTGCTGGCGGGAAAGGCGGAGGTGTACGGCCTGCCCGTGGGCGCGGCGTCGGTCATCGAGAAAGAAGCGGCGGGACGGGCAGCGCAGCGCCGGGACGCTCCGGCGGGTATCTTTGAAATGCTCCGGTCGCTGCGGAAAGAGATCGCCGCGGAAGAGCATGTGCCACCCTTTGTGGTCTTCTCCGACGCGACGCTGGAAGACATGGCGGCGCGCATGCCGAAGACGCTTGACGAAATGGGCGAAGTGCGCGGCGTGGGCGCTTTCAAGCTCAGAAAGTACGGCCCCCGTTTCCTGGCGGCGCTGGGTCATCCCTGCGGCGGGCCGGAACCGTTCCGTCCGCCGGAACCGACGGGAGAGACTGTCATTCCCGCGAAAGGCGCGCGGCGCACCGCCGGGGCGGAGCCGCCGGAAGAGATGCTCCGCCGGGAGTCCCTTTTCCGGGGGCTCCTCATGAAGCAGAAAGAACTTTTCCGCGAAGGGCGGGCGCAGAAAGCCCATCTATTTCCGGAAGCGGTGCTCCGCATCATCGCCGCGCGGCGGCCCCGCACGGAAGAAGAGTGGCTCGCCGTGCCCGGCGTGGGCCGCGTCAAATGGGAGCGGACGGGCCGTTTCCTTGCGCCTCTGCTGGATACGGCGGAAGGGCAGGCCTCTCCGCCGGACGCGCCGCCCGCGGCGGAGACAGATGCCTTCATCCTCTACATGGACAAAGTGCGGCGGCGCATCGCGAAGAGCGCGGGCGCGGAGCCTGAGGAGATCTGTCCTCGGGAAGCGCTCCCCGCGTTTGCGGAAGGGCGGGCGGCCCTTTCCGCCATGGAGCCGGAGAAGCGCATCCTTTACGGACCGGCGCTCCTCCAGGCGGCGGAAGTGTATAAGAAGCTCCTGTGAGAGCTGTATATAAAGAGGTAAAAAATGAGCAGCGCAGACACACAATATCTCAGCATCGTCCGGCGCATCCTGGAAGAAGGCGCCATCGGGCAGAACCGCACGGGCATGCCCGCGTACAAACTGCCCCACCAGATCATGCAGTTCGATCTGGAAAAAGAATTTCCCATCCTAACGACCAAATTTGTCGCGTTTAAAACGTCGGTAAAAGAGATCCTATGGATCTGGCAGAAACAGTCCAACGACGTGCGCGTCCTCCAGGAATGGGGCTGCCACGTGTGGGATGAATGGCAGCGTCCCGACGGCACCATCGGCAAAGCCTACGGCTACCAGCTGGCGAAATACCATCAGGTGGACACGCTTCTGAAGACGCTCCGGGAAGACCCGGAGAGCCGCCGCATGGTGGTCTCCCTGTGGAATGTGGAAGACCTGCCGGACATGGCGCTCCAGCCGTGCGCCTTTCTCACCATGTGGGACGTTTCCGCCGACGGCCGCCTGAACTGCATGCTCGTGCAGCGCTCCGGCGACATGGGCCTCGGCGTGCCTTTCAACTTCACCCAGTATGCCGTGCTCGTCCACATGATCGCGCAGGTCACCGGGCTTAGGCCGGGGCTTTTCACCCATGTCATCAATAATGCCCATATTTACGAAAACCACGTGGACGCCCTCCGCACGCAGCTCTCCCGTCTGCCGGAAGCCTATCCCGCGCCGAAGCTCCTCCTGAATCCGGACGTGAAGAATTTCTACGATTTCCGCCCCGAAGACATCCAGCTGGACAATTACCGGCACTGGGGCAAACTTCCCATGGAGGTGTCCGTATGAGCCTGATCGTCATCGCGGCGGTGGCGGCGAACCGGTGCATCGGGAAAGACAATGCCCTCATTTGGCACCTTTCCGACGACCTGGTGCGCTTCAAAAAGACCACCATGGGGCGGCCCATCATCATGGGGCGGAAGACCTTCGAGAGCCTGCCGAAACTCCTTCCCGGCAGGACGCACTATGTCCTCACAGGCAATCCCGGGTACCGCGCGCCGGAAGGGGTCATCCTCTTTTCTTCGCCGGAAGAACTGCTGGCGGCGCTGCCGGAAGGGGACGCCTTCATCATCGGCGGCGCGGCAGTGTACCGGCTGCTCCTGCCGTACGCGGATAAAATGATGCTCACGGAGATCGAAAAAGACTACGAAGGCGACGCGTTCTTTCCCGACTTCGACCGGACGGAATGGATGATCACAGCAAGCGAAGAAGGAGAAGGCGAGCCGCGGCACCGCTTTGTGACCTATGAGAGAAAGAAATAAAAGATCTTCCGCGGGAGGCGCGCCATGAACCTGCGGGAATGGCTCCTCACGGCAGCGGCAGCGGCGCTCTACGCGGTGCTCACCCTCTTCCTCGCGCCGCTCTCCTACGGCCCCGTACAGGCGCGTCTGTCGGAATGCATGGTGCTTCTTGCGTACTACAATAAAAAATGGATCCCCGGTCTCACAGCGGGATGCCTCCTGGCAAATCTCTCCAGCCCCTTCGGCGCGGCGGACATCCTCTGCGGCACGGCGGCGACTTTCCTCGCCGTCTCCGCCATGCGCTTCGCGCCGAACCTCATCGCCGCGTCCCTCGCGCCGGTCCTCGCCAACGGCGTCATCATCGGCCTCGAACTGGCGTACCTCGCCGCCATTCCGGGAGACACGGCGTCCGTCCTCGCCGTCATGGCATGGATCGGCGCGGGAGAATGTCTCTCCGTGACCGTCCTCGGCACGGCGGTCTTCCGCTTCCTCATGCGGAACGAAGTCATCCGCCGCTACATCCGGGAAATGAAATAACACGGAAGAAACGCGCAGCCCGCGCGTTTTTTTTTGCGCCCTTTTTCGGGGACGCGGAAATTTTTCGCGGCGCTGACATGCCGGGAGCTGTCGGCGCGAGCTCAGACGAGCGCGTCCCCTGCTCTGCGCAGGCGGAGCAGACCGCATTTACGATGCTCTGCTCTCTGCCTCTTTCGATGCGGGCCCACATACGGCGCTGCCGCAGGAGCCATATTTCTCCTTTCTGCCGGGGAAGCCCCGGCAATGTGCCTTTTTGGCATGTGATGCCATGGTCACTTCATTTCATTTTCCGGGGCAGCCCGGAAAAGAAAGGTCGCAAAGAAAAGGGGCTGCCGGCCAGGCGAAAAATCCCTGTCGCCCGAACGCCGTTCCGCTCAGCCTGTAAT
>UQYL01000050.1 GCA_900545365.1 uncultured Dialister sp. | reverse complement strand
CTGGATATCCCGCGTGGAGAGGAAGATCCCCTGCCCGCCGAGCTGAAAAATTCCCGTCTCGAAAGAAACGCGCGTCCTCGTGGAGGATTTCTCGAAGATCATGGCGAGCGTCTTCCCCTTCAGCAGCGGATGGGGGATCCCCGCCTTCTGTTCCGCCTTGAGCTTCGCCGCGGTCTCCAGGATCTCCTGTACGTCTTCTTCCGATAAATCATGAATGCTGAGCAGATCTTTTCCTTTAAGCATAGGTTCCTCCTGAAAGTTTTTGTTGTGTATGTGTGTAATTATACGACGCATAGAATATTTATTCAACCCCTAAAATTTGCTTTTCTCCGAAAATATTCTGTTTTCCAAGATTTCATCTGCTCCGGCAAAGAAAAAAGATGAATATTTTATGCATAAACCGAATAATTTGCTTCCAGACGGCGGACGGAGAGAACGCCGCCCCGAAGCCGCGCCGGCCGAAAAAGGCGCAGCAAAAAACGCCCCTCCGCGAAGGAGAGACGTCCTGTACAGCGTATTTTATTTCAGACGGGAGAGCGCGCCGTCCACCGCGGCGGCCACAGCGTCGGCGTCCGCTTCCGTGATAATGAGCGGCGGAACGAAACGGAGCACATTCCCCATGGTGCAGTTGATGATGACGCCGTGGGCCATGCAGTCCGCCACGATGTCCGAGCCGGGCTTTGTCAGCTCCATGCCAAGGAGGAGCCCCTGCCCGCGCACCTCTTTCACGAGCGCCGGGTATTTCGTGGCGATGCCTTCCAGCTTTGCCCGGAAATACGCGCCCATCTCTTTCACATGGGCGAGAAAATCCGGCTGGGAGACCGTGTCGATGACGACGTTTGCCGCGGCGCAGGCAAGAGGATTGCCCCCGAAAGTGGTGCCGTGATCGCCGGGACGGAAGGCTTTCGCCACCTCGTCGGTGCAGAGGAAAGCCCCGATGGGCACGCCGCCGGCGAGGCCCTTGGCGAGCGTCACGATGTCCGGCCTGATGCCGTAGGTGTCATAGGCGAAGAACGTGCCGCTCCGCCCCATGCCGGCCTGCACCTCGTCCAGAATGAGGAGCGCGCCGTATTTGTCGCAGAGGGCGCGCACCTTTTTGAGATAGTCTCCCTTCGGCGGGTACACGCCGCCTTCGCCCTGGATCGTTTCGAGCATGACCGCGCAGGTCTTTTCGCTCATCATCCCTTCGAGCTCTTCGATATCGTTGTAATGGACGTAGTCGAAGCCCGCCGGGAGCGGCCCGCAGCCCTCCTGATAATGAGGCTGGCCCGTGGCGGTGAGAGTCGCCAGCGTCCGGCCGTGGAAACTGTTCCACGCCGTGATGATCTGCGACTTCTCCGGATCGGTCATATGGGCGTACTTCCGCGCCGCCTTGATGGCCCCTTCATTTGCTTCCGCGCCGGAATTGGCGAAGAAGGCCTTCCCGAGGCCGGAAAGCGCCACCAGTTTGGCCGCCGCGTCGGCCTGAGCCTGCGTATAGAAAAGATTGGAGCAGTGGATCATCCGCGCCGCCTGCCGCGAGACCGCTTCCACCAGCGGCCCGTATCCGTGGCCGAGGACATTCACGGCGATGCCGCCGAGGAAATCGATATATTCCTTCCCGTCATTGTCCCAGACCCGGACGCCCTCTCCGTGATCGAGGACGATGCCGTAGCGCCCGCCGTAGACGGGGAGATAATCTTTCTGATCCTTCGCGAGGATCTGCTGTGTCGTTTCTTTCATGATGACGCCCTCCTTACCGAATGACCTGCGTGCCCACGCCTTCAGCGGTGAACATTTCCAGAATGAGCGAATGCGGGAGCCGCCCGTCGATGATGTGCGCCTTCACCACGCCTTCCTCCATGGCGGTGAGGCACGCTTCGATCTTCGGGATCATGCCGCCCTTGATGACGCCGCTGCGGATGTAGTCCCGCGCTTTCGCCGCGGGGAGGATGGAAATGAAAGAGTCCTTATCTTCGAAATTCTCATAGACCCCTTCCACATCGGTGAGGAGGATGAGCCGCTCCGCCTTGAGCGCGCCCGCCACCTTCGCCGCCACATAGTCCGCGTTGATATTGTAATTGCCGCCGTCCACGCCGACGCCGATGGGCGCGATGACCGGCACATAATCATTGTCGATGAGCGTGCGGAGGATATCCGTATTGATGGCCGCCACTTCGCCCACATAGCCGATATCCACTTCCTTCGGCGCGCCGGCCTCGTCCTCATAGACCTGGGCGAGCTTCTTCCGGGCGCGGATGAGATTCGCGTCCTCCCCGGAGAGGCCCACGGCCCGCACGCCGCGGCGGTTCATGCGCTTCACGATCTCCGAATTGATCTTGCCGTCCAGCACCATCTCCGCTACTTCCGCCGTTTCCGCGTCGGTCACGCGCAGCCCGGAGACGAAAGAGCTCTCCTTGCCGAGCTTCTTGAGGAAACGGGTGATCTCCGGCCCGCCGCCGTGGACGATCACCGGATGGATGCCCACGAAACGCATGAGAGCGATGTCCTCCATGACCTTTTCCTTCAGCCGGTCGTTCACCATGGCGTTGCCGCCGTACTTCACCACCACCGTCTTGCCGTAGAAATCCTCGATATACGGCAGCGCTTCCATGAGGATGTCCGCCGTGACAGAGCGGAAATTCTTATTCTTCTCTTCCATTATGTATGATACTCCCCATTGATCTTCACATAATCATACGAGAAATCGCAGGTCCACACCGTGGCCTCCTCGCTTCCCAGACCCATGTCGATGTCCACTTCGATATCGTGCGCCTTCATGACCTTCTTCATGGCCGCCTCATCGAAAGGCACGGGCAGCCCCGCCGCGTACACCGGGATGCCGCCGAAAGCGACACGGGTCTTCTCCGGCACCATGGGCGCCTCCGAATAGCCCACCGCCGCCACCACGCGGCCCCAGTTCGGGTCCTCCCCGAAGAAAGCCGTCTTCGCGAGAGGCGACCGGGCCACGCTCATGCCCACCTGCTTCGCGTCGGCAAAAGTCTCCGCCCCCGTCACACGGATGGTGATGAACTTCGTCGCCCCCTCGCCGTCGGCGGCGATCTTCTTCGCCATTTCCCGGCAGAGATGGAAGAGCGCTTCATAAAAAGCATCGTAATCCGCGCCCTTCTCCGTGATCTCCGGATTGCCCGCGAGACCGCTCGCCAGCGCGACGCACATGTCGTTCGTGCTCATGTCGCCGTCCACGGAGATCATATTGAACGAATACGACACCGCCTGATGGAGCGCCTCATTCAGAAGCGCCGGAGCGATGGCCGCGTCCGTCGTGAGGAAACACAGCATGGTCGCCATATTCGGCCGGATCATGCCGGAGCCCTTCGCAATGACGCCGAAACGCACCGTCTTCCCGCCGATCTCCGCTTCCCCCGCGGCGGACTTCGTCACCGTGTCCGTCGTGAGGATCGCCCGGCTCGCCGATTCGCTCCCGTCGTCAGAGAGCGCCTGGCGGCACATCTCGATGCCCCCTTCGATCTTCTCCATATCGAGGAGCGCCCCGATGACGCCGGTCGACGCCACCACCACATCGCCTGCCGGGCAGGAGAGCGCCGCCCCCGCGACCTCTGCCATGCGGCGGGCATCCTTCATGCCCTGCTCGCCCGTGCAGGCATTGGCGCAGCCCGAATTGACGATCACCGCCTGCGCGTGCCCGTCGGCGAGGATCTCCTTCGACACCCACACCGACGCGGCGGCCACCGCATTCTGCGTGAAAGTCCCCGCCGCGGCGCAGCGGCAGTCCGCCGCGATCATCGCCATATCGAGCTTCCCGCTCTTCTTCAGCCCGGCCCGGACCCCGCAGGCCCGGAATCCCTTCGGATACGTCACGCCCAGCGCGCCGTCCATTTCCTTAAACATCGTCATTCCCCCTCTTACGGATACAGCGGCGCCATCATGAGACCTTCCGTCTCATCGAAACCGCAGGCAATATTGAAATTCTGCACCGCCTGACCGGCAGCGCCCTTCACCAGATTATCGATCGCCGAGAGCACGATCACCCGGCCCGTCCGCTCATCGATGTGCCAGCCGAGATCACAGAAATTCGAGCCCCGCACATACTTCGTCTCCGGGTACGCCCCGCGCCCCAGAAGCCGGATAAAAGGCTCCCCGCCGTAGCGCGCCTCAAAAGCGGCGTCCACATCCTCCGCCGTGGCCCCCGCGCGGAGCTCCGCGTAGCACGTGGACAGGATGCCCCTGGCCATCGGCACCAGATGAGGCGTGAAATTCAGCGTCACCGCCTCCCCGGACAGATCGGACAGCGCCTGCTCGATCTCCGGCGTGTGGCGGTGATGCGCCACATTGTAAGCCTTGAAATTATCGTAGAGCTCCGGGAAATGATTGCCGATCTTCGGCGACCGCCCCGCCCCGGACACGCCCGACGCGGCATCGCAGATGATGCTGTCCATGCGGATCAGATGACGCTCCGCCAGCGGCGCCATTGCGAGAATGCTCGCCGTAGTGAAGCACCCCGCGTTCCCGATGATCTTCGCCTTCCGGATCTCCTCCCGGTACAGCTCCGCCAGCCCGTACGCCCGGTCCGCCTCCGGATCGGTGTGGGCCTGATGATACCACGCCTCATACACCGACGTATCGCGGAAACGGTAATCCGCGCCCAGGTCGATGATCCGCACCGGCAGATCCCGCAGCGCCTTCCCGATCTCCATGGCGTGCCCCGCGGGCATGCCGATGAAAATAAAATCGCTCTCTGCCCCGATCCGCGGCAGATCGTCCAGACTCTCCAGCGTCAAGTCGTAAAATCCCCGCAGCTGCGGAAAAAACTCCTGGATCTTCTCGCCTCTGTGGCTCTCCGAAGTGACGTGGATCACCTCCGCTTCGGGATGTCCCGCGAGCAGCCGGAGCAGCTCCGAACCGGTATAGCCCGTCGCGCCGAGAATACTGACTTTCACATCCATGCCCCCCTTTGCCGGCAGCCCGCGCCCTGCGTCCGCTGCCGGTTCTTATAAGATTTTATAATTATACATTTTCATGCATAACTTTGCAATACCAGACAAAAGAAAAAGACACGCGCCCTCTCGAGAACGCCCGGCCCGTTCGGCCC
>UQYL01000049.1 GCA_900545365.1 uncultured Dialister sp. | reverse complement strand
GGGAGAGGGCGAACGCCGCCGGGCGGGGCGGACGTGGCTCGTGACGCGCGCCGCCATGGAGAAACTCTATGGTGATCCCGTCCCGGAGCGGTGGCGGGCTTTCGCGGAAGCCATGAGGAAGAAATAAAGACAATAAAAAGAGAGCTGCGGAGGACAGCTCTTTTTATTTGCTCTTTTTCAGAGGAGGATCATCGTTCCGGCGATCACCAGCAGGCCGTAGGTGAGCCGGTCGAAGAGTTTCTGATCGATCCGGTCGTGAATGGCGTTGCCCGCGAGGAGCGCGGCGGCGAGCGCCGGGAGGGACAGGACGGTGAGCGTGAGAAATTCGCCGTTGTAGAGTCCCTTTTCATAGTCGGAGACCATGAGGAAGAGATTGAGCGCCACCCAGACGGCGGAGGCGTTCGCCCGGAAGCGGTGTTTGTCCCGGAAGACCGCCGCCAGGTAGATGACGAGGAGCGTGCCGCCGGAGACGAAGAGGCCGTGGATGACGCCGGCGCCGAAGAGGACGGGCAGGGCCGCCCATTTCGGGAAAGCTCCGGACGGCGGAGAGAGGAGAAGATTTTTCAGGGCCACCGCGATGATGAGCGCGCCGTAGCAGGGGATGAGCAGCGCCGGGTCCGCCGCGCCGTAGAGGGCGATGCCCGCGGCGGTGCCGAAAGCCATGAAGAAAATGATGCGCATGAGCTCCCGCCGGTCGAGGTACTGCCGGTTCTGCCATGCCACGGCGGCGTTGACGATCCAGCTGAGCACATTGATGGAGGCTTTCGCCATGTCCGGCCCGACGAGAAGGATGCCCGCCGGGAGCGAGAGCATGACTCCGGCGAATCCCGTGAGCACCTGAAGAACGTTTGCCGCGAAGATGACTGCCGCAAAGAGCGCGCACGTGAGGGGATAAGAAGAGAGATAGGAAAACATGGGTCACAGGAGGATCATGGCGCCTGCGAGCAGGAGCAGGCCGTAAGTGAGACGATTGAACAGTGTCTGATCGATGCGGCTGTGGATGCGGTTTCCCAGCCACACCGCCAGGATGAGCGGGACGGCGGCGACGGCGGTGAGCGTCAGGAGCTCTCCGTTCCAGAGGCCTTTCTCATAGTCCGAGACCATGAGGAAAATATTGAGCAGCGCCCAGACGGCGGAGGCGTTCGCCCGGAACTGGTGCTTGTCCCGGAAGGCGGCCGCCAGATAGATCACGAGGAGAGCGCCGCCGGAGACGAAGAGGCCGTGGATGACGCCGGCGCCGAGGAGGATGGGCACAGGAGCCCAACGGGGAAGGGGCGCGTCCGAGGGCTTCAGAAGGATATTTTTCAGGGCTACCGCGATGATCACCGCGCCGTAGCAGGGGATGAGCAGCGCCGGATTGACGGAATCATAGAGGACGATGCCCGCCGCCGCGCCGATGGCCATGAAGAAAATGATGCGGAAAAATTCCCGCCGCTCGATGTACCGGCGGTTTTTCCACGCCAGGTATACGCTGGTGGACCAGGTGAGGAGATTCACCGCGGCCTTTGCCATGTCCGGGCCGAGAAGAAGGAGCGACGGCGGCAGCGCGAGCATGACGCCGGCAAATCCCGTGATGGTCTGGATCACATTGGCGGCGAAGATGATGACGGCGAAGAGGAGGCATTTCAGCGGCTCTTCGAAGAAATAGGAAAACATGGGCATTCCTCCCGAATCAAGGTTTCTCCCCTATTATAAGCGCGCCGCCCGATCTGTACAGACAGGGCGGGGAATTTTTGTCTTGACATGACTTTTACAGGAAACGGGGCCTTTCATGTTATAATGAAAAAAACGGGACGCCCCGGAGAAGGGGCGGCTTCATTCAAAAAGGAAAGGATGTCGGGTATATGGACGATGGCGGGCAGATATGGACGGAGATACTGATTATTTTTGTCCTGATCATTTTCAACGGGATCTGCTCCATGACGGAGATCGCCGTGGTGGGCTCCCGGAAGACAAAGCTCCGGGAGATGATCAAGAAGGGAAATAAAAACGCGGAGTACGCGCTGAAGATCGCGGACAATCCGGAAAATCTCTTCTCCACCATCCAGATCGGCATCACCGCCATCGGCATTCTGACGGGCATGTATTCCGGCGCGTCGCTGGCGGTGCCTCTCGCAGCGGAGCTCTCGCAGTTCCCGGCGATCGCGCCGTACGCGCAGGGGCTGGCCATGGCCATCGTCATTTCCATCGTGACCTACGCCACCCTCATCCTGGGCGAGCTCGCGCCGAAATGGCTGGCCATCGCGCTGCCGGAGAAAGCGTCCTGCGCCATCGCCAAGCCCATGCTCATGTTCTCCGCGCTGTGCCGGCCCCTCGTCGTATTCAGCGTGTGGTCCACGAAGATCGTCATCCGCCTCATCGGCATCGATATGAACAAAGAACAGCCCGTGTCGGAAGACGAGATCCGGGTCCTCCTCCGCCAGGGCGCGCGCATGGGCACCTTTGACAAGGCCGAGCCGATCCTCGTCGACCGGGTCTTCCAGCTGGACGACCTCACCGCGGCGGACTGCATGACCGCCCGGACGCAGCTCACGTGGATCGATATCGAAGATCCGCCGGAAGAGATCTGGAAAGCCATCGAAGAGAGCAGCCATTTCCGCCTGCCTGTGGGGAAAGGCTCTCTTGATGAATTCCTGGGCATCGTCGATCTGTCGGACGTGCTCATGGACTGCCACAAAGGCGGCCCGGGGCGGGACGTGAGAGACGCCATTCAGGCGGTGAAGCGGCAGCCCGTCTTCATTCCGGAGACGCTCACCCTCGTGAAGGTGCTCCAGCATTTCCACGACAAAGGCGTCCACGAAGCGGTGGTCATCGACGAATACGGCGCGCTCTCCGGGCTCATCACGCTCCACGACGTGCTGGAAAAGATCGTCGGCACCATGCCGGGCGACGCGGAAGACATCATGGAAGAGAAGAACCGCTTCATCCGCCGGACGGACAATTCCTGGCTGGTGGAAGGGCTGTGCAGCATCGACGACTTCCGGGAACATTTCCACATTGAAGAAGAACTGCCCGGCGAAGCGGGAGATTATTATAAGACACTGGCGGGATTCATCGTTTACCTGCTGGGATACATCCCGAAAGAGACGGAGACCGTCGAATATGACCGTTTTGTCTTCGAGATCGTCGACTGCGACAATCGGAAGATCGATAAAGTCCTTGTGACAGAAAGGCAGGAGGCTCCTGCCGGGAAGGAGAAATGATGAAAGAGAATAAGGAATGGAAGAATTCCCTGGAAGACGCGCTGCTGGAGATCCACCGCCAGCTGCTGGAGGATGAGCAGTATCTCTCCCGCCGCCTGGAAGGGGGTGCTTTCGGCGAGGAGCTGGCGGAAGAAGAGCTCCGCCTGCGCCGCATTTTCTCTCTCGCCGTCATGATGGAGGAAACGATCGACGCTTTTCTGAAAGACCGGGAAGCGGAAGACCCCGCCGCGGGCATGGATGAGCTCTCCCGTCTGGAATATACGAGCCACATCATCGGCACGCCCGATGACGAGGGGCAGCCGAAGGAGATCATGGATATCGCCATCGATATGGGCGGCGCGCCGAAAGCGGCGGAACAGCCGGAAGAAGCGGAAGCGGCCGCAGAGGAAGAAGAAATGACGGAAGCGCCGGGGGCTGCCGAAGAAGCGGCGGAAGCTGCTGAGGAAGAAGCGCCGGAAGGCGAAGAAGAGACCGTCGGCGGAGAATCGGAAAACGCCGCCGATGAGGAAATACCGGAAGACGGAGAAGTGAGCGGCGGAGAAACGGAAGAAGCGGCTGACGGAGAAGCGCCGGAAGGCGAAGAAGAGGCCGACGGCGAAGAATCGGAAGACGCTGCCGATGAGGAAGAACCGGAGGATGAAGAAGACGCCGAAGAGGCAGAGGAAGAAAGCGAAGAGCCGGAGGAAAACGATGACGACGACTATTTCATGAAAGATGAAAAACGCCGGAAAGAAGCGCTCCGCTCCGCCGCGGTGAAAGATAAAGAAAAGAAAGAACGCAAAGAAAAAGAGAAGAAGGAAAAGAAAGATAAGAAAGAGAAAGAAAAAAAGAAAAAAGACAAGGAGAAAGAGAAGAAAAAGAAAGATAAAGAGAAAGCGAAAAAGAAGAAAGACAAAAAAGATAAGAAAAAAGGGAAGAAGATCCGTCTGATCATTGAAGACGACGACTGATTCCGGCCGGCTCCTGTTGGGGGCCGGTATTTTTTGCGGCATTTTCCTGTGCTACAATAAAAAGACGCGGGAAAGGAGGGCAGGCGGTTTTTAAAGAAGGCAGAGCCTTCGGGAAAATTCAATTTAACATCATTTGAAAGATCATTGGCCGTGATCGGGAAGGGTCATCCTTCATGAAAGGCCGGATTTAAAAGCATCAGCAATGATGCGGAAAAGAGGAAATTTAAAATGGGATTTTATATGAACAATTCGTACAATTCGTATTCTTCTTTCCGTCAGGAAGACGGAAAAGTGATCGGGCGCATCCGCACCGGGCTGAAATCGGCCACGCCCTCCGTCGGCGGGCAGGATTACCGCTTTTTCGTGGAGCCCCTTTCGCCGCTGCCCAGGGGCTATGACGACGCGCGGCGCATGGGATTTACCGGATTTATGAGCCGCATCGGCTACGACTGCGCGTCCTTCCCCTCGGAGAAAGAAGCGTGGCAGGCCCTTGAAGCGGAGTGGAGCGGCAGCCTCGTCCTCTTCACTCCGGCGCTGCGGAATAATAAATACTTCGTCCTCGATGACGTGCAGAAAGAAGCGGAGCCGCTCTCCATGGAAGGAGACGCTTTCTTTACGCCCATCCCCGTATTTGCCGTCGATGAAGACCCGGCGTGGGGCGGGGATATCAATAAATTCTGCGCTCAGCTCAGCGAAGGCAAGCCCCTGCCGGGCCTGTCCCGCCGCTTCTGGGACAGGAATCAGCTTCCGCCGTTCATTCTGGCCTCCTTCCGGCAGCTGGAAAACGGGCGGAAGAAGATGTACGCGCTCTTCGCGCCGCGGGAAGAAGACACCTTCGGCCGTGTCGTCATCAGCGAAGGCGGAGCCTACTTCGGTACGGAAGACCGGCGTGATCTTGGCTGCGCGCTGACCGATCTCTCCGCGCCGGAGATCCGCTCCCGCATCGTCTTATGCCGCACGGCGCCGCTCTGCTTCATGCCGGCTGCCCTCGTGCCGGATCTGAAAGCGGGGCTCCAGCCCATTCCGGCGGGCGGCGACCTCCTTGCCGCCTTCGCGAAGACCGCCCGCGCGGCGCGACCCGCGGAAAAGAGCCGCCCCGTCATCCTTCCCGGCGAGAAGATCCGCAGCCATGAAGACGCGGTCCGTCCGGCGGAAATGAGATCGTCCGCAGAAAAACAGCGCCAGGAAGAGGCGCCGAAAGCGGCCGCAGGCACGGCGCCCGCGCCGGAACCCGCGCCCGCGGAAGGAGCGGAAGAAAAAAAGACGGGTG
>UQYL01000048.1 GCA_900545365.1 uncultured Dialister sp. | reverse complement strand
GAACGCTGCCAGGCGCTCGTGGCGCGGCAGTACGGGTATCTGAAGCAGATCCTGGCGGAGCTGGAAAAAGAGAAGCTTTATTTTATTCGCCCGGAGCAGGCATCGGCGGCGCAGATGCGCTGGCTCAAGGAATATTTCCGCCGGGAGGTCTTCCCTGTAGTGACGCCCATGGCGGTGAATCCGTCCCATCCTTTCCCGTTCCTCGCATCGAAGAGCCTGAATCTGGCGCTGCTTCTGGAAAAGAATGAGAAAGCCGATGATCTCGATGACGACGATATCGATGTGAAGACCGCCATCGTGCCGGTGCCGTCCGTCCTGCCGAGAATCGTCGCGCTGCCGGAAGAGCCGGAGGAACCGGGGAAGAAATCCTTTGTTCTGCTGGAAGATGTGATCCGCTATTTCGGGCAGCAGCTCTTCGTGGGATACGACATTCTGGAAGCGCGGGTGTTCCGTCTCACCCGCGACGCGGATCTGGATATTGATGAAGAAGATATTAAAGACCTTGTAGTGGAAGTGGAGCGCCAGCTCCGGAAGCGCCAGAAAGGCGAGGCGGTCCGTCTGGAATTTGAAGCAGGGACGAGCCGTTTCATGCAGCGCTTCATGGTGCAGTCGACCAATCTGGAGAAGGGCGACCTTTATGAGATCGACGGGCCGATTGACCTGACGATGTATTTCGGCTTCTGCGGGATCAAGGGATATGACCGGCTCCGCTATCCCGAAGCGCATCCCCGCCGCCCATGGAGTTCCATCCAGATGGGAGACGGAAATATCTTCGACATGATTCGGCAGAAGGATATGCTCATCCATCTTCCTTATGAATCGTTCAATGATTCGGTCGTCAAATTCGTTTCTGCTGCCGCGGAGGACAAGGACGTGCTCGCCATCAAGCAGACCCTTTACCGGGTCAGCTCGGACAGCCCGATCATCCGGGCGCTTGAAAAAGCGGCGCAGAATGGCAAGCAGGTCACCGTCCTCATGGAAGTCAAGGCCCGCTTCGATGAAGCGAACAACATCCTCATGGCCCGCCGTTTGGAAAAAGCGGGAGCGCACGTTATTTACGGACTGGTCAAACTGAAAACGCATTCCAAGTGCACCCTCGTCATCCGCCGGGAAAAGGACGGTATCCGCCGTTATGTCCACGTGGCGACGGGCAATTATAATGCGTCCACGGCTAAGCTCTATACGGATCTCGGCCTCCTGACATGCAGCGATACATTCGGCATGGACGCTTCAGCATTTTTCAATCTTTTGTCGGGCTATTCCGATCCGCCGATGTGGAATTCTTTCCTGGTAGCGCCGCTGAATCTGAGAGAGCGGTGCGTGAAATTTATCGACAGGGAGATCCAGTTCGCCAAAGAAGGCGAACCGGCGCACATGATCATCAAAATGAATTCGCTCCTCGACAAGGAAATGATCGCGAAGCTTTACGAGGCGTCGGCAGCAGGCGTAAAAATTGAGCTGATTGTCCGCGGCATCTGCGTGCTGATCCCGGGCATCCCGGGCCTGAGCGATCATATCACCGTGCGCAGCCTGGTGGGACGTTTTCTGGAACACAGCCGCGTATTCTGGTTCGCCAATGGCGGCCGTGAAGAGTTGTACATCGGAAGCGCTGACTGGATGCCGCGCAATCTGAATGACCGTGTGGAACTCATGGTGCCGGTGGAAGAGCCGGAGCTCATGGCGCGGCTGAAAAAGATGCTGGATATCGAACTGGCGGATAACCAGAAAGCCCATGTCATGCAGCCTGACGGCACCTGGACAAAGACGATCGCGCCGGATCATAAGATCTGCGCGCAGGATATTTTTCAGAAGACCGCTGAGGAGAGGGATTCCGGCGAGAAGATGACATTGAAGCAGAAAATGGAACCGTATATCCCGGAGAATAAATAATAAACCCAAAGCCCGGATCGAAGCCGGGCTTTTTTCGTGTCCATTAGCAGTGGACATGGATTTCAGCAGGACCGGGGGCGGAAAAAGACAGGGAAAGGATGCGGACTAAAAACCGAAACTGATGAGGTGGGGAAAATATGGAAAAAACAGTGGATTTTTTATGATGGGAAGATGGATTCCGACAAAATTTTTGAGGAAAGTGGGGCAGTACAGTAACAGAAATTTTTGACGAATAGATTCAAAAAATCGTTTTACTTTAACTTTTTATGGGGAAAAAAGGGGACATCTAGAGAAATGGAGACTTTTTATGAAAAGTCTCTTCTCAATAGACAACCTGCGGGCGCAGATGAAGACTTTCCCGCTGCTTTGGGAAATTTCCGAACCTCTAAGGAATTTCATTTTTAGGAAATTCTCTTTGTAAAAGACATAGTTGACATTAAAAGAGAACAGAAAAATCAGTATTTATCGAATGTTTTTGCGAATAAGGACAGGATTTAGAAGAAAGTATTTTCTCTTAAATCAATGATCTATCCGTGGAAGAACATCGATAAATACTGGAAATTTCAGATAAAAATCATATTGTAAACGTATAGAAATTTGACAAAAAGTCTCTCTATGGTAGAATCATCGCCGTAGGAGGGATGGACGTGTACAAAAGAATGATGCTCACGATGAAGACCATATTTTCCACGGCGTTGATCGGGGCGCTGGCGGCAGGGACCGCCCTCCCGTTGTACGCTTCTGACATGAACGGGAAAAATGTGACCGTTTATGACGGCGGCGGCAAACAGGTCATCCGCACGCAGGCGGACAGTTTTAAAAAAATGTTCAGTGAATCCCGTATTCGGCTGGGACAGCATGATACGTACTGGGCCAGCACGGATAAGCCGGAAGAAAATGCGGTCGTTTATATTGAGCGTGCCGTTCCGGTCCTGATCCAGGACGGGAAGACGACAAAAAAGATCTTTACCTCGCAGCAGACGATACAGGGAGCGGTGAATGATGCCGGCATCGACTGGAAATCCAAGATGCCGCTGGAGCCGGAGCTGGCGCATGTCAAAGCGGACATGACGATCCATGTTGTTCCGTATGTAAAGCAGGTCACAGAAAGAACAGAAGCCATTCCCGTCAATTATGCGAAATGGTATGATGACCGTCTGGCTCCCGGCGCGGAGGAGATCATTGATCCCGGGCGGCCTGGGCAGCGGTCTGTCACTGTGGAAGAATATATTGCGGACGGCAAGGTGATTCATACGGAAGTGATCAAATCAGAGATCCTGGACAGGGGCACAGACGGCGCGGCCCGGGTCGGCACGCAGAGCGGAACCGTGGGGAAGGTTTTCCGGATGACCGCGACTGCCTATCATCCGACGGACGGCGACGGCCGGGGCATTACGGCAACGGGAACGAAGGCCGGATACGGAACGGTCGCCGTGGATCCCCGCGTAATTCCTCTCGGTTCGGCGGTCTATGTGCCCGGATACGGGAGCGCGGTGGCCGCGGATACGGGGGGCGCCATCATCGGGCATCGCATCGATCTCTGCATGGAGACATTTGCGGAATGTTTTGATTTCGGCGTGCAGCCGGTCGAAGTTTACGTTTCCTATTAAAAGGGGAAGCGCCGGAATGGGCGCTTTCTTTTTTTGTGGGGAAATTTCCTATGATATAATGAGACGTCAGGAGGCTGAATATGAATACGATCTTAATGGCGGCAGCCGTGACGGTACTGGATCAGGCTGTAAAATGGTTCGTGCAGAATCATATGGAGCTGGGGGAGAGCATTCCGCTGATTCCCGGCATATTCCATCTCACATACATCATCAATCACGGCGCGGCGTTCGGCATATTGAAATATCAATATTTATTTTTCCTCGGGATCGTGGCGGTCCTTTTCGCGGCATACGCGTGGATGCGGAAGCGGATTCCGCAGAAGCCGGTCTATTTCCCGCTGGCGGTGGGGCTTCTTCTCGGCGGCGCGCTGGGAAATGCCATCGACCGGGGCCGAATGCAGGGTGTCGTGGACTTCTTTGATTTCCGGGTATGGCCGATCTTCAATATCGCGGATATCGCTATCTGCGTGGGGACGGCGCTGATCCTTTTTTATTTCTGGAGGCACAGCGAGTCATGAAGACATATCACTTTACGGCAGATGAGAAATGGGCAGGGGAACGGATTGACAAGTTCCTGACAGAAGCAGCCGGCATGAACCGTTCGGAAGTACAGAAATGGCTGAAGCAGGGGACGGTGATCCTCAGTTCCGGGAAAACGGCGAAGCCGAATTACCGCCTCGCCGCGGGAGATGTCGTCGAGTTTTCCTTCGAGGAGCCGAAGGCCATCGAACTGATCCCGCAGGATATCCCGCTGGATATCCTTTTCGAGGATGAATCCATGATCGTGATCAATAAAGCGCGGGGCATGGTGATTCATCCGGCTCCGGGAAATCCCGACGGAACTCTCGTCAATGCGCTGCTGCATCATGTGGGACCTTCTCTCTTTGAGGCGGGAGACCCGGCCCGTCCGGGCATCGTGCACCGCCTGGACAAAGATACGTCCGGCGTGATGGTGGCGGCCAAAACGGCGGAGGCGTACCGCGCGCTTCAGGAAGAGATCGGCTCTCACCGGGCGCAGAGAGAATACGTGGCCCTCGTCCACGGGAAAATGGCCGGTGATCACGGCATTATCCGGCTGCCTCTCGGTCGGAGCGTGAAAGACCGGATGAAGTGGGATGTGGAACCGAAAACGGGGAAACCGGCGGTCACGCATTTCCGCGTGCTGGAATACCTGCCTCATTATTCTCTGGTGGAGTGCAGGCTGGAGACGGGAAGGACCCATCAGATCCGCGTTCATATGTCCCATATCGGGCATCCGGTGGTCAATGATCCGCTGTACGGGTATAAAAAAGACCATTTCCCGATCAGCGGCCAGGCGCTCCATTCCCATACGCTGACGCTGTACCATCCGGTGACGGGAAAAGAAATGCATTTTGAAGCGCCGATCCCGGAAGATTTCGCGAACTGCGTCGAATTGGCGAGGAGGGCGGATACATTATGAATGAAAGAAAGATCAATGTGCCTGGATTTCGTATCGGGACGGCGGAAGACAAGCAGGGACTGACAGGAGTGACGGTGATCCTCGCGCCGGAAGGCGGAGCGGCGGCGGGGGTGGATGTTCGCGGCTGCGCGCCGGGAACGAGGGAGACCGATCTGCTCCGCCCGGAAAAGACTGTAGATAAGATCCATGCGGTCGTGCTGTCCGGCGGCTCGGCATTCGGTCTGGAAGCTTCGTGCGGCGTCTTGCGGTATCTTGGCGAGAAAGGCGTCGGATTTTCCGTGGTGCCGGTGACGGTGCCCATCGTATGCGGCGCTGTTCTCTTCGATCTGATGATCGGAGACAGCGGCGCTTTCCCGGACAGGGAGATGGGACGGCTGGCCGCAGAGCGCGCGGGAATATCTTTCTCCGTGGGATGCACAGGCGCGGGAACGGGCGCGACGGTAGGCAAGCTGCTCGGGGCGGAACGCTGTATGAAGAGCGGTGCCGGTTATGCGGAGCTCCATGTGGATAGACTGTATGTGGGAGCCTATATCGCGGTCAATGCGTGCGGCGAAGTGTATGAAAATGACCGGGTCCTGGCGGGAATCCTTTCGGAAGACCGGAAAGGGACCGTCTCGTCCTGGGACCTGATGCTGCAGGGCGTGGAACGGGATCTCCGAGGCGCCAATACGACGATCGGCTGCATCGTGACGAATGCGAAACTGACGAAAGCTCAGTGCACCGCAGCGGCGGGCATGGCGCACGACGGACTGGCCCGCTCCATCCGGCCTGTCCATACGACCATGGACGGGGATACGCTCTTTGTCATGGCGTCGGGCGAGGTCCCTGCGGCGGTCGATACAGTGGCTTGTATGGCGGAAGAAGCAGTGCGCCGGGCTGTGCTCGACGCCGTGCGGTCTGCGGAGA
>UQYL01000047.1 GCA_900545365.1 uncultured Dialister sp. | reverse complement strand
CCTGCCAGTTGCAGCGCTTCCAGAACAGGGAGCACAGCACCACCGCGCCAAAGGAGCCGCCAAAGCCGGCCCATGCAAAGCTGACGATGCCGAACACGCTGGAGTTGGGGTCGCGGGCCAGCACCACGCCCACCACACTGATGCAGATGATGGTCAGGCGGGCGGCGAACAGGCTCTGCTTCTCGGTCAGCTTCATGTGGCCGAACTCCTGCAGGATGTTCTGGGATACGCTGGAGGCCGCTGCCAGCATCTGGCTGTCGGCGGTGGACATGGTGGCCGCCAGAATACCGGCCAGGATCAGGCCCGCCAGCACCGCCGCCAGCACCGCGCCGGCCTGCCAGCCCATGGCCACGCCTGCCGTCGCGCGGGCACGCTTCGCCGCAGGCCAGGTCTCCGCGACGAGGGTCATGCCGATGCCGTATTCGCCGCCCAGGCCGAGCCCAGCGAGGAAGCGGAAGATCTCAAGATGCGACGCCGAGTCCGCGAAGGCGCACGCCCCGGTGAAGATAGAGAAAAGAACGATCGTGACGGCGAAGGTGTGGACGCGGCCCACATAATCCGCCATGATGCCGAACAAATACCCGCCCAGGACCGTGCCGATCAGCGTATACGTGGCAATGAGGCCGCCTTCGCCGAGAGACAGCCCGAATTCGGCGACGATCGCCGCCATGGCGAAAGAAAGGATCAGTACGTCGAGCCCGTCCATCGCGTACCCGATGATCGAAGCCCACATGATCTTCCAGCGTTCTTTGTGCGTGACGCCGGTTTCTTCAAATTCCAGTTCTTCCAGAGTCTTTTCTGCCATCTGTTTCCCTCCCCTTAAAAACCCACGCCGCGGCGCGGGAATGCACACACTGTCATTTATTCTAATATAAATACAGCCCATTGCAAGAGTTTAATAAAATTTTTATTTTGGCGCTTTCCTTCCGGGGAAAAGCGCGTCCCCCTCCGCGGGCGCATAAAAAAGAGCCCCGCTCCGGAGCTCTCAGTGTCTTTTCTTTTTCAGGAAACCGCCCTGCACTTCCCTCACGTCGAAGACGGAAAGGAACGCCTGCGGGTCGATATCGTGGGTGATGAATTTGAGGCGCGTCACTTCGAGACGGGAAATGACGCAGTAGAGGATATTCTTATCGTTCCGAAGATAGCCCCCTTCACCGTGGATGAATGTCACCGCGCGGTGCATCTGGTTCATGATGGCGTCGCCCACTTCGTCGGACTTCTCCGTGACGATGAAGACACCCTTCGATTCGTCGAGGCCCGCGGAAACGATATCGATCATCTTCGAGCAGATGAAGTACGCCACGAGGGAATACATGGCGCTGTTCCAGCTGAAAACGAAGCCCGCGCTGCCGAGGATGAAAATATTGCAGAACATGACGATCTCCCCCACGGAGAAGGCCGACCGCCGGTCGAGCCAGATCGCCATGATCTCCGTGCCGTCCAGCGAGCCGCCGCTCCGGATGACGATGCCCACGCCGATCCCGATGATGACGCCGCCGAAGATGGTCGCCAGGAAGGGGTCCGTCGTGAAGGGCGGCATCTCCTCAAAAATGGGGCTCCAGAAGGAGAGGATGAGGACGGCCGCCATGGCATACGCCGCGAGGCTCGCTCCCACTTTCCGGTATCCCAGGATGAAAAAGGGGATATTCAGGAGCACCACCCACACGCTGAAAGGGATGCCGGTGAGCTCCGTCGCGATCAGCCCCACGCCGACCACGCCGCCGTCGATGATCTGATTCGGCACGAGGAAAAGATTCAGCCCGGCGGAATAGATCATGGCCCCCACAAAGAGGCCCACCAGATGCTCCAGGATGCTCTTCACCGAAGGAAGCGCTCTGCCCGCAATAGTCATGCTCCACCTCCCATACAGAAAAGCGCTGCTTCTCCGCAGCGCCCTCACATATAAATTGGCGGAAGGGATGGGATTCGAACCCATGAACCTCTCACGAAGTTAACGGTTTTCAAGACCGCCTCCTTCAACCGCTCGGACACCCTTCCATAACAGTAATATTTTATATAATCCTTTTTTTATTGTCAATCCACCTTTCCCGCTGCTCTGCGCCGCTGTGCTACAATAAAAGGAAAAACAGAAAGGAGATCTGCCATGCGCCTCTTGTCCCTCTTCCTCGCCGCTGCGCTCCTCGCGCCGTGTCTTACCGCTTCCGCCTGGACGGAAAACGCCGCGCCCCCGCCGCCCTTCGGCGAAGACCGTCCCGTGCCCGCCCTCCTCAAAAGCGGGGATTACACGAGAAGCCGCGAAAGCGGCGGCGACACCGGCTGGCTCCGGAAAGACAGCGCGGTCTTCTTCGCGGAAGGCTCCGCGGACGATCCCCTCCCGCCGTACACCGTCGGGAAAGGCCGGCTCCGCATCGTGCTCTGGCTGCGGCCGGGCGAGCCCCTCCCCGGAGGCCTCTCCGTCGGCTCGCCCGCGGCGGATGTGATCCGCCGTTTCGGAAAAGTCTATCCCTACAGCCGCGCCGACATTTACCAAAATGAACCGGACACGGGCATGTACACGGAGAATACCTTCAGAGCTCCCGGCGGGAAGGAATTCCGCTGCTGGACGCTCACCTACTTCGATAAAAACGGCCGCTGGGTGCAGTTCCTCATCGACAGGGACACGAAAAAGATCGCCCTCTGCGCCGCCTGGGAAGGTGGCTCGCTCCGCTGCCCCGGCACGGCCGCGGCGGACGCGCTCTCCGCATGGGGACTCTGGCGCCTCATTCTCGGGACGGACAAAGCGGGCGGCGAGCTCCGCTTCTGACCGCCTTGCGCCGCTCTTTTCCCCGCTATATAATAAAACGATTCTATTCCCCTTGTTTGAGGATACAAGCCGCCTTCCGGCGCAAAGAAAGGAATTCCCATGGACATCCTCCATATCCTTGTCAATGACATCCTGCCCCTCTTCCTCTTCATCGCGGCGGGATACTTTCTGGATTCGAAATTCACCCTTGATCTGAATACATACAACAAGCTCGTCATCTGGGTCATCCTGCCCAGCTTCATTCTTTACAGCATGGTGCAGTACAGGCCGGACATGTCATCGCTCATCCTCATCCCGGCCTTCATCATCCTGCTTCTTCTCATGCTCCTCATCGCCCGCGCGACAGCCCCTCTCCTCGGCGTCACCGGGGAACGGCGCGCCGTCTACCAGGCGGTATCCGCCTATTCCAATGCCGGCAACATCGGCATCGTCCTCATCGTCTTCATCTACAGCCACGCCCCCTTCCTGTCCGGCGGGGAAGCGCCCTTCCTCGATGAAGCGCGGAGCAGTGTCGTGCTCATCCTCATCCTTATGAATATCGCCGTGAATCTTTTCGGCGCGTGCCAGATCCGCGCAGCCATGCCCTCGGCGGGAGCCTTCCTGTCCTACCTGTTCCGCATGCCAGCGCTCTACGCCGCGCTTCTCGGTTCCTTCATCGAATACACGGGCTTCCCGCTCCAGAGCACCTTCCTCTGGCCGGCGCTCCACCACTTCTCCGGCGCGTACATCGTCATGATCACCGTCATCGTCGGCGCGCAGCTCCACCGCTCAAAACTTCACCGCCCCACGGCGGCGGTCCTCGCGGCGGCGACGCAGAAGCTCCTCCTCGCGCCCTTCCTGGCATGGTGCATCATCGAGGCGGCAGGCTGCTTCACCCCCGTGCAGGCGCAGGTCTTCCTCATCACCGCGTCCATCCCGCCGAGCTTCACCATCGTCATGTACGCGGCGGAATACAAAAATCACTCCTGGTTCGCGGCGCAGTCCGTTCTCGCCTCGACCTTCCTCGGCGTCATCACCATGACCGCTGTGATCTTCGCGGCGCAGATTCTCTACCCGGTGGGCATGTAAGGAGGCAGCCATGGCATTTCTCAGCATCATCACCGACAATATCCTGCCGCTCATCCTCTTCGTGGTCATCGGCTACTTCATGGACCGGCGCTTCCAGCTCGCCGTCGCCTCCCTGACGAAGCTCACCTTCTTCATCGTCCTGCCGTGCTTCATTTTCTACAGCATCTACTGTGCGAAGCTCGATATGAATCTGGCCAATGTCTTCCTCTTCTGCTGCGTCCAGATGGCCGTCCTCGGCGCGCTCGGCGCGTTCATCGGAAAGCTCCGCGGATTCGCGCCGGGCAAGACGGAAGCCTTCAAAAACGGCACCATGTTCTCCAACAACGGCAATATCGGCGTCGCCCTGGTGGCGCTCATCTTCACGAACGCCCCCTACATCTCCGCCGACGGCACGACGCCCTACCTGGCGGAAGCCCTCGCGGCGAGCACCATGACCCTCGTCCAGATGAATCTCACCCTGAATACGCTCGGTCTCTACCAGGCGGGCAAAGGACGGCTCTCCCCGCGCGACACCATCCGGGTCATCCTCCATATGCCCGTGCTCTATACGCTCTGCGCTGTTTTCACCATAAAGATCATCGGATTCGACATGACGACGACCCCCATCTGGCCGGTCTTTGAAAACTGCGCGAACGCCCTCGTAGCCATCGTCATGATGGCGCTCGGCATGCAGATCCACCGGAGCCGCATTTCCTTCGGAGACGCCGATGCCTGGCTGGGCTGCTTCGTCCGGCTCGTCGTGGGCCCCGCCCTCTCGTGGGCGCTCATCGTCCTGTGGAATACCTTCGGCACGGGCTTCTCCGCCGTCACCAGCCAGGTCATCCTCATCATGTCCTGCGTTCCCTCGGCGGTCAATTCCGTGCTCTATGCCGTGGAATTTCACAATTACGAAGACTTCGCGACGGAGCTCGTCATGATGAGCACCTTCCTTTCCTGCGCCACCATGACCGTCGTCATCTATGCCGCCCGCGTTCTCTTCCCCATCGGATGACTGCCATACAAAAAGCCGCTTCCCCGAAAAAAGGGAAACGGCTTTTTTTCGCTCCTTCCGGAGCGTTTTTTTATTGTCCCGCTCAGCCCATGGTGAGAGCCATGACCGCCTTCTGCGTGTGGAGACGGTTCTCCGCTTCGTCGAAAATGACGTGAGCGTATCCTTCCAGCACCTCTTCCGTGATCTCCTTGCCGCGGTACGCCGGGAGGCAGTGGAGGACGATCGCCTCTTTGTCGGCCAGCGCCAGGAGCTCCCTGTTGATCTGGTAGCCCCGGAAGACCTTTTCCCGCACTTCCTTCTCCGCTTCCTCGCCCATGCTCGTCCAGGTGTCGGTGGCGAGCACATCCGCGTCCTTTGCCGCTTCCGCCGGATCTTCCACCACCTTCAGCACCGCGCCGGTCGCCTTCGCGTCTTCCAGCGCCTTCGCCAGCACGTCTTTATTCGGCTCGTACCCCTTCGGGCAGGCAATGGTGCAGTGGATGCCCGCCTTCGCGCAGCCGTAGAGATAGGAATTGGCCATATTGTTCCCGTCCCCGATATAGGCGAAATGAAGCCCTTTCAGGTTTTTGCCCTTATACTCCTGCATGGTGAGGAGATCCGTCAGCACCTGGCAGGGATGGAGCAGATCAGTGAGCGCGTTGATGACCGGCACGTCCGCGTATTGCGCAAACTCCTCCACCTCGCTCTGGGCGTACGTGCGGATCATGATGCCGTCCAGATAACGGGACAGGACTCTTGCGGTGTCTTCTGTAGGTTCGCCACGACCAATCTGTGCGTCTTTGGAGCTGATGAACAGCGCGTGACCGCCCAGCTGATACATGCCTGTTTCAAAGGATACACGGGTTCTGGTGGAGGATTTTTCAAAAATCATGCCCAGTGTTTTACCTTTCAGGATAGGGTGTTCAATGCCCTGTTTTTTCTGTAATTTCAACTGGTCTGCCAGGTCCAGCAGTTCCAGGATTTCTTCTGTTGTCAGGTCTAAAAGTTTCAGAAAATGTTTCATATATTATCTTCCTTTCTCAATCAAAGTGAAGCCAGTGTCTGTTCCAAAATGGTAAGCCCTTTGTCCAGTTCCTCCTGTGAGATGGTCAAAGGAGGCAGCAGACGGATTTTGGTCTTTGCGGAAAGTACCAGAAGTCCTGCTTCCAGCAAAGCGTTGATAACGGGTTTTGCTTCCACATCCAACTGGATGCCCAGCATCATGCCCAGACCTGCCACGTTTTCAACGTGAGGCATTTTTTCGATTTTTTCTTTCAGATATGCGCCTTTTTTCTGTACGTCCTGCAAAAA
>UQYL01000046.1 GCA_900545365.1 uncultured Dialister sp. | reverse complement strand
CTTTGCTTCGTTTCTCTATTTTGGCTGGCCAAAAAGAGAAATGAAGCCTCAAATGTAGCTCGGAGCTGCAGAATGAATCATAGTAAAATGAAACTCTCGCGGCAGCGAAGCATGTGGGCCCGCGCCGAAAGGGACGAAAAGAAAAGCGTGCATCCTGCGCTCGCTCCACTTGACGGAGAAGCCGCCGCAGATGAATCCCGCTCCGCCTGCGGGAAAGGCGTTTCCTTTCGCCTGCGCCTCTTCGTCTGGCGCTCACTGCTGAAAAGCGGCGGAAGAAAAAACGGAAATCGCTGACTGGCGGCGCGGGGAAACGCGCCGGTGACGGGAAGCGGCGAAGGGACATGCGCTTTTGCGCGGGAAGCGCCGCGGCGTACCGCGTTTGCGGGCGCGCGGCCCGCTGTGGTATAATTTCCCTCAGCTGAATAGGGGATATTCCCAAGTTGTCTTTTCTGCTAACCAACTATAAAAAACAGGAGGTCTTACCATGAAAAAAGCGATCATACTGTCCAGCGGCGGCGTGGATTCTACGACATGCGCGGCGCTCGCTGTGAAAGAACTGGGTGCGGAGAACGTCGTCTCGGCATCTGTTTTTTATGGCCAGAAGCACAGCCGGGAGCTGGAGGCGGCGCGGAAAGTGGCTGCGTATTACGGCATCCGCCACGTGGAGCTCGACTTGTCGGAGACGATGAAATATTCGGACTGCGCGCTCCTTGCCGGTTCTTCCAAAGCCATTGATCACCGGAGCTACGCGGAGCAGACCGCGGAGAGCGAGACGGGGAAGGTCGGCACGTATGTGCCGTTTCGGAACGGGCTCATGATCTCAGCGGCGGCAGCGCTCGCGGCGTCGCTCTTCCCGGAAGATGAGGTATCGCTGTACCTGGGCGCGCACGGCGACGACGCGGCGGGGAATGCCTATGCCGACTGCAGCGAAGAGTTCCTCCGCGCCATGGGCGAGGCCGTTTCCATCGGCACTTACGGGAAAGTGACCCTTGCCGCGCCTTTCGCGGGGAAGACAAAGGCCGATGTGGTGGCGGCGGGCCTGGCGCTCGGCGTGCCGTATGAGCTCACGTGGAGCTGCTACGAAGGGGGCGAGCGCCCCTGCGGTGTCTGCGGGACCTGCCGCGACAGGGCGGCGGCTTTCGCCGCGAACGGTGTTGCCGATCCGGCGCTGGAGGTGAAATGATGTATACGGTGGTGAAACGGGTGGAGATCGCCGGGGCGCATCAGCTGAAGCTGCCCTATCCGTCGAAGTGTTCCCGCGTCCACGGGCACAATTGGATCATCGAGGTGACGCTTAAGAGCGAGACCCTTGATGAGAACGGCATGGTGCTGGATTTTTCGAAGATCAAAGACGTGGTGAAGCAGCTCGACCACACGTATATCAACGATGTGATGGGGGACATCAATCCCACGGCGGAGAATATGGCGAAGTGGATCTGCGACCGCCTGCCCCACTGCGTGCGCGTCGCCGTGCGGGAATCGGAAGGGAATCTGGCGATCTATGAAAAATAAATTTCCCATCGCGGAGATCTTCGACAGCATCGACGGCGAGGGGAAGCGGACGGGCCTCATGGCGGTGTTCGTGCGCTTCGCCGGGTGCGATCTGCGCTGCTCGTACTGCGACACGGCTTACGCGCTCCGTGAGGAGGACGCGGCGTATGCCCTGACGGAAGAGGAGCTGCTGGCGCGCGTCCGGTCCTATCCGTGGAAGCGGGTGACTTTCACCGGCGGGGAGCCGCTTCTCCGGCCCATCCGCGGACTCTGCGAAGTCCTCGGCCGGGAAGGGTATGAGTGCAATATCGAGACGAACGGCGCGGCGCCGCTCTTCCGGGAGCGTCCGGCGGGGACGTTCTACACGATGGACTGGAAATGCCCGGATTCCGGCATGGAGGAGCGCATGCGGGAGGAAAATTTCTCCCTTCTCACGGCAGAGGACGTGGTGAAATTCGTCGTGGGGAGCCTGCGCGATCTCGCTGCGGCGGAGCGGGTCGTGCGGCGGCACTGCATGGGGCCCGGCGCGCCGCGGGCGTATTTCTCGCCTGTCTTCGGAAAGATCAGTCCGCGGGAGATCGTGGAATTCGTGCGCCGGGAAAAACTGGCGGACGTCACCGTGCAGGTGCAGCTCCACAAGATCATCTGGCCGCCGGACATGCGGGGCGTGTAAAAGGAGCCCGGGAGACCGGGCTTTTTGCGTGGGAAAACGTTGCTTTTTATAGACTGATCGATGAGCAGCAGTTATAATAAAAGAAGCGATTCAGAAGCGCGGGCAGGCAGATCCGGCGTTTTCTGACACAAGTGAACAGAGATGCGCGCAGATGCGCGCGTTTCCTCCGCGACGGCGCGGACGATCACCGCAGGCGGAGCTCTTTGTGCGCAAAAAGGAGGCATACATTGGAAACAAAACGTGACTTTATCTGGAAGATGGGCGGACAGCAGGGACAGGGCGTCGAGTCCTGCGGCGAGATCCTCGGCCGCGTCCTGGCTCAGGAGGGGTATTCCCTCTTCAGCCAGCGCCTGTTCGCATCCCGCATCAAAGGCGGGCACACCACGATCGCCCTCCGCATCGCGGCATCCCACCGCGTGGCGACGATCGGCGAATATGTAGACTGCCTGGTCGCTCTTGACCAGGAAACGATCGACAAGCACGGCGCGGAAGTCAGAGACGGCGGCATCATCATTGCCGACGCGGCGTTCCATCCGAAGTGGGAAGCTCATACGGGCCGCATTTTCCTGGCGCTCCCCATCACGGAGATCGCGAAGGCCCACGGCTCCATGCAGATGAAGAACATGGCCGCTCTCGGCATGTCCGCGGGCATCCTGGGATTCCCGAAAGACCCGTTCTTCCAGTTCATCGCAGACCGCTTCGGCAAGAAAGGCGAAGCCATCGTCAATGAAAACAAGCAGGTCTTCGTGGAAGGCTATGACGCGGCGGTGAAAGCCGTGGAAGGCACGGACACCATCGGCCGTCTGGCGGAACCGGAAAAATCCGATCAGCTCTACCTCCTCGGCAACGAGGCGGCGGCGCTCGGCGCGATCGCGGCGGGGAGCCGTTTCATGGCATCCTACCCGATCACCCCGGCGTCGGAGATCATGGAATATATGATCAAAGTGATGCATAAGATCAAAGGCACCGTCGTGCAGACGGAAGACGAGCTGTCCTCCTGCATGATGGCCATGGGCGCGGGCTACGCCGGCGTGCGTTCCTTCACCGCGACCAGCGGCCCCGGCCTGTCCCTGATGGCGGAATCCATCTCCATGGCGTCCATCGCGGAGATCCCCGTCGTCATCATCGACGTCATGCGCGCCGGCCCCTCCACGGGCATGGCGACGAAAGTCGAGCAGAGCGACATCCGCTACGCCATCGGCGCGGGCCACGGCGACGCGGAAAAGATCGTCCTCGCCGCGGCGAGCATCGAAGACTGCTTCTACATCACCCAGGAAGCCTTCAACCTGGCGGAAGAATTCCAGACGCCGGTCATCCTGCTCTCCGACCTTGAATTCGGCATGTGCAAACAGTCCGTGCCGGCATTCGACGAGAACCGCGTGCCGATCCGCCGCGGCAAGCTCGTCCGTGAAGGCCTGCCGGAACTGGGGAAAGCGGAATATTTCCACCGCTTCGAAGACAGCGAAGACGGCATTTCCGAAAGAACGATCCCCGGCGTGAAGAACGGCATGTTCCTCTCCACCGGCCTCGAACACAACGTATTCGGCAAACCGGCGGAAGGCCAGGGCGACCGCGTCATGGAAATGGAAAAGCGGCACCGCAAATTCGCCGGCGTTTCCAAAGCAATTCAGCCCTTCTTCGTCACCCATGAAGACACGGACTGCGATCTCCTCATGATCGGCGTGGCCTCCACCGGCGGCGCCATCGACGAAGCGGCGGAAGCCCTCGCGGAGACCGGCAAAAAGATCAATCACCTGCACCTGCGGCTCCTCTCGCCTTTCCCGGAAGAAGAACTCCGGCCCTACATCGAAGGCGCGAAGAAGGTGCTCATCGTCGAAGAAAACATGACGGCCCAGCTCCGGGAACTCTTCGCTTCCCACTTCACCTGCCACGACAAACTGCTGTCGCTCCTGCAGTATGACGGCACGCCGTTCGTCGCGTCGGCGATCGTAAAGAAAGCAAAGGAGGTCCTGTGATCATGGCGTCACCGAGAGACTATAAAAATACCATCGTTCCGAACTGGTGCCCCGGCTGCGGCGACTACGGCATCCAGAACGCCATTGCCGCGATCTGCGCGAAAAAAGGATGGGCCTTTGAAGATATCGCCCTCATTTCCGGCATCGGCTGCTCCTCCCGCATCGGCGGATACATGTACTGCTACGGCGCGCACACCACTCACGGGCGGTCGCTCCCCTTCGCGCAGGGCATCAAGTGCGCCAATAAAGACATGCACATGATCGTCTGCTCCGGCGACGGCGACTCCTATGCCATCGGCCTGGGCCACTTCATCCACGCCATGAAGAGAAATATGGACATCACTTACCTCGTCTTCGACAACCAGGTCTACGGCCTCACGAAAGGCCAGACCAGCCCGGCGTCCAGCAAGGGCTTCGTCACCAAGACCACGCCCGACGGCAATCCCGAGACGCCTCTCGACACGATGAGCATGGCCATCGGCGCGGGGTGCACCTTCGTCGCCCAGACCTTCGCCATCGACGGCAAACAGATGATGGACATCATCGAAAAAGCGGTCGATCACAGAGGATTCTCGTACGTCAATATTTTCACGCCCTGCGTGTCCTTCAATAAATTCAACACCGTCCAGTGGTACCAGGAACATCTGAAGAAAGTGGAAGACCTCTATCCGGACTACGATCCGTCCAGCAAATCCCAGGCATACCATGCGCTGGCTGAAAACGACGGCCTCGTGACCGGCCTGCTCTACGAAGAAAAAGGCGTGGCCGCCTTCGACCAAATCACCCCGGCAGGCGAAAGAAAACTCGTCGACCATGTAGAAAAACCGTCTCACGAACTCTTTGAAGACCTTGTGAGCGAATTCAGATAACAGCATTTCCGCAGGTTTCCCCGAAGTAAGACCAAAGGAGGAGAGACTATGCCATCCGACCGCATGCTCGAATATTACTACGCCATGGGGCAGGACTGCGTCCGCGCGGGCGACTATGACGAAGCAGTGACCTATTTCCGCAAAGCCGCCAATATGGGCGCGGCGGAAGGCGCGGCGGAGATCTGTCTCATCGCCCGGCGGTTCGAGACCGGAGACGGCGTCCCGAAGGACGAAGAAAAAGCGCGTCTCTTCTATGAAGCGGCGGCGGACTACGGCGATATCGAAGCGTCCCTCCTCCTTGGGGAACTCTACCTCCGCGGCGTCAACGGCGGACGGCCGAACGCGCGGAAAGCGAGGAGACATCTGGAGCGTGCCTGCGAAGCGGGAAGCGGCGAAGCCGCCGCCAGCCTCGGCAGGATGTACGACGAAGGCTCCCTCGGACGGGTGAATGAGAAAAAAGCCTTCCAGTACCATCTTCTCGCGGCGGAGCGGGGCGTTCCCGACGCCATGCTCATGGCGGGCCTCTGCTACGCCCAGGGCACGGCGGTGAAAAAAGATCTTGCCCGCGCGGAAGAATGGATACGGAAAGGCGCGGCGAAGAGCGAAGACGGCGCGGCGACGCTCCGCACCTTCCTCTCCATCGCCGCCACGGAATACGCCGCCGGCGAAGCGGGCGTCATCGACGACGAAAAAGCCTTCGCCATGGCGGAAGAAGCGGAAACGCTGGGGAACAGAGAAGCCTTCCTCCTTCTGGGAGAAGCGTACCGCGGCAAAGTGCGCCGGGAGGGACACGGAGAAAAAGCTTTCCGGTGCTTTCTCCGGGCCGATGCCGAAGGCATCCCCCGCGCCAGAGCCTCCCTCGGCCTCTGCTGGGAAGCGGGCATCGGCACACAGGCGGACATCGGGAAAGCCGTGGCCTGCTACCGCGACGCCGCTGAAAAAGGCGAGCCCTTCGCCATGGCCCGCCTCGGCTACGCCTACGAAAAAGGCGAAGGCATCGAAAAAGACGACCGCCTCGCCATGCAGTGGCTCATCAAGGCGGCCATGCGCGGCGACAAAGGCGCGGTGCACACCCTGCGGGAAGACTTTGACTACCATATCTGAAACGGAAAGAACGGAGAAATTTCTCCGTTCTTTTTTTGCGTGCCCGAACAGGAAAAACGCCGGAAAACCGCGGGGAAAATATCTTTTTCTTGTGCGCCGCCAGCGGGAATGCTATACTCTTTGCAGACATGACCGCAGGTCATGAAATGATAAAAATTTCACG
>UQYL01000045.1 GCA_900545365.1 uncultured Dialister sp. | reverse complement strand
TTTCTCTTTGCTTCGTTTCTCTTTTTTGGCTGGCCAAAAAGAGAAATGAAGCCTCCAATGTGGCAGGATACCGCAGAAGAAAAAATAGAAAAATATGGCTCTCGCGGCAGCGAAGTATGTGCACCCGCACCGAAAGGAAAAGAAAGCGAAAGTAACGTTCCCGTAAACACCGGGCACGGGTGAGAAAATGAGGAATGTGCATAAAACGCACAAAAGGAGGAACCCCTATGGGCTCCTCCCTTAATCATCATAATGTCCGCGGCACGCAATGATGTAGACCGTGCCGTCCTGCTCGAAATAAACGATCCGGTCCGCGTGGTTGATACGGCGGCTCCAGAGGCCGCTGAAATCGCCGCGCAAAGGCTCCGGCTTTCCCAGGCCGGAAAAGGGATCGCGCATCATGTCTTTTACGAGCGCATTGATCTTCCGCAGTGTTTTTTTGTCGGTCTCCTGCCAGAAAAGATAATCGTCCCACGCCCGTTCTTCCCACAAAATTTTCATATCAATCCTCGATCAGCGCATGTTCCGCAAAATGCGCTTTCCCCTGCTCCACATCATCCATCACGCTTTTTAAATAACGGACATTCGGGCTTTCATAAAAGGGATCCGCGGAAACCTCAAAGGGAATCCGATATTCGCGGCCGACTTTTTTGGCAAAAATCGTAAAAGCCGCGCTCATGGAAAGGCCCATGGCTTCGCAGGCCCTTTCCATGCTCTTTTTGACATCAGCATCCATCTTAATGTTTACGTTTACAGTCTGTGCCATTGTGTCCACCTCCCTAATTCATTTCCACTATATCACAAAGTAAAGAAAAATTAAATAATATTTCTTCTCTTCTTATTTCCATTGATAGGCCCAGTGCCCGCAGAGAGCGCAGCGCTCCCGGAAAGCAGGGCCGGTTTTTGCATGCGAAAAGCGCCTCCTTTTCAGGGGAGACGCTTCTTTTTCATTTTCCTTCCGCCCAGCTTTTGAGCTCGTCGATCTCTTCGAGGAGCTCCGCGTGAGTGAGGTGTTCATGCGGTTCGTATTCGATGACGATATCCGCGTCATTTGTGTATTTCCCGGTCCACCGCATGATGGAGCGGATATCCGCCGTGCCGTTGTGGTAGTCCCGGTGCTGGTCGGAGACGCCGTCGTTGTTGTGCACGTGGAATCCCCGCACGCGGCTGCCGTAGAGGGCAAGGAATTTTTCAATGTCCAGGCCGTTCACATTGGCGTGGCCGATGTCGATGAGCGATTCGGCGAGCGGCATTTTTTCGAAAAGGGCGAAGTATTCTTCATTGGTAAAGAGATGCTCCCCTTCTTTCGGATGGCGGCAGAGGTTTTCGATGACAAGATGCACGCCCTTCTCCCGCGCCATGGCGGTGAGCGCTTCCATGACGGCCATGGCGTTTTTCTGCGCTTCCGGGAGGGCTTCCCGCGGGAAGTGGAGCTGGGAATAGTGAAAGACGATGTGCCGCGCGCCGTATGCCGCGGCGAGATCCATGACTTTTTCGTAGCTCGCCATGAGGAAGGCGTGCTCCGGCGAATCCAGAGGAGCGGTCGCTTCGATCCGCACGTACGGGCCGTGGAAGGTCATGGGCGCGGTGCACGCGGGCACGACGGTCTCCGCCAGTTCTTTCCAGTAGCTTTCACTGTGGGTGAAGGCGGAAAATTCCGCGCCGAAATCGGGCCGCCCCACAGAGGAGACCCATTCGCCGAAATCCCGGATGCCCCCCATCCCCACGATGAGGTCGCTTACGAAATATTTCATGCCAGCGCCTCCGGGTAGCCGATATTGGCTTCCGTCGCCGCGTCGAAGAGGTGGAGCGCTTTCGGGTCGGGCTTCCAGTACGCCTCGGTCTGCCCGTGAAGCACGTCGTCCCGCATGATGGCGATGATCTCTTCGCCGTTCACGGTGAAGTAGTAGCCCACGCGGCTGCCGTAGTCTTCATGATACTGGACGGTCACCGGCACGGCCCCTTCTTCCGGCTCCGCCGTGAGAACGATGTCTTCGGGGCGGAATCCCGCGAGGAGCCGCTCCGCTCCGGAAGCGCCCGCTTTTTCCGCCCACGCCGGCGTGAGGGGCACGGCGTGATCGTTGAAGCGCATCGCGCCCGCGGCGATCTGTCCGTCAAAGATGTTCATGGACGGCGAGCCGATGAATTTCGCCACGAAGAGATTCGCCGGACGGCGGTACACTTCATGGGGCGTGTCGAGCATCTGGATGCGTCCTTCATTGATGACGGCGATGCGCTGGCCCACGGTCATCGCCTCGATCTGGTCGTGGGTGACGTAGATCATGGTCTGTCCGTACATTTCATGGATACGGACCAGCTCTTTTCTTGCCTTTCCGCGGAGCTGGGCGTCCAGATTGGACAGCGGCTCATCGAGAAGGAAGAAATCCGCCTGCTTCACGAGGGCCCGGGCGAGGGCCACGCGCTGCCGCTGCCCGCCGGAGAGCTCCCGCGGAAGGCGTCCCTCGAGTCCTGTCAGATTGAGGATCTCCACGGCTTTCGCCACACGTTTCCTGATCTCGTCTTCCGCCACGCGGTGAATGCGCAGGCCGTAGGCGATATTCTTCTCCACGGTCATGTGCGGGAAGAGGGCGTAATTCTGGAAGACCATGCCGATGTCCCGGTCGCCGGGATCCATGTCATTGGCGAGCTTCCCGTTCAGATAGAGCTCGCCCGACGTGATCGTCTCAAGGCCGCTGATCATGCGGAGGATCGTCGATTTCCCGCACCCCGAAGAGCCGAGGAGGATCAGGCGCTCCCCTTTTCTGATGGAAAGATTGAGCCCTCTGATGACTTCTGTCTTTCCGAATTTTTTCACTACGTTTTTAAATTCTATGCTGTACATATTCTCATCCTTTGATGCCCGACTGGGCGAACGTACCGATAATGAATTTCTGGCAGACCGCGTAGAGGCCGAGGGGCAGGAGCATGGTGAGCGTCGCCACCGCCATGGCCACGGGCACGTCCGTGCCGCCTTCGGAGCTGACGAACATCTGGAGCGCCAGCGACAGCGTGTAATTCACTTCGCTCTTGATCATGATGGCGGGCCACACATATTCATTCCACGAATTGATGAAGAAAATGATGCCGATGGAGAGGATCGCCGGGCGGATGAGCGGCACCACGATGGTGCGGAGCCGCGTGAGATGAGACGCCCGCTCCAGCTCCGCCACTTCCATGAGCGACATGGGGATGCCCTTCATGTACTGGCGGAGGAGGAAAATACCCGTCGCGTCCGCCAGCTGGGGCAGCGCCACGCCGTAGATGCTGTCCACGAAGCCCACTTTCGAGAGGGTGATGTAGTTCGGGATCATCGTCACCGTGAAGGGAATGAAGATCGTGCTGATGAGCAGGAAATAGAGGACATTCTTCCCTTTGAAATGGAAGAACACGAAGGCATACGCCGCGAAAATGCTCGTCGCCAGCTTGAAGAGCGTCACGATCGCCGCGATGATGAACGTATTCGACAGGATCTGCACGAAATTGATGGTCGTGAAGACCCGCTCATAAGCGGAGAAGGTCGGCTCCATGGGGATGAGCGACGACGACTGGAAAGCCTCGCTCATGGTCTTGAAAGACGTGGAGAGCGAGAAAAGGAGCGGATACACCAGGAGCAGCACCAGGATGATGAAGAGGAGGTGCCACTTGATCTCGGACGAATCAATTTTCATAGTAGACTCCCTTCTCCACATAGCGGAATTCCAGGTACAGCAGCACGAGGAAGATCAGCATCGTAATGATGGCGAGCGCCGCCGACATGCCGGTCTCATAGAACGTGAAGGCATAGTCGTAGCCCTGGTAAATGATATTCGAGCTCGCGTCATTCGGGCCGCCCTGCGTGAGCACCTTGATGGGCGTGAAGACATACTGGAGCCCCTGCACGATGGTCATGATGAGGATGTACACCGCAGAAGACGATGTGAGCGGCACCACGATCTTCGTGAAAATATTGGAATTGGGCGCCTTTTCCAGACGCGCCGCCTCGATGAGCTCCTCCGGCACGCTGTTCATGCCAGACAGGAGGATGAGGAAATTGTACCCGAAGGCCTTGTACACCGCCACAAGGCTGATGACGAGGATGACGAGGCCCGGCGTCTTCGACCACGCGGGAAGCGTCACGCCTATCATGTCCGCCAGCGCCCCTATCGGTCCGGATACGGGATTGAAGATCCACTGGAAGAGGATCGCTCCCACGACGAGCGCGATGAGCGACGACGAGAAGAGCAGCGTCTTATACACATACTTCCCCTTTTTCATGAGGAAAGTATTCACGAAAGCCAGCACATAGGGCAGCAGGAAATTGAAAAGCACGAGAATGACGATATACAGCAGCGTATTCTCCGCGATCGTCACCGTCACGGGGTCTGTCAGAAGATTCACATAATTATCGACCGAGACAAATTTCATCTTCGGCGACACCATGTTCCACCGGAAAAAGCTCAGATACAGCGTATACAGCAGCGGGTAGAACATGAAGAGGATAAATACCGCCAGCGACGGGAGGACGAAGAAAAAGGCCAGCCGCCTCTCCCGCTTCCGCCAGGCGCTCTGTTCACCGGAAGGATTCATCATATACCTCCTGAAAAAAGGAAAAGGGACCGGATACAGCACGGTCCCTCCCATTACGATCCCCCTTATTTCAGCAGCTTATTCAGATCATCCTGCGTCGCCTTCAGCGTTTCCGCCGGGTCAGCGCCGGAGAGGATCTTGTCGCGCATGTCGGCGAACATCTTCTCCGCCTTCACGCCCACATCGCCGGGGAAAGAAGCCCACGGAGAGAGCGTCGGCAACTCATCGAACGCCACCTTGAGAGCTGGCGTCTTTTCGATCGCTTCCTGTACGGACGGCTCATTCACCACGTCCTGACGCGGCGGGAGATAGCCTGTATTGATCGTCCATGCGGCGAGATACTTCGGCTGCATGATGAACTTAATGAATTCCCATGCCGCCATCTGTTCCTCTTCGGACTGCGCCGTCACGGCGAGGAAATTGCCTCCCGCGGGGATCTCCACTCTCTTATCGCCGAAAGCCGGGAACGGGCACGCCATCACATTGAACTTGGACGACTGCGTCACCGTGCCGATCTTGGCGCTCGTGCCGAGGAGCATGCCCACCTTGCCGCTGTAGAAAGAAGCAATGCCTTCATCAGCCGCGATGTGGAGAGCAGACTGATCTTTCAGGACCATATCGGCATAGAGCTGGTACGCTTCTTCCGATTCCCTGGAAGCGAAAGCAGCCTTTCCGTTTTCATCGAGGATCTTCGCGCCGTTGGAGGTGAGGAGCCCCTGCGTCGCCCAGTTATCCTGATATTCCTGCATGTAGAAACCGTATTCGCCGGTCGCGTCGTGGATCTTCTTCGCGTAGTCCTTTACGTCCTGCCAGGTCGCGGGAGCCTGCGCCGGGTCAAGGCCGGCCGCCGCGAAGAGATCGGGATTATAGAAAAGCAGCGGAGCGCTGATGGAGAAAGGCAGGCCCACCTGCTGATCTCCCGCCTTCGCCAGACCGAGCACGTTCGGCAGGAACGTCTTTTCCAGATAGTCCGGAGCGGCCTTGTCCTTCTTCGCCAGCTCCGCAGGAGACACATACTGGAAATTCTCATTGAAATAATCCAGATAATTGTAGCCGATCATGGCGATGGACGGAGACTTGCCGGACGCCACATCGGCCTGGAGATTCTTCATGAGTCCCGGATACATATCAGGATTGTACACATCCTTCACGATGATCTTGTCCTGAGACGCATTGAAATCATCCACCATCTGTTTGATGACCGGCGCGCCGAAATTCTTCGTATACACGTGCCAGAACGTCACCACGGTCTTCCCGTTCTCCTTCTGCGCTTCCTTCGGAGCGTCGCTTCCGCCGCCGCAGCCTGCCGCAGCCAGCGTGAACAGAGACAGAAGGACCGCAAAAAGCCATTTCAACTTCTTCAAATCACTCTCCCCTTTCAAACTTCTTACAAAACATTTTTCCATTCCTCACAAACCAAAAACGGCATGCACCCGCAGCCGGCCCGCTCTCCGGAAAGCCGCTCCTGCAGAATACATGATTTCAATTACAGTATATCATAAGTATATGCATTTTATGGTAAATATACGGAAAAATAATCACATTTTTTGTAAAATGATTTTACAGAAACGCACTGAAAGCCTCACTGCGAGCCTTTAAAAAGAGTGCATTCATTCTAAAAGCGTACCGCAGGGAAATAAGTATATGCCCCTGCGGGGCAGGGTGTTTCTACGACTGCCGGAATGGATGGGAAAGATAAGAGGCAAAGTGGACGGCCCGGCGTCGGGGCCGGGCGGACGGTGTGAGCCGTCTTTTTAATTTTAGGCGGCGCACCTTAGGCGGCGCACCGTATTGGCTGCTCCTAAGGTGAGCGGCTGGATGACACCGGCCATTAGAAAAATC
>UQYL01000044.1 GCA_900545365.1 uncultured Dialister sp. | reverse complement strand
AATCATAGAAAAATGAAACTCCCGCGGCAGCGAAGTGTGTGAGCCCGCACCAAAAGGGATGAAAAAGAAAGCAGCGCAAATGAAAAACGCACCGCAGAGTGAGAAAAGTATTTCCTGGCAGGCACTGTTCGTTGAAACGCAGGCGTTTGTATTTTTATTTTGCCTGTGCTAAGATACGGGCAGATTTGCCGCCGGGTAAATGAGCATTTGTCCCGCACATCGTAAGGCCTTTGAAGATGTGCGGCGCAGGTGCTTTTTTTGTTTTGTGTACAAAGGAGGATATGCCATGGGAGCGTGGCTCGATCTTTTGATCGCCGGGCTGCTGGAGGTGCAGTGGTCGGTGTGTCTGAAGTATTCTCACGGGTTCACGGTGCTGCCGTACACGGCAGCGGCGGTGGCGGGGATGCTGGCGAGTTTCTTTTTTCTGGCGCAGGCGGCGAAGGCGCTGCCCATCGGGACGGCGTATGTGGTGTGGACGGGCATCGGCGCCGCGGGGGCGTTTCTCGCGGGGATCGCGCTTTTCCGGGAGCCCGTGACGCCGGCGCGCTGTTTTTTCGCGGCGCTTCTTCTCACGGGCATCGTGGGACTGAAGCTGACGTCCGGGGAATAGCATGAAAAAAGCCCGCCGCGGAAGGCAGGCTTTTCGAAAAGAATATCAGAGGAGCGTTTCCCAGAGGCCCCAGATGCCGCAGAGGATGAAGATGACGGCGGCGGGCCATTTGACGGTGCGTTCGGGAATGCGCTTGCCGAGGACGGTGCCGACGATGATGCCGAAGCCGTCGGCGATGATCATGCCGAGGAGGGTGCCGCACCATACGGGGAGGATGGTGTGGAACTGCGCCGCCAGGGTGATGGTGGCGAGCTGGGTCTTGTCGCCCATTTCGGCGAGGAAGAAGGCGACGGCCACGGTCCAGAAGGGATTTTTGCAGCGTTCTTTCTGGTCGTCGTCGGTGATCTTGTCGCCGCGGATGGTCCAGAGACCGAAGATGATGAAGGCGATGGACGCGGCGATGTGGATCCAGTCCATGGGGATGTAGTTGGTGAGCCATTCACCGACGATGACCGCGAGAAGGTGGTTCACGGCGGTGGCGGCGATGACGGCGGCCATGACGGTCTTCCACGGGAATTTCGTGGCGAAGGCGATGGCCAGGAGCTGGGTCTTGTCGCCCATTTCGGCGAGCACGACGAAGGCGAGGGAACTGAGGAATGCGATCATGAAATAAAACCTCCCTGAAAAGGAATACGCCGGCAATAAAAAAAGAGACTTCCGGCGTCAGAATAAGACGCCTGAAAGTCTCGCCTGGTTAAAACAGCCAAACCGTTTCCGGTTAGTATGTTGACTTGTTTCGAGGGCTACTCCCCTTCAGGGGCAGCGGGCATCGCTGCAATGAGGGAATTGTATCACGGCGGGGCGACAGTGACAATAAAAGGGATATAAAAAAGTTATAAAAATTTAATACTTGAAATTGATTCTCATTGTTTTCTTGAAGGGGATGAGAAAAGCGCATAGAATAGGAGGAGAAAAGGGAGAAAGGAGATCATTATGAAATATATTGACCTGCACTGCGATACGATCTCGGCGCTGGCGGACGCGCCGGAGAAGGGCGATCTGCGGCGGAGCTCGCTTCAGATCGACATGGAGAAGCTCCGCAAGGGGGGCTGTTTCATTCAGGATTTCGCGCTGTATGTGGATATGGGCGCGGTGGATGATCCCTGGGCGCGGTATGAGCGGCTGCTGGCGGAGTACCGGAAGCAGGCGGCGCTCTGCGGGGAGGAGCTGATGCCCATTCTTTCCGCGGCGGATGTGGACCGGTGCGCGGCGGAGGGGAAGATCGGGGCGCTGCTCTCCATCGAGGAGGGGGGCGTGCTGGGCGGCTCGCTGGAGCGGCTCCGCCGGGTGCATGCGGACGGTGTGCGTCTCATCACGCTGACCTGGAATTATCCCAATGAGATCGGCTGGCCGAACAAGATGGAAGGGGAGGACAAGGGTCTGACCGATGCGGGCTGGGCCATTGTGGAGGAGATGGAACGGCTCCGCATGATCGTGGACACGAGCCATCTGAATGATGCGGGGACGCGGGAGATCCTGCTCCGGGCGAAGCGCCCGCCTGTGGCGTCTCATTCCGACGCGCGGGCGGTGACGGAGCATTCCCGCAATCTGCCTGATGATCTGCTGCGGCTCTTCGGTGAGAAGGGCGGGATCATCGGCCTGAATTTTTCCAATCATTTCCTCGGCAGCCCCTTCGTGACGGAGTTCGCCGGGCGGGAGGACATCGATTTTTCCCGCGGGCCGGTGCAGCTCTCGCTCATCCGGGACATGGTGCGCCACGGGCTGTACATTCTGGATAAGGCGGGAGAGGATACGCTCGCCATCGGCACGGATTTCGACGGCATTGAACCGGCGGTGGAGCTTCGCGACGCGTCGGAGATGCCCCGCCTGGCGGAGGCTTTTCTCGCGGCGGGCCTCACGGAGGCGCAGGTGGAGAAGATCTTCCGGAAGAACGCGGAGCGGTATCTGAGGGAGATGCTGTGAGGGACGGCCCTGCGGGGCCGTTTTTTCGCGCCCGTTTTCGGGCATAAAAAAAGACAGGGGCTGCCTGTCTTATTTTTTTGCGCCGTCTGTCGGGGCGTTCTCCGCTTTTTCCCGGAAGGGAAGGGGCTCGGCGTGCTCGACGAGGAGCGCCGCGTGGTCTTCGGGACGGCGGGGGCCTTCTTTCAGGCGGGCTTCGGAGAGAGCCTGCATGGCGGAGAGGCGTTCTTCCACGGCGCGCTGGAAATGGTCGCGGATGAAGCGGAGGGCGTGGGGATAGTGGAGATTTTCATTTTTCCGGCGGAGCGGCACGAAAATGGGAAGGCTGTCCGGGAGGATCTCCAGCTCGAGCGGGAAGGAGGGGCCCCGGTCGCCGTCAATGTTCGTGCCCAGTTCTTCGCCGTCGGCGACGGAGATGCGGGCTTTTTTCACGTTGATGACGGAGAGGAGCTCTTCGCCCATCTGGAATCCGGCGAGGAGCATCGGGCCCTGCCGGAGGAGGTGGAACCAGTCGAGATTGCGGAAGAGGGCGAGCTTGATGACGCCTTTATTCCGGTCTTCCGGCGGGAGGAGATTGCGGAAGCTGCCCGCGGAGTCGGTGAGCATCGCCGCGAGGAGGGGAGAGGACATGCGGATGACCGTGCCGCCTTCCGTCTCGATGAGGAAATGGTAGGATTTCTGCCGGGGCAGCACCTGGAAGCCTTTCATGAAGTAGGCGAGGGAGCCGAAGAGGGTCTTTTCCTTGATGGTGACCTGGCTCACCGCTTCGGGGATGAGTCCGGCGGCGACGATATTGATGAAGTAGCGCCCGTTCACGCGGCCCACGTCGATCTTCGTTTCTTCCGCCGTCTCAAGCATGCGGATGGCGCCGCGGGGGGAGCGGGGAATGTGGAGGGCCCTGGCGAGGTCATTCACCGTGCCGAAGGGGATGAAGCCGAAAACGGAGGGGCTTTCCACCTGCATGCGCCCGTTGATGACTTCGTTGATCGTGCCGTCGCCGCCCATGCAGAAGATGTCGTAATGCGCTCTCGCCGCTTCCCGCGCGAAATCCGTGGCGTCCCCCGCTTTTTCCGTCGTTTTCACGAGGACGGAGGCGTAGCGCTTCGCGAGCACTTCTTCCAGCAGGGGAAGGTAGCGGGGCGCTCGCTCCCGGCCTGAGGTGGGGTTGATGATGATGACGGCGGTATCGGTGTGGTTCACGGGGCGTTTCCTTTCTGTCGGCGCAAAAATTTTATTTATTATATCGTAGAAGCGGGAAAAGGAAAAGCCGGGGCAGGCGGCGCGGCGGCGGGGAACGGCGAGGCGGGAAAAGACGGGAAAGAATTTTTTGTGATGGATGCTTGACAAAAAGTGAAGAGACGTATAGAATTAACACATCAATCAATGAAACAATCGTACAAATGCGATGAACGAGACAGGCTGAAGCTGACAAGCCTCTTCAGAGAGCCGGTGGATGGTGCAAACCGGCGCGGCCCGGCGGATGATATCACTCGTGAGCTCTTTTTCCGAGATGTAGGAGAAAGCGGAGATTCCCGTTATGAATACAGCCTAAGTATAATGTAGGGTGGTACCGCGCAGAGCGCCCCTATCTTCAGTGTGAAGATAGGCTTTTTTTGTACTATCCCATGGGCTGAGAGCGATAAAACAGGGTGGTACCGCGGATGACGCCCCTGTCCTTTCGGGGACGGGAGCGTTTTTTTGTACAGATTGCGGAGGCATTTTGATTCTTTTCTGAAATGAAGGGGGAAATACTATGCAGAAAAAATGGATGAAAGGTCTGGCTGCGGCAGGCGCCGCGCTCATGCTGGCAGGGGCGTTCGCGGGCTGCGGCGGCGGTGAAAAGAAGGCGGATGCTCCCGCAGGGAACAGCGCGAAGATCGGCTTCATCACGGCGTACACCGGCCCCGGCGCGGCATACGGCGTAGCGATGAAGGAAGGCGTCGATCTGGCGGTGGAAGAGATCAATAAGAACCCGAATACGAAGGTCAAGATCGATCTGTACACGTACGATACGAAGCTCGTGAAGAATGAAGCGATCAACGCCATGAAGAAGGCCATCGAGCAGGATAAAGTCCTCGCCATCGAAGGCCCGATGACCACCGGCGAAATGATGGCGGCCGGCCCGATCGCGCAGCAGTCCGGCGTCGTCGCATTCGGCACCGGCACCACCGGCCCCGGCATCACCGATATCGGCGACTACATCTTCAGAAACGCCATCCCCGGCGCGATGAACATCCCGCAGATCGTGGAAAAGACCCACGAAAAGCTGGGCTACAAGAAGATCGCCATCATGTATTCCAACAACAATGACCAGATGGTGGGCGAACACGGCTATTATCTGGATGTGTGCAAGAAGCTCGGCCTCGACATTGTCGCCGATGTGACCTTCGCCGACAAGGATACGGATTTCTCCGCGCAGCTCACGCAGATCCAGGCGGCAAATCCTGACGTCATCGCCATCGCGGGCCTGTACCAGGAAGGCGCTCTCATCGTGAAGAAAGCCCGTGAAATGGGCCTCACTCAGCCGATCCTCGCAGGCAACGGCTTCAACAGCCCGGAATACATCAAGCAGGCCGGCGAAGCGGCGGACGGCACCCTTGTCGCTACCCCGTGGAATCCGGAACGCCAGACCGAAAAGGCGCAGAATTTCCGCAAAGCTTTCGTGGCGAAGTACAATCATGAACCGGATCAGTTCGCAGCGCAGGCTTACGACGCGATGTACACCATCCACGCCGCTGTGGAACAGTCCGGCACCACCACGGACCGCAAGAAGTTCCGCGATACGCTCGCGCAGATCAAAGACTTTGAAGGCGCGACGGGCACCTTCTCCTTCGACGAACACCGCGATCCGAAGATGGATCTGGCTGTCCTCGAAGTCAAAGGCGGCAAGTGGGTCCCCTTCGCTTAATGAGCGGACCGCGGCCTGACGGGGCAGTTCGTATTTCCCCGCCGTCTGTGGTAAGATAGAAATGTAAAAAAAGATGCGGCTTAGCCTTGGAGCTGCGTCTTTTTTTGTGGGGAAACGGGAGCCTGTTATAATGGGAGAAACGCGGAAAGGAAGAGCAGCATGAGAAATATATGGATCACAGTGATGTACGACGGCTCGTCATTCGCCGGATTCCAGCGGCAGGAGAACGGGCTGGCCGTGCAGGAGGTGCTGGAGCAGGTGCTGGAACGGCTCACCGGCGCGAAGACCACGGTGTACTTCGTGGCGCGCACCGACGCGGGCGTCCACGCGTGGGCGCAGGAATGCACCTTCTATACGGCGTCTTCCATTCCGGGCGACCGGTTCCGCGCGGCGATGAACGCGTACCTGCCGCTGTCCGTCCGGGTGCGGGAGAGCCGGGAAATGGAGGAGGATTTCTCTGTGCGGAAACGGAATACGGGGAAGACCTACGGCTACCTGCTGTCTTCCGCGCGGGAGGCAGACCCTTTTCTCCGGCGGTACGTGTGGGCCTGCGGCCGGACGCCGGATATCGGGAAAATGCGCGCCGCCGCGGCGGAACTCACGGGCGTGCACGATTTCACCGCGTTCCGCGGCAGCAATTCCGTTCCCTCCGATCCGGTGCGGCGCATTTTCGATATTTCCATCCGGGAGGAAGCGGGGCTCTTCCGCATCTATGTGACGGGAGAGGGGTTCCTCTATCACATGGTGCGGAACATCGCCGGGGCGCTCCTCGACGCGGGCACGGGAAAACTCTCGCCGGAAGACATCCGGCGCGTCCTCGCCGCGAAAGACCGGCGCCTCCTCGGCATGACAGCGCCGGCAGCGGGGCTGTGTCTGCTGAAAGTCTATTTCGAGCCGGTCACGGAGGAGCGCATCGCGGCGGCTCTCGCCGAGCCGCTCTGGCCCTGGACGGGGCCGCTGGCATAAAAGGGCGGGAGACCGCTCTTTTTTTGCGCCCGCGCGCGGGGCGGCGGAGCGGGGCTCCAGGCGCGGCGCTGACCCGCAGGAAGCTGTCGGCGCAGGCACAGGCTGTCCTGCCGGAAGCTGTCGGCGCGGGCCTACATACAATACAGTACTATATTCCCGCACGGAGCGGGCCCACACACTTCATTGCCGCGGGAGCTATATTTTTCTTTTTTTCTTCTGCGGTATCCTGCCACATTTGAGGCTTCATTTCTCTTTTTGGCCAGCCAAAATAGAGAAACGAAGCAAA
>UQYL01000043.1 GCA_900545365.1 uncultured Dialister sp. | reverse complement strand
TTTTCAGCCCGCACTTTTCCGCGGCCGCCGGGTGGAGCTCGCCGAAGACGGCCAGCACTTCCCCGTCTTTCACAAATTCGGCGGACACGCCGGGATGGAATACGGGGTACGCGCTGCGACGGACGGAGTATCCTTCAATGCCGAGGGCGGAGAGCACATTCTCCACGATGCCTTTCACATCGTAGAAATCATAGCTCCGCTGGTCATTCGGATAGCCTTTTTCTTCCGGGCATCCGCAGAGGAGGCCGCTCACCTGGAGCTCTTCCACAGGCAGCTCCGTGAGGGGCAGCGCTTTTGGATGGTAGACGACGCCCGCTTCGAAGATCGGCACTTCTTCATTTCTCTGGGAGAGATTGTATTTCAGCACGCGCATCAGTCCCTGGAAAAGAGTCGTGCGCATGTCCGGGTATTCCTCGGAGATGGGATTGACGATGGGGATCGCGTTGTAGACCTCGTCGCCTTCGAGATAATTCAGGTCGGAGAGGGACGCTTTGTCCATGAAGCTGTAGGTCTCCACTTCGGAGAGGCCTTCATTGATGAGCGCTGCCTGCATCTTCATGACGACGGTCTTTTCTTTCGGCATGGTGCCCTGCGCGATGGCGCTCCACGGCGTGGTGATCGGGATATTGGAGTAGCCGTACACACGGGCCACTTCTTCCGCCAGATCGGGCATGCCTTCGAGATCGAGCCGGAAATCCGGGACGGTCACGGTGAGTTTGCCTTCCTCTTCTTCCACACCGAAGTGGAGCCGCGTCAGGATATCCGTCATTTCTTCGGCGGAGATATCGATGCCGATGTAGTCATTGATCTCCTTCACGGAAGAAACGATGATCTGCGGCTTTTTCGGTTCCGGCCAGCAGTCGAGCATGCCCTGCGCGACGGTGCACGCCCCCTGCTCCTGAAGAAGCTGAGCGATGCGGTCGATCGCTTCGGAGGAACGAACGGGATTGACGCCTTTTTCATAGCGTCCGGATGCTTCCGAGCGGAGGCCGAGGCGGCGGGACGTTCTTCTGATGGATGCGCTGTCAAATACGGCCGCTTCAAGGAAGACGTTCTTCGTTTCTTCCGTGACTTCCGAGTCGAGGCCGCCCATGACGCCGGCGATGCACACCGGGCCATTGTCGTCGCAGATGACGAGATCCGCCGCGGAGAGGACGCGTTCCTGCCCGTCAAGGGTGGTGAAATGTTCCCCTTCTTCCGCATGGCGGCAGGTCAGATTGTGCCCCGCCACTTTGTCATAGTCATAGGTATGGAGCGGCTGGCCGTATTCCAGCATGACATAGTTTGCCGCATCGACCACATTGTTGATGGGACGGATGCCGTTGCTGCGGAGACGGTCGGCGATCCATTCCGGGGACGGACCGATCTTCACATTTTCCAGCAGGCGTCCGCAGAAGCGGCTGCAGCAGCCGGGCTCCGCGATATTGACGGTGCCTCTGCCTTCAAAAGGAGCGCCTTCTTCGACGACTTTCACTTCTGGGAGAGTGATCTTCCGGCGGAAAATGCCGCCCACTTCCTGCGCGATGCCGATCATGCTGAAGCAGTCCGCCCGGTTCGCGGTGAGTTCAAATTCATAAATGATGTCGTCCAGGCCGAAAAGGGTCGTGAAATCCACGCCCACCGGCGTATCCGGCGGCAGGATCATGATCCCTTCTTTATCCGCGCCCGGGAAGAGCACCGGATCGAGGCAGAGCTCCGGCGCAGAGCACATCATACCTGCCGATTCCACGCCGCGGAGCTTGGATTTCTTGATCTTCACTTCGCCGATCTTGTAGCCGCCGGGAACGGAGGCATCGTGCTTCGCCGGGACACGCGCGCCATGAAGAGCCGCCGGGACGATCACGCCGGACATGCCGGGCTTTATGTTCGCCGCGCCCGTCACGATCTGCACCGGCGCTTCCTGTCCCACATCGAGCTGGCACACCACAAGGTGATCCGCGTCAGGATGTTTCTTCACGGAAAGGATCTTCCCGGTGACGACGCCGTGGATGCCTTCGCCGGGGTAGATCACGTGTTCCACAGGGATCCCGTCCACGGTGAGCGTTTCCGCCATTTCTTCCGGGTCAAGACCGCTGATATCCACAAGAGTATTGAGCCATTTCAAAGAAGCATTCATCTATAGTCCCTCCCGATCAGAACTGTTTCAGGAATCTCATGTCATTTTCATAGAAAAGACGAAGGTCATCAATGCCGTAGAGCAGCATGGCGATGCGTTCCACGCCCATGCCGAAAGCGAAGCCGCTCACTTTGGCGGGGTCGTATCCGTTCAACGAGAGCACGCGGGGATGCACCATGCCGCAGCCGAGGATCTCCAGCCATTCGTCGGCATTCGTTTCGCCGTGCATACGGGAAGCGAAGGAAATATCGACTTCCGCCGACGGTTCTGTGAAGGGGAAGTAGCTCGCGCGGAAGCGGATCTTCGTATCGGAGCCGAAAATTTCTTTCAGAAAGATCTCCAGCGTTCCTTTCAGATCGGCAAATTTGATGCCCTTATCCACGACGAGACCTTCCACCTGATGGAAGACCGGCGAATGGGTCGCGTCATTATCCCAGCGGAAGACCTTGCCCGGCGCGATGATGCGGATCGGGGAATTCGGCTCATGCCCCTGCAGCGTTCTCGCCTGCACCGGAGAAGTATGCGTGCGGAGCAGGAAATTCATATTTTCCGTGAGGTAGAAGGAATCCTGCATGTCTCTGGCGGGATGATCTTTCGGCAGATTCAGGCAGTAGAAATTATAGTAATCTTCTTCGATCTCCGGCCCTTCCGCCACGGAGTATCCCATATTCATGAAAGTCTCCATGATGAGGTGAAGCGCCTTATTCAGCGGATGGATATGGCCTTTCTGATGATGCCGCGCAGGCAGGGTGATATCGATGCATTCTTCCCGGATGCGGCGGGCCAGCTTCTCTGCCTTGAATTCCGCTTTCTTTTTCGCTTCGAGCGCTTCAATCTCTTCACGCACCGTATTCGCCAGCGCCCCCATGACGGGCCGTTCTTCCGCGGAGAGGTCTTTCATCCCCCGGAGGATCGCGGTAAGGCGGCCTTTTTTACCGAGGAAAGCGATCCGCGCGTCGAGCAGTTCCTTTTCGTCGGCGCTCGCGGACAGACGGGCCACCGCATCCTGCTTCAAAAGCTCCAGATCTTTCTTCATGAGCGTCTCCATGCCTTTATTCAGCGCGCTTTCCACATCGCCCGCGGCGGCGCGGTCTTCTTTCCCGAGCTTTTTCACGGCGCTCAGCACGCTTTCCAGTTTTCCTTTCCATTCTGCCAGCGCTTCCGCCGCAGCGGGCTGCGCGTTCTCCATGGCGGCAAGCAGTTCTCCCGCTTCCTGCCGAAGTTCTTCCAATGTTTTTTCCATGCGGAATTCCTCCTACACATCGGGACTCTGTCCCTGAAAATAAAAAATCCGCCCCATGAAGGGGCGGAAATAGTTCCGCGGTACCACCCTGATTTAGTACTCAGAAGCCGTAACGGGGCTGCCGTCCGCCCTACCGGATTTCAGGCGGAACGCTCCAAAGCGAACATGATCTCCCATTTCCGCCGGCTCGCACCTCCCGCCGGCTCTCTGCATGGATCTCAAGAGATCTCCTCTTCTTCATCGCTGTATGGCAAATATTATATCACCGCAAAATCTTTCACGCAAACCGATCAATAGACAGTGGCGTTCGCGATGACCATGCGCTGCACCTGGTTCGTGCCTTCGTAGATCTGCATGACTTTCGCGTCGCGCATGTATTTTTCATTCGGATTTTCACGGGAATAACCGTTGCCTCCCATGACCTGCACAGCCTTCGTGGTGACTTCCATAGCCACGTCGGAAGCGTAGCATTTCGCCATGGCCGCCACTCTCGGCGCGTCCTTGTCTCCCGTATCGTGCAGCCAGCAGGCCTTGTGCACCAGCGCGCGGGCCGCTTCTGTCTTCATGATCATATCGGCCATCAGTTCCTGCACCATTTCAAAGGTGGAGATCTTCACGCCGAACTGCTTTCTCTGGTGCGCGTAATGGATCGCCGATTCCAGCGCCGCCTGCGCGATGCCCACGGATACGGCGCCTACGATCGGGCGGGACGTATCGAGGGTCTGCATGGCCAGACGGAAGCCCATGCCTTCTCTGCCGATGCGGCAGGATTCCGGAATGAAGCAGTCGTCGAAAATCAGTTCCGACGTGGCCGACGCGCGGATGCCCATTTTATCTTCTTCTTTGCCGACGGAGAATCCCGGCGTCTTCGCGTCCACGAGGAACAGCGTCAGGCCGCGGACGCCGCCGCTTTCACGGGTATTGGCAAAGAGGGTGATCTTGTCCGCGATGGGCCCGTTGGTGATGAAGCATTTCGTGCCGTTCAGCACATAGCCGCCGTCGACTTTTTTCGCCCGGCAGGATACAGCGCCTGCGTCAGAGCCTGCGGACGGTTCCGTCAGGGCAAAAGCCGCCATGCCGCCGTTGAGGAGGCTCGTGCAGAATTCTTCTTTCTGCGCTTCGTTTCCGCCGATGAGGATCGGATAGGATGCGAGGGCATTGGCGGCGCAGATCGTCGCCACGCCGGCGCAGCCCTTGCCCAGCTCTTCCGCGATGAGCGCGCAGGTAAGCAGATCCAGTCCCGCGCCGCCGTATTCCTTCGGCACGGACAGGGACGTCATGCCGGACGATTTCAGAATGTCCAGCAGCGTCTCATCCATGATTCCGGTCTTATCGATCTCCAGCGCGCGCGGAGCGATCTCTTTCTGGGAAATCTCTCTTGCCAGAGCCACCAATTCTTTCTGTTTCGGATCCAAATTGAAATCCATACGTTCTCCTCCGTTACGCAATTTTTCCGCTGCGCTTCCGCAGCCGGTACAGGAAGCACCCTCTCCGGGCGCACTTATCTCATGGATGATATTTTACAATAAATCTTGGTTTCATTCCAGTAAAAACGGCAGCGTACCCGCAAAAATTCCGCTCTTTTCAAAAAAAGCGCAGACAAAAAACAGCTCCCCGAAGGAAGCTGCTTTTCGCTGCCCGTTCATTCGTAATGCAGCGCGTCGATGGGATTCAGTTTTGCCGCTTTCTGCGCGGGATACAGTCCGAATACGAGCCCGATCACGACGGAGAAGAGGAAGGAGCCGATGATCGGCCCGGCGGTGAGCACGGTGGACATCTCGATCAGGTGCGGTATGAGCTGCGAGAAGGCGATGCCGAAGATCACGCCGATCAGCCCGCCGGCGATGCTGATGGTGACCGCCTCGATCAGAAACTGCATGATGATCATCCGGTATGTCGCCCCCAGCGCTTTACGTATCCCGATCTCTTTTGTCCGCTCCGTCACGGAGACGAGCATGATATTCATGATGCCGATGCCGCCGACGATCAGGGAAATAGCGGCGATGCTTCCGAGGAAAATAGTGAGCGACTGGGTCGTGCTTTCCATGGTCTCCAGAATATCCTGCGAATTGCTGATGCTGAAATCATTTTCCGCGCCCGCGGCGAGGCGGTGCCTCGTGCGGAGCAGATTGGTGATATCCGTTTCCGCCTGCGACATGACGCCGCTCGATACGGTGGTGAGAGAAATGGAATTGATATAGGTGATGCCCATCATCCGTTCCTGCACTGTCGTGAAGGGGCAGAGGATCCTGTCGTCCTGGTCCTGGAAAGAATAGCCTTTTTCTTCCAGAACGCCGATCACCGTAAAGGGATCATTATTGATGCGGATCTTCTGACCGATGGGGCTCTCCCCGCCGAAGAGATTGTCGGCGATGGTCTTCCCCACGACGGCCACCCGTTCTCTTCCGTCAAATTCCTGCTGCGTCCAGTAGCGGCCTTCCGAGACGCCGAGGCTGGCCACGTCTTTATATTCCGCCGTCACGCCGTATACCTGGGTCGTCCAGTTTTTATTTCCCGCCACGACGACGTAACTGGAACGGACCATGGGCGAACTGTAAGCAATATTGGGCAGATTTTTCACGGCCAGATAGTCCTTGTATGTGAGCGTCTCCATGGAGCCCGCCGCCGGGCGGACGCCGGGTTTTCTGCTCGTGCCCGGGCTCACGGTGAGCAGATTCGAGCCGAGGCTGGAAATATTATTTTCAATATCCTGCCGGACGCCGTACCCGATGGACATGAGCGCGATGACCGCCGCCACACCGATGATGATGCCGAGCATCGTCAGCAAAGACCGCAGTTTGCTGGCGGCGATAGATTCCCACGCCATGATGACGCTTTCCCAATAGATGTTTGTCATGGCAGCGCCCCCCTTACGTCTTTGCTGATATGCCCGTCGGAGAGGATCACATGGCGGACGGCGTACCCCGCCACATCCAGCTCATGGGTGACGAGGATCACCGTTTTCCCGGACTGATACAGTTCGGAAAAAATCTCCATCACATCCTTTGTGGATTTGCTGTCCAGATTGCCTGTCGGTTCATCCGCCATGATGATGGACGGATCATTGACGAGCGCCCTGGCGATGGCCACGCGCTGCCGCTGCCCGCCGGAAAGTTCATTCGGCATGTGGTCGACGCGGTCTCCCAGGCCGAGATGCGTCAGGATCTCCACCGCGCGCTTTCTTCGCTCGCTGCGAAACACATTTCCGTAGATCATGGGCAGAATCACATTATCCGCCGCGGACAGCCGCGGCAGCAGATTGAAGCTCTGAAATACGAAGCCGATCTTCCGGTTTCTCGTGTACGCCAGCTGATCGTCAGAAAGATCGGCCACTTCGCTCCCATCCAGCTCATAAGAGCCCTTCGTCGGGCGGTCAAGACAGCCGAGAATATTCATGAGCGTGGACTTCCCCGCGCCGGACGGCCCCATGATGGATACAAATTCCCCTTTTTCCACAGTCAGATTGATGTCTGTCAGGACGGGGACTTCTTGTTTGCCGATGTAATAGCTTTTCCCGATGTGCGTCATCCGAATGACGGCGCCGGGCGCTTTCTCCGCGCGGCTCATGATCAGAACCCCGGGCCGCGGCGGTTCGACTTGGCGGAGACCTCCGCCTTTTCCTGCGAGACCGTGCCGCTCACAACGATCTGGTCGCCCGCGGAGAGCCCGGAAAGGACTTCCGCATTCGTATTGGTCGTAATACCGGTCTCAATGTAGACCTTCTTCAGGTCCGCGCCTTCTTTCCGATATACGTAGGAGCCTTTGGCGTCGCTTCTGACCGCCGTGATCGGGATGAGGACCGCGTCTTTATCCACGCGTCCGAGGATCTCCGCACGGGCCGTCATGGACGGATACAGCCCGTCCAGTTCATCGCTGTTGATCAGCACATATACCGTGTAGTAAACGACCGACGAAGTGGACGTGGTCGTGCCGGTGGAGGAAGAATGCTCTTCCTTGGAAATATTCTCCACCACGCCGTGGAACGTGCGGTTCGGGTACGCGTCGACCGTAAAAGTCACTTCCTGCCCGATCTTCACTTCGCCAATGTCGGTCTCATCCACGAGCAGCTCGATCTGCATGGATGTGAGATCAGCCACCGTCGCGATGATCATCTGGCTGGACAGCCCCTGCGACACCGTGGAGCCTTCTTTCATGGGTTCCCCGATGACCGTGCCGTCGATCGGCGAAATGATGATCGTATCATTCACATCCGCTTCCGCCTTGTCGTAAGCGGCCTGGCTGTTCAGATATTCCAGCTTGGCATTGTCCATGTCCTGATAGGAAATGGCTCCCTGCCGATAGAGCCGCCGCATGCGGAAATAATACGATTCTTTGTTGGACAGCGTATTTTTCGCTTCCTGCAGCGTGCTCTGCGCCGCCTTTGATTCAATGACGGCGATCTGCTGACCCTTCTGTACATTTTCATTCTGCTTTACCAGCATCTGCTGGAGCGTGCCCGACACGGTCGCCGACAGATCGACGCTGTTCACCGGCTCGATCGTGCCCGTCGCGTCGACCGAAACGGAAATATCGCCTTTCGTCGCCTGCCCGAGCGTATAATCATCCTTCGCCTCTGTTTTCGATCCGGCATACCAGTAATATCCGCCGCCGCTCACGACGGCCGCCGCCAGCAAAATGCCGATCCATTTTTTATTCATCTGCCTCACTCCCTGTCTTCCGCTCTTCCAAATAAGTATCCCTCATACTTTGTACTTAATATTATCTTACTAAAAAACACCATCAAAGTAAATATTATTTTT
>UQYL01000042.1 GCA_900545365.1 uncultured Dialister sp. | reverse complement strand
TCCCTGTCGCCCGAACGCCGTTCCGCTCAGCCTGTAATTCCCTGTCAGCGCATTTCCGGCTTGAACGTCAGTGCCGCATTCCGCCGTAACAATACAGGCTGCGGGACGCGGCCCGTCGTCCGTTCTCCTGACGGCGCTTCCTGCGCCGCCACCGGGATTTTTCTAATGGCCGGTGTCATCCAGCCGCTCACCTTAGGAGCGGCCAACAAAGTACGCCGTCTAAAATAAAGGGCGGCTCACACCATCCGCCCGGCCCCGACGCCGGGCCCGCTCACTCTGGCTCTTACCTTTCCCACCCATTCCGATGATCGTATAAAAGAATTTCCTTGCCTGCGTACATTTCCCATTCACCCGCCGGAATTTGCACCGCCTGCGTACATCCATGATTCGCTCGTCTGAATCTGCACCGCCTGACAACGGAAGCTCATCATCCAAGGATGGCTTCCCAAAGGGAAGCCGACACGACCGCACCGTCTGCGTACTGCCGCCAACGAAGTATGTGGGTCTGCTTCGTCTGACATAGAAATTTCAGCATGTAAGGATGGCCCCAAAGGGGCCGACACGATTTTCCTCAAATGCACATATACCTATTTCTTCCGTCTGGCTTCGCCGTGTGTGAGAGAAATTTAACTTCCTCGCCTGCGAACGCACCGCCTGAGAACCTGCTGTCTAACACTGGTGCAGCTCCCCGCCCATGCCGTCTGCGCCCGGTGCCCGCGGAGCGGGAGAAAAATCGGCCGGTGGCGTCAGCCGGAGCGCTTGTCTGAGCGGGCGTCGTTCTTTGTGAGATAATCAGAAATCGTTCTGAATGTGCTGAAAGCTTTCAGCCCGCGAGTTGCGCGGAGGGTAGTGACCGGTCCGATTTTTCAGGGCGCGGACGTGGGCGGCAGCTTTTTCTCTTTGCTTCGTTTCTCTATTTTGGCTGGCCAAAAAGAGAAATGAAGCCTCAAATGCAGCTCGGAGCTACAGAATGAATCATAGAAAAATGAAACTCCCGCGGCAGCGAAGTGTGTGTGCCTGCTCTGAAAGGAGCGGAAAGAAATTTGTCGCAAATGAACTCTGCACCGACAGCTCCTTGCAGGACAGCGCGGGCCTGCGTCCGCACCGCCTGACGGAGAACGCGCAGCGCCGCTCATGCTCCCCCCGCACGGGGAATACAGCCGCCGCGCAGCAAATGAATCTCTCCCGCCGAAAAGGCGCAAATAAAAAGCGTGCTCCTTTTCAGGAACACGTCTTTTTTATTCCGCTGTGACTTTGAGGCGGATCGTGCTGGTCACCTGCGGGTGCACCCACACTTCGATCTCATAGTCGCCGGGCTGTTTGATCGGCTCTTTGATCTTGATATTTTTCTTGTCCAGCTTGAAGCCGTATTTCTTCTCCAGCGTCTCGCTGATATCCTTCGCGGTGACGCTGCCGAAGATGCGGCCGTCTTCGCCGACGCGGACTTTGATCTCCGCGTTCACTTTTTTCAGCTGAGACGCCATGACGACAGCTTCGTCCGCCGCGACTTTGGACTTAAATTCCTTGGATTCTTTTCGCTGCGCCGCGGTGTTCAGATTGGCTTTCGTGCCTTCCTGCCCGAGGCCGCGCTTGATGAGGACATTGCGGCCGTAGCCGTCGGAGACTTCGATGACGTCGCCCCGCTTGCCCAGTTTCTTCACATCCTGCAAAAGTACTACTTTCATTGTTCTTCCTCCTTTAACTGTTCACGGATCGCCGCGAGGATCTTCTTTGCAGCGTCTTCTTTATCTTTTTCGCTGATCTGCGCGCCGGAGACGGTCATGTGCCCGCCGCCGCCGACCGCTTCCATCACGGTCTGTACGTTGAGGCTGCCGTCGCTCCTCGCGGAAATGCCGAGGCGCTGTTTCTCCATGGGATAATAGACGACGCTCGCCCGGATGCCTTCCACATTAACGAGGAAATCCGCCACCTGCCCGGCGATGATCTGGGCCTGCGCGGTGCCTGCGGGGCATTCCGCCACGGCCACGCAGCCTTCTTTGATCTTCATGGCCGCCATGATGGCCGACTTGATCTTCGTCGTCTCGATGTCCACGGCGAAAAGCTCTTTTACGAGCTTCGTATCCGCGCCGATCCGGCGGAGATAGCTCGCCGCGTCGAAGGTGCGGATGCCCGTCTGGACGGAGAAATTCTTCGTATCCACCACGATGCCCGCATAGAGGCACGATGCCGCCAGCTGCGGCAGTTCGCCGTCGGTGTCGTAGTACTGGATGAGCTCCGTCACCAGTTCCGACGCGGAAGAGGCGGAAGGCTCCATGTAGGTGAGGAGCGTATTGGGAATGATGCTGCTCGACCGGCGGTGGTGGTCGATGATGATGCGCCGGGACGATCTCGCCAGCGTATCCGGCGCGGCGATCATTTCCGGCACATGCGTATCGACGGCAAAGACGATGGTCTTGTCGGTGACGAGGTCTTTCGCCTCGCTGTCGGAGAGGAGCAGATCGGAAAGCTCTTCATCCTCCCGGATGGCTTTCCGCATTTTCCGGGATGTCTCATCGGCGGAGGAAACGGCGATGTACGCTTCTCTGCCGTCCGCCCGAAAGAGGCACGCCAGCCCCGCCGCCGCGCCGAGGGCATCGTAATCCTCGTGAAGGTGCCCCATGATGATGACCCGGTCGGAGTCGTTCACCAGCTCTTTCAGGGCGTGCGCCACCACGCGGACACGAACGCGGGTCATGCTTCCGGTAGCCTGCGTCTTGCCGCCGAAGACTTTCATGTCCCTGCCGATGCGCACCACGGCCTGATCGCCGCCGCGGCCCAGAGCAAGGTCGAGGGCGGACTGCGCTTCTTCCGCCTGCCGGGCGAATTCGTCCTCGCTCTGCACGATGCCGATGGACAGCGTCACGGGGATGCGGTTCACCGTCCGGATGGCCCTCACTTTGTCGAGAATGTCAAAATGGCGCTCCATGAGCTCCGCCAGCGCCGCCCGGGACAGGCACGCCACGAAGTCCGCCTGGGCGTACTGCTTAATGAATCCGTCGAGGCTGGAAAATTCGTCGAGGATGCATTCATTCACTTCCGAAAGGAGATTGGATTTCTCCGAATCGGTCATATCCCCGGTCACTTCGGAAATATTGTCTACCCGGATCAGACAGAATACCGGCATGGCGGCGCGGCATTCTTCCACGGCCCTGTCCATCTCCGTGCGGTCCAGCAGGTAGAAAAGGAGGTACGGCGTACCGTTTTCTCCGTCTTTATCGAGAAATTTATAGACCACGCGGAACGCGTTTTCCTTCAGTTTGCAGTCGAACCAGCCCGATTTCCCCCAGAGGCGCGCGGCGTGCGTGCCCGGCAGGATCCGGTCGATTTCCGTTTCATCGCTCCCCTCGGATTTCGTCCACGAACGGAATACACCGTTCGACCAGACGACATGCCGTTTTTCATTGATCATGGCGATGCCGAGAGGCAGATTCTTCACGGCGTATACCGTGCCCGCCTCCACACCGGCGGACAGATCATCGAGATACTTCATGAGGATCTTTTCCTGATCCATATCCCTTTTCTTGATGAAAAGGAGACAGCCCAGGTCAAGGATCGCCGCGAGGAGCCCGAGCATCCAGTTCTGACTGGCCAGCGCCAGGAGCGTTATGACGAGAAGGATGCAGAAAAGTTTCTCATTCCGCTTTTGCACCCATACTTCTTCCAGCATATGTCCTCCTCCGGAACCGGGAGACCGATCTCTCCGAAAATTCCTGAATGTGTATATTATACTAAAATTTTCCGAAAATGGTAAATCCGCCGGAAGCGCGCAGAAAAAGCGGCTCTCGCCGCTCTGTTTCCGCTTTATTCGTAATTTTTCTTTTTCCGGTACCGGAAGAGAAGGTCAAAGAGACCCATGACCACCATGGTCTGCTGAAGGAAGGGCAGGAAGAAGGCGCCGCCCGCGATGAACCACCGCAGCGATTTCATGACGGGAAACCGCACGGGGAGCCACCACAGGAAGGCGAGGCCCTGGAGCCAGAAGACGAAATGGCACATCATCTGCAAATTATAGAGGAAATTATTCGCCGGATCTTCCGGATAGAGGTACCCCAGGCCGAAGAAGATGAGGTAGAGATAGACGCTCTGCACCGGCAGCTCCCACCGGGAGACCGGCGGAAGGACGGGGATGTTTTTGTACCCCATGCGGAGGAAGATGTACTTGGAGAGCGTCATGGCCGCCCAGGAATAGATGACGCACACCGTAGCCGCGATGAAGAGCACCGACTTCCGCAGCATTTCATAGGTCTGCTCCATGCCGGCCTGCGCCGCCGCCAGCGTCTCGCCGCTGTAGAACTGGGGCAGGATCTCCTCCGTGGACGCGCGGATCGTCTCCATGAAGGTGCCGTCCAGGATGGAAGTGTCCATACCGAGCACGTAGATGCCGAAGAGGATCTGCAGCGAGAAGGCCACGAGCACCGCTCCGGCCCCCGCGAAGAGCGTCGCCGCCGGGCGGGCGCGCCGCCGGTAGCACACGCCGAGGGCCACGCCGAGGCAGGTGAAGATGGCGCAGAGGAAAGCGCCGGAGAAGACGCCGAAGAGCACCGAATCCAGCAGGAGCGCCGCCGCCGCGGACAGCACGGACCAGCGGGCCCCGTGGGTGAGGCCGATATAGGCGATGGGCAGCGGGATCATGAGGAAGACCGCCGTGGAAATGATGGGAATATACAGCCCCAGCATGGAGAGGACGACCGCGACGGCCGTTCCCATGCCTGCGGCGACGACGGCATTCGTGCCGCCGGAACGTTTCTGGCGCATAGAAAGATCCTTTCCTTGAAATTTTCTTTCACTATAGCAAAAAGAAGAGAAAAAAGAAAGGCAGGCCGCAGCCTGCCCGCCCTTACCGCACTTCCTGAATGATGGGAAGGATCATGGGGCGTCTCTTTGTCTTGTCGTAGAAATACTTGCCCAGCGTGTCGCGGATCTGTGTCTTGATGGCGTTCCATTCCGTCACGTCCCCCGCCTCGCACCGGTCGAGGACGCTCTCCACCCGGGCCTGCGCCCCGGCGATGAGCTCTTCGCTGTCCCGGACATAGACGAAGCCCCGCGAGACGATATCCGGGCCAGCCGCCACGCTGTTCGTGCCCTTTTCGAGGGCCACCACCACGATGACCACACCGTCCTGAGAGAGCTGCTGCCGGTCGCGGATGACGATATTTCCCACATCGCCCACGCCGAGGCCGTCCACGAAGACCGGGCCCGCCGTGACTTTGCCCGCCACGCGGCCGGAGCGGGACGTGAATTCAAAGACCATGCCGTTCTCGCCGACGAAAATATTCTGTTTCTTCACGCCCATGCTCTCGGCGATCTCCGCGTGCTGGCAGAGCATGCGGTACTCCCCGTGGACGGGAATGAAGAATTTCGGCTTCACCAGCGCCTGCATCGTCTTCAGCTCTTCCTGCGAACCGTGGCCGGAGACGTGCACCCGCATGGATGTGGACGAGATGACGTGCGCGCCGAGGCGCATGAGCTTATCGATGGTGCGGCCCACGCTCATCTCATTGCCGGGGATAGGGGACGCGGAAATGATCACCGTATCGCCCGCGTGGATCTGCACCTGCCGGTGGCTGCCGTCAGCCATGCGGGACAGCCCCGCCATCGGCTCGCCCTGGCTCCCCGTGGTGAGGATGCAGAGCTGATCATCGCGGTAGCGGTTCATTTCCTCCGGCTCGATGAAGACGCCTTCCGGCGCTTTCAGATAGCCCATCTCCCGGGCGATGCCCACGACATTCACCATGGAGCGGCCGAAGACGCAAACCTTCCGGCGGGACGCGATGGCCGCGTCCACCGCCATCTGGATGCGGGATACATTGGAAGCGAAGGTAGCCAGGATGATGCGACCTCTGCACCCGGCATACGCTTTCATCAATGTATCGGCGACGACGCTCTCCGACGGCGTGTAGCCGGGGCGCTCCGCGTTCGTGGAATCCGCCAGGAGGAGCAGCACGCCCTTCTGGCCCAGCTCCGCCAGCTTGTGCACGTCCATGAGCTGGCCGTCCGCCGGCGTGTGGTCGAATTTGAAATCCCCCGTATGGACGACTGTGCCCACGGGCGTGCGGAAATAGATGCCGCACGAGTCGGGGATGGAGTGGCACACATGGAAGAAGCCGAATTTGAAGCATCCCGCCTTATATTCCTTCCCCGTCTCGATGACATTCATCTCATACCGGCCGATGCGGGCTTCCTTCAGTTTGCCCTCGATCAGGCCGCAGGTGAGCCGCGCCGCGTAGATCGGAGCGGACACCTCCTTCATCAGGTAAGACAGGGAACCGATATGGTCTTCGTGGCCGTGAGTGATCACGATGGCCCGTATTTTATCCTTATTCTCGATGAGATAGCTGAAATCGGGAATGACAATATCGATGCCGAGCATATCCTCTTCCGGGAACGCCATGCCCGCGTCGAGCACGATGATATCTTCCCCGTAGCGGATGACGGTCATATTTTTGCCGATCTCGCCGAGCCCCCCGAGGGGGATGATCTGTAATTTTTCTTTTGCCAAAATAAGCCTCCCTTCGTCCCCGCGGCGCTTCGCCTTCGTCCGTATCCATCGGAAGCGTCACGGTGACAAAAAATAAAATCCGTTCTATGGTCGCTAAGATTTATTATAACACAAAGGCCGCCGTCCGCATCGAAAAAAATCAGCGTCTTCTTTCCCTTCGCAGGAAAATTCCCGCCGCCTTCCGGAAAAGCGCCGAAAAAATTCCGTTCCCCCGCCGGCCGGCGATTTCTTCTCTGCCGGACTCACGCGAAAAAGGCGCTCCGAAGAGCGCCCCTTCCCGCGGAAACTCAGGCTTCCGCCTTCAGTTCCTTATTTTCCGCTTCCAGATCCTGATTCTTCTGTTCGAGAGAATTGATCTTCTCATCCATCGCCTGGATCTTGCGGTTCATTTCTTCCAGCTGAGCCATCACGGCGTCGGAAGAGAGCCGCTTTCCGCTGCTGCCCTGTCCCACGCGGAAGGTCACGCCGATATTGGCCGCCGTCTTGTGGTCGCCTTCAAAGGCCGTCGCGCCGCCGACGGACATCATCACGTCTTCATTGAAGTGATAGAATCCGCCCACCGCCGCGGCCTGGGTGCCGTCGTAGGAGCCGACCGCCGCGGAAACCTGGAATTTCGAGCCCGTGCCGTCGTAGTCAAGCGGATGGAGCTCGGCGAGCGCCGCCGAGATCGCGCCCACACTGTCGATCTCGCTGCCCAGCTCGTCGAAGCGGTTGCCGATGGCGTTGGTGATCTGGTGATCCACGTAGTTCTCCGTCGCCACGTCTTCCCCGTTCAGCTTGAGGCTGTAATCGGTGTCACTGTTTCCGATGGCCACATCGCCGTTGAACTGGCTGTCTCCGTCGAACTGGCTCTTGCCCGTCACGGCAAAGCTGTTGCCGTTCTCATCCGGGCGGTTGCCGGTAATGGTCAGACCGCCGAGGCTGCCGTGGTCGTTCGGCAGGTCAAGGATCTGGCCCGCATTGCCGCCTTCCGTGCCGGAACCGCCTTCCGCGGTCATCGGCGGTTCACGATCCGGATCGGCATCCGTGCCCGTCTGGCCGCTGCCCTCCGTCTCTTCCGAGAGGAGGCTCGGCGTCACGTCCGGAGCCATCGAATAAGATGCCGCGGCGAGCTTCGCCCGCGCTTCTTTCGCGGCGGGAGCCGCTTCCGCGCCGTTTGCGGAAGCCGTCACTGCCTCATTGCCCGCCGCAGAGGTGCCCGACGCCATTCCGCTGCCTGCCTCATCTTTCTTCAGCCCGTCGATCGCGTCGGTCACTGTGTCAACGCCGACGCCCTCCACGGCATCCATGATCTGGCCGAAGTGGTTCATGTTCACGTCATACCGTCCGCCGCCGATGGAGAGGTGAGGCGTATTGGTGCCGCTCGTGTAGAAATAGGAGCCGCCGTAGGAAATGCCGCCCACGGTCATGGTGCCGCCGCTCATGGCGTCCCACATATCGCTCATGGAGACGGTCTCCGCCTCTCTGCCATTGGCCGCGAGAGTGATCGTCACGTCCTGCGCCGCCACAGCGCCATTGGACAGGCTCACGCCGCCGATGGTGCTTGTGCCTGCCGCGGTGATGCTTCCGTTCTCATCGACATGGAAGTTTCCGTTGACCGTGCCGATCTTGCCGTCGTTCAGGAATACCCCATTAATGGAGCCGTCTTCACCGGCTTTCACCGCCGTGCCGTTCAGCACTTTCAGTTCATCCGCCACAGTATCGAGGTCGGCGCCGCCGGT
>UQYL01000041.1 GCA_900545365.1 uncultured Dialister sp. | reverse complement strand
TTCTTTTCCGGGCCGCCCCGGAAAACGAAATGAAGTGACCATGGCATCACATGCCCAAAAGGCACGTTGCCGGGGCTTCCCGGCGAAAAAGAAAGAAAAAAGTTGTCACGCAAATCAAATTTCCATGATACAATGCAAATAATTAAGAGTAGATTCTCCACGGAATCGAAAAAGCAGGTGCTGCAACACCTGCTTTTTTCATTTGTCTGCATTGTCTGACCGGCGCAGGCCGAAGTCCGGGGAATCGGGCGGACAGAAAACAGATGAAAAAAGGCTCCTTTCGGAGCCTTTTTTTATTTTTGGAATATAAACGTCGGATTTATTTGGCCGCGCGGCTGAGGCTGTCCATGTAGGAAGCGGACGGAGCCGGAGCTTCCGTTTCTTCCGCGGGAGCCGCTTCGGGAGCGGGCGCCGCTTTCTCCGCTTCGAGAGCGGCGATCTTTTCCTGCATCGCCTGCATCTGCGCCTGCATCGCTTCGAGCTGAGCCGCTACGTCCGCACTTGCCTGCTTCTCTTTCCTGCCGCCCTGACCCACACGGAAGGTCACGCCCAGATTGGCCGCAGTCTTATGTTCGCCGGAGAAGGTGGTGGCGCCGCCGAGGGAGAGCATCACGTCTTCATTGAAGTGGTAGAATCCGCCCATGGCCATGGCCTGGGTGCCGTCATAGGTGCCCATGGCCGCGGAGAGCTGGAATTTGGAGCCCGTGCCGTCGTAGTCGAGCGGATGGAGGCCCGCGAGGGCCGCGGAGATCACGCCCACTTCGTCCACTTCGCCGGAGAGGTCGTCAATACGATTATCCAGCCCGTCAATGCGGTTGGAAAGGACATTGTCCGCCGCGATACGGTCTGCAGTCTCCTGATCAATGCGGCCGTGCAGCTTCTGGTCTTCTTCCGCACGGTCAATCTTTTCCTGCTGCAATTCGCCGTCTACAGTATCGATCTTCTGATTTGCCTTATCAATCTGGCCGCCCAGCTGTTCCTGTATTGCCTGGTCATTTGCAACGGCCGCTTCCAGTACTTTCTGGTCATTATCCGCTGCCGCTTCCAATACTTTCTTATCATTTTCCGCAGCTGCATTCAGCACGGCCTGATCGCCTTCTGCGCGGTCAATCTTTTCCTGCTGCAATTCGCCGTCTACAGTATCGATCTGGTCGCTCAGCTGTTCCTGTACTCCTTGCAGATTATCATATTGTCAACTTATTTACATTCAATGTGCCAAGATTCATATCCTCGCCATTCATAACTGTCTGAATATCATTTGCAATGATATGTGCATCATAAAGATGTACTCCCGAATCATCCAATCCATAGACCGGCACTACGATTCCAGTATCGGCATCAAAGGCTTGCGCAGTGATACCTGCCGTGGTCACCATGAGCGCTGCTGCCAACGCCGCGGCGTACTTTCTCTTAAAAATCATCGAAATTCCTCCTTTTCCTGTACTGAAGCTCTCCAATCCCGGCGGTCTTCTTTCCTAACCGCTAGATGAATTTTCTTACGTATACAGAAAGTGAACTTCCTCCGGTACCGCGCTTTTGTCATGAAAAAAGGCCGGCAGAGCCGGCTTTACGTTTGTTTATTTTTCGTCTTCCACCCCCCCCAAACGTTTCCTCCATTTTCGGGTGGCGGCGATGAGCTGGGCGCGGTTTTCCGCGCCGAGGCGGCGGCAGAGTTCGGCCACGTAGTAGCGCACGGTGCGTGGCGTGATCTGGAGCGCCTCGGCGATAGCACGGTAGCTGAGGCCTTCGGCGAGGAGGTAGAGGACCGTCCGCTGTCTTTCGGTGAGGCCGGGGATCTCACCGAGCTCCTCCCGCATGCGGAGCTCATACATGTATTCGCCGGTGCGGCCCGCGCTGTTCCGGGCGGTTCCGCCGGGACGGACGGCATTGGAGGCGTGGATGTGGCAGACCCGCAGGTCTTCGCCTTCAAGGAGGAGGCAGAAGGTGGCCCGCTGGGTTTCGGAGAGGATAAGGCCGCTCTTCGGGTCGGTGGAGAGGCGGTATTCGGCGAGGATGCAGCAGAAGCGGTCCGTGACGGGCTGGAAAAAGTATTTTTCTCTGTCCATGAGGAGGGGCACGGGGCTGGTCTGCATGCGGCGGAGCCGCTCCTGGAGGGTTTCCCCGGAAAGGCCCGGCAGGTATTCCCGCGAGTTGACGCCGATCCATGTGAAGGAGCTCCGGTCGGCGGCCCGGAGGAGGTCGTCGGAGGTGATCTCCAGCCGGTACCAGCCGCGGATGATGTTTCGCACGAGTTCTTTTGCTTTTCGACAGAAAACGAGGCGGTCCATGGTCATTTTCCTTTCTTGTCCGGGAAGACCGCAGCGATGAGCTGGGCCCGGTTTTCCACACGGCACCGGTGAATGAGTTCATTCACGTAGTAGCGCACGGTGCGCTGGCTGATATTCATGAGTTCGCCGATCTCTTTATAGATGTATCCCTGACGGAAGAAGGCGAGGAGACGCTGCTGGCGAGCGGTGAATTTCGGCGCGGCGGCATGGCGGCCGGCTTCTTCGGCGGCTTTGAGGAATTCGTAATTGATGCGCCCCCGGATGAGGGGGAAGTCTTCTCTTTCCGCGGCCCTGACCCACGGGGCGGAGAGGTGCACGTGGACGAGGAGGAGGCGGCCCTGTTTTTTCGTGTAGATGAGGGTGGCCCGGTATTCGAGACGGCTCCGTTCTTCGGACACCCAGAAGCGGGCGGTGACTTCCGCGGCGTCTTCTTCGGGGAAAGCGCACTGCATTTCGAGGGCGGTGACGGGGCCGGTCTTCCGGGCTTTCTGCACGGCGGCGCGGCGGTACCAGGCGAGGAGGGCATCGCGGTTGTCGAAGAATTCTTTTTCGCCCGGCCCGATCCAGCTGAAGTTGACCGGATCGGCTCCGGCGAGGAGGTCTTCTACGGGCAGTCCTTTTTCAAAGAATCCCTGGAGGAAGGTCTCCGACCGTTCGAGCAGTTCTTCTTTTTTCATGGCTTTCTTACCTCCCCTGTCATTTGCGTCATATGTGTCCAGTATATTTTGTGAGCCGTAAAATTTTTACGCCGCTTGTGACAGGTACCGCCGCTTTTTTCAGTTTCCCCGCACATTTTCCCGCTCCCTCCGCGGGCGGCATGAAAAAGCCGCTCCGCGGCGGCTCTTTATTTCTGATGTCTTTTTTCTCTTTCTCCCGCGAAGAGGGCCATGAGGTCCGGCGGGGGATCGGTCTTCCAGACCCAGTCCGGCGCGGCGGAGGCGGCTTTTTCTTTCGCTTCTTTCAGGTCGTAGTAGACCTGCCATTTCGATTCGACCAGGTCGCGGCCGTACTGGCGGAGGAGGTAGGCGGGATGGTAGGTGGGCATGACGGGGATGCCTTCCCATTCGAGCCAGTGGCCGCGGCGGCGGACGATGCTGTCTTCCCGGCCGAGGAACCAGCGGAGCGCCGCTTTCCCCAGGGCGACGACGGCTTTCGGCTGCACGAGGCGGATCTCTTCGCGTAGCCACCGGTCGGCACAGGCGCGGCCTTCGGCGATGTCCGGCGTGCGGTTGCCCCGGGGACGGCATTTGACGACGTTCGTCACGTAGACCCGGTCGCGGGTGATGCCTACGGAGGCGAGGGCTTTGTCGAGGAGCTGGCCGGAGGGGCCGATGAGGGGCGCGCCCCAGTCGTCTTCGACACCTCCCGGTCCTTCGCCGACGAGCATGAGCGGCGCGGGCACGGGGCCGCTGGAGAGGACGGGCCCCAGATTTCCTTCCTGCCGGAGATGGCAGGCGTCGCAGGTGTGAATGGCCGCCGCCAGTTCTTCGTGGCTGGCGAAGTGTTTTTCTTCCGCGGCCCCGGCGTGGATGCCGAAGAGGCGGCGCGTTCTTTCTTCTTCGTCTTCTCTTCCCCAGAGGTCCATGGTTTATTCTCCTTCCGGTTCTTCTCTGTCTGTCGTCTCGTAGAAGAGGGTGAACTGCCCGGCGAAGTACATTTCCACGGTGCCCACGGGGCCGTTTCTGTTTTTCGCGAGGATGATCTCCGTGAGGTTCCGCCGGGCGTCGTCCGCTTCCAGTTCTTTATTGTAGTAGGCTTCTCGGTAGAGGAAGGCCACCATGTCCGCGTCCTGTTCGAGGGAGCCCGATTCGCGCAGGTCGGAGAGGAAGGGCCGGTGATCCTGCCGGGATTCGACGCTCCGCGAGAGCTGGGACAGGGCGATGACGGGCACATTAAGCTCGCGGGCGAGGCTCTTGAGGGAGCGGCTGATCTCGGAGATCTCCTGCTGGCGGCTGTCCCCGGCGCGGCTGCCCCGGCTCTGCATGAGCTGGAGGTAGTCGATGATGATGAGGTCGAGGCCTTTTTCGGCTTTCAGGCGCCGCGACTTGGATCGGATCTCCGCGGCGGTGACGCCGGAGGTGTCGTCGATGTAGAGGGGCGCGTCCATGAGAACGCCGGCGGCGCTGGCGAGATTCGCCCATTCTTTCTGGGTAGTGAGGCGGCCCGTGCGGAGCTTCTGGCTGTCGATGAGGGCCGTGGAGCAGAGAAGGCGCTGCACGAGCTGGCTCTTCGGCATTTCCAGGGAAAAGAAGGCCACGGTCTTGTGCCCGCCGAGGCTGACGTTTTTCGCGATGTTGAGAACGAAGGCAGTCTTGCCCATGGAGGGGCGGGCCGCGATGATGATGAAGTCGCCTTTCTGGAATCCGCTGGTGATATTGTCGAATTTGGCGAATCCCGACGAGAGGCCGGTGATGCCGGTGCGGTTCTGGTACTTCGTATTGATGTCGGCGAGCTCCTGCTGCACCGCTTCGCCGAGGGCGACGAAGTCTCCTTTCCGGTCGTCTTTCGCCACTTCGAGAATGCGCCGCTCCGCGTCGTCCACGATATTGACGGTCTCGTCTTCTCCGGCGTAGGCCGCTGCCGCGACGGTATTGGCCGCGTCGATGAGGCGGCGGAGCTTCGCCTTGTCGGCGACGATCTCCGCGTGGCGGCGGACGGCTTTCGGCAGGATGCAGTGTTCCGGGAGCTCATTCACGTAGAGGACGCCCCCCACGTCTTCGAGGCGGCCCATGCGGCGCAGTTCTTCCGATGTGGTGAGGATGTCCACTTCCTTGCCCTGATGGGCGAGATTCAGGATGGCCGTGAAGATGACGGCATTCGCTTCGCGGTAGAAATCTTCCGCCCGGAGGAGGTCTTCTCCCACGACGACCGCTTCTTTATCGAGGAGCATCGCCCCGAGGACGGACTGTTCCGCTTCTATGCTCTGCGGCGGGATGCGGTCCACCGCCATGAGGCCGGTGTCTTCTCTTTTTTCGTATTTTCTTCTCTGTTCATTCGCCGGCATGGGCTGTCTCTCCTTTGGGGACCATGCAGTAGGCCCGGACTTCTTCGATAGTTTTCACGGGGATCACCCGCAGGCCGAAGGCGTCCGGCGGGATGTCGTCTTTATTCTTCTCCGGGATAAGGAGGGTCTTCATGCCCGCCTGACAGGCGCCGAAAGCTTTTTCCGGCACGCCGCCCACGGGCTTCACTTCGCCGGTGAGGGAAATTTCCCCGGTGAGCGCCACGTCCTGCCGGAGAGGGACTTTCTCCACCGCCGAGAGGATGGCCGACGTGATGGCGCACCCCGCGGAGGGGCCGTCGATATTCCCGCCGCCGATCACATTGATGTGAAGGTCGTAGTCGGAGAGGTCTTTCCCGAGGAGCATGCGCACCACGGAGGCCGCCGTCGCCACGGAGTCTTTCGCCATGGAGCCCGCGGTCTCATTGAAGCGGATGGAGCCCTTTCCTTTTTCCGCCGCCGGGTAGGCCGCCGCTTCGATCTCGATGATGCTGCCCCAGTAGCCGGACACGCCGAGGCCGTACACATGGCCCACGCGGGGCACGGGGGACGCGAGCTTTTCCCGCCACGGCGACATGCGCGCCGCCCGGGCGGTCTCCCGGATGAGATCCCGCGTGATGGCCGCGCCTGCCGTCGTCCCTGCGCGGTACACTGCCCGGCCGTAGGCGTCGGAGAGGAGATTCACCGCCTTGCGCCCTTCCATGGTGTATTCGCTGATGAGCTCCGCCGCGCCGTCTTCCATGGGCACGCCGAGGCGCGCCGCCGCGTCCCTGGCGATGGCCGCCACGGATTCCGGCGAGAGGGGATCGAAAAAGATCTCCGCGCACCGCGAGCGGATGGCGGGATTGATCTCTTCCGGCAGGCGGGTGGTCGCCCCGATGAGGATGAAATCCGCGGGAGCGCCGTCTTTGAAAAGTTTGTGGATGTACGCGGGGATCCACGGGTCGTCTTCATTGTAGTAGGCGGACTCGAAATGGACGCGCTTGTCTTCCAGAACTTTCAGAAGCTTATTCAGCATGATCGGGTCGAGCTCGCCGATCTCGTCGATGAAGAGCACGCCGCCGTGGGCGTCGGTGACGAGGCCCGGCTTCGGTTCGGGAATGCCGTCGTCGGCGAGATCGCGCTGCGCCCCCTGATAGATGGGGTCGTGCACGGAGCCGATGAGGGGATTCGTGATGTCCCGATTGTCCCAGCGGAGAGTGGTGCCGTCGCATTCCACGAAGGGCGCGTCCTTTTTGAAAGCGGAGCACCCTTTCCCGGCGACCGCTTCCAGCACGAGGCGGGCCGCGGTGGTCTTGCCCACGCCGGGCGGGCCGTAGAGGATCATGTGCTGCGGATACGGGGAACCGAGCTTCGAGAGCATCGCTTCCACCGCCCGGTCCTGCCCGATGATCTCCGACATTTTCTGCGGGCGGAGCACCTTCATGGCCGTGTCGGTGAGGCTCACCTTGTCGAGAGCTTCCAGCTTCTCCATCTTCGCCCGGCTCTGGGGCGTCTCGATGTCTTCCATTTCCTCATCCAAGATCTCCTGGCGGATCTCATCGACGTATTCCTGATGGCGCTCCTCGAGGCGGGCGGTGATCTTCCGCTCGAGCTGTTCCTCCACGGCGCGCCGGGCGAGCAGGTCAGAGAGCTTTTCTTCCAGATTGTCCAGGATGAAGGGGATCTCTTCATCCGCCGGCGGGTGATTGAAATCGCGGCTCTCCAGAATGAGGCGCTGGAGCCCCACGAGGCGCAGGCGCGGATCCTCATCGTGGATGTACCGCGGCGCGTCATAGCGGCTCATCCGCACGATGAGCTCCTCCGGGCCTACAAGATTGGCGTAGATCGAGTAGAGCGCATTGATCTTCCGGTTCAGATCGGCGCTCGCCGTTTTATTCTGATCTTCCCCGCGGCGCACGAAACGCCCGATCAGATCCTTGATATCGTCCATAAATGTCTCCTCTCCGGCAGAGCCGGATGTTTTCAGCAGTTTCTTTTTATTATATATCTCCCATGAAAAGAAGGACAGAAAAAACGGAGCCGCAGCTCCGTCCTTCCCTCATTCTCATTCCTTCACGAACACCTTCTCGATCTCCGCGATGTACATGGTATGGAAATTGCCTTCTTCCCCGGCGTACCACCGCTCTCCCATGGATCGATCGAGGTACGTATCCGGCGTGAGCGGCGCGGCGAGGAGCTTCCGGCAGATGAGGACGGTCTCCGCTTCCGCCGGGCAGGGCACGCCGTCTATTTCCGCCGGCGTGAGGCCCGCGGCCTGCCATTTGTCCCCGTCCCTGCCGGAATGGGAACCCATGTAGCCCATGGCTTTCCGGCACGATTCGGGCATCGCCGCGATGGAGAAGCGCTCCGCCCCGTCGATGAAAGTCTTCGTGAAACGGTTCTGGCGGATGTAGACCGTAGCGGCGTTCTTCCCCCACCACACGCCGAGACCGCCCCAGCTGACGGTCATGGCATTGGAACGCGCGCCGTCTCCGGCGGTGACGAGGAACCACCCTTTGCCGATCTGCGTGAAAGGATTCCACGCGAGGTCTTCCGCTTTGATTTCTTTATAGCTCATAGAAACTGCCTCCTTTTCTTTCTTCTTTTATTATATCATTGCAGGGAATGCGCCCCTTTCGGCGCGGGCCCCATGCGGCGCTGCCGCTTCATTCCGCCTTTTCAAATACATAAGAAACAGAAAACCGAAGAGCAGTCTCTTATGAAGCGCCAAATACTCATTAAACCAACAAAAGGAGTTGACGCGCCAAACTCAACAATATGCAATAGAATCATAAAATAGTCTTTGGTTTAACGGAAATGAGGAAGATAAAATGACGGAAAAACAGCTGGTAGGCAGCGGCCTTCTGACTGTGGCCGCGATGTGGATGGTAATGGATGCGACCTCAGTTTTAAGTATCGTCCTTGGCGTCTTTTTCACGGTGCAATGGGTATGGGTTGCAGTGAAGCGGCCGCGGAAATGAATATGGATTCATAAGCGCTCTTTATGAGCGCTTTTTTATTGGAGGAAGAAAAACGGCAGAGAAAAAGGGGGGCCGCCGGGAGCTGTCGATGCGGGCCCACATCCTTCGCTGCCGCGGGTGCTTCATTTTACTATTATTCTTCTGTAGCTCCGAGCTGCATTTGAGGCTTCATTTCTCTTTTTGGCCAGCCAAAA
>UQYL01000040.1 GCA_900545365.1 uncultured Dialister sp. | reverse complement strand
GAGGGGCGTACGCGGTTGTCATGACGCTCTCCTCCCTTTATTTAATGCCTCCGAAAGCTGGTGAAACGGTTGATCTCACCAAGCTTTCCGACGATGCATCGGAAAAACTGAAGAAAGCCGCTGCCGCCCAAACCGGCAGACAGTACACGCGCCGCGAAGCCGTCCAGACCTGGGAATTTTGGTCGCTTTGGTGGCTTTTCTTCACCAACATCACCTGCGGCATCGGACTCCTCGCTGTTGCCTCTCCGATGGCTCAGGAAGCCGTCGGCATGAATGTTGCCGGTGCTGCCGCGCTCGTGGGCGCCATCGGCATCGTCAATGGTCTTGGGCGGCTCGCCTGGTCAACGCTTTCCGATTGGATGGGACGTGCAGCGACATACGTGCTTTTCTTTGTGATCGAAACGGCAGCCTTCTTTGCGCTCGCCCAAACCCCGTCAGAAGCCCTTTTTTATATCCTCGTTCTCACGATCATCAGCTGCTACGGCGGCGGCTTCTCGTGCATGCCCGCGTACCTGTCGGACTTCTTCGGCGTGCGCCATCTCTCGTCCATCCACGGCGTCATCCTCACCGCGTGGGGCATGGCGGGCCTCGCGGGTCCGCTCCTCCTCTCGGTCATGAAGAGCGAGACCGGCGGCTACGGCGCGACCCTCCGGCTCTTCGCGGGGCTTCTCGCCCTCGCATGGCTCCTCGCGGCGTGGCTCTACACCCGCCGTAAGAAATGCGCCGCCCTCCCCGCGGGAGACGAAGCGTAAAAAGCAAAAAAAGAGAGATCCTTTTCGGGGGCTCTTTTTTTGTTTTTTTACATCACCTGAAACCGCTGCGCCAGCTGCAGGAATGAAGAATTGGACATGATTTGTTTCGAGGGAATGAAAAGATACCGCCATTCCTTGTAGCCGTTGGCTTTTCCCCAGCGGGAGACGACCTCGCAATATTGAATGCCGCGCTTTTTCTTCGCGATCACATCGGGATCATTCAGCTTGTCTTCTCCTTTGACTTCCACAAGATAGATCCGCTCTTCCGTTTCTACGACGAAGTCCGGCTCATAAGCGCGGCCCCGGTTGTATGTGATGTTGAATTCTTTCGGCGCGGGGCGGAGCCAGTTCTTTACGGCGCTGTCGTTTTCCAGCACCTGCGCCAGAAGCAGTTCCGGCAGGCTGTCGAATTTAGCGCTGCTGAATACGCCTCTTTTGATCCCCGTAAAAAGAACGGATTGAATCTTGGATTTGTACGGCTCCCACAGATCAACTGTTTCCTCAGACGTATACGACTGCGAAAGGTTATGACCGGACGCGCCGATGACTTCTTCCCGGAAGAATCCGTCTTCACAGTAAAAATGCTTCATCATCTGCTCATAGATCTTATTTCCGATATCCCGCTTATACATCATGACAATATTCTGCATGCCGTTCGTACCGTATGCTTTTTCATAATGACAGCAGACCTGAGATATCAGTTTAAACAGAAGAGCGGAACACTTTTCATAGTCAATTTCCGGTTTTGCCCGCAGCTGCTCAAGAATGACGCTCTTGGGATTGAACCCTTCAAAATCAATGGCGTCTCCCTGTATGCGCCGCCGGTCCGCCATGTCTTCCAGATTTTGAATCAATACTTCATTTTGGATGGGGACATGGGTAAAAACGCTCAGGTCCAGATCGAAGTCAACGAATACATATTCCTCAACGCCGCTTTCGGTGACTTTGATATGGGGGATGGGTATAAATTTTTCCTGTACGGCACGATGGACTTCCTGAGCCTTGTGCCGCAGCCATTCCGCAATGGGCATTTCATTTCTGCGGAAAAGCTCGCCCAGATCCGTATTTTCACGGAGTTTCTGTTCGGCTGTTTCCGCAGCTCGTTCGGCTGTTTCTGCCGTGACCGAGTGAGAAGACGAATGGCAGATGTATGCAGTGACTTCTTCGCGGATGATTTGTGACGCTGCTGTTATCAATTGATCTGTCTGGTCAGAACGCTCTATGCGGAGCTGCGCATAGGCCTCTTCCAATTCCGTTTCCGGTGTAGTATCAAGAGCGAGCTTCGTCTGCGTGATCTGTTCGGGAACCATTTCTTCCGCTTTGATGACGTTTCCTGCTTTGAAAATGGAGTCGCCCCGCTGCGCTTCTGCGAGAATGTCCTGAAACTTATCGTGCGCGGTGAGCATGACCGCGTCCACGTCCCGGTCGCCGGTGCGCTCGCCGTAAGGCAGACGGAGGCCACGGCCCACCATCTGTTCGCGGAGGATCTTGGACGCGGCCGTCCTCAGAGGAACGATCGTGTAAAGATTATTGACGTCCCAGCCCTCTTTCAGCTTGTTCACATGGATGACGATCTCCACGGGATTATCCGCGCTTTCCACATCCAGAAGCTTTTTTGTGTTCTCTTCTGTCTCCGCGCCGGACAGTTTGGAATGAATGATGATCGTCTTATCCCTGTAGTCCCCGCCGCGAAATTCGTCGGACTTGACGAAATGCTCCACCCACGCGGCGTGAGCCGTGTCCTTGCAGACAATGAGCATGAAAGGCTTCACCAGCCGCCGGTCGGGGTGATTCTCCGCGTAGACACGGAGTTTCGCACGGGCGCGCTCATGGCAGGCGATACCGTCGATGAGCATCATTTTATCCAGCTGTTCGTCGCCGAAATTGTAAAAATCAATATCCGTGCGGGTGACGGCGTAAGGCGTGCGGGTGTATCCGTCCGCGATGGCTCTGGACAGGGGATATTCGAAGACCACATTTTTGAAGGGCACCTGCTTTGTTCCCTTCGTGACGAGAGGCGTAGCGGTCAGTTCCAGCCCCAGGAGCGGCTTCAGCTCGTTCAGTGCCTGCGCGCCTTTTTCCGCGCGGTAGTGATGAGATTCGTCCATGATGAGGACGAGGTCGGGCAGATGGGCCAGATACTGATAGAACGAGTCGCCCAGCATCTCGTTGATCTTCCTCATATTGGCCCCTTCTTTATTGAACTTGTCAATATTGTAGATGAAGAGGCGGATATCCGATGTGAAGAGAGACGGCATCTGCCGGTTCTTATAATCGTCGCCCGTAAAGATTTCCGGAGGCTTACTGAAGCAGCCCAGTCCGCGGAAGACATACTTCTCGCTGGTGCTGTCGCTGAGGTCGCTCTTCAGCTTCTCGTAAATCGTCGTATTGGGAGCGACGACGAAGAAATTGCGGATGCCGTGCTGCGTGTACAGGTACGCGATGAAGGCGCCCATGAGGCGTGTCTTGCCCACGCCCGTGGCCAGCGCAAAGGTGAGAGACAGAAAATCCCGCTCAAAATCCGTGCATGTGGGGCAGAGCGTATGAACTGCGCTCAGCGCCGCCTTGAGATTCATCCCTTTGCGGAGAGGGACTGCGGAGACGATGTCCTCCAGAATTTTGAGAGAATCCTTCTGGGGCGTGCGGAGCGACATGACGCCGCTGATATAGTCCGTGGTGTACTGAGGGAAATGCTTATTCATCGCAGTCCTCCTCGTCCGCATAGACCGGGGGATGGACGATATGCAGGTTGTAATCCGTCCGTCCGAACTCGCAGCGGCTGAGCAGCATTTGAGGGATCTTCTTGATGGTGATCCGGCTGCTGGCTTTATCCAGCCCGGCGTCGAAAGAGCGGCAGGCGATGATGAGATATTCGTCCTCCTTCATGGAGCTCTGGATGGAGGCAAGATAGGCAGCTGTCACATGGCGTGTGGTGACGAAGAGATAGCTCCCCTCGCTGCCCACGGACTGCTTCCAGAAAAGGGTGCCGTCCGGCTGATAGCGGAAACCTTCGTGGAGCGCCACCGCCGCCGCCAGCATGTCCGCGTCGTAGGTGGGATTGATGACCGCTTCGCCGAAGGCGTCCCGATTGATGAGCGTCGGAGCCAGCTCATAGAATCGGTATCCGCCGCCGCCCTGCCAGTGCTGTGCCTTTGAGATGCCGCCCTGGTCTTCGCCGGAAATCACCTTGTCCAGACGGACCTTGCAGTGCGTATAGGCGTGGTCTCCCATCTCGATGCCGATATAGCGCCGCCCCATCTTGTGGGCCACCGCGGCGGTGGTGCCGGAGCCGAGGAACGAATCGAGCACGAGGTCGCCGGGCTGTGTAGATAGTTCTAAAATGCGAGAAATTAATTCTTCAGGTTTAGGATAAGGGAAAGCTTTGTTATCTCCAAAAAGATATCTCATTTCATCACCGGCAGTTTTATTAGTTCCAACATCATCCATAATAGATCGTTGGACTTGTCCCCGGCCCATATAGACTTTGTGATGAAGAGTCCATCCATTTTTTGTTTTAGTTAATCTAACAGTACCATCTAATAAGCCTTCATTGATGCTTGCTTGACTAATTTGCGAATTGATAGACAGAATACTGCCATCTGGACAGGAAATAGAGATGGGGATTGGGTTTTGTAATCCATTGCGAGCTACGGTGTCCCAGTAATAGCGACGTCCATCTGGTTCAATTCCTTTATAACGCTTTAAGTATGTTTCTGATTGTGCAGTTCTCCATGCAATTGGGTGAATTTCTTTAGAAGCATCTTTGGCATATACAAGTATATAATCATGATCTAAAGCAAGATAACGTGAATCGTTTCCACCACCTTTACGCTTTTTCCAGATAATATCCCCAATGAAATTGGTTCTTCCAAAAATTTCATCCAATATAACTTTACAATAGGCATGTTCCTGCTCATCTAAGTTGACAAATAAAAATCCATCCTTGCGGAGTAAGGTATAGAGGTTATGGAAACGACAATTCATTAAACTTAACCAAGTGCTATGTTCTAAATTATCATCGTATTTTTCAAAAGCATTTCCCGTATTGTACGGCGGATCGATATAGATGCACTTCACCTTTCCGGTGTACTTCGCCTCCAGCGCTTTGAGGGCGAGCAGATTGTCCCCGTGGATGAGCATGTTTTCCATCTCTGGGGGGGGTGTGACAGTGTTGGAAAGTGCTGCGTTTTCGATAAGCAGTCTCGGCTCCACCCGGATGGGCGTATCCTTCCCGTACCACGTCAGTTCCAGTTTATTCGCCATGATGTTTTCTCCTTTTTACGGCGCCTGCACGGCGTCCTGTTCATACTAAAAAGATTATATCATTCCGGCAAAATCTTTTTTGTGAAGCGCAAGTGCTTCAAGGCTCGCCGTTGAGCGCCGTAAAAGTAAAAAAGAAGAGAGCTCCTTTTGAGGAACTCTCTTTGTTGTGATTCATTACGCTTCCCGGAGGCTCTGGAGGAAAATTTTCGTATTTTCCGTGAGATCCGGGCCTTCTGTCTGGAGCGCGCCGCCCACGAGGAAGATGGTGCCGTCGCCGTAGACGCGGCGCATGCGGCGGAAGAGCTGGCGCTTCATGCCGCCGCTCGGCACGGGGAAGGGAGACCGGAGCTGGCCCATGGGAAGATTGAGGCTCTCCGCGATGAGGGCGCAGTCCTGCTCGGAGTGGGTGAAGCGGCCGCCGAAGCTGGTGAAGATGACCGCGTCCGCCCCGGCGAGGCGGCAGATCTGGCCGTACCAGCAGAAGGGGGAGATGCCGCTGTCTTCGTGCATGGTGATGCTCCCGGTGAAGCACGGGTGCAGGAAGATGGGCAGCTGAAAGTCAGGCGCGTCGGCGAGCTGCTTGATGAGGCTGAAGCCGAGGAGACCCGGGGCGGCCATGATGCCGCCCGCGCCGAGTTCCTGCGCTTTGTAGGCCCGGTCGAGGAAGGCGAGGCCGTCGCCGGTGCAGTTGGCGACGAAAATGGAGCTGCCGCCGGTCTTTTCATTTGCTTCTGCGCAGGCGTCCGCGCAGAGACGCACCCTTTCTTCGAAGGGCGCCCATTTCTGGTCGAAGAGGCTGTGGTCGTCCTTGATGATGGGGCAGCCGCCCAGCGCGAAGGCGCTCACCATGGAGGCCAGTTCTTCCGAGCTCCTGCCGAGGGGCTTCACGGCGGACATGAGGATGGGGCCGCTCTCCACGCCGCAGAGCTCGCGGATGCCGCCTTGGCCGAGCTTCGGCCCGTTGAATGTGCTGAGGAAGGCTTCCGGCAGATCGAAGGACATGAGGCGGATGCCCGGCAGGAGGCTGATATTTCCGAAGAGCATGTTCAGAAGTTCCGTGAAGTCGCTCTCCACCGCTTCCGGCAGGTAGGAGATGTATACGTACCACACGCCGGGAGCCGCTTTTTTAATGTCTTCGACATGGCCGATCACGCGGCTCTCGATCCATGTCCCGGCGATGAGCTCCTGCGGGCATTCCACGGTCTGCTCGTAGGCGATCTCTTTCGCCCTTTCTTTCGCTTCCGTAAAATCTTCCGCTTCCACGCGGTATGTGGCGGTGAAGCGGGCTTCTTCGTGAAGGTCGCTCACCAATTCCTGAAACAGTTCGCTGTCAAAAAAATCGTGATTGGCCATGATTCTCCCTTCCGGAAGCGCGGTGCTTCCTCTGGCGGTTATTTCTTCTGCCCGCAGTCCTGCGGGGCGCGGGCGGTGTCCGCGGCGACCCAGTAGAGGGGCCGGTTCTGTGTTTCTTTAAAAATGCGGCTGATGTATTCCCCGGCGATGCCCAGGCTCATGAGCTGGAGGCTCCCGAAGAAGGAGAGCAGGATGGTCATGGTGGCCCATCCGGGAACGGTGGCGTCCGCCAGCCAGCAGCCCAGTACATAGAGGATGAGAAAGAAGCTGCCCGCCGATGACAGGAGCCCCGCGTAGAAGATGAAGCGGAGCGGCGCCGTGGAATTGGTGAGGATGCCGTCCATGGCGAGGTGGAGCATTTTCTTCATGGAAAATTTCGATTTTCCCGCGTGCCGCGGCGGCGCGACAAATTCCACCGTCGTCTGGCGGTAGCCCAGATTGCCCACGATGCCCCGGATGAAGCGGCTGTGCTCGCGGAAGCGGCGGAATGTGAGGAGCGCCTGCCGGCTCATGAGGCGGAAATCGGAGCCCCCCGGACGGACGGGGCTGTCGGAGATGGCATTGATGAGCGCGTAATAGCCGCTCGAAGTGAGGCGCTTCACGAAGCCCGCGTCTTCCGTGGCGGTGCGGATGGTCTGCACCACGTCGAATCCTTCCTGCCATTTTTCGATGAGCGTCGGAATGAGCGCCGGCGGATGCTGGAGATCGCCGTCCATCGTGATGACCGCGTCGCCTTCAGCCAGATCCATGCCGCAGGTGATGGCGATCTGGTGGCCGAAATTTCTCGCGAAGGTGACAGCCCGCACATGGGGATCCGCCGCGGCGATGGCGGCGAGTTTTTCTTCCGTGCTGTCGGCGGAGCCGTCGTTGATGTAGAGGATCTCGTAGTCCATGGCGAGCCCTTTCATGACGCGCGTCACTTCATCATGGAAGTAGGCCACATTGTCTTCTTCATTGTAAACGGGGGTGACGATGGAGATCATTCCTTGCTCCTTTCCAAATGCTTTTTCTATTATAGCGTATATTTCTGCGGACGGTAAATCGCGGGACCTTTTTCCCGCTGCCTTTGATGATATGGCGGAATTTGAAAGTTTCCTGGAGCAAATCATAAACAAAGAAAAAACCGCCGGAGGCCCGGCGGTTTTTTCGGCAGTCAGTTCATGGTGCGGGAGAATTTTTTTACCGCCCCGCCGAAGGTGAAGGCGATGAAGAGGAGGAGCGCCGCCGCCTGCGTCCAGAGGGCGGAAAGACCGTTCCCCTTGAGGAGGATGCCCCGGATGATCTCCACATAGTAGGTCATGGGGAAGACCGCGGAGAGGCCGCGGAAGAAAAGGGGCATGGATTCCCGGGGGAAGATGAATCCGGAGAGGAGGATGCTCGGCAGAAAGACGAGGAAGGACATCATCATGGCCTGCATTTGGTTTTTTGCTGCGGTGGAGATGAGGATGCCCAGCGTGAGGGAGGCGGTGATGTAGAGCGTGGTGAGGATGTAGAGAAGGGAGAGGCTGCCCCGGACGGGGATGCCGAAGACGGCGAGCCCCACCAGGAGGGACACGGTGAGCTGGGCGTAGCCGACGAAGATATACGGCGTGATCTTGCCGAGGAGGAGCTCCCACGGGCGGAGGGGCGTCACGAGGAGCTGCTCGAGGGTGCCCCGCTCCCTTTCGCGGACGATGGCCATGGAGGTGATCATGACCATGGTCATGGTGAGGATGATGCCCATGATGCCGGGGAGCATGTACCAGGCGGTGACGGCGTCCCGGTTGTACCACGCGCGGATGCGCATGTCATAGAGGGACAGGGCCTGCGGGGAGAGCTCCGGGTGAGCGGCGAGGAGCGCTTCCGCCGATTTCCGCTGGCCGATGCCCTGCGCCGCGGCGATGGCCGAAGTGGAGGCGGTGGAGTCTGAAGCGTCCACGATGACCTGGATGGGCGTGGGGCGGAGGTGTTTCAGATTTTCCGCCAAGTCCGGCGGAATGATGATGCCTGCTTTGGCCCGGCCTTCGTCGATGAGCTCATTCACTTCTTCGAAGCTCCGCGCCGTGTAATTGATGTCGAAGTATTCGCTCGCCGTGAATCCCGCCAGGAGATCCCGGCTCTCTTCCGTGAGGGACTGGTCGAAGACGGCAGCGGATTGGTGCTTGATGTCGGTGTGGATGGCGAATCCGAAGACGAGGAGCTGCACGAGAGGCATGAGGAACATGATGATGAGCGTCACCGGGTCGCGGCGCATCTGGATGATTTCTTTCCTGAGGACGGCGAGGAAACGGATCATGGCGCACCTCCCTGTTTTTTGTCGTAATAAATGAAGACGTCTTCCATGGTAAGCTCTTCCGGGCGGGGGCGGAGCGCGTCCGGCGGGGTGAAGCCTTTCGGGAAGAGAGCCCGGAACTGGCGGCCGAAGGTGTACGATTCGATGACCGGCGCGCCGGATGCGGCCAGGGCGGCCGCCGCTTCTTCCGGCGTGGGGAAGCGGAGCGACCAGAGCGTGCCGGGGAGGCCTTCTTTGAGCGCCCGCGGCGAGCCTTCGGCAATGAGTTTCCCCTGCTGGAGGAATCCTACGATGTCGCAGTGTTCCGCTTCGTCCATGAAATGGGTGGTCACAAGGACAGTGGTCCTGCCGCCGGAAACGAGGCCGGCGAGGAGGTTCCAGAAGAAGCGCCGCGACGTGGGATCAACGGCGGAGGTGGGCTCGTCGAGAATGAGGAGCTCCGGCTCATGGAGGATGGAGCAGGCCAGGGCGAGGCGCTGCCGCTGGCC
>UQYL01000039.1 GCA_900545365.1 uncultured Dialister sp. | reverse complement strand
CGCGCCGGATACGGCTTCTCTCATGGCAGCCGCCGCGCGCTGGTCGGAGACCTGCGGAGCCGTCCCGGCGGCGCTGACCGCGGACGGGCTGACTTTCCGCCTTCCCGCACCGGCGGCAAAAGAAAAGGCGCTTCGTACGGCGGAAGAGCTGGCGGCGTTCTGCCCGGCCCTGCTGAATGGGCAGACGATAGGGGCGCTGGCAGACAGCCTGATAAAGTCCCGCACATGGGAGCTGTCATGGAAAAAATAAGGAAATGATGAAAAGACCGGCGGACACAGACGCCGGCTTTTTTCTTTCCCGCATTGACAGAGAACGGCGGGAATGCTACAATTAATGCATAATTAAATAAGGAACAGGTGCCCGCGAGGGCTTAATAGGGAAGACCGGTGAAAGACCGGCACGGTCCCGCCACTGTAATGCGGAGCGTCTCCCAATGCGCCACTGAGCGATCGGGAAGGCAGGAGATGCGGAGAAGCAGAGTCAGGAGAACTGCCTGTCGGATACACCGCAGACCTACGAGCGATGGGGATGGTGGCATATCGTAATGATTTCGATGAGCCTGCATCCCGGTGCAGGCTTTTTCAGTGATTTATTTTAATTGATTTAAAATATGCCTCCTGCCTGTTGTTGAGGAACCTCAGGCAGGAATGCCCGGAGGATGGTGCAAGGGAAACACCATTCTCCATGCTCGAACTCATGGAAAGACCGGTTCTTTCCAGAGCATGCTTTCATATCCCCGCAGGGGATTTCCATACAGGAAGTTTTTCTTCCCCCATTTTCTCTCTTTTATGCGCGCCGGGGCACAGGGAAAGCCCGACGCACAGATTCTCTCATTCTCTTTTGGGGTGATGCCCCGCATGGAAACGGCGGACTGTCGTTTCCTTTTTCTTTTGCCCTTGCGGCGCGGGCCGGGGGAGGCTATGATACAAAAAACGGCATCGCCCGGAAGGGCGGAAAGGAGATCATGATGAAAAGAACGATGACAGCGCTGCTTCTGGCAGCGGTACTGGCGGTTCCCGCCGCGGCAGGCGCGGAGAATGCCTATACGCTTCGGGTGAACGGCGGCGAAGCGATCGCCGTCGAAGGCGGCCTGATGCTCCCGCTCCGCACGGCGGCGGAAGCGCTCGGCTACACGGTGACCTGGGATAACGGGACGACGGTCCTTGAAAAAGACGGCGTGAAGGCGTCCGTTACCATCGGAGAAGCGGCGGTCTCCGTGACCCGCACCGGCGCGGACGGAAAAACGGAAGAAGAGACGGTGGCGCTTCACGCGGCGCCCTACATGGCGGGCGGCGTGACCTATGCCCCGGCGGAACTCTTCGTGCCGCTCGTGGGCGAAGGAGAGTCGCTCCGCGCGGAAGGCTGGACACAGGTAGGCCGGAGCGGGGAAACGGCTCCGGCGGAAGCGCCCGCTCCTGAGGCGGCGGCTCCCGAAGCGGAAGCTCCGGCCCCCGAAACGGAAGCCCCGGCGGAGGGACCGGCTGCGGAAAACACGGTTCCGGAGGAAACGGCGGCAGAGACGGAAGAAGTTCCGGCGGCGGAGACGGCAGCGGCCAATCCCTTCACGGATTACGCATCCCTGGAAGAAGCCGAAGCGGGCGCGGGCTTTGACGCGGCGCTTCCCGATGAGCCCTATGACGATATCGTGTACCGGGCGATCCCCGGCGACATGATGGAGATCATTTACAGGGAAAACGGAGAAGAGGCGCTCCGCCTGCGCAAAGGGAAGGGCTCCGGCGACATCAGCGGGGACTACAGCGCCTACAAAACGGTGAAGACCATCCGCGTAGACGGCGTCAATGTGCGCATGAGAGGCAGCGGCAACCGCATGAGCCTCGCGACCTGGAGCCGGGACGGATACGCCTACTCCGCCCATGCCGCGGAGCCCCGCACCATCGCGGACATGATGACGCTGGTGAGAAATTTCATCTGACAGAAGAGCCGCTCTGACAGGGGCGGCTTTTTGCGTGGAATCTTTCCTTCCGCCCTTGCGCGGCGCGCCGCTTTTCCAGTAAGATAAAAACGGTTTGAAATGAAAGGAGACGCCTGTGAAACGTTATTTCTTTTTTGATATAGACGGCACGCTCACCCAGCCGCTCACGCAGGATGTGCCGGAGAGCACCCGGGAAGCGCTCCGCCTTCTGCAGAAGAACGGGCATTTCGTCGCCCTCGCCACGGGGCGCATCCAGGCGGATGCCTTTGCCGTGGCGCAGTCGCTGGGACTCTCCTCGGCGGTGTCCGACGGCGGGGAGTGCGTCACCATCGACGGCGGGATCCAGTACCACAACGGGCTGCCCCTCGACCGGTGCGCGGAATTTTTTGAGACCGTCGATGAAGAAGCCCATCCCTGGGCGGCGGCGGTGTACAACCGGCGGCTCCGCATCACGAAGACGCCCCGCTACCTGGAAGCGGTGAAGGACCGGTATTACGAGACCAGAATCGATCCGGCCTTCGACTGGCGCGATGCGGAGACCATCCACAAGATATTCATCGCCTGCGAGTACGGGAAAGAAAAGGAGATTGACCTCTGCGGTCTGCCCCACGTGTGGCTCACCATGGATACGCTCCTCCTCGAGCCGACGGCGAAAGAAAAAGGCATCCGCTACGTGATGGACAAATTCGGCCTTCATGACGACCAGATCGTGGTCTTCGGCGACGGCATGAACGACCGCTCCATGTTCCGCCCCGAATGGATGAGCATCGCCATGGGGAATGCGAAACCGGCGCTCAAGGAAAGGGCGAAATACGTCACCGCCCGCGCCGATGAAGACGGCATCTGGAAAGCGTGCCGCCGCTTCGGCTGGATCTGAGCGGTTTGACAGAACGCGCGGATTCTGGTATTCTGTAAATATTCCACGGGGGTATAGCTCAGCTGGGAGAGCGTCTGAATGGCATTCAGAAGGTCAGCGGTTCGATCCCGCTTATCTCCACCAATAAAAATGACCGGATGAGATCATCCGGTTTTTTTGCGCCCTTTTGAAAAAAGACCTGCGTCCGCTGAGGAACGCAGGATTTTCTTTTTGTATTTATTTTTGCGACGCCATGTGGCGGAATTTTTCCGCGTAGAGCGTCTGCTTCCCGGCAGCAGCGGCACTTATGATCGATCACGGCGAGGGAGCGCTGCAGTTCCGCGATCTGTGCCTCCACTGCTTTTTCCGCCGGAGGAAAGCCCGGAGAATGGCCGGAGCGAGAGCGGAAAAAGAGCGGCAGTCCTGACCGTTTCTCTTTCCCCCATTGACATTGAAGTCGGCTCTAATGATATTCTGAAATTGACAGAATGTCAGTTAAGGAATGCAAAAAGGAGAAAGGAAGGAGCTCAATGAAAGAACGAAGAATAAAAGCGGCAGTGCCGGAAGGGGAACGGCATAATGACGGAGACGGCGGATGTGAAAACAGATCCCGGCCTGCATGGGGCCGCAAAGAGGGACAGGAGAGAAGAAAAATTAAGAGGAAAGTCATGGCGGCCTTGCTGGCGGCGGGTCTCGCGTGGGCCCCTTCCGCCGTCCTGCCGGTCTCGGCGGCGGAGGCATGGACGCTTCCCTCGGCGGGCATCCGGATGGACATGCAGACCCGGCAGACCTATATGAATGAAAAAATGGAAGCCTTTTTCCATCCGCGGGAAGGAGGGCCGAGACCGGCGGCTTTTGCTCAGCCCGACGGCTGGACGTGGGAGCGGTATTCCGTGAACGGTGCCGCGGCGGAGCGGCTTGTGAATCCTGACGGAAAGAAGGGACGGGTGGTGCTCCAGCTCCACGGCGGCGGCTATGTGGCGCCGCTCACCGATGGGCACCGGATGCTCGCCGTGCGCCAGGCCGTGCTGGCGGATGCTTCGCAGGTGATCCTGGCGGATTACCGCGTCGCGCCGGAGCATACCTATCCGGCGGCGCTGGACGACGTGGAAGCGGTGTATCAGGATATTCTGGCAGACGGGACGAAGCCGGAAAATGTGATCGTCATCGGCGATTCGGCAGGCGGCAATCTGGCGCTCGCCCTGGCGCTCCGCCTGAAAAAGGAAGGAAAACCTCAGCCGGGCGCTCTGATTCTGATCTCTCCGTGGGCCACGCTGGCCAATGATCTGCCGTCACGCAGCGAGAATATCCCCGTCGACCCGGTGCTCGCGCTGTCGCCGATCTACGGCAGCGTCGTCTCGCCGTCCTACGGCGGGGCGCTGGATGTGAAAGATCCCCGTCTCTCCCCGCTCTATGCGGATCTCGCGGGCCTGCCGCCCATGCTGATTCAGACCGGCGGCCATGAGCTCTTCCTCGACGAGAGTCTGGCTCTGGCGGAACGGGCGGCGGACTGCGATGTGCCGGTGACGGTCTCGGTCTATCAGGGCATGCCCCATGATTTCGCGCTGGTGCTGCCGGAGCTGCAGGAAAGCGTCGATTCTTTCCGGCAGATCCGGGATTTTGTGGAAAGCCGCATGAGCGGCGGAGAGGAGGCCTGACAGGGAATTTCGGAGAACAGGAGAGCGTTTCATAAAAGGGGCCTTGTCAGGAACGGATGGCGGAATTTTCCGCGCGGGCCTGTGAATTTTTCGGGAAGGACGTCTCTGGGCGTCCTTTTTTCATGAGCCGGACTTCTCCTGCTTCCGCTTTTCGTGCTATACTGGGCGCGAATTCGGAAAGGAGCGATAGAGATGAGGAAGAAAACATGGATGGCGGGGCTGTGTCTCGCGGCGGCGCTGTTTCTGGCGCCTCCGCAGCCTGCGGCCGCGGTTTCCGCGGAGACGGCGGTCTGCGGGGAAGCGGCGTGCGGCATTTGCGGACGGGGCGCGGCGGAGGTCTACACCGCTCCGTCGGGAAAAGAGCGGGCGGTGCTCCATCTGCACGGCGGCGGCTATACGGCGGGGCTCAATGATTTTTACCGGGGCCTTGCCGATGATTACGCGGCGCTCGCCGAGGCGAAGCGGGTGTACACGCCGGACTACCGCACGGCGCCGGAGCATGTGTATCCGGCGGCGCTGGACGACGCGGAGCGGGTCTATGAGGAGATGCTCCGCCGCGGAGAGAAGCCGGGAAATGTGATCGTCATCGGCGATTCGGCAGGAGGCAATCTGGCGCTCGCTCTGGCGCTGCGGCTGAAAGAGGAAGGAAAGCCGCAGCCTGCGGCGCTGGTGCTCATTTCCCCGTGGACGGCGATGGACAGCGGCGGGCCGTCGCGCCGGTATAACGCGGAGAGGGACGCCACGCTCGCCGCGCTTCCGGACATGCAGGCGGAAGTGGCGCGCCCTTCCTACGCGGCGGGCCGTGATCTCCGAGATCCCCGCCTCTCTCCGGCCTATGCCGATCTCTCCGGGCTCCCGCCCATGCTGATCCAGACGGGCAGCCGGGACATGCTCCTTTCGGACAGCCTGACGCTTGCCGCGGAGGCGTCGGAAGACGGCGCGGCGGTGACGCTCTCCGTCTATCCGGAAATGCCTCATGATTTCCCCATCGTCACGGACGGAGAGAAAGCGGAAGAAGCGCGGGAAGAGATCAGGGACTTTCTCCGGCGGAAGCTGGGAACGTAAAAGGAGCCTTCTCAATCCGGCCATTCATGGTATAATAAGGCGCAAGAATGCCCCTTTTTCATACAGGGGCGCGTTTTCTGCCGCTTCGGCAGGGGAGCACCAGGCTCGTCCGGTACATCCCGAAGAAAGGAATTTATGGATCCAGTAATGTTTGACGTCCGTCATCTCACCCATTCCTACGAGACGGAAGAGGGGGAGAAATTCACGGCGCTCTGCGACGTATCCTGCAAGATACGGAAAGGCGAATTTACCGCCGTCATCGGCACGAACGGCAGCGGGAAATCGACGCTCGCCCGCCATCTGAATGCGCTCATTCTCCCCACGGAAGGGGATATCCTCGTGGAGGGCATGTCCGTAAATGATATGGACAATATCTGGCCCATCCGCCAGAAGGTGGGCATGGTCTTCCAGAATCCGGACAACCAGCTCGTTGCCGCCGTCGTAGAAGAAGAAGTGGCCTTCGGCCCGGAGAATATCGGCGTGCCCCGGGAGGAGATCCTCTGCCGCGTGGACGAGGCGCTCGCCAAGGTGGGCATGACGCAGTACCGCCATCATTCCCCGGCCATGCTCTCCGGCGGGCAGAAACAGCGCATCGCCATCGCCGGGGTGCTGGCCATGAAGCCGGACTGCATCATCCTCGATGAGCCGACGGCCATGCTCGACCCGCAGGGCCGGAAGGAAGTCATGGACACGGTGCATGAGCTGAATGAAAAGGAAGGCATTTCCGTGGTGCTCATCACGCATTTCATGGAAGAAGCCGTCACGGCGGACCGGGTGCTGGTCATCCATAAAGGCCGCCTCGTCATGGACGGGACGCCGCGGGAGATCTTCTCGCAGCCGGAGAAGCTCCGCGCCATCGGGCTGGATGTGCCTGTGCCCGCCGAGCTGGCGCATCTGCTCCATAAGAAGGGGCTTGCCGTCCGGGAGGACTGCATGACCGATGAAGAACTGGGAGACGCATTATGTCCATTCGTGTCGAAAATATAACCTATACCTACGGCGGCGGGACGCCCTATGAAAAGACCGCCCTTGAAAATGTGGATCTCACCATCGAAAAAGGAGAATTTGTGGGCATCATCGGCCACACAGGCAGCGGGAAATCCACGCTGATCCAGCACCTGAACGGGCTCATCCATCCGACGAAGGGCCGTGTCCTCGTGGACGGCGTGGATCTCGCGGGGAAGACGAAGGAGGCGCTGGCGAAGCGCCACACCGTGGGCATGGTCTTCCAATATCCGGAACAGCAGCTCTTCGAAGAAACCATCGAGAAGGATATCGCCTTCGGTCCCCGGAATCTGGGCTGCGATGAAGAGACCACGGCGGCGCGGGTGAAAGAAGCGATGCGCTTCGTCGGCCTCGATTACGATACCTACGCGCAGCGCTCGCCTTTCCGCCTCTCCGGCGGCCAGATGCGGCGCGTCGCCATCGCCGGGGTGCTCGCCATGAAGCCGGATTTCCTCATCCTCGACGAACCGTCGGCGGGGCTTGATCCCATCGGGCGGCGGGAGATCTTCAGCCAGATCCGGCAGTGGTATGAAGACGGGGCGTTCTCCGTCATCCTCGTATCCCATAATATGGACGATATCGCTAAGCTCGCCACGCGGCTCCTCGTGATGGATCACGGCCGGTGCGTGCTCGACGGCGATCCCATGGACATCTTCCTGCACCACAGGGAAGAACTGACCGCGGCGGGCGCGGACGTGCCTCCGCTTACGAAGACCCTGCTCTACCTGAAAGAACGGGGCATCCCCGTGCCGGAAAGAGCGACCGAATCGGAAGAAGCGGCGGAGGCGCTCTATAAGACGCTCAGCGGGACGAAGAAAAAGAGAAAGGGGGGAGCCGCATGCTGACAGACATCACCCTCGGACAGTACTATCCGGGCGACTCCTTCCTGCACCGGATGGATCCGCGCGCGAAGATCCTCTGCACCATGACCTTCATCGTCGCCATTTTCCTGGCGGGCTCCCTCTGGTCGTACCTTCTCGTGACGGCCTTCATCGGCCTCTCCATCGCCGTGTCCGGCGTGCCCCTGAAGATGGTGGTCAAAGCGGTGAAGCCCCTGTGGATCATCCTCATCTTCACGCTCCTCATCCACGTGCTCACCACGCCGGGGACGCCTGTATTTTCTCTGGGGTGGTTCTACATCAGCGAAGAAGGCCTGCGGAACGGCGTGCTCATGACGCTCCGCCTGGTGTACCTCATCGCCTTTTCCTCGCTCCTCACCTATACTACGAGCCCCATCGTGCTTACCGACGGCATTGAGGCGCTCCTCATGCCCTTCCGCCGCATCGGCGTGCCGGCGCACGAGCTGGCCATGATGATGACCATCGCGCTCCGCTTCATCCCGACGCTCCTGGAAGAAACGGACCGCATCATGAAGGCCCAGTCTTCCCGCGGCGCGGATTTCACCACGGGAAATCTCTGGCAGCGGGCCAAGAGCATGGTGCCGCTCCTGGTGCCGCTCTTCATCTCCGCGTTCCGCCGCGCCGACGACCTGGCGACGGCCATGGAAGCGCGGTGCTACCGCGGCGGCGAAGGCCGGACGAAAATGCATCAGCTCATGTACACGGCGAGGGACGGCGCGGCATTCGCGGCGGTCGTCATCGTGACGGCGGCGCTCACGGCCATGCGGTTCTTCGCTGTATAAGGGAAGCCCGGATATCCGGGCTTTTTTCGCACAGGGGAAAGGAGATACCATGGGAAAGGACGTGCTTCTTATCAATGATCTGCCGGGATACGGCAAAGTGGCGCTGGCGGCGATGATGCCCGTGATGACCCGTCTCGGTCACCGCGTGTACAGCCTGCCGACGGCGCTCGTTTCCAATACGCTGGACTACGGGAAATTCGCCGTCATGGAGACGACGGAGTACATGCGGGAGACCATCGCCGTGTGGGACGCGCTGGGATTCTCCTTCGACGCCGCGGCGGTGGGCTTCATCGTCTCGGAAGCGCAGTCGGCGCTCATCGCCGAGTACTGCGGACGCCTGAAAGAGCGGGGCGCGTTCATCTTCGCCGATCCTATCATGGGCGACGAGGGCCGTCTCTACAACGGCGTGCCGGAATCGACGGTGGAGCACATGCGCCGTCTCGTCGGCCGGGCCGATCTGATCGTGCCGAACTATACGGAAGCGGCGCTTCTGGCGGGCGTGCCGTACCGGGCGGAGGGCCTGAGCCGGGAAGAGATGAAAGCGCTCATCAAAGCGCTCCGCGCGGTGACGCCCGGCTCGGTCGTGGTGACGAGCGCGAAAGTGGAGGGCCGGGACGCCGTGGCGGGGTATGACGCGGCGAGGGGAGAATGGTTCTTCCTGCCCTTCTCTATGATCCCCGTCCGTTTCCCCGGCACGGGGGATATCTTTTCTTCCGTCCTGCTGGGCCATATCCTCGGCGGAGAGAAACTGGAGAGCGCCGTGCAGGCGGCGATGGATACCGTGGCGGCGCTCATTGAGAAGAACCGGAACAACGGAGATACCTTCCGGGGCATTCCCCTGGAAGCCTGTCTGGAGGAGGTGCGGTGATGGGAAGACGCCCGAAGATACGGATCACGCTGGTGGAGAGGAAGGGGCCGTGTCCCTGCCACCGGGGACACAGGCCGGGCGACAGCTGGGATTTTGACACGGAGCGGGGCAGGCTCTGTCCCATGGCGATGCATGTGGCATTTCCCTACATTGATATCCTCCGCTACGGCGGGGAGATCCCCCAGCCCGGACAGCCGAAAGGGACGGCGCTCTTCTGCTGTCCCGATGTGGATACCATCAATGTGTTCAGGATTGAACGCATCGACGAAGAAGAGAAAAAATAAAAAACGGCGGGTCTTTTCGGGGCTCGCCGCTTTTTTGTTTTTTGTGAGAGGAAAGGGAACGCGGGGGCGGGCGCGGTGCCGCAAGGGGGAGCGGGGCGCATTATCAAGAATACGAAGTTCCCGTGCGGTGCGGATCCACATCCCGAAGCCTCGTGTACTTTCTTCATGAGGATGCGGGCGCACATTGTGATGAAATGTTTTTTTTCTTACCATTTTGCGGACCCACAACTCAAATCCGTACGTGTCCGAAACATACGACTGTTTCCATTTCAGGAGCATGAGTTCCAAGGTCGCGCACTTTCCTTCTTTTCCGAAA
>UQYL01000038.1 GCA_900545365.1 uncultured Dialister sp. | reverse complement strand
TCTTCGCGGGATAGGCGGAGATCTCCGACTCGCCCACCACGATCGCCCCGTCGGACATTACCGCGGAGAGACGCACTTTTTCTGTCGTGGATGGGATGACCTGCCCCCGCACATTGAGGATGCGGCTCGCCGCTTTCAGGGCGTTTTCCGCGTTTCCGAATTCTTCGATCAGCGCGGCGAGGAAGAGATTGCCCAGGCTGTGCCCGGCGAGCTCCCCTTTCCCGCCGAAACGGTACTGGAAGGTCTCTTCCAGCAGAGATTCCTTATCCGCCATCGCCACGAGGCAGTTCCGCAGGTCGCCCGGCGCGATGATGCCCATTTCCTCACGGAGCCGTCCCGAAGAGCCGCCGTCGTCAGCGACCGTCACCACGGCGGTGAGGTTGGACGTTTTCGTCTTCAGTCCACGGAGAAGCATGGACAGGCCGTGACCGCCGCCGACAGCCGCCACTCTCGGCCCGTGGGACAGGATGACCCGGTTCACGATCTGCTCGGAAACGCCCGATTCTTCCGGCACGAGAAGGGCGATGATGCGTTTTGCCAGCTTCCGCACTGCCACGAGCATGCACGCCGCCCCGATGAGGACGGGCACAACGCCGCACAGCGCGATGATGGCGTAATTGTACTGCCCCGTCAGCTGATAGGCAAAGAGGAATATCTTCTCTTCGATGACGCTCAGGAACTGGTAGTTCAGGATGAGCGTCATTCCGAAAATGAGCGTGACCAGCCCCGCAGAGAAGAGGAGCATCCACCGCTTGATCCGCAGTCCCGGATAGAGCCAGCGCACGAGGCGTTTCATGACTCTTCCTCCACGATGTCGTGATCGACCCGGTTCCGGTGCAGGTCGCGGTGCTCAATATTCACGTGGGCGTGGCGCTGCCGCAGATGAGCGCCGAGCTTCTCCGTGACGTACACCGACCGGTGCATGCCGCCGGTGCAGCCGATGGCGATGGAGAGCTGCGTCTTGCCGGAGGCTTTGAACTGATCTGTCATGAAGTCCATGAAATCATAGAGCTTCCCCAGAAATTCCCCTGTCACGGGCGAGCGTTCGATGTACGCCGCCACTTCTTTCACGCGGCCGCTCCAGTACTTGTATTTTTTCTCATAAAAAGGATTCGGCAGAAACCGCACGTCGATGACCATGTCCGCGTCGATGGGGATGCCGTACTTGAATCCGAAGGAAAATACGGTGATGTCCATGCTCCGCTTCTCGTCGGAAATGCCGAAATGGCTGGTCAGCATGTCCAGGAGGCGGGACGCCTTCACGCCGGTCGTGTCGATGATGAGGTCCGCCAGCGCGCGGATCGGGGCCAGGACGCGCCGCTCTTCGGCGATGCTCTCCGCGAGCCGTCCTTCCCCGGAGAGGGGATGCTTCCGCCGTGTCTCCATGTAGCGCCGCACCAGCGTCTCGTCGGACGCTTCCAGGAAGACCAGCTCATGGGGAATGCCCCGCGCCGCCAGTTCGTCCAGGGCCTGCGGCAGCACTTCAAAGAACGCCGCGCCGCCGCGGATATCCGTCACCACTGCTACATGGCGCGTCTTAGAAGCGCTCTGCCAGCACAGGTCGGCGAAACGGGCGATCAGCATGGGCGGCAGATTGTCCACGCAGTAATACCCTACTTCTTCCAGTTTCTGCATGAGGCTCGTCTTTCCCGCGCCGGACATGCCGGTGATGATGACGAAGCGGAATCCCTCCGCATTATTTTCCGAGCACATATTTTGCCACCGCCTTTGCCGGGCCGTCATCATTATTGGATGCCGTCCCGTACTTTGCCGCCGCCTTTGCCGCCGCGTCCGCGTTTGCCACCGCGAAAGACCACGGCGTGAGCCGCAGCATGGATACGTCGTTCTGCGCGTTGCCCACCGTCATGAGCCGGTCAAGAGGCACGCCCCATTCCCGGCAGAGCCGTTCCAGCGCCCGTCCCTTGGACGCGCCCAGCCGGTTCCATTCTAGGAAATGGCGGGATGACCGCACATGGCCGGCGCGCTTCTCAAAGAGGGGGATCGTAACCGCTTCCGCCTCTTTCATGACCGCCGGGTCGTCTTCATAGATGAGCACCTTCACCGGCGCTTCCCGGAGCGTCCAGAAATCATCGCCCAGCACTTCCGCCCGGACGCCGCAGGTCCGCTCATAGACCTCCGTCTTTTCATTGCGCTCCGGCACGAACAGCCCGTCGCCGATGTAGGTCTGCATGTACCATCCGTGCGCCCGGCCCACGTCGAGGATTTCCTGCGCGAGGGAGAGCTCCATCGGCTCATACGCCAGGATCTCTCCCGACTCGCACCGGGCCACCATGGAGCCCGTGTAGACCACCATGGGCACGTCGCCCAGACCGAGCGCCATCCCCCAGGGCCGCGCCGCCTGGAACATGCGCCCCGTGGCGATGACGATGCGCACGCCTTTCGCCTGTGCTTCCGCGAGCACTTCTTTTGAATAATCGGAAATGGAGATATCGTCACGGAGCAGCGTATCATCCAGATCGAGGGCGATCATTTCAATGGGAGCCATAGGCGCCTCCTTCCTTCCTGCCGGAAATTCCGTTAATTCATTATAGCACGGCGGGGAAACCGCTCCTGCCGTGCGAAAAGGCCGCCTTCCGGCGGCCTCTTATCGATTATTCTTTTTCTTCTGCCTTTTCTTCCGCTTCCTGATTTTCCGAGCCCGTCGCTTCCGGCTTCATCAGCGGGAAGAGGAGCACGTCGCGGATATTCGTCTCGCCGGTCATGATCATGACGAGGCGGTCAATGCCGATGCCCAGGCCGCCTGTCGGCGGGAGGCCGTATTCCAGCGCGGTGATGAAATCTTCATCCATCTGATGCGCTTCGTCATCGCCGTGTTTCCGTTCTTCCAGCTGCAGTTCAAAGCGCTTCCGCTGGTCAATGGGGTCATTCAGTTCGGAGAAGCCGTTCGCCAGCTCGCGTCCGAAGATGTAGCCCTCAAAGCGGGCGGTGAAATTCGGATCGTCGTCGCAGAGCTTGGCCAGAGGCGACACTTCGATGGGATAGCGGGTAATGATGGTCGGCTGGATCAGGTGTTCTTCCACATAAGCGTCGAAGCATTCCGCGAGGATCTTGCCGATGCCGTCGTATTCGCCGTATTCCACATTCAGCCGGTCCGCGATGGCCCGGGCGTCTTTGATATCCCTGCAGGCGTCGAAATCTTCGCCGGTGTATTTCTTCACCGCTTCCGCCATGGTCATGCGGTCCCACGGCGGCGTGAGGTCGATCTCCTGGCCGGCGTAGGTGATCTTCAGCGTGCCGCAGACTTTTTCCGCGCACGCCGCGACGATATCTTCCGTTTCTTTGATGACGTCTTCCAGATCACCGTAGGCCTGGTAGGTCTCAAGAGACGTAAATTCCGGGTTGTGCCGGTTGTCCATGCCTTCGTTGCGGAAATTGCGGTTCATTTCAAAGACCCGTTCGAATCCGCCCACCACGAGGCGCTTCAGATAGAGCTCCGGCGCGATGCGCAGGTATAGGGGCATATCAAGGGCATTGAGATGCGTCGTGAAGGGGCGGGCGTTCGCGCCGCCGTAGAGCGCCTGCAGCATGGGAGTCTCCACTTCGAGGAAACCTCTTTCCGTCAGCCACTGGCGGATCGTATTGATGACCTGCGCCCGCTTTTCGAAAGTCTTTCTCACATCGGGATTGACGATGAGATCGACGTATCTCTGGCGGTAGCGCTGTTCCTTATCAGTGAGGCCGTGCCATTTTTCCGGCAGCGGGCGGAGAGATTTGGAGAGGATGGTGAAATTCAGCACGCGCACCGTCACTTCGCCGGTGTGGGTGGTGAATACGTTTCCTTCGAGGCCGACGATGTCGCCGATGTCGAGGAGCTTGAAGAGCTTCCATTCCGTTTCCGTCAGCTGGTCCTTGCGGAAATAGAGCTGGATGTCGCCCGTCCGGTCGCGGAGCACGCAGAACGCGGTCTTCCCGTGGCTGCGGATGATCATGATGCGGCCCGCCATGCGGACATGCTCTTCGCTGGCTTCCAGCGCCGCCGCGGCTTCGCGGATATCCGCCGCGTGATGATCCCATTCAAAGCGCTGACCGAAGGGCGAAATGCCGAGGTCGCGGATCTGCTGGAGCTTTTCCCGGCGGATCAGCATCTGGTCATTCAGCTTTTCCGCGGGCTTCTGTACGTTCTTATTTTCCATAATATCCCCTTTATCTGACTTCAATGATCTCATATTTCAAAATGCCTGCCGGCGCGGCCACTTCCACCACGTCTCCGGCTTTCGCACCGAGGAGCGCACGGCCCACGGGGGACTCGTTGGAGATCTTCCCGTCAAAAGGATCGGCTTCCGAGCTGCCTACGATGGTCACATCTTCCACTTCGTCCGCGGCGATGTCTCTGATCTTCACGCTGGACATCATGCCCACGCGGTCGCTCTTCCCCGCCTCGATGACGACGGCGGTGCGGATCTTCGCTTCCAGTTCGAGGATCTTCCCTTCCGTGAAAGCCTGTTCATTTTTCGCGTCTACATATTCGGAGTTTTCAGAAAGGTCGCCCAGTGCGATGGCTTCCTTCAGGCGCTGAGCTACCTCCAGACGTTTCGTGGATTTCAGGTAGTCCAGTTCTTTTTTCATTTTTTCCAGGAATTCCTGGGTCACGTAGGTTTGCTGCATTTCCGCCATGCCGATCTGCTCCTTTTTATTTCATAGTAAAAATACTACCCGTTTCCTGCGGATAGCGATACGCATATATTATATGAAACGGGATACGGGTTGTCAATTTCCGCGGCCCGCCGCGGCGGCTCTTCCCGGCGGTCTCCGCCTCCGCGTTTTCCGGCGCTCATTTTTCACCGCTCATTTTCCGGCGTTCCTTTTCCGGCGCCTGATTTCCGGAAAGAATTTTCCTTTTCCCCGGGACGATTCTTTTCTATAATACAGACAGCAAAAGCAGTCCGCTTTTTTCCGTTTCCCGCTGCGCGCAGCAGCAGAAAGGAGATTTTTCATGGCTCTCAAGATCGCCTGCACCGCCGCCGCTTCCCGGTACTTCACCACTGTCCGCGAGACGATTTCTCCGGACGAGACGGATTTCACCGACGTGGCCGCCGCGGTCATCACCAGCGAAGACGCGCCGCTCATCCGCCGCATCGACGCTACTTGTTTCCGTATCCCCGTTTTCCTGCTCCGCACGGACGATGAGCTCTTCGCCGATGTGGAGCCGGGCTCGGTGTACCGCATCATGGATACGGATCATTTCGACAGGAATCTCTACAGCCGCCAGATCGAGGCGGCCGCCGCCGCGTATGAGACGAATCTCCTGCCGCCTTTTTTCGGCGCTCTCAAGGCCTACGTGGAGGAAGGCAATTCCGAATTTGACTGCCCCGGCCACCAGGGCGGCCAGTATTTCCGCCGCCATCCCGCGGGCCGCCTCTTTTATGAATTTTTCGGGGAGAATCTCTTCCGCGCCGATATCTGCAACGCCGACGTGAAGCTGGGGGATCTTCTCATCCACGAAGGCTATCCCTACGCGGCGCAGCAGCACGCGGCGCATGTCTTCAACGCGGACAAGACTTACTTCGTCCTGAACGGCACGTCCACAGCCAACAAGGTCGTCACGGGAGCGCTCCTCACGCCGGGCGATCTGGTGCTCTTCGACCGGAACAATCACAAGTCCGTCCATCAGGGGGCGCTCACCCTGGCGGGGGCGCGGGCGGTGTATCTCGAGACGGCGCGGAATCCCTTCGGATTCATCGGCGGCGTGGACGATCACTGCTTCGACGAGGCGTACCTGCGGAAGCTCGCCGCCGATATCGATCCGGAGCGGGCCGCCCGTCCCCGTCCTTTCCGCCTCGCCGTGATCCAGCTCGGCACGTACGACGGCACCATCTACAACGCCCGCCAGGTGGTGGACCGTATCGGGAAGCTCTGCGACTATATTTTCTTCGACTCCGCCTGGGTGGGCTACGAGCAGTTCATCCCCATGATGAAAGACGCGAGCCCGCTCCTCCTCGAGCTCGGCCCCGACGATCCGGGCATCATCGTGACCCAGTCCGTGCACAAGCAGCAGGCGGGCTTCTCCCAGGCCTCCCAGATCCACAAGAAGGACAGCCACATCCGGGGACAGCGCCGCTACTGCGACCACAAGCATTTCAACAATTCCTACATGCTGCACGCCTCCACGAGCCCCTTCTATCCGCTCTTCGCGTCGCTCGACGTGAACGCCCGCATGCAGGAAGGCGACGCGGGACGAAAGCTTTGGATGGACTGCGTGAAGACCGCCATCGAGGCGCGGAAATCCATCCTCCGCCACTGCCGTCTCATCCGCCCCTTCATTCCGGAGCTCGTATACGGCAGGAAATGGGAGACCTATCCCACCGAAAAGATCGCCAATGACCTGTCGTTCTTCCGCTTCCGCCCGGAAGAGCGGTGGCATCTCTTTGAAGGGTACGGCCCGGATCAGTACTTCGTAGACCCGTGCAAGCTCCTCCTCACCACGCCGGGCATCAACCGCTCCAGCGGCGAATACGACGACTTCGGCATCCCCGCGGCGATCCTGGCGAGCTATCTCCGGGAGAACGGCATCATCCCGGAAAAGAGCGACCTGAATTCCATTCTTTTCCTCCTCACGCCGGCGGAGACGCGGACGAAGCTGGAAAATCTCGTCTCCCATCTGGTGCGTTTCGAGCGGGCCGTCCAGGAAGACCGCCCCCTCTCGGAGGTCCTCCCCTCCATCTACACGGCAAACCGGGACCGCTACCAGAATCACACCATCGCCATGCTCTGTCAGGAAATGCACGATTTCTACCGGGAGCACGATGTGAAGACGCTCCAGAAGCGCCTTTTCCGGCGGGATTATTTCCCGGAAGCGCGCATGACGCCGCAGGAAGCGCACTACGCTTTCATCCGCAACGAGTGCGAGCTCGTGCCGCTCTCGGAGATCCGGGGCCGCGTAGCCCTGGAAGGGGCGCTCCCCTACCCGCCGGGCATCCTCTGCGTCGTGCCGGGAGAGGTGTGGAACGAAACGGCACAGAGCTACTTCCTCACCCTCGAAGCAGGCATCAACCGCTTCCCCGGATTCGCCCCGGAGATCCAGGGCGTCTATCTGGAAGAACACAACGGCCGCATCATCGGCCTCGGAAACGTGCTGAAAAATTCATAACGGACAACAGAAAAAGCTGTGAGCCTCACACTCACAGCCTTTTCTTTTGCCCGGACGCAGCCTGACGAACCATGCGGCGCACTTCTCCTATCAAAAAAGACCCCGGAGGGTCTTCTTTTGTGATTCAGAAGGTGTACGCGAGCTGCACCATCCCGCTCATGCCTTCCCGCTCGCCGGCGTAGCCTTTCAGGTTGATATTCGCCTGCCACGGGCTGTCGTCCGGCTGCCACACGGTGCCGATCTCGAGGATGCCCGTGCTCCCGCCGAGGCTCTGCTCCGGCGCGTCCCACTGCCCGGCTTTCATATGGCTGTCGCCGGAAAATTCGTATTCCCACGCGAGGCCATAGTACATGCTCCACTGTTTCGCCTTGTCCGCGGTGTACCGCGCGCCCAGGCGGAGGCGGTCGCTGGTGAGGCTGTCAAACTCGAAGCAGTCTCCGTCGATGGTAAAGGAGTCGCCGTCGATGTCGGTGTGGAAGTATTTGCCGTACACGTTCCATTCGCCCCGGCCGGTCTCGATGACTTTGCCGAGGCCCGCGTGCACGCCCCAGTACGTGCTGTCGCTGTCGAATCCGTAGCTGTTGCCGTTTCCGTCCTTCACGGCGTTCTCCATGGAAGCGGAGAGGGTGCCCGCGCGAACGCCCGCCTCGTAGTACCAGCCGTCGTCCCGTTTATACCGCAGGGCCGCGCCGCCGCCGTTGTAGAGGAGGTTTCCGTCGCCGCGGAACATTTCGTTGTTGAATTCGTTCCACGTGCGGTAATTGCCCGTGCCGTTCTCGTAGAAGACCCCCCACGAGAGGTCGCCGTCTCCTTTCCTATGAACGTTGCCGAGGCCAACGATTTCGCTCCATCCGTTGAGTTTCATATCGCCTGCCGCGTCGTAAGTGCTGCGGTTGCCGTAGACCGCCCCGAAGGTGCGCAGGCCGTATTTGTAGTCCGAGCCGAGCAGGTCGAGGCTGTCCGCGGCGATGTCCGCCCCCTGATTCAGGAAAGCTGCCGCGGCGGTGCGGTTCTCCGCGATGACCGTTGTCTGGGGATTGAGCCCTACACCTTTAATCTCCCCGACGAGATTATTCGTTTCTCCCTCCAGTTTCATTTCCAGTTCGCCCACGGTGGCAACTCCCTGCGAGAAGGAGTCGTCTTCCGTCACATTCACTTTATCCAGAGAAAGCCCCGTATCCCGATTACTCTGGATGAAGGTCATCTTGTCTCCGGCCTGTAAGGAGGTCCCGCCCTCCAGAACAAGATTGTCCACCTGAACCGAAGTATTCGTCAGCTCCCCGCCGGCTGCATCAGTAATGTTCAATACTACGCCGTCGTTATTCCATTTCAGATTCTGGAACTGGATGGCGTCAAAATTATGCAGACTTCTTACATTGCCGCTCCAACCGTCAAGGATCAACCGGTTGTTGGAATGAAAAAATTCATATGGTGCTCCATTTGGAAATTTATATGCCCATATATCCGCATGACTAACATCGGTTTCTCCTTTCAAAGTTAGGGAGCTATCCTCTATCTTATATGTTCCGAAAACACCGTATACATATGGATCCATATATCCCAATACAATCTGACTCGGATTCTCTTCGCTTCCTGCCTTAGTATTTCCATCCAGTATCACGCGAATATTTTTTAATTGAACATCGCTATTATTATATGCCAAAGTAGAAACGCCGGTTATATTTCCATTGATAGACGTATTCGTAATGTACATGCTGAGATTTGACGTATCAGTTCCTGCAGCATGAACCTCAATCCCTATGAGATTTTCAGAAATACTGGAATGAGATATTTTTATTTGATTATCTTTATTGCGTGGGACCTCGCTAGATTTTAATTCCTGAGAAATCATTGAAATGTCCGTAAATGTACTATCCGAGATGATTAAACGATTATTAGATATACCCGAGGAAAAGTCGTGCTGAGGGAAAGCAGTATACTTTCCCTGTCCGACATCTATATTACTCGGCACCGTTTTATTCTTATCAATAATGATCTCTTCCCCTTGTACATTTAGCGTCATGCCTCCAGTTAAAATCAAAGCCGCAAGCAGCGCCAACTTCCATTGTTTTTTCGTCATCCTAAAAACCTCCCGTAAATCGTTACGGGAGGAGGTGCGGAGAAGGTCTTCGACCCCCCCCGATTTATTTTGCCGCAGTAAAAACCGCAGCTCATCTGCCCTTTTTCTGCTTTTTCCAGTATAGCAGACCGATATCATGCGCACAAGTGACGGGAGTATGCATACCGCAGAAGACGCGGCGCTGCACTTTCGCGGGCATATGGGGCGAGCACACAGACCGGAAGCAGGGGCGCGCGGTGGGGGGATGCGCGCCCCTCCTTTAAACTTTCTTACCTGCTGCGCGGGAAAATTTGCGAGGCACGCGTGTCCACGCACAATGCATGAAACGTTTTGCCATGTGTGTGAATCCGCACCGCCTGATAAAGAAAGGTGAACATTAGGGATGTGCATTTGAAAAATTCACGACACAGACAAGCACTGGTGCAGCTCCCCGCCCGTTGGAATGGAGCCCGGCCCCGCAGGGGCAGGATTTGGCGGCCCGGAGCGCCCGGACGGAATGACTGTCTGAGCGAGCG
>UQYL01000037.1 GCA_900545365.1 uncultured Dialister sp. | reverse complement strand
AGTACTTGGCTGGAAGCGGCCTGGGAGGATAGGAAGCTGCTGATAAAGAGAGAAAGGACATTCAGAAATGGATGTCCTTTTTCATTTATGTGAGAGAGGAGAACTTCCGGTTGGCGGAAGGGGAGCAGGAGGAAGTGAAGAAGACTCACAGAGATGTGAGTCTTTTCTTTTTTTGTGCGGTTCTGCGGGGGATAAAGCAGACTCCGCGCAGTGGGAGACGTTTCATGTGTACAGAGAGGAAAGTAGAATCCGGCATAAGCTCCAGGCGGGCATGCGGTGAATTTGGCAAAGGGGCACAGGCAAGAGTGAGTATGGAAACCGGATAAGGACGGGGGATCCCTTTTCGTATCTGCTACAATAATATAAAAATTGCAGGGGAGGTATGTATGCCTTTTCAATTTATAAAGAATGATATTGCCAAAGTACGGGCAGACGCACTCGTAAATGCGGTGAATCCGCTCCTTAAGGGCAGTGCAGACGGATGCGCTCCGGGCGAGGCGAAGCTTATAGAAGGATATGCTTTGCCATATCGGTATGTGATCCATGCGGCAGTTCCTCAATGGCGGGGCGGAGATCATGGGGAACATAAATTATTGGCGTCTTGCTATCGGTCGGCTTTGATGCTTGCAGAGGAGCATGGCTGTGAGTCTGCTGCTTTTTCCCCGATCTCTTTCGGGGGCCATAGATTCCCGAAAGAGGAAGCGTTGGAGATCGCGGTCAGGGAGATCCGCGCTTTCCTGCGGAAGAGCGATATGATGGTGTACCTGGCCGTCTCTGACCGAACAGCTATTCAGATCAGAAAGCCGATTTTCGCTGAGATCGAAGAAGCCCTGGAAAACCGGCCGATTTTCGGGATGAGGGAATGCCTTTTGTCTTCGGAAGAGGCGCGGGAGAGCGCTGCGCCGGCGAAATTCTCGAAACGCGCCATAGAAGAGGCGCTGGCGGTCAGAGGGGAAACTTTTTCGGAGATGCTGCTGCGAAAGATCGATGAGCGCGGCATGACTGATGTGGAATGTTATAAGAAGGCAAACATAGATCGAAAACATTTTTCCAAGATCCGGTCGGACAGATCGTACCGCCCGTCGAAAAACACGGTGCTCGCCTTTGCGATCGCTCTGGAGCTTACGCCAGAGGAAACAGATGAATTTCTGGCAAGAGCCGGATTCGCGTTTTCCAGTGCCAGCAGATTTGATATCATCGTGGAATATTTCATCAACCGGGGAATCTATGATATATACGAGATCAACGAGGCGCTCTTTGCTTTCGGAGAGAAGCAGATCGGGCCGTAAATGTCGCTTCCCGGGCGACCATTTTTATCCTGAGACCGGATATACTTTGGGTGAAGAAAAACTTCACCCATTTTTTATCGGGAGGGAAAAGAAATGAAAGAAAATCTGACGGAGATTGTATGCATTCTGGACAGGAGCGGTTCCATGCACGGGTTGGAGAAAGATACTGTCGGCGGCTGCAACGGGCTGCTGGAGCGGCAGCGGAAGGAGGCAGGGAAGGCGCTTTTCTCGCTGGTCCTTTTCAGTGATGAAGCGGAGGTGCTTTATGACCGCGTACCGTTGGAGGAAGTTCGGCCGCTGACGGAGAAGGAGTATCGTACCGGAGGATGTACGGCGCTTTATGATGCGGTGGGCGGCACGGTGAGGCGCATGGAAATGATCTATGACCGGTCTCGGCCGGAGGAACTGCCGGCGCGTACGCTCTGTGTCATTACGACAGACGGTGAAGAAAACGCGAGCCGATTCTTCGGCGCGGAGGATGTACGGCGCATGATCCGCCGGGTCAGAGAAAAATACGGCTGGGAATTCATTTTCCTTGGCGCGAATATCGACGCCGCGGCGGAAGCGGAACGATTTGGTCTGCCGAAAGAGCGCGCGGTCAATTACTGCTGCGATGAGCGGGGAACGGCGCTGAATTATGAAGTCATCAGCGAAGCGGTCTCCTGTCTCCGGTGCGGGAAGCCGCTGGAGACAGGCTGGAAACGCCGCATCGAAGAGGATCATCGGAGACGGGGCGCAGGAAATAAGAAGTAAAGCAGAGGAGCCGGAATATTCGGCTCCTTTTTGCTGCATGCAGGGCAGACAGGCGCATGAATTTGTTAGAAAGTATTTCGCCAATGTTTCGTTGCCGCTGATTATAAAGTTGGATATACTTAAAGCGTTCCGCTTGGTTTATGAAATATAAAGGCAAAATTTTATAAGAATTTAAATTTAAAGGGAGAAAGACAATGAGGAGTGGTTCGACGGATCCGGCAATGAAAAAAGCGCGCGCCGCGCTGATGATTTATCTGGCGCTGATTTTTCCGCTGTCGGCCGTATTGCCGCCATGGGTAAGTTTTGAGAACGGACCGGTGGAAAACGCGCAGGCCATTATTCTGGCGGCATTCGGGGTGATGTGCGTTTTCTTCTTTAAACACGGGGCGTCAGCGGTGCGGCGGATGTGGCTGCCGTCGGCGGGCGTTTTCTTCATTCTGACGGCGAGGGAATTGTCGTGGGGGCGCGTCTTTTTTACGGAAGGATATTCCCCGGAAACAGGACCGATCATTATCGCGTCCTCGAAAATGCCGTATTATACGGAGATCCACGCGGCTGTCGGCGTGGTCCTCCTGCTCTGCCTGTACGGATTCGTCCGGTATGTGCCTTGGAAACGCGTGCTGAAAGAGATCCCTCTTCCGCTCCCGGAGATCCTGCTCCTTGCGGTCTGCGTTACACTGGCGACGCTCGGCGATCACGGTTCCATGTTCAGCCACACCATCCGCGATCAGCAGGTGGAAGAGCTTTCAGAGCTCCTGATGTATCTGACGCTCGGCCACACGGCGCTGTATTATTACCGGCGGCTGAACGCTTTGTATGAAAAGTGAAAGATTTCCGCAGTCTTCTTTATGGAGGCGGCGGGATTTTTTATTTGCGCGGAGTTTTCGGAACGCTTTTCGCAGACAGGCGGCCGGAGGGACGAATGCGGCGGACGGGAAGACGCTGGTGATGCGCGGATTTTTTGAAAGTAGAAAAAAAGTTTTGGGGAACGTATAATATAAGAAAAATATGATAGGCATAGTGTCTCATTCAGAAAAGGAGGAGATCATATGAATATGAAAAGAGCGGCCGTTTCCTTTTTGGCAGCGGCAATGATCGGCGCGGGCGCCATATCGTCTGTATCGGCATTTGATCTGGGCAGCGTCCTCGGCGGCGTCGTCAAGGTAGGCGGCATCGGGTACCTGGTGGACCGGTATTCGGAACAGCTGAATAGCGCTATCAATTCCATCATGATGAAGGAAGGCGCGGGCACGAATTATGCGACGAAAGTCGTCCCGATCGTGAGCATCGGGAACAGCGGATATATCGGCGCGGCGCAGGTAATCGGCGACGCGGATCAGGTGGAGAAGGTGGAAGCGGTGGGCCAGCTGGAGATCAGCTGGAACGACAAGCTTTTCCGCATCAAAGGGCTGATCCCCATGGACAGCAAGAATCCTCTCAGTTTCAGCCGCGTCCAGGGTGTGGGCGTCTCGGCTGTGATCGATGTGAAAGTGTAAGAGAATAAGGAGAATTTCATGAAGAAATGGATAGCTGCTGCCGGGCTGGCAGTCATTCTGGCGTCGTCTGTATCCGCCGCGGAGCCGACGACTCTGACGGATAAGGCGGATAAGCTGGACAGCGTGATCTTCGGCGATGTACAGACAGGCTCGTTTATTGAGCGCGTGGACGCGATGGACGAAGCAGTCTACGGACGGAAGCCGTCTTCGGAGGGACTGAATGAGCGGGTATCCGCTCTGTACCGCGATGTGGTGCGCGGATCGGAAGATTCGCAGGCATCCATCACGACCCGCGTGAATACGCTGGAATATTATCTCACCGATGAGATTAAGCAGGATGCGCTCGGCCCGCGTCTTGACGTACTGGAATCGGCGGTATTCGGCATGACGAAGACAGGCCCCATCGAAGCGCGCGTGGCGGAGCTGGAACGGGCGGTCTACGGGGATACGCATTTTGAGCTTGTGCCGGTCATCCTCCCGGCCAATACGGTCTTCAAGATATCCCTGAATGAAGATGTCAGCTCAAAAACAAATGAAGAAGGCGATGAGGTGCATTTTACCGTGCAGGAAGATGTGCTGGCCGACGATGTGATCGTTCTGCCCCGCGGCGCGCAGGGCAGCGGTGTCATTACCAAAGTATCCCGTCCGAAGTTCTTCGGCAGGAGCGGGGAAATGGAGATCTCCTTCAATCAGGTCTTTTCTATCGATGATGAAGAGATCCCCACCGTACTGGGCCCGGAGGCGCAGGATAAGCTGAAGATGGAAGCGGCGGCTGTGGGCGCTTCCACGGTGGGCGCGCTTGCGCTGGGGCCGATCGGCCTTGTGGGCGGCTTCTTCGTGAAGGGAAAGAATGTGGAAATGCCTGCCGGTACGGAGCTCTATATCCAGACGCAGCAGGATGTGGAGACGAAGGGCATGAAGCAGGCGCCGGGCGCTCCGAAATCGCTTCTGGCGAAGAAGGACGTTACGGTGGAAATGTCTGAAAACGTAGAGAAAACGGCTGTTTCCGGTGAAGCGGAGGCAGTGGATGAAGCATCTGCCGGAGGAGACACATCGGTTGTCATCGTGAGCCATGAATAAAAGAGAACGAGTATTTTTATGCGCGGCGCTCCTCTGCGCGTCCGGCTGGATGTCGGCTTCGGCAGCGGAAGATCCGCAGCGGGTGACATGGGTGCTGAGCGGCGCGGAAGGCATGCGGTATATTGAGGTCGGTGTTCCGGCGGACAATGATTCTGTCCCGGCAGAGAAATTTCAGCGGGAAGAGCGGCCTGCGGAAACGGCTTCAGAAAGTCTGCCCGCGGAAACGCTCCGGCAGGAAACGGTGAGCGGCAGTCCGGCAGCGGGGGAAATGCCCTACGCAAAAGCGCCGGAGACGGCTGCGAAGAAAGCGCCGGTGAAAGCCGCTGTTCCTGAAAGAGCGGAATCCGCGCGTCCTGAGGCGGCCCAGGCGGAAAAAGCGGCGGAAACGAAGACCGCGCCGGAAGCGGCGGATACGCGGAAAGAGGCGGCTCACGCCAAACCGGACAAGAAAGCGGAAAAAGAAAAGTCTGCCGGAAGAGCAGAGCGGAAAAACGGGAAAAACGGAGAGACTGCGGGGGCTTCTATTTCCCCGGAGAATCCGATGATCGTCAGCGCCGATGTTATGACCTACAGCGGCACGACGGGCGATGTGGACATGCAGGGGCGTGTCGACGTGCGCCACATGGGCGACCGCTATGAGACGGAGCGTATTTACGGCAACAGCAATACCCAGCAGTACGTCCTCCCGGGGCCGGTCAAATGGACCGCGCCGGGCAACGAGATGACCGCGGCGGAAGGAAGTTATGACGGGAAAGCCGCTGTGGCCCGTTTCCGGGGCATTTCCGGGTGGAACAAAGATAAATATTATTACGAAGGGGAATCCGGCGTTTTCGACAGGAATGAGAACAAAGCGGTCGTGCAGAAAGCGTATCTCACGACGAAACACGCCCGGGCCAAGGTGCCGGATTACCGCATCGAAGCGGACAGCGTGGACATTTACCCCAATGACCACTACACGGCGCACAATGCGAAATTGTATATCAAGAACTATCAGATCCTGTCCATGAAGACCTATAACGGTTCTCTGAAAAGAGACAGCGGAATTAATCCGTGGTCGCTGATCCCGGTGCCCGATTATGAGAGCGACAACGGATTCGGCCTGAAGAACCGCGTGCAGATCCCCATCGGCGGGGCGGAGAGCGATGTTACATTCGACGCCCGAATCGCCTGGTATTCCGACGCGGGTTTCAAGCCGGACGTGGGGCTGAACTGGGAAACGGCTCCCGGCACGTTCAAGCTCCATTACGTGAAGGAAGAAAGCTCGTACAATGACGATCATGTATGGGTAGAGAAATGGCCGTCCTTCTCCTTTGATTCCCGGGCATTTTATATTCCGAAAACGAATTTCTATGTGGGATTCGGAGGGGAACTGGGCCACTGGAAAGAAGGCGGCGTTTCCGGCAGCTACAAAGGCTGGGGAGCCTATCTCTCCCATACGCCCATCGACCTGGGGCCGCACCTGGCCTTCGACTGGCGGATCGGTTACCGGAAAGATTACTACGGCTATGATGATTCGCAGCGCAGCAATAAGTACTACGCGGTGGGGCTCAGCGGGGAATACCGCGCGGTGAGCTCGTGGATCCGGTACTGGGACAACGACCTGAACGGCGAATCTCCGTACCATTATGATACGTACGATATGGAGAAGCCTGTCTCGACAGGCGTCAAAGTGCAGCTGACGCCGCTTGACGCGGTGGGCGTGGAATACCAGATCGATACGATCGACGGCCACACGGAGCACCGGTACTTCACCTATTACAGAGATATGCATTCTTTCTACGGATGGATCACCTATGACGAAGTGGATGACGACTTTGAGTTCATGATCCAGCCGAAAGATTTTTCATTCTGACGGGAGTTTGTATGGATCATTGGATATGCGACGGCATGACCGTGGATTGGGACTGCCTCTTCGGCCGGTCATGGAATATTACGGAAGCGGATATGACAGGCTGCCGGAAAGAGATGGCCGCCGCGGCGGAAACGCTTGCGGGCATCCGCGGGAACGGCTGCGGACTGAGGGAAGGGGAAACGGTGTTTTTCCCCCGCCTCCCGGCGATCCTGCGGGAAGAGCTCCTCATGACAGCGGAAGAAAAAGCGGATATGGAAGCTCTTGCCCTGCGGTGCCGGAAAGGGGAGTTTGACGCGGTCATTTCCGTGGGGATCGGCGGCTCATACCTGGGGAATCAGGTCCTCTTCGACGGGATCTGCGGGCCTTACTGGAATGAAGAGGACGAAGAGACGCGCCGCGGACTGCCGCAGGTGTTCTTTGCCGGACAGACGGCGGACCCGGAAGCGATGGCCTCTCTCCTGCGGTATCTCCGGCAGCAGGCGGAGAAAAAGGCGGGCTATGCGGTGCTCGTCCTGGCGATCTCCAAATCCGGGACGACCGCGGAGCCGTCCGGCGCGCTGTCCGTGCTGGAGCGGGCGCTGCCCGGATTCTGCCGCCCCGTCTTCGTCGGCATTACGGACGCGGCAAAGGGGCTCCTTCTGGAAGAATGCCGGGAGAAAGGCTGGCTCCATTTCGCGGTGCCGGAAGGCATCGGCGGCCGGTTCAGCGTATTTTCTCAGGTAGGGCTCGTTTTTGCGTCAATTCTTGGGATGGATATCCGGCAGTTCCTCCGCGGCGCGAAGCAGGTGGAAGAGGCCTGTCAGTCGGAGGACTGGCGGGAAAATCCGGCGCTTGCCCTGGCGGCGATGAAGTACATCGCTTCCGTGAAGTACGGCATTACGGCGGAGATCACCATGCCGTACTGCGCGCGGCTCCGTTCTCTCGGCGACTGGTACGCTCAGCTTCTCGGAGAATCTCTCGGAAAAGCGGAGACCGTGAGCGGAGAGCCTGCCTACGGCGGGCGCACGCCGGTGTCTGCCGTGGGGACGACAGATATGCATTCCCTTACGCAGGAACACCAGCAGGGAAGGCGGAACAAGCTGCTCCAGTTCATTTCTGTGGAAGAATTTCCGGACGACCCGGATTTCACGCTCACAGAGGGCGGGCAGATCTGTACCGTGCCCATGAGCCATGTGCTCGGCGCCGCTCTTCGGGCTAATGCGGAGGCGCTCGCTTCCGACGGCCGCATGAGCTGCCGGATCTCCATTCGCAAAGTCAATGAATTTTATCTCGGCGCGCTGATGTATTTCTTCTTCCTTACCATCTCCTACGAAGGGGCCATGGCGGGGATCGACGCATACGATCAGCCCGGCGTGGAAACGTACAAGAAGATCCTCCATCAGGATCTGGCCCGGTATGGCAGAGACTGACAGCCTCTCGGGAGGGGGCGATGAATATGGAACGGCGGAAAGGGCTGCTGCTCGGCGCATGCGCCGCGGCGGCGCTCTTTTTATGGGGACTTTTCCGCGGCGGGACGGCTGCGGAACTTCTTCCTGAGAAACCGCCGGAACCGGTCCCGGAAAAGAAAGAGATCCCGCCCGAACCGCAGCAGATCACGATGAAATACGATGCGAACCGCTACATTCGGACGAAACCTCTTCCCGATCCTTTCCGGCTGGACGCGGCGCCGGCCCCCGCAGAAGGGAAACCCGCGGCGGCAAAAGGAGCGTCCGTGCAGGCAGAGCCCGCCGTTCCGGTATTGCAGGGCATCCTCATTCTCGGCGCGGACCGTCGGGCCATGGTGCTGACGGACGGGCAGACAAAAACAGTAAAAGAAGGAGAGCAGGTGGGGGCATGGACAGTGACTGGGATCGCCGAAAAGCAGGTCGTGCTTTCCGGACCGGCAGGGCAGAAAACACTGACGCTGTGAAACGTTTCCTGAAAAGAAGCGCGGTCCTGTGCTGCGCTTTCTGTCTGGCTTTCATGCCGGCAGAAGCGGCGGAGACGATCGACCTGCGGCTGGAGAATGCCCCCGTGAGGGAGCTCCTTCAGAATCTGGCGGAAATGTGCCACCAGAATATCATTTTCGCCGGAGAGATGAAAGGCGGCATCACGGCGCATCTGGAGCAGGTGACGCCGGAAGAAGCGCTCCGCGCCGTTGTGCAGGCAGACGGCCTCGTGGCGCGGAAAGAAGGAAATACGCTCATCATCTATGACGGCAGCCTGGATGGAAAAGCCGCCGCGGCGGAATCGTTCCGCCTGTCCTATGCGTCTGCGGAAGAAGTGGCGGAAAGCCTTGGCAATCTGTTCAAGGATAAGCGTGTCGCGTTCAACAGCGGCGCCAATTCGGTCATCGTGAGCGGCACGGAAGAAGAACTGTTTCAGGCGCGGCGGGTCATTTCGGAACTGGACCGGCCGGAGAAGCAGGTAAAAGTGGAAGCGGAAGTGCTGGCCGTGAATACGTCTGATGCGAAGGAGCTGGGCATCGACTGGGATTTCCAGAGCCTCACAGGGAGCGCTGACTACAATCGGGAGAGCTGGACAGAGCAGCGCTATGTAACGGACGATACGGGAAACGTCAAATTTGACGAAGACGGCAATCCGCGCATCCGCAATATCGTGCATGACGGATGGGAAGTGGACATGCCCGAAGGCTATGCGGGCATCTCTTACGGGAGAAGCGTTTCCGGTCATCCGTACACCGTCTTTTTCCAGGCGAAGCTCGCCGCCCTCGTGTCGAGCGGGAAAGCGAGAGTGCTGGCCCGGCCGAATGTAGTCACCATGAACGGCCGTCCTGCGGAGATCCTCATCGGCAGTGAAATCCCCGTCGTGGTGGAACACATGGAAAACGGCGTCAAGACGACGGCCACGGAGTACCGTGACGCCGGCATCAAGCTGTCCTACACGCCCCGCATCAGCCGGGATGATGAGATCACCGCGTCCATCCGGGCGGAAGTTTCCACCCCGTACCTCGTGCCGGAAATGAAAGCCTACCGCATCGTCACCCGGCAGGCGGACACCATGGTACGGCTGAAGTCGGGCGACGAGATCGTCATAGGCGGGCTCATCGACAAAGAGACGAGCAAGACCTTTCGGAAAGTACCGATCCTCGGAGATATCCCCATTCTGGGCAAGATCTTCCAGAGCCGGAGCGAATCGACGGAAGAATCGGAAATTGTTATCATTATCAGAGCGGAATTGATCAAATAAATGGCGACATTAAAAATAAGCGGACTGTCAAAGTCCTTCGGCATCTATACAGTATTTGAAAATATATCCTTTGATGTGCGGAGCGGCGAGCGCATCGGGCTGGTCGGCGCGAACGGCGCGGGGAAAACAACGCTTCTCCGGTGCATCATCGGCACAGAGGAAGCGGATAAAGGCTCCGTCAAGGCGGACAGCGGCGCGGTGATCGGGTATCTCCGGCAGGATTTCAATTATTCCACGGCCACGCTCCGGGAAGAAATGGAAGAAGCGTGGAAAGACATCCTCTTCTGTGAGGATGAGCTCCACCGGCTGGCGGCGGCGCTGGAAAAAGACCAGGGCAATGAAGAGCTCATCCGCCGCTACGGACGGCTGGAAGCGCGTTTTGAATTCCTCGGCGGG
>UQYL01000036.1 GCA_900545365.1 uncultured Dialister sp. | reverse complement strand
CATAGCTAGAAGCTCTAGGGAACTCCCCGGTGAAACCGGGGGTTTTTAGCATACAAAAAAGGCCCCCTTACGGGAGCCTTCTTTTTTCGGGGCTGAAATTATTTCAGTTCTACCGTTGCGCCAGCTGCTTCGAGCTTGCCTTTGATTTCTTCAGCGTCAGCTTTGGAAGCGCCTTCTTTAACGGGTTTCGGAGCACCGTCTACGAGAGCTTTCGCGTCTTTCAGGCCGAGGCCGGTGATTTCACGGACAACTTTGATGACCTGGATCTTGCTTTCGCCAGCGGAAGCGAGGATGACGTCGAATTCGGTCTTTTCTTCTTCAGCTGCTGCTGCTGCCGGAGCTGCTGCTGCGACTGCTACCGGTGCTGCTGCGGATACGCCGAATTTTTCTTCGATTGCTTTTACGAGTTCGCTCAGTTCGAGAACGGACATTTCGCTGATGGCATTAAGGATTTCTTCGTTAGTCATTGTTTTTTCCTCCATTGTTTTTATGCGCTTTGTTTATGCGCTTTCTTTCTGTTTACGCACAGCTTCGAGAGCGTATGCGAGTTTGGTGATGTTGCCGTTGAGGGCACGCGCCAGGCCGGAGATCGGAGCAAGCAGTGTCGCCGCGACCATGCCGAGCAGCTGTTCTCTGGACGGGAGATCGGCCAGTGCCTGGACTTCTGCCGGGCTGATGACACGGCCGTCGAGGACGCCCGCTTTCACGGTGATGGCTTCGCTCTTCGTCTCTGCGATGAATTCTTTCAGTACGGCTGCCGGAGCGACCGGATCGTCCTTGCAGGTAGCAAGGCCGTTCGGGCCTTCCAGAAGTCCGTCCAGGCCGGACAGGCCGAGTTCGTCAGCTGCGATGCGGGTCAGGGTATTTTTGATGACTTTGTATTCTACTCCGCGTTCACGGAATTTGCGGCGCAGCAGCGTCGCGTCCGCGACCGTCAGTTTGTTGTAGGATACGAGCACGACGCCCTGGCATCCCAGTTTTTCTTTCATTTCTTCGACAACGGCTACTTTTTCCGGACGAATCTTGACTTCGTATTTTTCGCTCATAGTACACCTCCTCTGCTCAGAGATTTTTTTATTTATCACGTTAGCTAAAACGACCTCACCGCGGTGAGGTCGTGTACTGGCTTTTCCAGTACTCAGCCTCGGGAGGCGGGCTTTCGCCCATTACAGATACCGCCGGTCTTCAGCTAAGTGTTAAATATGGATTTATGCTTTCGGTGCTGTCACCTTGGTGAGATCCAGGTGGATGCCCGGGCCCATGGTGGAGCAGATGGTGAGGCTCTTCATGTAAGCGCCTTTGACCGTGGAAGGACGTACCTTCAGGATGTGGTCATAGACGGCGCGCAGGTTTTCTTTCAGTTTGTCTTCGTCAAAGGAGACTTTGCCGATGACGATCTGGATGTTGCCTGCTTTGTCGGTGCGGTACTGCACTTTGCCGGCTTTGATTTCTCCGACGGCTTTGGTCACGTCCATGGTGACGGTGCCCACTTTCGGGTTCGGCATGAGGCCTTTCGGTCCGAGGATACGGCCGAGGCGTCCGACCACGCCCATCATGTCCGGGGTCGCTACGACGACGTCGAAGTCCATCCAGCCGCCCTGGATCTTCTGCGCGAGATCCATGCCGCCTACGTAATCAGCGCCTGCCGCTTTTGCTTCGTCTTCTTTGTGGTCTTTTGCGAAGACGAGGACTTTCTTCGTCTTGCCGGTGCCGTGGGGAAGAACGATCGCGCCGCGGAGCTGCTGGTCAGCGTATTTCGGGTTGATATTCAGATTGAAGGAGAGCTCTACCGTTTCATCGAATTTCGCGGAAGCCGCCTTCTTTACAAGCGCTACAGCTTCGTCGAGGTCATAGAGTGTATGGCTGTCAACGATGGCTGCGGCTGCTTTCTGTTTCTTTGTCAGTTTTGCCATTGTTTCCTCCTTTGTGGTCAACGGGCTATGCCCTGCCACGAACGGTCAGTCTCAGTCTACGACTTCGATGCCCATGCTGCGGGCGGTACCTTCGACGAGGCGCATTGCTGCTTCTACGTCGTTCGCGTTCAGGTCAGGCATCTTGGTTTCAGCGATCTCCTTGACCTGCGCTTTGGTGACCTTGCCTACTTTCTTCTTGTTCGGTTCGCCGGAGGCGGTTTCGATGCCTGCCGCTTTCTTCAGAAGAACGGCTGCCGGCGGCGTTTTGCAGATGAAAGTGAAGCTTCTATCTTCGTATACGGTGATTTCTACAGGGATGATCAGGCCTGCCTGGCTCGCGGTGCGGTCATTGAAGTCCTTTACGAAAGCCATGATGTTGACGCCTGCCTGGCCGAGGGCCGGGCCGACTGGCGGAGCCGGGGTGGCTTTGCCTGCCGGTACCTGCAGTTTCACTACCTTAGTAATTTTCTTTGCCATAGTTGACACCTCCTTACTCTTTGAGGATGTGGTACAGACGGGTTTCCCCTCCCACGTGAGGTTCCGGCGCGCTTTGCGCAGCGCCGTGTCTCACCAGAGTTTTACGAAAGGGGCTCAAAGAAGCCCGCTTCCAGCTCTATCTTGGTAGCGTGCCCAAAGGCGCTGATCTCGGCAGTGATCCTGCCTTTGTCAGCCGCTACATTGAGCACGGTAGCCACGTGATCAGCGAAAGGCCCTTCGGTGATGCGGATGCTGTCGCCCGCTTTGACATTGATCTTCACCGGGACTTTCTTATCTTTGTGAAGAATACGGTCGACTTCTTCGTCGGACAGGGGGATCGGCTTCGTGGTGGTGCCAACGAATCCGGTCACGCCCGGCGTATTCCGCACGACATACCAGCTGTGGTCATTGACTTCCATCTCGATGAGAAGATAGCCGGGGAATACTTTCCGGGAGACCACTTTTTTCTGGCCTTCCTTGACTTCTTCTTCATCCTGCATGGGGAGAAGGATCTGTTTGATCGTGTCTTCCAGTCCCATGGAGTGGACTTTGCGCGTCAGCGTATCCAGCACTTTGTTTTCGTAGCCGGAATACGTATGTATGACATACCAGCGGATATTTTTTTCTTTGTTCTCAAGTTGTTCTTCGTTCTCCGGCATAGGTCCTCCTTTCAGCCTACTGCACTGATCAGCAGCCTGGAGAGGCCGGTGAAAACGAAGTCAACCGCAACGAGCAGGCAGGAAACGAGGAGCACGGAAGCGATGACGGTCATCGTGTAGTGACCGAGCTGCTTTTTCGTGGGCCAGATGACTTTTTTCATTTCCATCTTGGTCTCGCGGAAGAATTTATTCCATGCGGCGGTGTTTTCTTCTGCCGTCTGCCGACGATTCGCCATGGTTACACCCCAGTTCGGATACTAATTATTTCGTTTCTTTATGCAGGGTGTGTTTTCTGCACCATTTGCAGTATTTCATCATTTCGATGCGTTCTGCATTGTTTTTCTTGTTTTTGTTCGTACGATAGTTGCGGCGCTTGCATTCAGTACATGCAAGAGTAATTCCTTCACGCATTCTTTACACCTCACTCAAATTTTCGGGTTTTCCCTATTGCAGCATACTGATGGATTATATCACAGCCGCCCGCGGGAAGTCAATGAAAGTTCACTTAAAAAAGCCGGGCATTCCCGACGAACATAGTATAGCACGGCGCGGCGCATCCCGCAAGGCGTCCCTTCTCTCCGCCGCTTTTATTTATCTTTCTTATTATAAGGGAAATCCGCCGGACTCCGGCCTCGGACGAGACGATTTTTTTACACGGCTCTGACGGGGCCTTTGTTTTTCCCCCGTACAATGGGGCCAGCGGCAGAAGGAGGTCGGCATGGATATCACATTACAGCACATCAGCAAATCGTACGGCGAAAAGCCCGTCATACGGGACGTGTCCCTCACGATCCGGAGCGGGAGCTTCACCACGCTGCTGGGCCCGTCGGGCTGCGGCAAGACGACGCTTCTCCGGATGATCGCCGGGCTGGAGACGCCGGACGCGGGCGAGATCTTTCTCGGCAGCCGATGCGTCTTCTCCGGGGAGCGGGGCGTCTCGGTCCCGCCGGAGGCGCGCGGACTGGGCTTCGTCTTTCAGGATTTCGCCCTGTGGCCGCACATGACGGTCTTCGAGAATACGGCGTTCGGCCTGCGCGCGTCAGGCCGGACGGAGCATCTCGCGGAGCGGGTGCGGCAGGCGCTCTCCATCGTGCATCTGGAGGAACTGACGGACCGCTACCCGCACCAGCTCTCCGGCGGGCAGCAGCAGCGCGTGGCCTTCGCCCGGGCGGTGGTGACGGAGCCGGAGTGCATTCTCTTCGACGAGCCGCTGTCCGCGCTGGACGCGCAGCTCCGGGCGGAAATGCGCGTGGAGCTCCGCGAGCTGGTGACGCGGCTGGGCCTGACGGCGGTCTTCGTCACGCACGACCAGTCGGAGGCCATCAGCATGAGCGACCGCATCGCCGTCTTTTCCGCGGGCCGCCTCGAGCAGTACGACGCGCCGGAGGCGGTGTACAGCCATCCGGCCACGTCCTTTGCGGCCCATTTCGTCGGCCTGTCGAACTGGATCGACAGCCGCCATTTCTTCCGGCCGGAGAAAGCGTCTCTCTCGCCGGCCCCCGGCGCGCGCATTTTCACCGCCGGCGTGGTCTCCAGCCAGTATCTCGGCGCGGGCTATGAGGTCCATCTCCTCTGCGGCGGCGAGCGCTGGACGATCCTCTCGCCCGTGCGGGCCGCCCCGGGCGCCTCTCTCACGGTGAGCGTCCGCCCGGAAGACATCATCACCGTCTGAATCTGCATCACATACCGAATTTGGGAAGGAGTCTCTCTCATGAATCACAGAATGAAACGTTTCGCACTTCTCGGCGCGGCCGCCTGCCTCGCCCTGTCTCTTTCCGCCTGCGGCGGCGCGGAAGAATCCGCCGCCCCGGCCGCTCCGAAGGAGAGCGGCAAGGTGACGGTGTACATGCCGTCGCCGGCGGGCCTCGCCAACAAGATCGCCAAGGGCTTCGAAGCGAAGACGGGCATCAAGGTGGAGCAGTTCCAGGGCACGACGGGCGAAATCCTCGCGCGGCTCGAAGCGGAGAAAGCCAATCCCGCCGCCGACGTGGTGATCCTCGCGTCCTGGTCGGACGGGCTCTCCATGAAGCAGCAGGGCGCGCTCGCCTCGTACAAGCCGCAGAACGCGGACAAGCTGGTGAAGGAATTTGCAGACAACGACAACCAGCTCGTGGGCTACAGCGCGTCCGCGGTGGGCGTCATCTACAATACGACGGTGGTGCCGCAGCTCGACGCGGACTGGACGGAGCTGGCCGACCCGAAGTATCAGGGCATGCTCGCCATCCCGGACCCGGAAAAATCCGGCGCGTGCAAGGATTTCCTCGCGGGCTTCGTGAACCGCTACGGCTGGGACGCGCTGGAAGGCATGGCGAAGAACGGCATGACCGTGCCCGGCGCGAATAAGGCGGCCCTCGAAGCGGTCACCACTGGCGAGAAGGGCATCCTCGTGGCGGGCGTGGACTACAACGCCTATTCGTCCATGAAGAAGGGCGAGCCGCTCGCCATCTACTACCCGAAGGGCGGCACCATCGTGAACCCCCGTCCGGCGATGATCATGAAGGACGCGCCGGATATGGACAATGCGAAGCAGTTCATGGATTACCTGCTCTCCGATGAGGTGCAGCAGATGGTGGCCGACGCGTACCTCATCCCCGGCCGGAGCGACGTGCAGGCCAAGGGCACTCCGCTCGCCGACATCCCGCAGATCCCCGCGGAATGGGACAAGATGATGGCCATCGCCTCCGACACGGCGGCGAAGCTGAACGCGCTCTGCCGGTAAGGAGGCCCCATGCATCTCGACCGGCTGACGGAGCGGGCCCCGGCCTTGCTGCTGGGTGCGCTGCTCCTCTTCCTCGTGGTGTGCCCCCTGCTTTCGGTCTTTCTCAAGGCGGTTGTCCTGGACGGCCGCCTTGCGCTGTCTCCGGCAGCCGCCGTGCTCGGCGCACCTGAAAATCTCCGGATGATCGCCAACTCCCTCCTGCTGGGCGTCCTCGTGGTCCTCACGTCCACGGTCATCGCCGCGCCGCTGGCGTATCTGTTCTCCCGCACGGACATGGCCCGGCACAGGGCGTTCGACATCCTTTTCCTCGTCCCCTTCATGACGCCGCCGTACATCGCCTCCATGGGCTGGATCCTCTTCATGCAGAAGCGGGGGCTCCTGAGCCAGCTCGTGCCCGGCCTGCCGGACGGAGCGCCGGCCTTCTTCACACTGGGCGGCCTCGTCCTCGTGATGAGCCTCCACGTCTTCCCCTTTCTGCTGACCCTCCTGCGGAACGCCATGGACAACATCCCCTCCAGCATGGAGGAGTCCGCCGCCGTGCTGGGCGCGCGGTTCCCCCTGCGGTGCCGCCGGGTGCTCCTTCCGCTCCTGGCGGGGAACTACGCCATCGGCGCGCTCCTGGTCTTCGTGAAGACCCTCTCGGAATACGGCACGCCGTACACGCTGGGCCGGCGCATCGGCTTCGACGTCTTCACCACGGACATCCACCGCTATGCGGCAGTGGCGCCCATCTCCTTCGGCAAGGCGGCGGTGCTCGCCTCGGTGCTCGTCACGATCTGCCTCCTGCTGTGGATGGTGCAGAATGCCATCACCCGGCGGAAGAGCTACCGGCTGGTGGGCGGCCGGGGCGTGCGCCTCGCCCTGACGCAGCTCCGGGGCGCGGCGCGCGTCCTCGCCTGGGGCTACGTGGCGCTGGTGCTCCTCCTCGCCATCGGCATCCCCTACTTCTCCGTCATCGCCACCTCCCTCATCCGGCTCCGCGGCTACGGCCTGGCGGCGGGCAATTTCACCCTCGCTCACTATGCGGAGCTCTTCGCGGACAACGAGAACGCCGTGTCCGCCATGGTGAACAGCCTCTTCCTCGGCGTGACCGCCGCCACGCTCTGCGCCGTCCTCGGCACGGCGGTGGTGCTCGCGGTGCGCCGCGCCCGCGGCAGGATGGGCCGCCTCCTCGAAGCCGCGGGGCTCCTGCCGGAAATGCTGCCGGGCATCGTGCTCGTCATCGGCCTCATGCTCTTCTGGAACGGCATCTACGACGTCCTGCCCCTGTACAATACGCTGGGCATCCTCGTGGTCACCTACACGGCGCTCTTCCTGCCCTACACCATCCAGTACGTCACGTCGTCCTTCACGCAGATCAGCGGCAGCCTCCTCGACGCGGGCCGCGTCTTCGGCGGGAGCCGCTTCTACATCTTCCGCCGCATCACCTTTCCGCTCCTCCTGAAGGGCATCGCCGCGGGCTGGATGATGACCTTCATCATCTCCGTGCGGGAGCTCGTCGCGCCGAGCCTCATCGCGCCGCCGAATACGCTGGTGGTCTCCACGTACATCATGCGCGAATTCGAGCAGGGCAGCGTCTCTCTCGGCATGTGCATGGCCGTGCTCTGCGTGGGTCTCACCACCGCGGCGCTGCTCGTTCTTCACCGCCATACGAAATAAAATATGTCCACGCCGCGCTGTGCGGCGTTTTTTTCTGTCCGTTTCACCGGGGAAGACGCCTTGCAGGCCGCAATAGAAGACGCGCTTTCCACGCACAAAAAAAGAGACCCCGCAGGGTCTCCTGACGGACAGATAAACTGCGAAAGCCGGGACCTGAAGGGGAGAAGGTCGGCGCTTTGCAGTCGCCGCCGTCCCGGATTTCCGCGGAGGATTGTCTGTTCCTTATGGTTCTACTATAGCGGAGACGAACCGCGCCGTCAATGGCGGCAGACGCGCCGGAGCCCGCACGGCGGGGCCCGCCGTTGACGGAAATTTTCCATTTCCTGACACGGCGCAGACGGGATGCTGACGGGAGCGCGCCGATTGGCCGCGGTCCGTTTTCCTTTTTTTACGCGCCGCGCCCGTTTCCTCCGTTCCGCCCCGCCTGCGTATGGATTTCATGAAAATTGTAAAAATGAAAATTTTTTTCCGTCGCGTTCGCTTTTCTTCACGTTCCCCCGCCGATCCCTTTCCCCATATAAAAAAGAGACCCCGCCTTGAAGGGTCTCTTTATTTTTGTCCCGCAGGACGGAGCCTGCACGGGCATCGGCCGGCACAGAGCGCAGCCGCCGCCCGGGCCGAGCGCGGAAGCGATCAGAACTTGTAGTTCAGTTCGACGCCGAACATGTCGTCGAAGTCTTCGCCGTTTTCATATTCACCGCTGAAGTAGTAGTAGCCGTCGAGGGAGATGTTCTTCGCGAGGGCATAGTTCACTTCCGCTACCCAGAACTTCGCGCCATCATAGACGGAAGCATTGAGGGAATCAGTGATATCGAGGGTGGAAGCGCCGATGTACGCACCGGGTTCCGCATCTACATAATGAACACCGATCCAGTAAGTACCCGGATTCTTCAGGTCTTCCTTGCCGTAGTTCAGGCCGGCCACCCACATGACCGGTTTATCTACGTGAGTCTGATTCGTGCCATCCGTCAGCACCGTGTCTGCAGTATTCTGGATGAAGTCGCCGTCGATGTAGAATTTATTGCCCAGATCGATGCGTGCGCCGACGCCGTAGAGGGTAACGCCCTTATCGCCGGAAACATACTGATCCCCGATATCTTCGCCATCATTATCCAGGATATCGCCCCAGCCGTCGGCGAAGTTCTGATAGAACGCATTCAGGCGGACGCGGTCGCCCACTTTCGTGTTGGCCTGTACGTAGAAGGTCTCGCGGGTATCGCCGTTGCCGAGCATATCAGACGCATCGGTTGCCATTTTCCATTCACGGCCGTAACCGATTTCCGCGCCCCAGCTGCCGGCTTTGTACTTGGCGATAACGCCTTCGAAGCGGTCATCGTAGAGATAGCCGGTCTGGCCGAGGAAGAGGTCCGTGCGGCCCATATCGAAGCTGAAGCGGTCCGTGGGCTGCCACAGCACATGCAGGCGGTCCATGGTGGTCTTCGCTTCATCACTGCTCTTGAGATTGGCTTCCGTCTTGAAGCGGCCGATGACCTTGACCTGGTCGTTCACCTGTGCGTTCACATTCAGGCGGACACGGGCTTTATAGACGTCATCGCCAAAGTCGCCCAGATCCTGGAAGCGCATGCGGGCATCGCCGCTCCAGGAGATGTTGCCCACTTTCTTTTCAAGGTTGGACACACGCACGCCGAGGCTGTCCAGTTCGTCTGCGTATTCCGCAGCGAGCTTGTCGATGGTGGCGCGCTGTTCCGCGTTGTACTGATCTTCTTTTGCCATGAGGCGGGCCACGATCTGCGCCATTTCATAGCGGGTGATGTTCGTCTGGCCTTTGAACGTGCCGTCCGGATAGCCTTCTACGATGCCCTGATCGGAGAGATCGGACACGGCCTGATACGCCCAGTCGGACGTGGACACATCGGAAAACGGATTGGCAGCAAATGCGGATGCACCGGCTGCAAGGGCAGCGGCCGCTGCCATAGCGAAAATTTTTCTCATTGCAATTGACTCCTTATCCTGGAAATACGATTGACCGGACCGCAGGAGGGAAAAGTTCCGGCGCGAGCTGCCTTGTTTCCTCTGCCTGTCTTTTCCATCGCCGGGAGCGGCCCATCCCGGGGACAGTTGTACTATACAGCAGTCGCCATATGGAATCAATAGTATTTACACAAGCTTTTCAGTCCGTTTGCAATTCCTTGAAAAAAGCAATTTACCCGTTTTTACATTTCCTATATATCCCGTTGTCACGCCGTTGATACGCCGATAGAAAAGGCCGCTGCCGCTTGACGCATTCTTGATACGGCGGCATTCTTCCTCTGCTGCGGTCAGTTTCGCTCCCGCCGCCTTAAAATTGTAAAACCGCCGGCCGCCACGGAGAGAAACAGAATTTTTACAAAGCCCGCGCTGTTTCTCTCCCGCTCCGGCGCGCAAAAAAAGCCGCCCTCCCTGCGGAAAGCGGCGAACGGACAGAACAACCGATTCACTGATACAGACGGAGCGCGGCCTCCAGCTCTTCTTTCATCTGCCGGGCGAGCGCGGCCGGCGCGAGCACGCGGAGCTGCGGGCCCTGGCTGCGCATCCACAGGCGGATGCCCGCAAGGCCGTACACATCCGCGGAAATGGTGTACTTCGTCCGGCCGTCGGAGAGCGCCTCTTCCTTTTCGATGCGCGCCGTGGGCAGGCGGTCCAGTACGTGGTCCACGGAGTCCGCCGTGACGTACTCGAAGGTCACGTGCTCGAGCGGCCCGCCGAACATGTAGAGCACGCGCCGCCGCACTTCCCCGCTCTGGAAGCGCCGGCTGTAGTCCACCTTGAACGGTTCGCCGGGGGTAAAGCTCCGGATGCGGTCGAGGCGGTACACCGTGGGGAAGCGGTAGGTCTCCTTCGTGAGGCCCGCCTCCGCCGGGTCGGCCAGCTCGGCGATGAGGTAGAAATAATACTCGGAGAACATGATGGAGAGCGGCTTGACCATGCGCTCCACCTCGGAGCCGTCCCGCTTCTCGTAGCGGATGAGGAGCATCTGCCGGGCGCTCACCGCGTCGCCGATGGCCCAGACTTTTTCAAGGAGCGCGCTGTCGTGGTGCTGCAGCTCTTCGTAATACTGCTTCTCATTGTTCACGAGCTGCTGCACGGGCACGATGTCCCGGCGGGGCACGGCGCTGCGGATGATCTTGTCCACGATGCTCTCCATTTCCTCTTTCGTGAAGGCCCGGCTCTCCAGCAGGATCTTGCAGAGCGCCAGCGCTTCTTCCCGGGTCAGGTCCTTCTTATTTCCCCGCAGGATATAGCCGCCCGCTTTCCGGCTGTACGCCACTGTCTGGGAAAAGCCTTCGATGGTCTGTCCCGAAAGGAACAGGCGGAGCGCGTTGATATCGCGCTGCACGCTGCGGATGTCGATGCCGTAGCGCGCCGCTTCTTCCGGGCGCGTCAGGACTTCTCCGTCCAGCAGGCGGAGGTACATCTCAAGGATGCGGAAAGGTTTCTGTGAGCTCTCTGTTTTTGCCATGGCTTCTCCTCCTTTTCCTCTTATTATACCGTCTCGGCGGCCCCGCGGGGAGGGCGAAAAAAAGAGCACTCCCTGAGGAATGCTCTCTTCTGCCGTTTCAATTATTTGGAAATTTTCGCAACAACGCCTGCGCCTACGGTACGGCCGCCTTCGCG
>UQYL01000035.1 GCA_900545365.1 uncultured Dialister sp. | reverse complement strand
AACCTTAAAAATATAGACGTCGATATTCCGCTCGGACGGCTGACAGCTATTGCAGGAGTTTCCGGCTCGGGAAAATCCTCTCTGGCCCTGGGCGTTTTATATGCCGAAGGTTCGCGCCGTTATCTTGAAGCGCTATCCGCCTACACGCGGCGGCGCATGACTCAGGCGGCTGAGGCTAAGATAGACGGCATAGAAAATATACCTGCGGCCCTCGCGCTGCACCAAAGGCCCGCCATACCTGGCGTCCGAAGCACCTTTGGCACCTCTACCGAACTAACCAACAGCCTGCGGCTTATGTATTCGCGTTTGGGCAGCCATCTCTGTCCGAATGGACATTACATTGAGCCAACCGTTAACGCCGCAATAGATAAGCCCCTCTCCTGCCCTGTCTGCGGCGCTGTATTTGAAGCGCCGAGCGCCGAGGATTTTTCCTTCAACAGCAGCGGAGCCTGCCCAACCTGCGGCGGTACTGGCCTGATAAGAACGGTAGACGAATCTACGCTGGTACCCGACGCTTCGCTAACTATAGACCAAGGCGCGGTCGCTCCGTGGAATTCTCTCATGTGGTCCCTCATGACCGACGTGTGCCGCGCCATGGGCGTGCGGACGAACGTGCCCTTCCGGGAGCTCACGGCGGAAGAAAAAGCCGTCGTCTACGACGGCCCGCCGGAGAAGAAACACATTCTCTACCGGCCGAAAAATTCCGACCAGGCCACCGAACTCGACTTCACCTATTACAGTGCCGTGCGCACCGTGGAAAATGCTCTCTCGAAGGTGAAAGACGAAAAAGGCATGAAGCGGGTGGAGCGTTTCCTGAAAGAAGAGCCCTGCCCGGAATGCGGCGGCACCCGCCTTTCCGAAGCGGCGAGAGCGCCGAAGCTCCGCGGCATCTCCCTCGATGAAGCGTGCCGCATGACCCTGGCGGAGCTCACGGCGTGGGTGGACGGCGTGCCCGCGTCGCTCCCGGAAGAAATGCGGCCCATGGCGGAGAGCATCTGCGAAGCCTTCCGCGTCTCCGCGCGCCGCCTCATGGAGTTGGGCCTTTCCTATCTCACCCTCGACCGCGCCGCGCCGACCCTCTCCACCGGCGAGAGGCAGCGCATGCAGCTCGCCCGGGCCGTGCGGAACCGTACCACCGGCGTTCTCTACGTCCTCGACGAGCCCTCCATCGGCCTCCATCCGGCGAACCTCCGGGGCCTCACGGCAGTCATGCGCGACCTCATCGGCGATGGCAATTCCGTCCTTCTCGTCGATCACGACACGGACGTCCTGCGGGAAGCGGACTGGCTCATCGAAATGGGCCCCGGCGCGGGCGCTTCCGGCGGGGAAGTCATCGCCGGAGGGACAGTGGCGGACATAGAGAACGATCCCCGCTCGAAGATCGGCCCCTTCCTCTCCGGGGAGAAACGGGCGGAACGGCCGGGAAAAACAGAGGAGAGCGAAATTTTCCGTCTCGGCCGCATCCGCATGGAGACCGGCCCCATCCACACCGTGCATCCTCTCACGGCGGAGATCCCGAAAGGCCGCCTCACCGTCGTGACCGGCGTCTCCGGCTCCGGCAAGACCACCCTCATTCTGGAGAGCCTCGTCCCGGCGCTTGCCGCGGCCGTCTCCGGAGCGCCCCTCCCCGCCCACGTGCGGCGCATCGAAGCGGAAGGCATCACCGCGGTGAAGCTCATCGACGCCTCGCCCATCGGCATCAACGTGCGCTCCACCGTCGCCACTTACGCCAATATCCACGACGAACTGCGAAAAATTTTCGCCCGCACGGAAGCGGCGAAAGAAAAAGGATACAAAGCGGGAGATTTCTCCTACAATACGGGCCGCCTCCGCTGTCCCGTGTGCGACGGCACCGGCCAGATCAGCCTGGACGTACAGTTCCTGCCGGACGTGGATATTCCTTGCCCGGAATGCCGGGGCGCCCGCTACGGAAATGAAGCGCGCCTCGTGCGCTGCCTCTGCGGCGACGGGAAAGAACGGTCCCTCCCGGAACTCATGGATATGGACGTGCACAGCGCCCTCGCCGCGTGCGGCCGGTGGAAGACCGTGCGCCAGCGTCTCCAGACGCTCGACGGCCTCGGCCTCGGCTACCTCACGCTGGGCGAAGAAACGCCGAGCCTCTCCGGCGGCGAAGCGCAGCGCCTCAAGCTGGCCAGCGAAATGGGACGCCCCCAGTCGGACGCGGTCTTCGTCTTCGACGAACCCACCATCGGCCTCCATCCCCTCGACGTGGCGACCCTGCTCTCCGTCTTCCAGACTCTTCTCGATCAGGGCGCGACGGTCGTCGTCATCGAGCACGACCGGGACGTCATCCGCGCCGCCGACTGGATCCTCGACATGGGCCCCGGCGGCGGAACGGAAGGCGGCCGCCTCGTAGCCTGCGGCACACCGGAAACCGTCCGCAAAAATCCCGCCAGCATCACAGGACAGTACATATAAAAAGAAAGCCCCATGCGGGGCTTTTTGCGTGGGGAGAAAAAGCTGCATATGGTAAAATGAGAAAAACTAAAATATTACAAGGCTATTGCGGGGAGCGGAGAATACTATGGGAAAAGAAATATTCAGTAATGTGCAGCTGAAAATTGAAGATTTGCTGCGGGATGTAAAAAACGGACGCATCGGTCTGCCTGATCTTCAGCGTCCTTTTGTGTGGAAAGATGCAAAAGTCAGAGATCTGCTGGATTCTATGATGAAAGGATATCCGGTCGGGTATATCGTCCTCTGGGCTTCGCCGGAAGAATATGAACACATCAGCCATATTGGGAGGAATGAAAAAGTTTACCGGCAGCCGGATGATCTCGTTATTGATGGGCAGCAGCGGTTGACTGCTCTTCTGGCAGCGCTTTATGGCATTACGATTAAAGATAAAAATTATAAAGAGCGAAAAATAAGAATATCTTTCAGTCCTCTGACAAAGGAATTTGCGGTCTGGACTCCTGCTTATGAAAAAGACCCGGAATGGATCAGCGCAATCAGCGAAGTTTTTAAGGCCTATGAAGAACATGCGGAATCCCGTTTTCGAAAGAATTATATCCGGGTGGTCAATGAAACACGAATGAAAAATAACCGGCCCGAATTGACCGAAGACGAGGAAGATCAGATCGAGCGGAATATCAAAGAATTACTGGATTTGAATATGTATTCCATCCCGACGCTTAAAATCAGCGCGGCGGCAAATGAAGAAGATGTTTCCGATATATTTGTCCGTGTCAATTCAGGCGGGCAGAAACTGACGGAGAAGAATTTTATCGAGACTCTGCTTGCGGTGTATGATAATGACGTTCACGTGCAGATCAATAAATTTTGCGAAGCATCCCGCGTGCCGGCTGTCGGAACGTCGTATAATCCGATCATTGACGTGGAATCTTCTTATCTGATACGCGTGGCCGTCGGAATCGGTTTTCGCCGCGCCCGTCTCCGCTATGCGTACATGCTTCTGCGGGGCAAAGATTTGAAGACGGGAGAGATCACGCAGCGCACAAGAGAAGAAAATCTGAAAATATTTAAAGATAGCCTTAATCTGGTGACTGATCTGAATAACTGGCACGAATTTGTAAATATCTTCCGCGACGCGGGCTATCAGAACAGTTCTCTCGTTGCTTCTTCCAATGCGGTGGTATTTTGTTATGTGCTGTATCTGATCGGAAAATATGACTATAAAGTAAAACCGATGGAATTGAGAAAGATCATCCGCAAATGGATTTTTATGTCAACGGTTACATTGTTTTATACTGGCTCAACAGAGTCAGAGGTAGAAAAACAATTTGCTGATTTGAGAAATGTGCATACAGCGGAAGAATTTGTTGCGTATCTGGAAGCAGGGATAAAGACGAAATTTACCGATGAATATTTCCGTGTAACGCTCCCGGAAGCCATGGCGAGCGCCGGTGCGCAGTCTCCCGCATGGTATGGCTATGTAGCGGCGCTGAACGTACTGGGAACGCCCGTCTTGTTTGGTACGATGCCGATTTCGCAGTATTTCCAGCTGGGAAGCAGCGGGACGAAAAAATCCATTGATAAGCATCATATTTTCCCGAAAGCGTATCTCGGAAAGATAGGAGTCACATCTGACCGCGACCGGAATCAGATCGCGAATTTCACTTATCTGGACTATTCTTCCAATATCGATATTTCCGATCAGCCTCCGCAGGATTATGTGGCAAAATACAGGGAGAAACTGGGAGAAGCAGGGTACCGGATTGCCTGTGAAGAGCACGCGCTTCCGGAAAATTTTGAGACCATGGATTACTTTGATTTTCTGAAAAAGAGAAGAGTCCTGATGGCGCAGACGGTCAAAAAAGCATACGAGAGGCTGTGCCAGTAATGTTTTCGGAAAGGGGGAGCGGGATGCGGAGCGTGTGGGAATTTGCGAAGCGGGAGACGGTCTTTGCCGTTTCTTTTCTGCTGGCGCTGCTCTCCATGGCCGCCGTGCCGCCTGACGCAGGGTATCTGGCGTATCCCGACGGGCGGACGCTGGCCCTTCTTTTCTGCCTCATGATTGTCGTGGCGGGCTTCCGCTCGCTCGGCGCCTTTCTTCTCCTCGGGGAGGCGCTCCTTTCCCGGGCGGACACGCTGCGGAAGCTGTCCCTCACCATGGTGCTGCTCTGCTTTTTCAGCAGCATGCTCCTCACGAACGACGTGACGCTCATCACTTTCGTGCCCTTCACGCTCCTCGTCTTCCGCGCGGCGGGAGAGGGGAGCCGGGCGCTCCGTCTCACCGTGCTGGAGACGGTCGCCGCGAATCTGGGCAGCATGGCCACGCCCATCGGAAATCCCCAGAATATTTACCTCACTTCCGTGTCGGCCATGGCCATGAGGGATTTCGCCGCGGCGGTGCTTCCCTACGCGGGGCTCTCGCTCCTGATGCTCATCGCGGCGGTCATGGCGGAGAAGGACGAGCCGCTCCGGGGGCACGCCCTCTCCGGACTGGCGGGGATCGAGCGGCGGGGCCTCTTCCGGCGGCTCCTGCCGTATGTCGGACTGCTGGCGCTCTCGCTCCTCGTGGTGTTCCGCGTGATCTCCTGGGAGCCTGCGCTCCTCGTGACGGTCCTCGCCGCGGCGGCGCTTGACCGGCGGCTCTTCCGCGGGGCGGATTATTTCCTCCTCGCCACGTTCCTCTGCTTCTTTGTTTTTATCGGAAATATGCGGCGCATCCCGGAGATCGCCGGGACGCTCTCGGCGCTGGCCGCGGGACGGGAAGTGTGGATCGGCATCCTCGCGAGCCAGATCATCAGCAATGTTCCGGCGGCGGTGCTTCTTTCGGGATTCACCGACGATTACGGGGCGCTCCTCACGGGCGTCAATCTCGGCGGGCTGGGGACGCTCGTTGCCTCTCTGGCGAGCCTCATTTCCTTCCGCTATTACACGGCGGTCTATCCTTACAAAAAAGGGGCGTATCTCCGTGTCTTCACCCTGTGGAATCTGGGCTTTCTCGCGGCTCTCTCCGCGCTGGCGGCGCTCTTCACATAGACCGGCATGCCGGTCTTTTTTCGTGGGGATGTGGTATGATGAATGAAATATATTTCTTCGGAAAGGATGGGATAGAATGTTTTCCATAAAAAAGATAGCTCTCGCGGCGGCGGTCCTGGCGGCGTGCGCCGTACCGGGATATGCCGCGGAAATGCCCGCCTGCGCTCCGCGGACCTCGGAGCAGCAGCTCGCCGACGCGGAGACGATGGCTCTCCTCTGGATGCGGACGGCGGCGGAATACCGCGCGCTCTGCTACCAGGGATACAACGCGGCCATGGCGGAGATCGACCGGGCCCTCGCAGACCCGGCCCGCAGTGATCGGCCTCTTGCCATCATCCTCGACTGCGATGAGACCGTGGTGGACAATACGCCCGCTCTCGGCGGCGCGGCGGCGACAGGGAACGGCCGATACACGTCACCGTGGTGGAACGAATGGGTGGCGCAGGGAAACTCGGCGGCCATGCCGGGCGCGGCGGACTTTCTGAATGAAGTCCACAAAAAGGGAGTGGCCATTTTCTATGTAACGAACCGCCTCGAATCGACAGGCTATGAAGCGACGGAGCGGAATCTCCGCGCTCTCGGCTTCCCTTCCGTGGACAGGGAGCATCTCCTCCTCGCCGTGGACAAGGGAAATAAGCAGGAACGCTTCGACAAAGTGGCGGCGAAGTATGACGTCATCCTCTACATGGGGGACAATGCCGGCGATCTGCCTCTCGATACGTACGGGAAAGACCGGGCGGGGCGGAACGCCGTGATCGACGCGCACAGGAAAGATTTCGGCACGAAGTACATCGTATTTCCCAATCCCGTGTACGGCGCGTGGGTGAGCGCCCTCGCGGAAGGCTACCTGTCCCTTTCGCCGGAAGAGAGGGACGCCGTCGATATTTCTCTCCTTCTCACGGGAGGCGGCCGGTGAAAGCCGGGATCCCCATCCGCGCGGGCGGCGTGTATGACATCCGGATCGACGATCTGGGCATCCACGGGGAAGGCATAGGGAAATACGAAGGATTTACCCTCTTCGTGCCGGGCGCGCTGCCGGGAGAGACCGTGCGGGCGGAAGCGGCGCTCATCAAGAAAGGCTACGCCGTGGGCGTTCTCCGGGAAGTGCTGGAGGCCTCTCCCCGGCGCGCCGTGCCGGACTGCCCGGTCTATGCGGACTGCGGGGGCTGCCAGATCTCCCATCTCACCTATGAAGGGCAGCTTGAAGCGAAACGGAAGCGCGCCGCCGGCGCAGTCTCTCGAATCGGAGGCTACCCGGAAAGCCTCGTCCTTCCCGTCATTCCCGCGCCCCATCCTTTCGGCTACCGCAATAAAATGGCCGTGCCCGCGGGGCCGGGGCCGGAAGGGGCCGTTCTCGGCTGCTACCGCCAGGGGAGCCACGATATCATCCCCGCTCCGTCGTGCCTCATCCAGCGGGACGCCAATAACCGGCTCCTCGCCGCGGCGCGGGCCGTCATGAAAAAATACCGCATCGCTCCGTACGATGAAAAAACGGGGAAAGGGAGCGTCCGCCACATTCTGGGACGCACCGGCGACGAAGGCCGCCTCATGGCTGTCATCGTCACGGCGACGCGCGGCCTGCCGGAAGAAAAAGCGTGGGTCTCCGAACTGCGCGCCGCCCTGCCAGAGCTCGTTTCCATTTACCACAATATCCAGAGCCGGCCGGGGAATACCATCCTCGGCCCGAAGATCCGCCGCCTCTGGGGCCGGGAGACGCTCACCGCCTCTCTCTGCGGGCTCACCTTTGAGATCTCGCCGTATTCCTTTTTTCAGGTGAATCCCGAACAGGCAGAGACCCTCTATGAAAAAGCCCTCGAATACGCGGGCCTCACGGGAGAAGAGACCGTGATTGACGCTTACTGCGGCACCGGCACCATCTCCCTGTGTCTCGCGAAGCGGGCGAAAAAAGTTATCGGCATCGAAATCGTGGAAGCGGCCATCGAAAACGCGAAGGAAAACGCCCGGCGAAACGGGCTGACCCATGCGGAATTTCTCTGCGGCGACGCGGGGAAACTCATGCCCGCCCTCTATGAAAAAGGCCTTGCCCCGGATGTCATCGTGTGCGACCCGGCCCGCGCCGGATGCAGCGAAGACACCCTCCGCGCGGCGGCAGGCATGGCGCCGGAAAAGATCGTCTACGTCTCGTGCAATCCCGCCACTTTCGCCCGCGACGCGGCGCGCCTCCGGGAGCTGGGGTACATCCTGCGGAAAGTCCAGCCTGTGGACATGTTTCCCCAGACCACGCACGTGGAGCTGGTCTCGCTCCTCACAAGAGAAAAATAAAAAAGAGTCTCCCTGCAAAGGGGAGGCTCTTTTCTTTTGTCCCGCGGGAAAAGCATGCCCTTTTTTATTTCCATAGTTTAAAACTATGCATCATATAGCTTTAAACAGTTTTGCGAATAGCAGCGGCGGATGATAAGATAAGAGCATCAATTTAACAGCGGGTGTAAGGAAACACCAACTCTGGAGAGTCTCATTGATTTGAGCGCCGAAGGTGTAATGACGGTATTGTGGTCCGTCGGATCTCTCAGGCAAAAGGACAGAGCTTTCAGACTTTTGTGATTCGGCTCCGGAGCAGCGCTGACGCGCCCTTCGGGGCTTTTTGTTTTAAGGGGGAAAGTATAATGGTCGATTTTCTGAATCTCCTCGACAGCTATGTCTGGGGACCTCATCTTCTGATCCTGCTCGTCGGTACGGGCGTATTTCTGACGCTCCGCCTGGGCTTCGTCCAGGTGCTGCGCCTGCCTCTGGCTCTGAAGCTGATCTTTGCCACCGGCAAGAATCAGGACGCCGGGGACGTATCGAGCTTCAAATCTCTCTGCACGGCGCTCGCCGCTACGGTGGGCACGGGCAATATCGTCGGCGTGGCGACGGCGATCCATGCCGGCGGCCCGGGCGCTCTCTTCTGGATGTGGCTGGCAGCCTTCTTCGGCATGGCCACGAAATTCGCCGAAGGGACGCTGGCAGTAAAGTTCCGTGAAGTGGACAATAAAGGCAATATCGCCGGCGGCCCCATGTTCTACATCAAGAACGGCATGGGCAAAAAATGGGAATGGCTCGGCGCGGTCTTCGCTTTCTTCGGCATGTTCGCGGCGATCTTCGGCATCGGCAATACGACGCAGGTCAATTCCATCGTGGAAGTCGTGCAGGTCGCTTTCGGCATCGACGTCCTCTGGACGGCGCTCATTGTTTTCGTTCTGACTACGGCGATCATTTTCGGCGGCCTTCAGGCCATCGCCGAGACGTCCAGCAAGATCGTGCCGGCCATGGCGGTGATCTACCTGCTGACGACCGGCTCTGTGCTCCTCATGTTTGCTGATAATATTCCCGGCGCGGTGGCGCTCGTCATCGACAATGCCTTCACCGGCACGGCGGCTACCGGCGGCTTCCTCGGCGCGACGGTCATGATGGCCATGCAGAACGGCATCGCCCGCGGTCTCTTCTCCAATGAATCGGGCCTCGGCTCCGCGCCGATCGTAGCGGCGGCGGCGAAGACCCGCTGGCCTGCGGAACAGGGTCTCGTTTCCATGACGGGCACCTTCATCGACACCATCATCATCTGCAGCCTCACGGGACTCACCATCATCGTCACCGGTCAGTGGACGGCCGATCTGAACGGCGCGGCGCTCACGAACGCGGCCTTCTCCGCGGCGTATCCGAATTTCGGCGGCGTGCTCCTCACCATCTCCCTCGTGCTCTTCGCCTTCACCACCATCCTCGGATGGAACTACTACGGCGAACGGTGCATGGTCTATCTCTTCGGCACGAAGTATATCAAATTGTACCGCGTCGTTTTCGTCATCATGACGCTGGTCGGGGGCTTCCTCAAGCTGGACGCCATCTGGGCGCTGGCGGATATCCTGAACGCGCTCATGGCTTTCCCGAACCTGATCGCCCTCCTCTGCCTCTCCAGTGTAGTGGCAAAGGAATTGAAAGCTTTCATTCATTACCGCGAGACCGGCGAAGAGCCGGAAGAGGTGACCGTACCGGCCGGTGCGGAGAAAGCCGAATAACGCTTTCCCCCCTTCGCCGCCATCGGCGGCGGGCAGTACAGCTGTTTCCTGTCGTATTGGAAGCAGCTGTACTTTTTTGCGCTTTTTGCGCTTTGAAAGTATCAGAAAAAGCATATATAATGATAATTCAGAGGCTTTCTGAAAAGAAGGCCTTTTGCGTTTCAGAAAGGAAGATGACCGTGATTTCCACAGAGAGGCTGAGAGAACGATTTGAACATATGAAAGGGATCACCGATCCCGGCCGCGGCGTGACGCGCCTCGCCTTCACCGACAGCGACTGGCGGGGCCGGGCGTACATCATTTCCCTCATGGAGGAAGCGGGCCTCACCGTCCGGGAGGATGCCTTCGGCAATGTGATCGGCCGCCGCGCGGGGCTGCGGGACGATCTGCCGGCGGTGGCTTTCGGCTCTCACGGAGACAGCGTGCCGGAAGGGGGCAATTTCGACGGCCTCGCGGGCGTGCTCTCCGCGGCGGAGGTGATGCAGAGCCTCCGGGAGGAGGGATTTCAGAATGAGCGGCCCCTGGAAATGATGCTTTTCATGTGCGAGGAATCGAGCCGCTTCGGCGCGGCCACGCTCGGCAGCCGGGCCATGTGCGGCGAGCTCACTCTCTCCGACCTTTTCAAATACCACGACCGGGAAGGGCGGGCGCTTTACGATGTGCTGAAGAAGCGCGGCCTCGATCCCGATCATGTGGAAGACGCGTATTATAAGGAACCGCCGGCGGCTTTTTTCGAGGTGCACATCGAGCAGGGCCGGGTGCTGGAGCATGAGAAAAAGCAGCTCGGCGTGGTGACGGGCATCGCCGCGCCCACGCGCCTGCGCATCTCCATCCGCGGCACGGCGGCGCACAGCGGCGCGACGCCCATGCATCTCCGCCATGACGGCCTCGCGGCGGCGGCGGAGATCATCCTCACCGCGGAGTGGGAGGGGCTCCGCCACACCGACCCCATGGTGGTCGCTACGGTCTCCACCATCCGAAATAAGCCGAATGTGATCAATGTGGTGCCCGGCGAGGTCACGCTCGGCGTGGACGTGCGGAGCATTTCCAGAGAGGCGAAACATGAGGCGGCGGAGCACATCATGAGCACGGCGAAAGAAGTCTGCCGGAAGCGGGGCGTGGGCTGCGAATGCACCGTCGTGAGCGACGAGGAACCGGCGCCCATCCGGAAGAGCGTCATCGATTTCCTCGGCCGGTGCTGCATGGAAGAGGGGCGGGACTGGATGCGCCTCCCCAGCGGCGCGGGACACGACTCCATGCACTGGGCGATGCGCTGCCCCACGGGGATGATCTTCCTGCCCTGCAAAAACGGGGTGAGCCATAATTTTGAGGAGTCCGCGGAGATCGAAGATGTGGCGGCCGCGGCGGGCGTGCTGGAACGGGCGGTGCGCGAGGCGTCCCGCGGGGAGTTTCATTTATAAAGAATAAAAGCGCCTGAGGCGCTGTAATAAGAGCCGTTTCCTTGGGGAGCGGCTTTTTGCGTGCCCGCTCGCCGGGACGGCCGCGGGCAATCAAAAGGGCCCGCGCGGCGGAGATGCCGCAGACGGGCCCGAAGGAGGGAACCATCTATGTCAATACGGAAGCGGGTCGGCGGGCCCTGAAAAAGGCAGGGCCTTGATCCGGCGCACCATCCTTCTGGCTCAGTCCCATGGTCATTCCTCCTTTTTCCCATTCATAGCAGAAGCGCATGCGAAAATGAAATCACAGAAAGCGTGAAATGCGTTTTCTGCATGGCCGGACGGCGGTTGCGGGCGGGGGAAAATCTTTTTACAATACAGAAAGCAGAAAGGAAGGAGTCCCCGCGTTCCGCGGGGTGAGGGAAAATCATGAAAGACATTTACGAAAAACGCCTTCTCCGCGTGCGGGAAGGCATGAAGAAACGGAAGCTGGCCCAGCTCCTCGTGAGCGACCCGCCGGCCCTGGCGTGGCTCACCGGGGAAGACTTCGATCCGGGGGAACGCCTTGCCGTCCTCGTCATCGATATCGAAGGCGGCGTCCGGTGGGTGCGGAACGGACTCTTTCCCGTGAACTGGGAGGAAGACATTCCCGTCCTGGCCTTTCGGGACGGAGAAGACGGCATGGAGACGCTTGCGGAAGATCTCGCGCCGGAAGGAACGATCGGCGTGGATAAGAACTGGCCCAGCCATTTCCTGCTGGAGCTCATGGCCCGCGCGCCCCGCGCCTATGTGAACGGCAGTCCCGCCGTGGACGAAGCCCGCGCCGTGAAAGACGAAGAAGAGATCCGTCTCATGCGGGCGGCATCCCGCGTGAACGACCGGTGCATGGCCCGCCTCGTCGGCCGGCTCCGGGAAGGGGTCACGGAAAAAGAAGCGGAAGCGTACCTCCGCGCCCTCTATAAAGAAGAAGGCTGCGAAGACGTGTCCTTCCCGCCGATCATCGCCTTCGGCCCGGACGGCGCCGATCCCCATCACACGTCGGGCGAAAGGAGACTGGAGAGGAATACCGTCGTCCTTCTCGATATCGGCGGGAAAAAAGAAGGCTACTGTTCCGACATGACGCGGACCGTCTTTTTCGGCGATCCCGGAGAAGAAGCGGAAATCGTCCACGCCGTCGTGAAGAAAGCCTGCGAAACGGCGGAAGCCCTTGTCCGTCCCGGCGGGCCGCTCGCTGATCTGGACCGGGCGGCCCGCGCCGTCATCGAAGCGGCAGGCTATGGAGACCGCTTCACCCACCGCCTGGGCCACTTCATCGGCCGCACCGACCACGAAGCGGGCGAAGTGAGCGCCGCCTCGCCCATCATTGCCGAGCCGGGAATGATCTTTTCCATCGAGCCCGGCGTCTACCTGCCGGGAAAATTCGGCGTCCGCATCGAAGACCTCGTCCTCGTCACGGAAGACGGCGCGGAGATCCTGAACCGATATCCGAAGGGCCCGGAGATGCGCGTATTATAGATATAATAAATAAGGCGCTTCTCCGGGCGGCGCCTCTTCTGAAAAAACAGAAAATTTTTTCAAAAAAGCTGTTGACAGACAGAGACGGCCATAGTATACTAATCAACGTCGCTGAACGAGCGGCGCCCTCCCGAAACTTCTTCAAAAAGAAATTTCAAAAAAGGGCTTGACAGC
>UQYL01000034.1 GCA_900545365.1 uncultured Dialister sp. | reverse complement strand
GGACGTGCCGGCGAGCTGCCAGAAGGCGAAGACTTCGAGGGTGAAGAAGAGGAGGTACACCGCGCCCCGGCCAATCCAGTCGGAGACGGTGGACCAGAGGAGGCGCCCCGCGCCGTTCACGATGCCGATGATGCCCACGAGGGACGCCGCCCCGGCGGGGCTCATGCTGATGACTTCCTGCGCCATGGGAGACGCCACGGCGAGGAGGCCGATGCCGCAGGTGATGTTCGTGAAGAAGATCCACCACAGCGCGGCAAATTCGGGCGTCTTCACCGCTTCCCGCCGAGTGTACTGCTTCTGCGGGACCGGTGCGGGCGCCGCGGCGATTTCCTCTTTCACCACGGCGGCGAGGTCGCTCTCCACTTCGCCCGGACGGGGCGGCGCGAGATAGAGCGCGGACGCGCCCATGACGAGGGCGTAGGCGCAGGCCATGAAGAGGAAATTCTCTGCGAGGCCGTACGCCGCGGTGAGGCGCTGCATGACCGGCCCGGCGATGAAGGCGGCGAATCCGAAGCCCATGATGGCAAGGCCCGTAGCAAAGCCCCGGTTCCGGGGAAACCATTTCACGAGCGTCGCCACGGGCGTGATGTATCCCGTGCCGAGGCCGATGCCGCCGATGAATCCGTACGACAGGTAGAGCAGGCCGAGGCTCTTCGTTTCCACGGCCCATGCCGTGCCGAGGAGGCCCGCGCAGAAGAAGCCCGCCGAGAGGAGGCCGGAGCGGCGCGGCCCCATGCGCTCCACGAAGTGCCCCAGGAATCCCGCGGAGAGGCCGAGGAACAGGATGGCGATGGAAAAGGCCCATGTCGCCTCGGAGAGCATGACGCCCATCTCCTCCATGACCGGGCGAGCGAGCACGCTCCATGCGTAGACGCTCCCGATAGAAATATGAAGCCCCACCGCGGCGAGGGCGATGAACCAGCGGTTTCTTTTCATAAAAAATCCCCCTTTGAAACGATTTCAAAGGGAGCGCCATACAGACGAAGACCGCCTGAACAGAACTCCCTGCCCAGACGGTCGGCCGATCTTCGCGCGCAGCACACGTGGTCATTTCCACTATCCGTCAGCACTGCATGCGTTTGTATTGTAGATGCAGTATAGCAGGAGCCGCCCCGCGCCGTCAAGCGCTTGACTTTCACCGGGCTTTCAATGGTATAGTAGGAAAAATCTTTCGGGAAAGGAGGAGGCCATGAGGTTTTCCTGTTTCGCCGCCCGCCTCGCGGAAGCGGCGCTCACCATGCTCGGCGCGTCGCTGGCGGTCTTCGCGCTCACCATGCTCGGCACGGACGAGCTGGCGCGGCAGATGATCACCGGCGCGGAAGAGCGGCCCGTCTCTCCGGAGGAGATCGCCGCCGTGACGGAAGCGCTCGGCCTCTCCGATCCTTTCTTCGTGCAGTTTGCCCGGTGGCTCGCCGCGGCGCTTCACGGCGATCTGGGCTGGTCCTACATGTGCCAGGCGCCAGTGGCGGACGTGATCCTCGCCCGCTTCCCGGCGACGCTCGCCCTCGCCGGAGCGGCGTTCGCTCTGACGCTCCTCGTCTCCATTCCGCTGGGGCTCCTCGCGGCGCACCGCCCCGGAGGGAAAGCGGATCTCCTCATCCGGGGGCTCTCCTTCGCGGGTCTCTCCCTGCCGGGCTTCTGGCTGGGTCTTCTCCTGCTGTGGTTCTTCGGGCTGAAGCTCCGTCTTTTCCCCATCGCCGCCGGTACGGGCGGATGGGCGGCCCTCGTCCTTCCCGCGCTGGCTCTCGCCGCGGGCATGGCATCGAAATATGTGCGGCAGGTGCGGGCGGCAGCGCTGGAAGAGCTGGCGAAAGACTATGTCATAGGCGCGCATGCCCGGGGATTCTCCGACGCGCGCATCCTCTTCCGGGAAGTGCTCCCCAATGCGCTCCTTCCTCTCACAGCTCTTTTCGGCCTCTCCGCGGCGAGCCTCCTCTCCGGCGCGGCGGTCATTGAAGCGGTCTTCGGCTGGCCCGGCCTGGGGTATCTGGCGGTGCAGGCCGTGGAATTCCGGGATATCCGCCTTCTGCAGGGCATCGCCGTATGGGGCGCGCTCTGCTGCACGCTTTCTCAGTTCGCCGCCGACGCGGCGCAGCGTCTTCTCGATCCTCGCCTCTCCGCGGAAAGGAGGAGCCGCCGATGAACCACCGATTTCTCGCTCTCACCGCCGCGGCGGCCCTTCTCTCCGCTTCGGGCTGCGCGCCCGCGCTCCCGGCGGATACGCTCCGCATGGCCCAGACGGTGATCCCCCGGAGCCTCGACCCGGCGGACAATTACGCCTCCTGGGATCTGATGCGCTTCGGCGTGGGAGAATGCCTCGCCCGCTTTGACGAAAAAATGACGCCCCTGCCGTGGCTCGCCGAGAGCTGGAGCGCCGACCCTTCCCGAACGGTGTGGACCTTCCGCATCCGGAGCGGCGTCTTTTTCTCCAATGGCCGCCCCCTCACAGCGGAAGCCGTGCGGGCCTCCCTTCTGCGGGTTTTCGAGCGGTCGCCCCGGGCCTGTTCTTTCTTCACGCCGAAAGCCATTGAAGCGGACGGGCAGCGCCTCGTCATCCGCACGGAAGCGCCCGCGCCGAATCTTCCCGGTCTCCTGGCGGACCCGCTCTTTCTCGTGATCGACACGGAGGCCTCCGGCGATATCCGCCGCCGCGGCCCCGTCGGCACAGGCCCGTACCGGCTGGACGAGGCGGACAGCGCGGTCTTCCATTTCTCCGCCAATCCCTATCGGGCCGTTCCCTTCCGCCGCCTCGATGTGGTCTTCGTGCCCGACCCCGGCGCGTCATCCATGGCGCTCCAGGCGGGAGAGACGGATGTCCTCCCCAATGCCGCGCCGGAGAGCCTTCCCCTCTTCCGCGGCGGGCCGTACCGCGTATCGGAAACGGCGTCCCTTCGTTCTGTGCTGGCCCGTTTCAATGCCGCTCCCGGCCGGCCTCTCGAAGACCGGCGCGTGCGGGCGGCTCTCATCTCCGCGTGCGACAGGAAGACGTGGTGCGAGATCCTTCTGGGAGGCGCCTTCATTCCCGGCGGCCCGGCGCTCCCGCCTTCCATGGACTGCGGCTTCGATGCGCTGCGTGACCCGAACGGCTATGCCCCGGAACGGGCGAAGCGGCTGCTTGATGAGGCGGGCTGGACAGACACCGACGGCGACGGCATCCGTGAAAAAGACGGCCGGAAGCTGGAGCTCACCCTCATCACCTATCCCGACCGGCCCTACCTCCCGGCGCTGGCGGAAGCGGTGCAGGCAGGCGCCGGAAAAGCGGGCATCCGCGTCCGCATCGAGATCGTCGATTACAGCGTCCTCGTGAGCCGCGGGAAAGACGGCTCGTGGGATCTCCTCGCCACGAGCATCCTCACGGGAAGCACGGGCGACCCCGAAGTGTACCTCGACCGGTACTGGGGCAGCGGCGGTGAAGAAGGAAATGTCACGGGGTGGCACAGTGATGCCTACGACGCTCTCGCCGCGGAACTCGCCTCCGCCATCGAGCCGGGACAGCGGCGGGCCATTGTCGTCCGCATGCAGCAGCTCCTGCTGGACGAAGCGGCGGCGCTCGTCTTCGGCTACCCGAAGGCCGCCATGGTCTCTTCCGCCCGCGTGGAAGGCGCGAAGATCACCCCCGCCGATTACTACTGGATCACCGACGCCATCCGCCCCGCGGAAAAGCCGTAATAAAGACGCATAAAAAAAGACAGACACCTGCGAATGCCTGTCTTTTCTTTTTATCTGACTTACAGGACTGCGTACGCCGCCGCGGTCTTGCCGCGGAGCAGCGCCAGCGACGTATTGATATAGAGCAGCACGCCGTCCTCCTCGGCGGTGTAGACCTTCCGCACGGCGCCGAAAAGATCCGTCGTGACCCCCAGAACGTCTCCTTTCCTGACGCGCGCCCCCTGCGTGAGCTCCGTCCGCCAGCAGCTGTCTTCCTCCGCCTCCACATAGATCACTTTCTTCACCTCTTCCGGCGGCCTTTCCGCCTCCGCGGCGAAGAGCGCCGGATTGACGAGACAGCCCACGTGCCGCAGCACCCGGAGGATATCGTCGCGGTGCGCCTTCACATCGTCATTCCCGCAGATCCCGTTCCCGCCGTGCTCCACGAGGATGGCAGGCACTCCGGAAAAGGCGGCATAATTGTACGCCCCGCCGGAAGCGAGAGACGGCACCGCGTAGGGCACGCCTGCGGCGAGAGCCATCTCCCGCGACGCCCGCGACACCTCCGCCGCGCAGGCCTTGGAATAATACACGTGGGCGCAGAGATCTTCATGGATGTCGCCGCTGTGGAGATCCATGTAGAAATCCGCCCGGCTGATGAATTCCGTATTCAAAAAATACGCCAGCCGCTGCGTGGCCGTGCCGTTGGGATTGCCCGGAAATTCCCGGTTCAGATTCTTCCCGTCCTCCTCATTGAGCTCGGGGCGGCGGGCCCAGAAAGCGCCGGGATTCGCCGCGTGGACGAGGGTGAGCGTCCCGGCGATATCCGCCGGGGAGAGCATGGCGGCGATCTCCATGGACGCGGCGATGCCCGGATATTCCCCGCCGTGGATGCCCGCCGTGATGAGCACCCGCGGCCCGTCCGCCGCCCCTTCGATCACCGTCACCGGCAGCACCGCATGCCCGCCGGGCACCGCCGCCATGTACTTCTTCTTCCCGTTCTTCTCTTCGATCAGCCCGAAGCGCATGATCCCCTCCTGTATTTTAGAAAACACTTTAACAAATGTAAAATTTTCAATTTGTATTATATAATATTTTTCTTTGCCCTGCATTAAAATAATCTACAAATTTCCAAAGTTCAATGATATAATTTATGCATGGAATCTGCGGGAAATGAAAAGACAAGGGAAAACTTTGCATTTCCCGAGAAGGGCCCCGTTCCTCAGATCCCTTCTGTTCACGGCCGCCCCGGCAGAGGAGGCCAGGCGCCCATTGTCCGCCCGCGCGGACGAAAGGAGGAATGCATTTGTACGTAAAAATTTTAGGCCGCTACCTTCTGCAGGCCCTTGTCACCCTGGTGGGGATCAGCTTCATCATGTTCTCCATCACCATGCTGGGCACGGAAGATCTGGCGCGGCAGCTCATCTCCGGCGCGGAAGACGTGGTGGTCTCTCAGGCCGAGATCGACGCCGTCACGAAAGAGCTCGGCCTCGACCAGCCCTTTTTCGTGCAGTTCGGGAATTGGCTCGCTTCCGCGGCGCAGGGCGATCTGGGATTCTCCTACATGGCGCGGAAACCGGTCATCGATAAGATCCTGGAATGCCTGCCCGCTACGATCACGCTCGCCGCGGCGTCCCTCGTCCTCATGACCTGCGTCTCACTCCCGCTCGGCGTCGCCGCGGCCTACCACAGAAACCGCTGGATGGATTTCCTCATCCGCGGCTGTACCTTTTTCGGCATCTCCATCCCGAGCTTCTGGATGGGCCTCATGCTGCTGTGGTTCTTCGGACTGAAACTGGGACTCTTCCCCATCGTGTCGAGCACCATCGGCTGGGATACCATTTCCCTCCCGGCGCTGACGCTCGCCATCAGCATGTCGTCGAAATACACCCGCCAGGTGCGGAGCGCCGTCCTGGAAGAACTGGGCCAAGACTATGTCCTCGGCGCGCGGGCCCGCGGCATGAGCGAACTGCACATCCTCACGAAGGAAGTGCTCCCAAACGCGGTGCTCCCGCTCATCACGCTCTACGGCCTCTCCATCGGGAGCCTTCTCGGCGGCGCGGCCGTCGTGGAGATCGTCTTCGGCTGGCAGGGCCTGGGAAATCTCGCCGTGAAAGCCATCGAATACCGCGACATCCGCCTGCTCCAGGGCATCGTCGTGTGGATCGCCGGCATGTACATGATCGTCAATATCATCGTGGACTTCCTCTACGGCGTCCTTGACCCGCGGCTCGCGAAGAAAGGAGCGCGTTCATGAATTCTCTCATCATCGGGTTTAAGACCAATAAAAATTTTGCTTTCTTCTCCATCCTCGCGCTCCTGCTCCTGGCGGCGGCGGTCTTCGCGCCGCTCCTCACGTCGTACCAGCCGACGGAGGCGGATATGAAGAACGCTTTCCTCGCCCCCTCGGCAGAGCACCTTTTCGGCACGGACAAGCTCGGAAGAGACTGCTTCTCCCGCGTGCTCTACGGCGCGCGGAATTCCCTTGCCAGCGCGCTCCTCCTGGTCGTCCTCGTCTTCTCGGTCGGCACGGCGCTCGGCGTCATCTCCGGCTACATCGGCGGAAAGACCGACGCGGTCATCATGCGCTGCGCGGATATCTTCATCTCTTTCCCCGGCGTCCTCCTGGCCATCGCCATCGCGGGCATCATCGGCGGCAGCATGCTGAACGCCATCATCGCCCTCACCTGCGCGACCTGGCCGAAATACGCGCGCCTCTCGCGGAGCCTCGTGCTGAAGATCAGGCAGAATGAATACATCGCCGCCGCGTTCGTCAATGGCGGCACGCCGCTCCACATCCTCACGCGGCACATCCTTCCGAATATCCTCCCGCTCCTCGTCGTCACGGCGGCCGCCGACATGGGCGCGCTCATGCTGGAGCTGGCGGGGCTCTCCTTCCTGGGCTTCGGCACGCAGCCTCCAGCTCCGGAATGGGGCGCCATGATCAGCGAAGGACGCCAGCACATCCAGACCGCGCCGTGGCTCATGATCTTCCCGGGCCTGGCTATCTTCGTTTCCGTGGTCATCTTCAATCTCTGGGGCGACTCCCTCCGGGACGTGCTCGATCCGAGAGACGACCAGATCTGACAGAAAGGACAATTTCCATGAAAACATCCTATAAACTTCTTCTCTCTGCCGCCCTCATCAGCGCGGCCGTCCTCGGCACCGCGGGATGCGGCGGCAGCGGCAGCTCCTCCAAAGCGCCGTCCGATACGCTCCGCGTAGGCGTCACCAATTTCGCGGACAGCCTCGAACCGACGGACAACTACTTCGCGTGGGTCGTCATGCGCTACGGCATCGGCGAATGCCTCGCCAAATTCGACGACAAGATGCGTCCTCAGCCGTGGCTCGCGGAAAGCTGGAACGTCAGCGACGACAAGCTCACGTGGACCTTCAAAATCAAGGACAACGCGAAATTCTCCAACGGCCATAAAGTGACAGCGGAAGCCGTGAAATCTTCCATCGAAAGGGTCTTTGAAAAATCAGACCGGGCGAAGACTTTCTTCGACTATGAATCCATGACCGCCGACGGCCAGACCCTCACCATCAAGACCAAAGCGCCGGTGCCGACCATGCCGGGCATGCTCGCCGATCCGCTCTTCCTCATCATCGACACGGCCGTCACTGACCGGGATTACCGCACCGAAGGGCCGATCGCGACCGGGCCGTACATGGTGAAATCCTTCCAGAAATCGAAGTGCGTCCTCGAAGCGAACCCGAATTACTGGGACGGCGCGGTGCCCTTCAAGCATCTGGAAGTGCCGTCCATTGACGACCCGAACACCCGCGCCATGTCCCTCCAGTCCGGCGAGACCGACGTCATCGTCAACGTGGCTTCCGGCGATCTGCCGCTCTTCGAAGACAAGGAAAAATACAACATCTCCGAAATGGCGTCTCTCCGTTCCGTACTGGCCCGCCTGAACGTGGCGGAAGGCCACCCCATGCACGACAAGCGCGTCCGCGATGCCCTCATCTCCGCGTGCGACCGGAAGACCTACTGCGACGTCATCCTGAAAGGCACCTTCATCCCCGGCGGCCCCGCCGTTCCGCCTTCCCTCGACTACGGCTTCGATCAGCTGAAAGACCCGAACGCCTACAATGTGGACCGCGCGAACAAGCTGCTTGACGAAGCGGGCTGGAAAGACACCGACGGCGACGGCATCCGTGAAAAAGACGGCCAGAAGCTCACCATGGACTTCGTGTACTACTCCAGCCGCGCCGAGCTCCCGATCTTCGCGGAAGCGACCCAGGCGGACGCCAAAAAAGTGGGCATCGACATCAAGCTCCAGTCCGTGGACTACAACGTGCTCGACGGCATGGCGAAACGGGGCGAATACGACCTCATCATTTCCAATATCCTCACCGCCAATACGGGCGATCCCGAAGTCTATCTGAACTGGTACTGGAAGACCAATGTAGACGGCTCGAACCCGCAGAACGGCTCCGGCTACAGCAATGCCGAATACGACGCCCTCTCCGACCAACTCGCCGCCGAATTCGATCCGGCCCGCCGCCGCGAACTCATGATCCGCATGCAGCAGATCCTGCTGGACGACGGCGCGACCCTTATCTTCGGCTACCCGAAGACGAACATGGTCTCCAGCACCCGCGTCACGGGCGCCCGCATCCTTCCGGCAGACTACTACTGGATCACGAAAGACATTAAACCGGCGGAGGGCTGATGAAAATGACTATGATCTTGATCTGCAGGGAGGCTGCCCATGCTGCTTGAAGTCAGAGATCTCGCCATCGCCTACGGGCGGCGGGAACCTATCGTACAGGGCGTGAGCTTTGACCTGGACGACGGAGAAGTCCTCGCCATCGTGGGCGAGTCCGGCTCCGGGAAGACCACGGTCATCCGCGCCATCCAGCACATCCTGCCGGGCGGCGGGCACATCGCGGGAGGGCAGGTGCTCTTCCAGGGCGAAGACACGCAGAAACAGACGCCGGCGAAGCACCGCGCCCTCTGCGGCAGCGCCGTCTCCATGATCTTCCAGGACAGCGGCGCCATGATGAACCCCATCCGCGCCATCGGCCGCCAGTTCCGGGAATACCTCGCCGTACACGGCATCACCGACGAAAAGGAAGCCCATGATCTCATGATCTCCATGCTTGAAATGGTGCGGCTCCCCGATCCGGAACGCATCCTCCAGAGCTACACCTTCGAGCTCTCCGGCGGCATGCGGCAGCGCGTGGGCATCGCTATGGCCATGGCGCTCCGCCCGAAGCTGCTCCTCGCCGACGAGCCCACCAGCGCCCTTGATGTGACGACGCAGGCGCAGATCGTCGCGGAAATGATGCGCGTCGCGAAGACGATGAATACGGCCATCATCATCGTCACGCACAATCTGGGCGTCGCCGCCTACATGGCGGACCGCATCCTCGTCATGAAGAACGGCCGCCCCGTGGAATACGGCCCGGCGGGAGAGGTCCTGCGCCATCCGAAAGCGGACTACACGAAAATGCTCCTCGACGCCGTGCCGAAGATGGGAGGCGCTGTATGAACGAAGAGATCCTCCGCGCCGAAGGCCTCACGAAGACTTTCGCGCTCCCCGGCGGGAAAACGCTCACCGCCGTCGATCACGTGTCCTTCACCGTCCGGGCGGGCAGGACGCTCGGCATCGTCGGCGAATCGGGCTCCGGGAAATCGACGGTCGCCCGCATGCTCACCCGCCTCTATGACGTGACGGAAGGGACGGTCCTCTTCCACGGGAAAGACATCACTCATCTCAAAGGAGAAGCGCTCCGCCAGCACCGCCGCGCCATCCAGATGGTCTTCCAGGACCCGACGACCGCTTTCGATCCGAAAATGCGCGTCGCCGATATCATCTGCGAGCCGCTGTTCAATTTCGGGCTCATCAGCGCCTCCGAAGTCCGGCAGAAAGCGGTCGAAATGCTCCGCCTCGTCGACCTGCCGGAAGACTTCGCCGGCCGCTGGCCAAACAACATGTCCGGCGGACAGCGCCAGCGCGTGGCCATCGCCCGGGCGCTCACGCTCCGCCCGGAGATCATCATCTGCGACGAAGCCACCTCCGCCCTCGACGTATCCGTGCAGGCCCGCGTCATCGCCCTGCTGAAAAAGCTCCAGCATGAGCAGAATATCGCCTACCTCTTCATCTGCCACGATCTGGCCCTGGCCAATTCGTTCTGCGACGAGATCCTCGTCATGCAGCACGGCCGGGAAGTGGAGACCATTCACGACCTGACGGAAGCCCGCTCCGATTACGCCAGGAAACTGGTCGCTTCCGTCTTCACCGTGGAAGAGGGGAAAAACAAAGTGCTCCCGACGGAATGACGGCCGCAAAAGGCGGCCCCTTCGGGGGCCGTTTTTTTGTGCCTGAAACAGGCAAACAACTCCCCCGCGGCGCGGGGCACCGCGCGCCTCACTGCTTTCCGTCCCGGCGTTCCGGCGCGGAGGCCGCCGTTTCCGCGCTTTCTCTCCGGCGCGTTCTATTTTTCCCACGCAAAAAACGCCCTCCGAAGAGAGCGTTTTCCTTTGAAATGATCAGAATTTGTACACCAGCGACAGTTCCCACGCGTCATCCGGGTCGTAGCCGTCGTCATAATCATAGGCGAAGGCGTATTCCCCGTGGAGGAAAAGATTCGGTATGAGCGTCACATCACCCGTGGCGAGCCAGAAATTCCCGCTGTGTAGGAAGATGCTGTCGTCCACGTCGAGGCCCGTCATGTACTGGTGATAGAGGCCCTTCTCCACGTCGAAATAGGCGATGTCGATGCCGAAGGTGCCGGGCTTCTTCCGATTCATCTGGCCGTAGCCTACGCCCGCCGTCCAGATCTGGGGATCGCCCGGCGCGTCGGTGTCTTTATAATAATCGCCGAAAACGCGGAAGTCCCCCATCGGCACCGTGAGGTTCGCGCCGATCACATTGGCGGATGTCCGATCTCCGTATTCTGTGAAATCGGAGGTGCGGAAATAGTCCACGCCGAATTTCACGCCGGAGATATCGGTCTTCGCCTGAGCGTAGAACGCTTCCGCTTCGTTGAAAGTATCCGTCTCGGTGTCAGGGTCCGCGTCCTTGAAGCGGCCGAAACCGACCGCGAGAGACGACGCGTCGCCGAGCTTCACTTTCGCTTCCGCCCCGTCAAAGGCGCTCCCCGCGAGCCACGTGGCCTGGGTGCCCATGTCGATCTCATAGCGGCCCATCATGAGATTCACATTGTCGCCGAAGCGGTGATTCACGTTCAGCCGGTCCATCTTGACGTTCGCGTCACTGCCGCCGTTGTCAAAGCGGACGTTCCCCGTAGTGAGACGCCCCGTGACGGTGGTGGAGTCATTCACCCGGGCGTTCATGGTGATGCGGATACGGCCGTCCCATTTGCCGTCCGTCGTGCTGTGGATGTAGCGCATGCGGGAATCGCCGCTCCAGGAGATATTGCCCACTTTCTTTTCCAGATTGCTCACCCGCACGCCCAGGCTGTCCAGCTCATCCGCGTATTCCCCGGCCAGCTTGTCGATGGCCGCGCGCTGCTCCGCGCTGTACTGGTCTTCCTTCGCCATGAGGCGGCCCACGATCTGCGCCATTTCATAGCGGGTGATATTCGTCTGCCCCCTGAACGTGCCGTCGGGATACCCTTCTACGATGCCCTGATCGGACAAGTCGGCTACGGCCTGATAGGCCCAGTCCGATGCCGGCACATCGGAAAACGGGTTCGCCGCCGATGCGGAAACCCCTGCGGCGAGTGCCGCCGCTGCTGCCATTGCGAGAATTTTCCTCATATTCTTCGCTCCTTTCTGTTTCTCCTCCTGACAGAAAGCGGGGAGAGCTTCCCTGTTTCCTCTCGCTGCTTCCTGCCCCGCGGCGGGAGAGACCCGCGGCCCTTGCGGACATTTCCCTGTTCATCGCCCCGCAAAGATATATGTATTATACCTAAAATCATTTCTTTTCTCAATTTATTTTTCATTTTGAAGTCATATTTACTAATATTTTATTCATTTATTGCAAGAAGAGAATGAAGGACCAGCGAAGCATCCCCGCAAAAGAGCAGGGAAAAAGGGCAGGACCGCCTGCCCTCTTTTTTATCGTCTTTTACGCCTCCGCTTCCCGGACGGCGTCTTTCATGGCCCGCACATAGGCCCCCACATGGGACGGCGCGTCCCGTCCAAAGGTCTCGAAGAGCCGTACCACTGCCGAGCCCACGATGACGCCGTCCGCTGCCGCCGCCATCTGCCGCGCCTGATCGGGCCGGGAAATGCCAAAGCCCACGGCGCAGGGGATATCCGTATAGCGCCGGGCCGTCTCCACGATGGCCCCGATATCCGTAGTGATCTCGCTGCGCACGCCCGTCACGCCGAGGCTGGAAATGATGTAGAGGAAGCCTTCCGCCTCCGCGGCGATCTTCGCGATGCGCTCTTCCGATGTGGGCGCGACGAAGGAAATGAGATCGACGCCGCGCGCCCGGCATGCCGGGAGAAAATCGCCTTTCTCCTCATAGGGCACGTCCGGCAGGATGAGCCCGTCAATGCCCGCTTCCGCCGCGTTGGCGAGGAAACGGTCCGTGCCGTAGGAAAAGACCACGTTCGCGTAAGTCATAAAGGCGAGGGGGACGGTCACGTCCTTTCTGAGCGTTTTCACGAACTCAAAAATTTTATCCGTCGTGACGCCGCCGGAGAGAGCCCGCAGATCCGCTCCCATGATGACCGGCCCTTCCGCGGTGGGGTCGGAGAAGGGAATGCCCAGCTCGATGAGATCGGCGCCGTTTTTCACGGCTTCCCGCACGGCAGCGGCAGTCGTTTCCAGATTGGGATCGCCGCAGGTGATGAAGGGAATGAAGGCTTTCCCGTGATCGAAGGCTTTTCTGATATTACTCATGGATATCCTCCCCTCTGTAGCGGGCAATGGCCGCGCAGTCTTTATCGCCCCGCCCCGACAGGGTGACCGCCATGATCTGATCCTTTTTCATCTTCGGCGCTTCTTTCATGGCATACGCCAGAGCGTGGGCCGACTCGATGGCGGGGATGATGCCCTCCGTCCGGGCCAGGTATTCGAAGGCCTCCACCGCTTCGTCATCGGTGACAGGCACGTATTCCGCCCGGCCGATGTCGTGGAGATAGGCATGCTCCGGGCCGACACCGGGATAATCGAGCCCCGCGGAAATGGAATACACCGGCGCGATC
>UQYL01000033.1 GCA_900545365.1 uncultured Dialister sp. | reverse complement strand
CCACGAGGATGTCCGCCTGTCTCGTGATCTCCGCCATATCTCTGGTGTGAGAATGGCACACCGTAACAGTGGCGTTCTCCCGCTGAAGGAGCTGCGCAGCCGGGCCGCCCACCACATTGCTGCGGCCGATGACCACGGCCCGCTTCCCGTCGACGGGGATGCTGTAATGGCGGAGGATCTCCATGCAGGCCCTTGGAGTGCACGGGAAAAGGCCGTCCTTTCCCGCCGCGAGCCGCCCCATATTGGCCGTCGTCAGCCCATCGATGTCTTTATCGGGATCCATCGCCTCGATGACCGCTTCCGCGCGGATGTGCTTCGGGAGGGGCATCATCATGAGGATGCCCGATACCGCCGGGTCTCCGTTCAGTTCGCCCATGAGGGCGATCATTTCTTCTTCCGTGACCGTTTCATCCTTCTTCACGAGCCGCACGGGGATCCCGTAAGCCGCCGCCTCCTTTTCCATAAAGGACGCGTACATGACGGAAGGACGGCTGTCCCCCGCCAGCACGATGGCCAGCCCCGGTTCCGCGCCTTCCGCGCGGAGCGCCGCGAGCCGTTCTCTCAGCTTCGGCGCGAGCGCCGCCGCCGTTTCTTTTCCGTCAAGGATCAGAGCCATATTTCCCCGCTTTCTCTCAGAAGAGTCCTGTAATGTGGCCGTCATCGTCCACGTCGATATTTTCCGCCGCCGGATGTTTCGGCAGGCCCGGCATGGTCATGATCTTGCCGGTCAGCACGACCACGAATCCCGCGCCGGCCGATACGCGCGCTTCTCTCACATGAAGGGTAAAGCCGCTGGGCGCGCCCATTTTCGAGGGATCGTCGGTGAAAGACATCTGCGTCTTCGCCATGCACACCGGCATGCGGCCGAAGCCCATCTCTTCGATGTGTTTCAGTTCTTTTTCCGCCGCCGCGTCATACTGCACGCTGCCCGCGCCGTAGATCTCCTTCGCGATGGTCTCGATCTTTTCTTTCAGCGTCATCTCATCGGTGTAGATCGGCGCGTAACGGGAACCGCTCTCGATGGCGGCGAGCACGTCTTCCGCGAGATCGATGCCGCCTTCGCCGCCGTCGGTAAAGACGCGGGATTCCGCCACGGTGACGCCCGCCGCGCGGCACGCTTCTTCCACCGCTTCTTTTTCTTCCGCCGTATCGGAGGGGAACATATTGAGCGCCACCACCACGGGAAGGCCGAACTTCTTCAGATTTTCAATGTGGCGGAGCATATTCGGCAGGCCTCTCTTCACCGCTTCCGGATCGGATTCGGTCAGTTCGTTTTTCGGACGGCCGCCGTGCATTTTGAGCGCCCGGATGGTCGCCACGAGCACCGCCGCCGCCGGTTTGAGCCCGCCGAAGCGGCACTTGATGTCGAGGAATTTTTCCGCCCCCAGATCCGCGCCGAAGCCCGCTTCCGTCACGACATAATCCGCCAGGTGGAGCGCCGTCTTCGTGGCGAGCATGGTATTGCAGCCGTGGGCGATATTCGCGAAAGGACCGCCGTGAATGAATGCCGGCACGTGTTCGAGGGTCTGCACCAGGTTCGGCTTGAGCGCGTCTTTCATGAGCGCCGCCATGGCGCCCTGCGCGTGGATATCTCCGGCGGTGACGGGCCGGTTGTCATAGGTATAGGCCACGATGATCCTGGACAGGCGCTCTTTCAGATCGGAAATATCTTTGGCCAGGCACAGGATCGCCATGACTTCCGACGCCACGGAGATCTGGAATCCGTCTTCTCTGGGCACGCCGTTCGGACGGCCGCCGAGGCCCACCACGATCTGGCGGAGCACGCGGTCATTCATATCGAGCACGCGGCCCCACACCACGCGGCGTGGATCGATGCCGAGGGCATTCCCCTGCTGGATGTGATTGTCCACCATGGCGGAAAGCAGATTGTGCGCCGTCGTTACCGCGTGGATATCGCCGGTGAAATGGAGATTGATGTCCTCCATGGGAACGACCTGCGAATATCCGCCGCCGGCGGCTCCGCCCTTGACGCCCATGCACGGGCCGAGGGAAGGCTCGCGCAGACAGATCATGACTTTTTTCCCAAGCTTCGCGAGCGCCTGCCCGAGGCCGACGGTCGTAGTCGTCTTCCCCTCGCCGGCAGGCGTCGGAGAAATGGCCGTCACGAGGATGAGCTTCCCTTCGGGCTGATCTTTCACGCGTTTCGTCAGCGCCAGGGACACCTTCGCTTTATAGGGACCGTAATTTTCCAGTTCTTCCGCGCGGATGCCGATTTTTTCGGCGATCTCTCCGATGGGTCTCATTTCCGCGTGCTGCGCGATCTCAATATCACTCTGCATAGTCTGCCTCCTGTAAAAAATGCGGACTCCCTTCCGCACTGATATTTATTTTCTATTATATCATGACTTTTTCCGCCGAAGGAACGGCACGGAAAAAGGGCATAAAAAAAGCGGGCTCCCGCCCGCCGCTTCATGAGACCGGCACCGCTTCATCCAGCGCCGCCAGGTCGTCCGCCAGATGCCGCCGGATCAGCTGATCCAGATGTTCCGCGCTGTCCGCGTCATACTGATGGATAATGATGGGGATATTTTCCGCGCTCATTTCCGCGTAGTATTCGTTGCGGAACATATTGTAGAAAAAGACGATGCCCCGCGCCCGTTCCCTGCACTCGTACACCGCGATGATGTAGGAGCCGTTCAGCCCGAGCAGGGGCCGGGACGGCTCGATCATCCGCCGGTAATGCCCCACCGTCTCCGGTAGGGCGCCCTGCCAGTCCCATGCCGTGAAAGCGCGGCCCCGCACGACGACGGACACCTGATCCCGTTCGATCAGCTCGCGGCGCATGTTTTTCACCAGCAGCGTCTCCACCGCTTTTTTATAGTCTTCAAAATTCCCCGTGAGGATCTCGATGTCCGTCATGACGAAAAGGCGGAAATCCGTCTTCACCATGTAGTCCATGGTCTCCTCGTCAAAGAGCGCTTTCACTTCCCAGCCTGTGGCTTCATTCACATAGGAAAAGGCGTAATAGATGCGCCCTTCCTGCCGATCGACGCGGCGGAACCGGTAATCTCCCACCGTCTCCGGCAGGACGCTCTCCACATTCCAGTCGAGAAAGGCCTGCCGCCTTTTTGCCTGCTCTTCCGTCAGCTCCATAATCCTTCCTCTCTTTCTTCGGCCAGTTCGCTCCGCACCTTGCAGACCATCTTCACAAATTCCCGCGTCTCCGGGAAGGGAATGCCGTCGGCGTCAGCGTAATCCGCGGGCCACTCCCGCTCTTCCATCCACGAATCCACATTGCCGCGCCCCGCATTGTACGCCGCCAGGGCCAGCACGAGATTTCCTTCATATTTTTTCAGCAGATAATCCAGGTACCACGAGCCGAGAGGTATATTTTTCTTCGGGTCTGTCAGGTCACCGCCGGGGAGCCCGCTCTCTTCCGCGATCCATTCCGCCGTATCCGGCATGAGCTGCATCATGCCAACCGCGCCGGTCTCCGACACGGCGTCTTCATCAAAATGGCTCTCCGTCAAAATGACGGCCTGCAGCAGATCTTTATCCAGGGAAAAACGCTCCGCATTGGCGTCAATGAGATGCTGCACGCCGTCCGGCGGACGATGCAGCCACGTAATGGGGATCAGCTCATGGACCCCGGCCAGCCGGAAAGCGCACAGCAAAGCGAGAAGCACCGCAAATACGCGGGCCCCCCGCTTCGCCCTCCCGGGCATGTGCTCTCTTTTCCGCCAGCCTTTTCTCATAGACCCTTCCTTTACTTTTTCAGTGCTCCGCTGCCCGGCACGGCCGCGAGGGCCGCCCGCACCTGCGCTTCCGTCGCGCTGATGGTGCGGCTGTTGTCGATCACTACGTCGGCGTAATTCAATTTATTCCCCGTGGGCATCTGCTTGCGTATCCGCGCGAGCGCTTCTTCTCTCGTCGCGCCGTCCCGGGCGCAGACCCGCCGGATCTGCTCTTCCTCGGGCACTTTCACGACCCACACCGCTTCCGACCGGAGCTGCCAGCCGATCTCCAGGAGCAGCGGCATATCCAGCACCGCCAGTTTGTGGCCGTCCGCCTGCGCCGCAAGAAGCCCCGCTTCCGTGCGCCGCCACACGTAGGGATGAATGATGCTCTCCAGAGCATGACGCTTGTCCTCGTCGGAAAAAACGATCTTCGCCGTCTTCTCCCGGTCCAGATTCCCGTCGGGCAGAAAGATCTCCGGGCCGAAGACCTTCCTGATCTGCTCCATCGCCTCGCTGCCGGGCGTCACCGCTTCTCTGGACAATTTATCCCCGTCGATCACGGGAATGCCCAGCCGCGCCATGTAAGAGGAGACGGTGCTCTTGCCGCACCCCACGCCTCCTGTCAGTCCGATCCGATACATAATGCTCCTTCCGCGGATTACTTGGCTTCCGCCCAGTTCGCTCCGATATGGATATCCGCCTTGAGCGGCGCCGCCAGATCCGCCGCGCCTTCCATCGCTTCCCGCAGGAGCGCGGACACGGCGTCTTTCTCTTCGTTCACCGCTTCCACCACCAGTTCGTCGTGAACCTGCAGCAGGATGCGGCTCCGGAACCGTCCTTCCGCCAGACGCGCCGCCACGCGGATCATGGCGAGCTTCATGATGTCCGCCGCCGTTCCCTGGATGGGCGTATTCATGGCGGTGCGCTCCGCAAAGGACCGGCGGTTGAAATTCGTGCTCCGAATGTCCGGCAGCACCCTGACCCGCCCGAAGAGTGTCGATGCCTGGCCGGTCTCCCTGGCTTTTTCCACCATTTCATTCATAAATTCGTGAATGCGGGGATATCTTTCAAAATACGTTTTTATATAGTCCGCCGCCGCCTGCCTCGTGATGCCGAGCTGCCTGGCGAGGCCGAAATCGCTGATCCCGTAAATGATGCCGAAATTGACGGCTTTCGCGTGAGACCGCTGCTCCGGCGTGACTTCTTCCATGGGAATGCCCAGCACTTCCGCCGCGGTGCGCCGGTGGATGTCTTCATTTTCCCGGAACGCCCGGATCAGGCTCCCGTCGCCGGACATGTGCGCCAGCACGCGGAGCTCCACCTGGGAATAGTCGGAAGAAATGAAGCAGTCGTACCCCTCGCCGGGCACGAAGAGAGAGCGGATCTTCCGGCCTTCTTCCGTGCGGACGGGGATGTTCTGTAAATTCGGCTCCGAGCTGGAGAGCCGCCCCGTGGCCGTCACGGTCTGATTGAATGACGTGTGGATGCGGCCCGTCTCTTTGCGGATGAGCTGCGGCAGCGCGTCGAGATAGGTGGAAATGAGCTTGGACACCGTCCGATACTCCAGGATCTGTCCCACGAAGGGATAGTCCGCCGCGAGCGTCTCCAGCACATCCGCCGCCGTGGAATAGCCGGTCTTTGTCTTTTTCCCCGCGGGCATGCCCATTTTCTCAAAAAGGATGTACCCCAGCTGTTTTGGGGAATTGACATTGAAGCTTTCTCCCGCCGCCTCATAGATGGACCGCAGCAGCGCGCCCTGCCGGCGCTCCATATCCGCCCGGACTTCCTGCCACCGCACCTGATCGGTGGCGATGCCCGCCCTTTCCATGGCCGCCAGCACCGGCACGAGAGGCTGCTCGATCTCGCGGAAAAGCTTCGTCAGCCCCCGCTCTTCCAGCTTCTTTTCCGCCGCGGGAAGCGCTTTCAGCAGGAATCCCGCCGTCTCCGCGCAGGCCCCGGAACTATCTCCTGCTTCGTCAGGATAGACCTGGGGAATGCCGAAGGCCTCCGCCAAGTACGACAGCGGATAAGTGACCCGCGTCGGGTCGAGGAGGTACGCCGCGATGGTCATATCGAAGAAGGGGATCCCGCCGCAGGGGAAATCCGTTTCCCTGATCGCTTTCGTATCCTCCGCCGCGACGGTCTTCGCGCGGGCCAGCGCCGCCGCGGCGCTCTCCGCCATGGACGGCTCCACTTTCCACGCGGAGCCGCCGCAGGCGATGACCGCCGCGTCCCACGAAAGGAAGGGCGCTTTCCCCGTCAGATGAAACGACACGGCGCAGTCCTTCCCGGACAGATCCGCCGTCCCGTCCCATACGGCGAGGGGCGCGGCTTTCTCCGCGGCTTCCTCCTTTTTCAATGACGCGAGCATGCGGAAGCGCGGCAGGCCGCTGAATTCTTCCGCCAGCGATTCGAAGCCGAGCTCCCGGAAAAGGGCGGCCATTTCCCCGCCGTGCACAGGCCGGCACATATCCGCGAGGGGCGCGTCCAGCGGCACGTCCCGGCGGATGCGCGCCAGCTCCTGCGAGAGGTACGCCGACTCTTTTCCAGCGCGGATCTTCTCGCCGAGCTTTCCTTTGATCTCATCGGCATGGGCGTACAGGCCGTCCAGCGACCCGTACTGACCGAGGAGCTTCACCGCCGTCTTTTCCCCCACGCCGGGAATGCCGGGGATATTGTCCGACGCGTCGCCCATGAGCGCCTTCATGTCCACCACCTGCGCCGGAACGATGCCGTACTTCTCCTTCACCGCTTCCGGCGTCATCTCCGCCATATCCGAAATGCCCCGATGCGTGAGGAGGACCGACGTGCGGTCCGTTACCAGCTGCAGCGCGTCCCTATCCCCGGTGATCACCCGGACAGGCAGCTCCTCTTCATAGCGGGCAGCGAGCGTGCCGAGGATGTCGTCGCCTTCATATCCGGCGAGCTCATACTGGGCGATGCCCATCACGCGGAGCACATCCCGGATGAGGGCGAACTGCGGCACCAGCTCCGGCGGCGCGGGCTTTCTCGTTCCCTTGTAGTCCCCGTACAGCTCCGTGCGGAAGGTGTGCTTGTCCTTATCGAACGACACGGCGATATATTCCGGGTCCATCGTGCGGTACACGCCGAGGAGCATGCGCAGGAATCCGTACACCGCATTCGTATAGACTCCGTTTTTCGACAAGAGCGGCAGCGCATAAAAAGCCCGATACAACAGGCTGTTTCCGTCAATCACGATCAGTTCCTTTTCCACAGGACACCTCCGAAGCATACAATTACTTTTATTATAACATAATGCCGCAGGCCGCTTTCCCAAAAGAAAAAGCCCCGGAAATTTCCGGGACTTCCCATTTACCGCAGCAGAAATTCCAGCGCCTCCGCCGTATCCGCCATGCGTTCCGCTCCGCGCGCCAGCAGCTCGCTTTTCGTCCGGAATCCCCAGCACACGGCGATGCACGGAATCTCCGCGTTCGCCGCCGTTTCCAGATCGACTTCCGAATCGCCCACATACACCGTGCGGGCCCGATCCGCGCCGAGCGCTTCCATGGCGGCGAGCACACCGTCCGGCGCCGGTTTCCGCCGGATCCCTTCTCTTTCTCCGGTGACAAAATCAAAAAGGCCGGGAAAATAGTTCTCCGCCAGCGCCTGCACGGCATAGTCCGCCTTATTCGAGACCACCGCCGTCTTCACACCGGCGGCGCGGAGCCTTTCAATGAGCGGGATGACGCCGCGGTAGGCTTTCGTATGATCAGCGCAGTGCGCCCGGTAATGCCGGTGGAATCCGCGGAGGACCCGCTCTGCCGCGTCCGGCGCGGCGCCTTCCGGCACAGCGCGCGCCGCGAGCAGGCGGTTTCCGTTCCCCACGAAACGGCGCACTTCGTCCAGCGTCCTCACGGGGAATCCTTCCTCCGCCAGAGCCGCGTTGACTGCCGCCTGCATGTCTTCCAGCGTATCCAGGATCGTCCCATCCATATCAAAAATGACCGTACCGTACTTCATTTCTTTCTCCTCCCGTCGACAAAATAAAAGGACACCCTTTCGGATGTCCTGCACCTTTTTTGTGGTGCGGTCGGAGAGATTTGAACTCTCACGGGTAACCCCACTACCGCCTGAAGATAGCGCGTCTGCCAGTTCCGCCACGACCGCATATGAAATTGTCTGCACCACAGTTGGTAAAAATATGGTGCGGCTGGTGAGACTTGAACTCACACGACCTAACGGTCACTACCCCCTCAAAGTAGCGCGTCTGCCATTCCGCCACAGCCGCATATAATGGTGCCTCAGCACGGAATCGAACCGTGGACACAAGGATTTTCAGTCCTTTGCTCTACCAACTGAGCTACCGAGGCATATAAAATTGGCGACCCGGATCAGATTTGAACTGACGATCTCCGCCGTGACAGGGCGGCATGTTAGACCACTACACCACCGGGCCGCAAGATACTTTGATAGTATACCCATTCAACGTATTTTTGTCAAGCCCTTTTCTGCACTTTGTAAAGAGACCGGTACTGTCTCCGAGGCTTCCTCACGATAAGTAAGTATACCACAGGCTTTCCCTTTTTCATAGGGAAAATCAAAAAAGACCCGGCGCACCGAGTCTTCTTCTTTCATGGTGGAGACGGAGAGGATCGAACTCTTGACCTCCTGCATGCGAAGCAGGCGCTCTCCCAGCTGAGCTACGTCCCCATGACAGAATGAATTATATCATGGCCTTTTCATTCTGTAAAGAAAGAATTATAAAAAAGTGCCGCATCGCCCGGCCGCCGAGAGAGTTGCACAGGTCTGCCGCCTGCTATATAGTAAGGTAAACAAATCATCTGCGCCGTGCGGCGCGAAAGGAGCTCTCCATGAAGCGAGAACATTTTTCCTCCCGTCTGGGATTTATCCTCATCACTGCCGCCTGTTCCATCGGTCTGGGCAACGTATGGCGTTTTCCCTACATCACCGGCCTCTACGGCGGCGCGTCCTTTGTGCTGCTCTACATCGCCTTTCTTCTGATTCTCTCTCTTCCCATCGTCGTCATGGAATTTGCCGTGGGCCGCGCCAGCCAGCAGAGCACCGCCCGTTCCTTTGACATACTGGAACCGGCAGGCTCGAAATGGCACTGGTTCAAATACGTGTCGCTTGCCGGGAATTACCTCCTCATGATGTTCTACACCGTCATCACGGGCTGGCTCCTGTGGTACTTCACCGCGACGATGCGGGGCCGTTTCCAGGAACTCTCACCGGAAGCCGCGGCAGGCATCTTTGCCAGCCTCCTTGCCGATCCCGTCACCATGTTTCTCTACACTGTCGTGACCATCGCCGTCTCCGCTCTCATCTGCGCCATGGGCATCCAGAACGGTGTGGAACGCATCACGAAATGGATGATGATCGCCCTCTTCTCCCTCCTTCTCGTGCTCGCAGCCAATTCCATCCTGCTTCCCGGCGCGGAAAAAGGCCTCGCCTACTACCTGCTCCCCGATTTCGGGCGGATGATGGATATCGGCCTTTCCGAATGCGTCTTCGGGGCCATGGGACAGGCCTTCTTCACGCTGAGCGTCGGCGTGGGCACGCTCTCCGTCTTCGGGAGCCGCATCGACAAATCCAGCTCCCTCACGGAGAATGCCCTCTACATGGCCGTGCTCGATACGCTGGTCGCCATCATTTCCGGGCTCATCATTTTCCCGGCATGCGCCAGCTTCGGCATCCAGCCGGACAGCGGCCCGAATCTGCTCTTCGTCACGCTGCCCAACGTATTCAACGGTATGGAAGGAGGCCGCCTCTGGGGAAGTCTTTTCTTCCTCTTTATGTGCTTTGCCGCCCTCACGACGGTCATTGCCGTCATTGAAAACATCATGACATGGCACATGGACTACAGCGGATGGAGCCGGAAGCGAGCCGCCGTCACCGTCACGCTCCTCCTCTCCGTGCTCGTCCTCCCGTGCGTCCTCGGCTTCAATGTCTGGGCGGACATCCAGCCCCTCGGCGAAGGCTCCAATATCCTCGCCCTGGAAGACTTCATCATGAGCAACAACCTCCTCCCCATGGGAAGTCTGGTCTTCCTCGCTTTCTGCACGCGGAAATGCGGCTGGGGCTGGGACAATTTCTACAGGGAAGCGTGCGCCGGAAAAGGCCTCCCCTATCCCCGCTCCGCCCGGGGCTACGTCACCCACATCCTCCCGGTCATCATCCTCATCGTCCTCGCCGGGGGGTATCTCTCCATGTAAATCCACAACACAAAAGGGCCTCTCCAAAAAGAGAAGCCTTTTTTCATGTCTGCATTTCTTCGCCTTCGAAACTAAAATGTTCCGTATGACACAGAGGACATACGGGACTCCCGGCATTTTAAATTTCAAATGAAAAAATTTTTTATGTGCAGATCTTGGAAAAGATATATTTCAACGCTTCTTTAGCCTGTTCATACCTTTCATCCGTTCCGCTTAAAATCACGCCGTTTTCACTGCTCCGCTCCGCCTTATCGCTGCCGGTGCTTAAGGGACTGTTCGCCGTCTCAAATTCAATGTATCCGTTCAGCAGAGTGGATTTCAATTTTGCCTGTACGGCCACGATAGATCGAAACGGAATCACTTTGAAGTTATTATCACCCACATTCCATAATCCGCCGCCGGTCCTGTCAATGACCACCGCGTTTTCGTGCACGTAGAGATTGGCGCCGCGGCAGTCGACGGCATACCATTCCGGTCCAAGAAAATCCCTCGCCGGGCTTGGACGCATCTTGTTTTTTCCCGAACTGCCTCCGCTTTTGATCGAATCCAATAGGCCCATGACCGCATTCTCCTTTCTATCCTTCACACTTATTATTTTCCCTTATCAAGGATAAATCACGCTTTGGGATCATCATACAATAACTTTTCATCCACTATCAGAAATGGACACACAGCCTTCCTGTTTTCCGCTTTCATCCGCAGAGACGAAAAATTTTATAAAAACGGCCGATCCGCCAACAAGGCAGGCATCGGCCGTTTTCTTTTGCATTTATTCTTCCACCCACACTTTCGGCACGCGCTTCAAGTCGCACAGAACTTCGTGGGGGATGGTGCCGGCGGTCTTTGTCAGCTCGTCGATGGTGATCTCTTCGCCGCCCTGCTTCCCGAGGAGCACCGCTTCATCGCCGGGCACGACGGTGTCGTCCGCTTCGACCATGAACTGATCCATGCAGATGCGGCCCACGATGCGGCGGCGTTTCCCGCCGATGAGAACTTCCCCCTTATTAGAGAGGATGCGGGGATAGCCGTCGGCGTAGCCGATGGGGATGGTGGCGGTCTTCATGTCATGATCCGCCACATAGGTGCCGCCGTAGCCGATGGCTTCGCCTTTATGGAGCGTCTGCACATGGGTCACGTGGGACACGAGGGACATGACGTATTCCAGAGGGAGCGTATTCGTCATGACGTCAGACGGCTGCGGGCCGTAGAGGATGATGCCGGGCCGGGCCAGGTTGTGCCAGCTCCGGGGCAGATCGATGATGCCCGCGCTGTTCGCCGAGGAGATGACGAAATCTTCCGTCACTTTCATATGGGAAATGGCTTCCTCGAAGCGGTCAAGCTGGGCGAGAGCCGCGTCTTTTTCTTTATGGTCTGCTGTGGCCATGTGCGTGAAGGTGCCGCGGATATGGAGATGAGGCAGGCTCTCCAGCTTTTCCCAGAGCGCGGGCACATCTTCCGGATGAACGCCGATGCGGTTCATCCCCGTGTCGACAGCGATCATCACATCCAGCGTTTTTCCTTCCGCCGCTGCCACTGCTTCCAGCGCGTCCAGATCGACCGTATCATCCACCGGCGGAATCAGTCCGTAATGAACAGCCGTCGGCATGTCTTCCGCAAGGGGCAGACCGAGCACGTAGATCGGGCAGGTGAAACCCGCTTCCCGAAGCTCCGCCCCTTCTTCCACACGGGCCACCGCCGCCGCGCAGTATCCTTCTTCCAGAGCGATGCGGAGCGCCTGCACCGCGCCGTGGCCGTAGGCATTGGCCTTCACAACCGCCAGCACATTGACTTCCTTCGGGAGATGCTCCCGGATGACCCGCATATTATGTCTGAGCGCGTTCAGATTGATCCTGATCTCAGAAACCGCCATGATAGTTCCTCCTGTTTCGTGTAAATCCAAAAATCATAGTTTAATCATAGCTTCTCCGCGGCAAAAAGAAAAGTATCTGCGCCAAAAGAACGAAAAAAAGCAGCGCCGTCATACGCTGCTTTTCTTTTTATTGATCGAGAAGAAATTCTTCAAATACCAGATTTCCCAGCGCCGCGCCGCGGGCGGTCATCATGAGATGTCCGCTCCTCTCCCTCAGCAGCCCCTCTTTTTTCAGAATCTCGATTTTTTCTCCGTACCGTTTTTCCGGCGGTTCTCCGTACCTCGCCTGAAAATCGGCGAGATCAATGCCTTCTTTCATGCGCAGGTGCAGGAAGCAGTACTCTTCCATCTCTTCCCGCTCTGTCAGGCGCGCTGTTTCTTCCGGCGCGCCGTGTCCTTCGAGGAGCGCTTTTATGTACCGCCGCGTGCCGGGAAGCACCTGCCGCCGCTCATGCCCGATCCGGGAGCACGCCGCGGGCCCCAGTCCGAGATAATCGTCGAGACGCCAGTATTTCTGATTGTGCCGGGAGCGGAAGCCGTTCCGGGCAAAGCTGGATATTTCATACCGCTCAAATCCGTAATGGCGCGGAATGCGGCACATGTCCTGGTACATGCGCCAGCTCTCCGCTTCCGTCGGCCGGAGCAGGCGGCCCTGCGCCGCCATCTGCCCGAAGAGCGTTTCTTCTTCCAGAATGAGACCGTATACGGAAAGATGCGTGATCGGCAGATGCATGGCCCAGAGCAGGGAACGCTCAAAATCTTCCGGTCTCTGTCCGGGCAGGTCATACATGAGATCGGCGCTGATATTATGAAATCCCTTTTTATAGGCCCTGCGGACGGCGCTTTCCGCCTCCGCTGCCGTGTGGCCCCGTCCGATATACCGGAGGAGCCTGTCCTGCCGCGCCTGAATCCCCACGGACAGCCGGTTGATCCCCAGCGCCCGCGCCGTTTCCAGATACCGGTCCGTCATGTCGCAGGGATTCATCTCCATGGTGATCTCCGCATCGCCGCGGATGTGGAAATGCCGCCGCGCGCCGTCCATGAGCGCTGTCAGCTGTTCCTCAGAAAGAACAGACGGC
>UQYL01000032.1 GCA_900545365.1 uncultured Dialister sp. | reverse complement strand
GCTCCATGGCAGGCGCGGCGGCGCTGGAGGAGCTCGGCACGGCGACAGCGGTCATTCCGGCGACGATCGACAATGATATGTGCGGCACTGAAGAGACCATCGGCTACGACACGGCAGTGAATACGGTTCTCGAAGCGGCGGTGCGCATCCGCGATACGGCGGCTTCCCACAACCGAGCGGCGGTGATTGAAGTGATGGGACGCCGCGCGGGCCACATCGCTCTCGCGGCCGGCCTGGCGTGCGGCGCGGAATTTACCCTCGTCCCGGAGGTCCCTTTCGACAGGGAGAAACTGGCGGAGGCGCTGTCCGCCCTCATGAAGGAAGGCCGGACGAACAGCCTCATCCTCTGCGCGGAAGGCGCGGCGGACGGGCGGGAACTCGCGGTATGGCTCGAAGAAAAAACGGGCGTCGATATGTGCGCCACCATTCTCGGATATATCCAGCGCGGCGGGCGGCCGTCGGCGCGGGACGCCATTCTGGGGACTCTCCTCGGCGCAGCGGCGGTGAAAGGACTGGCGGAAGGGAAAAAAGGCTTCCTCACGTCCGTCACGGGGAGCCGGGTCCGCCTTCTTTCTTATGAAGAAGCATTCCGGGAAAAACGGGAATTTCACAGAGAAGCCTGGGAGCTCGCCATGACCATCGGCGCGGGCTGCGGGCTCATGAAGTAAGAAGCGGGGAGACCCGCTTTTTATTTGACAGAAATCTTCTTCCTGCATATAGTAAACGTATGAAACGGAATCCGCAGGAGTCCCCTGCGGTTCTTTGCGCGGAAAGGGGGAAACACTGTGCTGAAAGCCTACAAACACGATGAAAACAACGTGCTCTGTGAGATCCCGCTGGACATGGCGGAAAAAGGCTCGTGGATCAACTGCGCCCCCGCCACCGACGAGGACATCGCCGCTCTCGTCAAGATTTCCGGCATTCCGGAAGACGTCCTCCGCACCGCCCTCGACCGGGAAGAACGGTCTCACGTGGAACTGGAAGATGATTACATCTTTGTCGTCGTGAATACGCCTGTCGTCCTCGAGCAGGATGAATACGATGCCCTGCCTCTGGGCATTTTCATCACAAGAAAGTACTTCATCACGGTGTGCCTTGAAGAGAGCGCGGTGATTGACAAATTTCTCAACGGCACGGCGGCGTCCTTCCACACCTATAAAAAGACGCGTTTCCTTTTCCAGATCCTGTCCACCGCTTCGTCTTCCTTTCTGTACTTCCTGCAGCAGATCTACAAGAAGACCGACCTTATCGAAGACCAGGTGCGCCGGTCCATGCAGAATAAAGAGCTCTTCCGTATGCTGGGGCTGCAAAAATCTCTGACGTACTTCAATTTCGCCCTTCACGCCAATGAAAACGTCATGGAGCGCCTCCTCCGCCTGCGCACGAGCAATATGAATTCCCTTCTCAAGATGTATGAAGAAGACGAAGACCTGCTGGAAGACGTGATCATCGAAAATAAGCAGGCACTGGAAATGGTGGAGATCTACACGCGCATCATCACGTCCATGATGAATTCCTTCTCCTCCATCATCTCGAACCGCCTGTCGCAGATCATGAAATTTCTCACGTCCATGACGATCCTTCTCGCCGTGCCCACCCTCGTGTACAGCCTGTGGGGCGTCAATGTGGCCGTGCCCATGGCGGGCAGTCCCTACGGATTTTTCGTTCTCGTCCTTCTGGGCGTGGCCATTACCGTCGTGGCGGCCTTTGCGCTCTGGAAAAAAGACATGCTGTAAGGTATCCCCGGAAAACGGGGATCTTTTTGTTTTGAAAATCTTTTGGGAGACTGTCCGCTTCCTCCGGGAGAGCGGGTATTTTTTTCGGGAAAACAAAAATAAAAAAAGTGTACCTCTATCCCGTTTTCGGATATAATGGGCAAAAAGCAAAGGAGGATGGAAGTATGGAAGAAAAAGAAGAAAAAGAAGAAAAAGAAGAAAAAGAATTGTCTCTGCCGGAGTATTTTCTCCTCGGCGCGAAAAAGGGCCTTTTCATTACGCTGGAGGTCATCGCTCCGGCGATGGTCATGGCCTATGTCCTGGTGGAGGTGCTGAAGATCGCCGGCGTGATGCCGCTCATCGGGACGCTCCTCTCGCCGGTGATGGCGGTCTTCGGGCTCCCCGGAGAGGCGTCGGTGGCGCTCCTGGCGGCGTTCTTCGCGAAGGCTGCCGGCGCGGCCACGGCGGCTTCCATGTACGCGCAGGGCATCCTCACGGCGGAGCAGGCGACGATCCTTTTTCCGGCGTGCATCACCATGGGAACGCTCATCGGCCATTTCGCGCGGATCGTGCTGGTGTGCCGCGTGCGGGCGCTGTATTATCCGGTGCTGCTGGCGATGCCCGTCGTGGACGCGGTGATCGTCATGCTGCTGACGCGAGCCGTGCTCGCGCTGTACCTGTGAGGAGGACGCCATGAAACAGGAAGAAAAAGAGCTGAAAGTCACGTGGAAGGGCTGGCTGTCGCTGGCGTTCCTCATCGTGTGTTTTTCCGGCATTTTTGCGCATCAGGACAATTTCCTCCGCGCTTTTGACCTGTCCGCCATGCTGGGCAGCTTCGGCCATGCGGAAGGAGCGAAGATCAGCATTCTCGGGACGGGCGGTTCCGGCGCGAAAGAAGCCTTTCTCATCGCGCTCACCATGGTGCCCACGCTCATGGTGGCGCAGGGCCTCATCGAGGTGTGCCAGCATATGGGTGCGCTCAACGCGGCGGGGAAGCTCTTCCGGCCGCTTTTCCGGGTCATTCTCGGCGTGCCCGGCGTGATCGGGCTGGCTTTCGTATCGAGCTTCACGTCTTCCGATGTGGCGGCTTTCATGACGAGGAACATGGCGGAGGAAAAGATCATTTCCGATGACCACCGCACCATCTTCGCGGCGTACCAGTACGCCGGTTCGGCGCCCATCACGAATACCATCGGCAGCGGGGCGGCGCTTCTGCCCATTTCGCTCCTCCCGGTGGGCGTCATCATCGCTCTCATCATTTTGGTGAAATTCATAGGCGCGAACATCGTTCGGGCCTACCTCGTCTATTACCATAAAAAGCACCCCGAAGACGCGTAAATTTTCGGCTCTCCCTTGGCGGAGAGCTTTTTTATTGCATATAATAAGAAAAACAGGCATGCAGGAGGTGCTTTATGAGAATTGACCGCGTAGATATCATCCGGGTGCTGAACCCTTTCCGCCATCCTTTCCAGACGAGCTTCACCCGTTTTGAAAACAGGGATGCCCTGCTGGTGAAAATCTATTCCGAAGGGCTCGTGGGATGGGGCGAGTGCAAAGCGTTTTACGGACCTTTTTATAATCCCGAAGACAACGGCACGGTGCTCCATATCCTGAAAGACGTGATTATCCCGAAGATCCTTCATCAGGAAGTGGAAGGACCGGAAGCCTTCATGAAGAGTTTCGAATATATCCGCGGGAACCGCCTCGCGAAGGCGGCGGTGGAGAACGCCCTCTGGGATCTCCTGCGCCAGCGCACGGGGAAATCCCTGAAGACGCTCCTCGGCGGGACGCAGAAAGAGATCCGCGTGGGCGTGTCTCTCGGCATCGAGAAGGATATCAACGTGCTCTTCCGCGAGATCGATCACTATCTCTCTCTCGGCTATCACCGCACGAAGATCAAGATCCATCCGGGAAAGGACATCGAAGTGGTGAAAGCCATCCGGAGAGAATTCGGCGACATCACGCTCACGGTGGACGCGAACTCCGCCTATACTCTGGCGGACATCGACCTTTTCCGCGCCATGGATGAATACCAGCTGCAGTACATCGAGCAGCCGCTCGGCGAAGAGGACATCGTAGACCACGCGATGCTCCAGAAAGCCATCTCGACGCCGATCTGCCTCGATGAGAGCATCGTCTCCTATGAAGCGGCGGAAGCGGCGATCCGTCTGGGGAGCTGCAAAGTCATCAATATCAAATCGAGCCGGTGCGGCGGCATCTACGAGGGCAAGCGCATCCACGACCTCTGCCGGGAGCACGGCATCCCCGTGTGGTGCGGCGGCATGACGGAGCTGGGCATCGGCCGCGCGCAGAATGTGTCCTTCGCGAGCCTTCCGGGATTCACGGAGCTCGCCCACGACGTGGCGGCGGCGAGCCGGTACTTCGAAGAAGACGTGACGGACCCCATGGTGGATATCACCGACCGGTGCACCATCATCGTGCCGGACGAAGAAAACGGCATCGAATACAATGTGGATGAAAAAGCGGTGGACCGCATGGCGGCGGGACACTGGATATTCCGGTAAAAATTTCAGAAGGAGCCGCGCTTTCAGGCGCGGTTTTTTCGCGCCTTCCCCAGGCCGGTATGGTAAAATAATATGATAATGATTTTCACAGAGACAGGAGAACTTATGGACAGGAAATATTTCACCATCACATACGGCTGCCAGATGAACGAATCCGATACGGAGCGCATCAACGGCCAGCTTTCGGAGCTGGGATACACGGAAGCGGCGGACATGGACGAGGCGGATATCATCATCCTGAATACGTGCAGCATCCGGCAGAACGCGGAGGAGAAGGTCTACGGAAAGATCGGCGAGATCAAGCGGGTGAAGGAAAAGAATCCCGGCCTCCTCGTGGGCGTTATGGGCTGCATGGCGCAGGAAAATAAGGGGAAGCTCATCTCCCGCATGCCCATCATTGATTTCGTCCTCGGCCCGTACCACATCCACGACCTGAAGGACGTGGTGACGGAAGAACTGGAAAAGCGCTCCCACGTGGTGCGGACGCAGATGAATCCGGAGCGGGTGAAGGACTACAGCGAGCTCCGCGCGGCCCGGAAGAGCCATGTTTTCGCCTGGGTGCCCATCATGCAGGGGTGCAATAAATTCTGTACCTACTGCATCGTGCCCTACGTGCGGGGACGCCAGACGAGCCGCACTGTGGAGGACATCTGCCGCGAGGCGGAAACGCTCGCCGCGGAAGGATACAAGGAGATCACCCTCCTCGGACAGAATGTCAATTCCTACGGCCTCGATTTCCGGGACGGCACGGATTTCGCCGATCTCATCCGGGCGCTGGACAAGGTGGACGGCATAGAGCGCATCCGCTACATGACGTCTCATCCGAGAGACATGACCTTCGATATGGTGGACGCCATGGCGGATTCGCCGAAAGTGGCGCGCCACATGCACCTTCCCGTGCAGCACGGCGACGATGAAATGCTCCGCCGCATGAACCGGGGCTACGACAAAGCCCGCTTTATGGAGCTCTTCGCCTACGTGCGGAAGCGCATGCCCGATATTGCCGTGACCACAGACCTCATCACGGGATTTCCGGGAGAGACGGAAGAGATGCATCAGGCGACGCTCCGTCTGCTCCGGGAAGCACGGTTCGACTCGGCGTACACCTTCATCTATTCCCCCCGCCAGGGAACGCCGGCGGCGCGCATGGAAGACCAGATCCCCGACGATGTGAAAAAGCGCCGCCTTCAGGAGCTGATGGACGTGCAGAATGCCATCAGCCTTGAAAAGAATAAGGAAATGGAAGGGAAGACCTATCCTATTATCATAGAAGGGCCGACGAAACAGGACGAATCGCACTGGTACGGGCGCACTTCGGGCAATAAGATGATCATTTTCCCGAAAGAAGAAGGCCTCGCCGTGGGAGATACGGCGGAAGCGCTGGTGGAACAGGCCCAGACCTGGGTGCTCCGGGGGAGCCTCGTCCGCGGGAAGTAAGGCGGAAAGGAGAATCGTATGGCAAAGACGCCGCTCATGGATCAGTACAGCACGATCAAGGCGAAATATCCTGACGCGCTGCTCTTTTTCCGGCTCGGTGATTTTTATGAAATGTTCTTCGACGACGCGGTGACCGCCTCGAAAGAGCTGGAGCTCACTCTCACGGGCAGGCCTTCCGGCGCGGACGGGCGGGCGCCCATGTGCGGCGTGCCGTATCACGCAGCGGAGACCTATATTTACCGCCTCATCCAGAAAGGGTACCGCGTGGCGATCTGCGAGCAGATGGAGGACCCGAAAAAGGCCAAAGGACTGGTGAAGCGGGAAGTGATCCGCGTCATCACGCCGGGGACGATCCTCTATGAGAACAGCATCGCCGATAAATCGAACAATTACCTCGTCTACCTCGCCATGGACGGGGACAGCCTCGCCGCGGTGATGGCGGACATTTCCACGGGAGAATGCTGGTGGGGCCTGTGGGATATGAAGAAAGAAAGCGGCGATTTCTTTGACATGCTCTCCATCTACAGTCCGGCGGAAGCGGTGTGCGACATGCCCGATGAATGGTACATCCGCCTCGAATCGTACTGCGCGGCCCGTCTCGGCGGATGCCTCCTTTCCCGGCGGAACGGCGAAGGGGAAGGAGTGCTCACGGCGGAAGCGGAAGCACTCGGCCCGACGGTGGCGCGGGCTTTCCGGGGCATGGCGGCGTACCTCCGGGAAGTGATGAAAGGAGACGCTCCGGCCCTCCGCATGGCTTCGCCTCTCAGGGAAGATCATGCCATGGCGCTTGCCGAAGAGACGCTGCGCAATCTGGAGATCACGAAAAACATGCGCGACGGCGGCCGCCGGGGAACGCTTCTGGAAGTGCTGGACTACACTAGCACCGCCATGGGAGCGCGCCTTCTGAAACGGTGGCTCGAGCGGCCCCTCACTGATGTGAACGCGGTCATCCTCAGGCAGGACGCGGTGGAAGAGCTCACGCGGCACGCCATGGAACTGGAACGGCTGGAAAAGCTCCTCTCCCGCATTTTTGACTTCGAGCGCATTCTCGGCCGCATCGAAGCGAATACCACATCGCCGAAAGACCTGCTCGCCCTCAAGTCATCCCTCGGCGCCATGCCGGAGATCAAGTCGCTCCTCTCCGGCGCGCAGTCCCTGCTCCTGAGGAAGCTCTGCGCCCAGATGGGGACGCACGGTGATATATACGACCTCCTCGACCGGTCCATGGATGAGAACGGCACGGGAAATATCCGGGACGGGAAGTACATCCGCTCCGGATACAGCGCGGAGCTCGATGAAGTGCGGTCTCTCGCGGAAAACAGCCGCCAGTGGATCGCCGACCTGGAAGAAAAGGAAAAAGAAAAGACCGGCATCAAGCTGAAGATCGGCTTCAACAACGTTTTCGGCTACTATTTTGAGATCTCCCACGCCAATAAGATCCCCATTCCGGCATACTACACGCGGAAGCAGACCCTGGCGAATGCGGAGCGCTACATCACGCCGGAACTGAAAGAATTTGAAGTCAAAGCGCTCTCGGCAAGAGAAAAGACGGAAGAACTGGAGCTCCGCATCTATCAGGAAGTGAAGCAGGCCATCCGGCCGGCTATCGCCGACATGCAGCGCACGGCGCGGGCCCTGGCGGAAGCGGACTGCCTGGCGAGCCTTGCCCGGGCGGCGGTGAAAAACCGCTGGGTCAGGCCGGAAATCGTCCGCGGCCGGGGCATTTCCATCAAAGACGGGCGTCATCCCATGGTGGAGCATGCCCTGAAACGGGAGATGTTCGTGCCCAATGACACCGACCTCGACCACGGCCGGCAGGAGATCCTCATCATCACCGGGCCGAACATGGCGGGAAAATCCACGTACATGCGCCAGGTGGCGGTGCTCGTCATCATGGCGCAGGCCGGCGCTTTCATCCCCGCGAAGAGCGCCGTCATCACGCCGGTGGACCGGATCTTCACCCGTGTCGGGGCGACCGATGACATTTCCACGGGGCAGAGCACCTTCATGGTGGAAATGCAGGAAGTGTCCCACATCCTCCGTCACGCCACGGCAAACAGCCTCGTCCTGCTCGACGAGATCGGCCGCGGCACCAGCACCTACGACGGCATGAGCATCGCCCGGGCCGTGGTGGAATACATCGACAGCAAGATCCACGCGTACACGCTCTTCGCGACCCATTACCACGAGCTCTCGGACATGGAAGCGGCGAGCGAGCACATCAGAAATTACACTGTCACCGTGAAGGAGCGGGGAAAAGAGATCACCTTCCTCCGGCGCATCGTGCCCGGCTCGGCGGACCGGAGCTACGGCATCCACGTAGCCCGGCTGGCGGGACTGCCGGAAGCGCTCCTCCGCCGGTCGGAAGAAATATTAAAAGAGCTGGAAGAAAAAGACGGCGCTCCGCGGGAGCGGCCCGCTTCCGCGCCAGACGCGGACGGGGGAAGCCTCTTCGCCGCGTCCATCATCGCGGAACTCGCGGAAATGGACGTCATGAGCAAGACGCCCATCGAGGCGATGCAGATCCTTTTCCGGCTCAGTCAGGAAGCAAAAGAGGGAAGATAATGGCGCTCATTCACATACTGGACGAGATCACGGCGAGCCAGATCGCCGCGGGAGAAGTCGTCGAACGCCCGGTAAACGCCGTGAAGGAACTCATGGAAAACGCCGTGGACGCCGGGGCGCGGCAGATCGAGGCGGAGATCGCAGGAGGCGGCCTCACCTACCTCCGCGTGACTGACGACGGCTGCGGCATGTCTCCGGAAGACGCGGAGCTCTCCATCGTGCGCCACGCCACGAGCAAGATCTCCTGCGTGGACAATATCTACCACATCGCGTCTCTCGGATTCCGCGGGGAAGCGCTGGCGTCCATCGCCTCGGTCTCCCGCATGACCATCACCACGAGAACGGCGGATTCCGCTGAGGGGACGGCGATCCGCGTGGAAGGGGGAGAAGTCGTCTCCGCGGGGCCCGCCGGCGCGCCGCAGGGCACCACCGTGGAAGCGGCGGACCTTTTCTATAACGTGCCGGCGCGGAAAAAATTTCTGAAATCGGAACGGGCCGAAGCGGGGCGCATCAATCAGATGGTGGGAAAGATGGCCATGGCCGATCCGTCCATCGCCTTCCGCCTCATCAACAACGGGCGCACCGTCATAGAGACGCCGGGGAACGGCCGCCTCATCGACGTGGTGGCCGCGCTCTACGGACTGGATACGGCGGGAGAGATGCTGGAAGTGTCTGAAGAAGGGGAAGACATCCTGCTGGAAGGGCTCGTATCGAAGCCGTCGCTTCTGAAAAGCAGCCGCCAGCAGCAGACGGTCATCGTGAACGGGCGCGTCGTGGAGAACGCCGCTGTGACGAAAGCCGTGGACAATGCCTACCATTCCCTCCTTCCGAAAAACGGATACCCCGTCGTAGTGCTCCATATCCGCGTGCCCTCGGAATCGGTGGACGTCAACGTTCATCCTCAGAAGAGGGAGATCAAATTTGCCGACGAGCAGAGCATTTTCCGCTTCGTTTACCGCGCCGTGCTGCGGACGCTCACCACCCAGACCTCACCGGAGCACATCGCCGCCTCCATGATCCGACCGCCGGAAAAAGAAATACTGACGGAGGAAACGGCAAAGACCGTGAGAAACGACACGCTGTGGGGCGGGGAAACAGCTCCGTCTCCGGCGCGCCCGTGGGGCGCATCGGACAATGACGCGGCTCCCGTACCTTTCGATAACGGCGGGCCGCGGGAAGAACGCCGCTTTGAGAAGAGCGGGGCTGCCGCGGAGCGGTCCGGCAGCGAAAAGGCGCGCCTGGAAGAGGTGCGGGAAGAATACCGCCCCGCCGCGCGGGAAGACATTCTTTCGGCGGAAGCGGTGCTCCCGCGGAGACCGGAAGAGGCCCGCGGGGAAAATCCTCTTTTCTCCGCGCCGGAAGAAAGAGAAGACATTCCCGTCATTCCCCTCGGGCAGATCGCGGACTGCTTCATCGTCTGCCAGCATGGGAAAGACCTCTTTCTCATCGATCAGCACGCGGCGCATGAACGCATCCGCTACGACCGCTTCGCCGCGCGGTCGGAAGGCATTCCCGTGCAGGAGATCCTCATTCCCTGGCTCATTCATGCCGACCCGGCGGACGTGGATCTCCTGCTGGAAAGGGAAGACGACCTGCGCCGCCTCGGCATCGTTTTTGAACAGGCCGGCCCGGATGTGATCCGCGTCACGGGAGCGCCGGAAGATATAACGGAAGAAGGCATGGAAAAAGCCATCCGGGAGATCCTCATCGCCTTCCACGAGAAAAACGCGCCGTCTCCGGAGACGCTCCGCCACCGCATGATGGCCTACGCGGCATGCCGCGGCGCCATCAAGGCGGGCGATCCCCTGAATATCCGACAGATGCGGGAGCTCATCCGCGACCTCTTCGCCACGTCCCGGCCCTTCGTATGTCCTCACGGACGGCCCACCATCGTCCGCTTCACGCCGGAAGAACTGGGCCGCCTCTTCCACCGCACATGATCGCCGTCACGGCGGCGCATAAAGTGCCGGAAGAGATCGTGAGGCTCGCGGAAGAACGGGCGGCAGCCCTCGGTCTGCCCTACATGGAAAGACAGACCAATCTGGAGACCATGGGAAAAGACGGGCCGGACGCTTTTCTCGTCTACGGCAAACGGGGGCCCGCCCTCCTTTCCCGCGGCGCGTCCCACACCTTCCACACGGGCACGGCGAAGCTCCGCATCCTCGCCATGCGCCGCGGCGGGGAAGACCGGCTCTGCCGCCTCCTGCCGGAAGGGACACGGACCGTGCTGGACGCCACCTTCGGCGAGGGAAAAGATTCCCTTGTCCTCTCGTGGTATCTCGGAGAAAAAGGCAGAGTGACGGCCCTTGAAAAAAGCCCGGCCCTCTGGGAGATCGGCCGGTGGGGCATCAAGCGGTTCGAAGACAGGGAGCCGGACGTCACCGCCGCGCTCCGCCGCATCCGTCTCGTGCGGGCGGATTTTCGGAAATTTCTGAAAAACGCGCCCGATGCCGGGTGGGACGTGATCTTCTTCGACACCATGTTCCGCCGCCCCGTGAAACGGGAAGAAAACAACAGGGAAGCCTTCCGGAGCGGCGCCTGCTATGACCTGCTGGATGAAGACATCCTGCGGGAAGCTGCGCGGGCGGCGGGGAAGCGGGTCATCGTGAAAGAGAGGCCCTTTTCCGCCCTGTTCCGGTGCGGGCTCTTTACCGCGGCGGACGCCCGCCGGGGACAGACAGTCGCCTACGGCGTGATCGACACGGAAAAGAAAGAGGGAGAGCGATGAAAGGAAGAGTCATCACCATTCTCGGCCCGACGGCGTCGGGGAAGACCGCCCTGGCGGTGCGCCTGGCAGAGCGCTTCGGAAGCTCCGTCATTTCCGGAGACGCCTTTCAGGTCTACCGGGGCATGGACATCGGCACGGCGAAAGTGACGAAAGAAGAAGCCCGCGGCGTGCCCCATTACCTCGTGGACATCCTCGACCCGCGGGAGCCCTGGTCGGCGGCGCAGTTTGCGGAAGAAGCGGGAAAGATCATAGAAAAAGAAAATAAAAGAGGCCGCGTCCCCATCATCGCCGGGGGCACGGGCCTCTACATACAGGGCCTTCTCGAAGGCTACACCTTCCTGCCGAAAGGCGAAGGGCGGAAGAGCCCGTGGCGCGCGCTCTATGAAGAAAAAGGCATCACCGCCCTCCGGAAAGAGCTCCTCCGCCGGGGCAGGACAGACATTCCCGCTGATCCGCAGCGCATGATCCGTCTCCTCGAAGTGACCGATCTCGCGCCGGACGCCGTCGCCGGGAAAAGCGGCGGCCTCGTCTATGAAGGCCCCGTCATCGGCCTCACCATGGAGAGGAGCCTGCTCTACGGGCGCATCAACGCGCGGGTGACGGAAATGATGCGGGCAGGCCTTGCCGATGAAGTACGGCGGCTCCTCGCGGAAGGCGTGCCGGAAGACGCCCAGTCCATGCGGGGCATCGGCTACAAGGAAATGATCCGCGCCGTGCGGGGAGAGATCACCGAAGACGAAGCGGCGGAGCTCATCCGAAAAAATACGCGCCACTTCGCGAAGCGCCAGCTCACATGGTACCGGCGCATGCCCTACATCCGCTGGTTTCCCCGCAGGCAGGGACAAAATGAAGAAATGTGGTATCATACTATAGAAGAATATATTGAAACATACAGGGGGAATCCATGATATGGAAGGCAAAATGAATCTGCAGGATACATTCCTGAACGAAGCGCGGAAAGAGAATGCGCAGGTCAGCATCTTTCTGATGAGCGGCGTGCAGCTCCGGGGACAGGTGAAATCCTTCGACAGCTTCACCGTGCTCCTCGTGAATGACGGCCGCTCCCAGCTGATCTATAAACACGCCATTTCCACGATCCAGCGGATCTGAAAAGGCGGACAATAAAAAGAGGCCTCCGCAAGGGGGCCTTTTCGCGTGGGAAAAATCAGGGAAAATTTTTCGGGACAAAAATTTTGAATGATAAAAACGCAGGGGCTGACAGGGTCTCTGCGTTTTTGCGCGGTCTTACGGCTTGCTGCTGAGGGTGATCGCGGCGGGGAGATTTTCGATCTCTTTTTCTTCCGTGGTCATGGGAGCGGCGGTCTCCGCAAATGTCCGGTACGCTTCGGAAGATACATGCGCTTCCCGGGCGGCTTCGTCGGTGTAGATCTCCAGCGTGTGGAAGATATTCGGATGATCTTTTTCCGTGGTGGCCATGAGGGCGAGCGTGCCTTCTTCATCGGCCATGGACGTCTCGATCATCGCACGGAGCGCCGCTTTGTAGGCATCCAGCGATTCCGGGCGGACGACGGTGTAATGCATGCGCACCACCGTGCCCGTACCGGCGTCCTTGCTCTCCAGCAGGAAGGGATCGGCTTCCATGATGATGAGCTGCTCCAGGATCGTCGCGCGGGCGATCTGGTAATTTCTGAAGCCTTCGCTGCCCCTGTGCGTCTGATAGGCGTCCTAATCCCGGTAGATCTCCAGCAGGCGCTGCACGTTCGGATCCGCTCTGTCCACGCCGCCGTAGAGGATGTACGTACCGTCTTCCTTCGCGGCGTAAGGCGCGACATTTTCCGCGGCCATGCGCTGCATCGCCGGCATCTGTCCTTCCGTGGAATGCAGGACGGCCCAGTGGACGAGGGGCTGGGAGCCGTCGGGATTGATGATGGTCTTCGCGCTGACCGGCGCGGCGGAGAGGCAGAGCGCGGCCGCCGCGGGGATGAGAAATTTCAGATTCATGAGAGTCCTCCTTTTCATTGATGAAATATTTTCTTTACACGCAGTATAAAGAAGGCCGCTTCGCAAAACAAATACCCTTTCTGTATCGGAAAATATACAGTGAACGCATAATTTTTCCCGCAATATGCTCAGGGAAACCGGGAAAAGGGCGGTGTATAATGAGAAAAAAGGAGGCCATCATGAGAGACCATATCGAAGTCCGCGGCGCGCGGGTGCACAATCTGAAAAATATCAGCGTAGATATCCCTCTCGGGAAGATCACCGCCATTGCCGGGGTGTCCGGTTCGGGAAAATCGTCGCTCGCTCTCGGCGTGCTCTACGCGGAAGGCTCCCGGCGGTATCTGGAATCCCTCTCCACGTATACGCGGCGGCGCATGACCACCGCGGGAAAAGCCGATGCCGACGAGGTGCTCTATGTTCCGGCGGCGCTCGCCCTACGGCAGCGGCCCGGCGCGGGAGGCATCCGCAGCACCTTCGGCACGGGGACAGAGCTCCTGAACAGCCTCCGCCTCATGTATTCCCGCCTCGCCAGCCACCGCTGCCCCCGCGGGCACTATCTGCCGCCGTCGCTGGCCGTCGCGGCGGGACAGCCCCTTACCTGCCCGGAATGCGGCGAAGAATTTTACGCGCCTTCCGCGGAAGAGCTCGCCTTCAACAGCCAGGGCGCGTGCCGCGCCTGCGGGGGCGGCGGGTTCCTGCTGCGGCTGGACCGGGACGAAGGGGTCATCCAGGTGGAGTGCACGGCGTGCGGCGCGAAGAAAATCTTGCTGGACGGCGAGGACTACCGGGCGCACGCGCGGCTGCGGCTGCGCAAGTGCCCGGTGACCAGCTACCTGCTGGTGGCCCTGTTTCCCCTGGTGCCCGGCGGCGGCATCTACTACACCATGGAGCACGCCGTCAACGGGGAGACGGAGCTTTTTCTTGAGACGCTGATGCACACCCTGGGCCTGGCCGGGGCCCTGGCCGCCGGGGAGAAGCTGCCCTCGGTGCGGGAGCTTGCGGCGCAGCTGGTCATAAACCCGAACACCATCCAGCGGGCCTACAGGGAGCTGGAGGCGGAGGGCTACATCGTCTCCAAGCCGGGCAAGGGCAGCTATGCAAACATCAGAACCCAGGTGGACGAGGGAAGAAAGGCCGAGCTGCTCGCCGCGATGGACGAGATAGTGGCGGAGCTCCTGTTTCTCGGCGTGACGGCGGGTGAGCTGGAAGAGCGCATCAGGCAGAAGGAGGCCGCCGGCGATGAGAGTTGAGTTCAGGGACGTAAAAAAGGAATACTACGGCCATCGTGCGCTGGACGGACTGTGGCTGACCGCCCCCGCCGGGGAGGTCTACGGCCTCGTCGGTCCCAACGGCGCCGGAAAGACCACCGCCATGAAGCACCTGGCCGGCGTGCTGCGCCAGGACTCCGGCGAGGTCCTCTGCGACGGGGAGCCCGTCTATGAGAACCCCGGCGTGAAAGGCCGGATCTTCTGCATACCGGACGAGGTCTTTCACTTCCCGCAGGCCTCCATCCTGGACATGATGAAGTTCTACCGCGGGATCTACCCGAACTTCGACCCGCGGCGCTTCGAACAGCTGCGCGAGGTCTTTGACCTGGACCTCAAGCAGCCCATGCGCCGATTCTCCCGCGGTATGCTCAAGCAGGCCGCCTTCTGGCTGGCCATCTCCATGCGGCCGGAGCTCATGATTCTGGACGAGCCCGTGGACGGGCTGGACCCAGTCATGCGCCGCCAGGTCTGGGCGCTCATCATGCAGGACGTGGCGGAGTACGGCACGACGGTGCTCATCTCCTCGCACAACCTGCGCGAGCTCGAGGACGTCTGCGACAGGGTCGGCATAATAGACCGGGGCAGGATGCTGCTCGAGCGCGTCCTCTCCGAAATGCAGGAGAACATGACCAAGCTGCAGCTGGTCCTGCCGGAAGGCGCCGCCCTGCCTCAGGAACTGGACGTCCTGCACACAGCAGGCCAGGGCCGGCTCAAGACCCTTATTATACGCGGCCGCGCCGCAGAGGTGACGGCCAGGCTCGAACGGCTGGAGCCCATCTTCATGGACGCCGTGCCGCTGACCCTGGAGGAGATCTTTATATACGAGCTGGGAGGTGAGGGCCAT
>UQYL01000031.1 GCA_900545365.1 uncultured Dialister sp. | reverse complement strand
GAGGCGGAGCAGGCAGCATCCCCCACGGTACGGATCGGGATCATCGGCGCGGGCCCCGGCGGTTATGTGGCCGCCATCCGGGCAGCGCAGTTGGGTGCCGCGGTCACCATCATTGAAAAAAAGAAGCTGGGCGGGACCTGTCTGAATGAAGGCTGCATCCCCACCAAAGCCATGCTGCACAGCGCACTTTTATACCACGAGGCCAAGACCGGCCGCAAGTGCGGTATTGCCTGCGATCCCACCGTGGATTTTCCCCAGGTGGTTGCCTACAAGCAAAGCGTATCCGACCGCTTGATCCAGGGCATTGACGCCCTGCTGCGAGCCGGAAGCATCCGTGTGGTACAGGGGCAGGCCTCCTTTGCAGACGCCCACACCGTACGGGTGGAAAGCAGCGGGGGCGTGCAGACCCTGGAGTTTGACAAGATCATCATTGCCACAGGCTCTTACGGCGTAAAAGCTCCCATCCCCGGCGCGGAACTGCCCTGCTGCATCGACAGCCGGCAGGCACTGTCTCTGGAGTCCCTGCCCCGTTCCATGACCATCGTGGGCGGCGGCGTCATCGGCATGGAATTTGCCGAAGTCTACCGCGCGCTTGGCGCGGAAGTGACCGTCATCGAGGCGATGCCCCGCATCCTGCCGCCCATGAGCACCGACCTGGCGCGGCACCTCGCGGCGGATTTCCGCAAAAAAGGCGTGAAGATCATCGCGAAGGCGTCGGTCGCCGCCATTGAGAGCGGAGACGGCGGTCTTTCCGTGCGGTACGCCCTCGGCGGAAAAGAAGAGACCGTCCCGGCGGACGGCGTCCTCATCGCTACGGGCCGGCGGGCGCTTACGGAAGGGCTCACGCCCTTTGCGCTCAAAGAGGACCGGCGGCGCATCGTTATCGATGAGAAATGCCGTACCAGCGAGCCCCATATCTACGCCATCGGCGACATCGCCGCGGGATACCCCCAGCTGGCCCACACGGCGGAGGCGCAGGCGCGCGTCGCCGCGGCGGCCATCGCGGGGCGGGACTGCGGGATCCGGCTCGACCTCATCCCGTCCGTCGTCTACACCCGGCCGGAGATCGCCTCCGTGGGCCTCTCTGAAGACGAAGCGAAAGCGGCGGGCATGAATTACAAGACCGCCCGCGCCATGATGGGCGCGAACGCGAAGAGCCTCATCGCCGGGGAAGCGGGCTACATCAAGCTCATCGCAGACGCTGACGGCCGCCTGCTGGGGGCGGAATTCCAGTGCGAAGAAGCATCGAACCTCGTTTCCGAAGCGGCGCTGGCCATCGCCCGGGGCATGACGGCGGAAGAATTTTCCTCCATCGTCCGTCCCCATCCCTCTGTGGAAGAAGCCATGGGCGAAGCGGCGGAAGGCCTCCTCGAATTGGCAAAATAAAAACAGGAAAAAATAAAAAGCCCCGTGCGCATCCGCGCCGGGGCTTTTCTGCCGTGCCAATTTCTTCAGAAGACAAAAAAAGCAGTCCTCTCAATGAAAGAGGACTGCTTTTTATTTTCTCAGAATCTGTAATTCACGCCGATGCCGACGCCGTCTTCATTGCTCGTATCGTCGCGGTCGTAGTAGGTGTAATTCAGATCAATGTCCACGGACGGCATGAGGTCATACAGAAGGCCGACCCGGGCTTCCGTTTCCGCGCTGGAAACTTTCAGGCCCGCATAGGCGTCCACCCGGTCGAAGACATTCGTCATGCCTTCTACGAGACCGAAGGTCTTTGCGTCGCGGTCGTTGTAATTGCGGTTGCCCAGGCCCACGTAGAAATGGCCGAGGCGGTACTTCGCGTACACGTCGGTCTCATTGTCCCGGTTGATCCAGTCGCGGTATTCCGCGCCGAGGACGAGGCGGTTCAGCGGAGAAAATTCCATGTAAATATTGTGGATGCCGTCAGCCGCGCCGTTGTAGGAATAGCCCACATTGCCGCCGAGGCCGGACATATAGGTCACAGGGGCCGCCTGCGCGGTATAGGCGCCGCCGGCAAGAACCGCCGCGGCAGCGAGAAGAAGGAGCTTTTTCATCATGGACACCATCCTTTGCAGAAGTGATAAGAAACAGAACGTCATATTAAATATATTATACCATTTCCCGCTCCGCAGGGCTACCGCGGGAAAAGCAGCCGCGAAAAAACAGCCCCGAAGGGCTGCTTCCTCATCAGAGAGTGAGCGCTCTCTGGAAATGTTCTTTCAGCACTTTGATGGACGCTTCAAATTCCGCCTGTTCCTCCGGCGTGAGGTGGATGGAGATGATGTCTTCCACGCCTTTCGCGCCGACTTTCACCGGTACGGAAGCGAAGGTGTCCTTTACGCCGTACAGGTCGTCCAGATAGACCGAGCACGGCAGGATCTTGTGCTCATTGTGGAAGATCGCCCGCACGAGTTCCGCCGTGGCGGATGCGACGCCGAATTCCGTGCAGCCTTTGCCGTCGTTTTCGAAATAGCCGCCGCGGTGGACTTTCCAGAGGATGTCTTCCTTGCTGTCCATGCGGTATTTCTCCGGTTCTTCCGCGAGGAGCTCGTCAATGGGCTTGCCCGCCACCAGCACGTGGCTCCAGGGGATCATGCTGCTGTCGCCGTGCTCGCCGAGGAGGTATGCCGTGACGGAGCGGCGGTTCACTTCCAGCTGGGAAGCGAGCTGCATCTGGAGACGCGCCGAGTCGAGGGCCGTGCCGGAGCCGATGATGCGGTCTTTCGGCCAGTCCAGTTTGTACTGGAGGTATTCCGCGATGATGTCACAGGGATTGGAAATGGAAATGATGATGCCGTCGAAGCCGGATGCCTGAATGAGGGGGATGATGTCTTTCGTGGTGGCGATGGCGTCGTCCATCATGTCGAGGCGGGTCTGGCCGGGCTGGCGGGTCTTCCCGCTCGCGTTGATGAGGATGTCCGCGTCCTTCATGTCCGCCACGGTGCCGCTGTAGGCGACGACGTGATGGGGCATGTACGACACGGCGTCCATGATGTCCATGGCCTCGCCGGCGGCCTTCTTCTCCTTGATATCGTAAAGCACGAATTCATCCGCCAGCCCCTGCGTTGCGAGGCTGAGCGCCACATGCGGGCCTACATTGCCCGCGCCGATGATACCGATCTTTCTTGTTTTGATTGCCATACTTCTATACTCCTTTTCCCTGCCGAATCTCCGGCAGATTTTTTTCATTATACGCCGCGGATCCGCCGCGCGCCATGGGAAATTTCAAAAATATGCGGAAATGCGGGAAATTTTACCTGATCTGTACAGAAGGAAGACAGCAGCCGGCGCGTGCGAGGGGCGGCGGATATTCCCGGACATGAAAAAACTCCGGCAGTCTGCCGGAGCATGTCATTGGCTGTATTTTTCTTCAAAGAAGGAAGCGAGGCGCCGCTTCAGAAATTCCGAGAGGACTGCCACTGCGGTGCCCTTGATGAGATTGAAGGGGATGATGACCATGAGGAGGTAGTCCGTCATGTCCGCCGCGGGCGTTCCTACAGAGCGGGTGATGGCGAGAAGCTGCGCTTCGTTGATGCGGAAGGCCGCGAAGTAGAGCGGCAGCAGCACCGCCAGATTCAGAAACGCCGCCGCCGCCGTCATGGCGGAGACCGCCGCCGTCCAGCCCATGAAGCGGCTCCGCGGATAGATATAGCGGAGCGCCGTGAGGTACACGAGAGAGACGAAGAAATTGCACACTTCCCCGATGCCGAGGCTCTGCGACACGAGGAGGTGGATGATGTCCTTCACCGCCGTGATGAAGAGCGCCGCCGGGAGCCCCATGGAGAAGAGGCCGATCACCGCGGGCACGTCGCTTACGTCGATCTTCATGAAAGGCGGCACGAAGGGCAGGGGGATCTCGATGTAGGTGAGGATGATGCCCAGCGCGGCGAGCATGCCCATGACGGGGAGGCGGCCCGTTTTTTCCGGTTCCATCATTCGCCGGCCGCTTCTTCGATGAGAGGCGGAGATTCGAGGAAGGTCACGTCGGGATTCCGCTGGGCCAGCCAGCCTGCCTGCCATTCATTGGGCAGCAGGTACACCGGGCGGTCTTTTCTGTCGCGCACGACGAGAGCATTGTCCGTGCCGGTGAGGGCGTCCGCTTCGATATTGCCCTTCGTCCACCGGGCAGCGGTATAAGAGAGCGGTTCCAGACGGACTTCCACATTGTATTCGTTTTCCAGACGGTATTTCATGACTTCGAACTGTAACTGGCCCACAGCGCCGATGATAAAGGATTCCATCACATAGGGCTGGGTGTAGACCTGAATGGCCCCTTCCTGCGCGAGCTGGCCCACGCCGCGGAGGAATTGCTTCCGTTTCATGCTGGAAACGGGAGAGAGCCGCGCGAAGAGCTCCGGCGGGAAGACCGGGAAATCGCTGTACGTGACGGCGTGCTTCTTGTCGCACACCGTGTCGCCCACGCCGAGCTCGCCCGTGTCGAAGACGCCAATGATGTCGCCGGGATAGGCCTTCTCCACGATGGTGCGCTCCGTGGCGAGGAACTGCTGCGGCTGGGAGAGGCGGATCATGGCGCCGCTCTGGCGGTGGAGCACGGAAATGCCCTTCTCAAATACGCCGGAGCAGATGCGCATGAAAGCCACCCGGTCGTGATGCTTCGGATCCATATTGGCCTGGATCTTGAAGACGAAAGCGGAGAATGCCGGGTCTTCCGGGGCCATCGTGCCTTCCAGCGTCTTCCTGGTCATCGGCGGCGGCGCGAGCTGGAGGAATTTTTCCAGGAAAGGCTGCACGCCGAAATTCGTCATGGCGCTGCCGAAGAACATCGGCGTGAGCTCGCCTTTCGCCACCTTTTCTTCGTCGAAAGGATCGCCCGCTTCTTCGAGGAGCTCCAGATCGTCCAGGAGAGACTGCTTTTCCTCGTCGGTAAGGCGGGAAGAGACAGCTTCGTCATCGAGCTTCCCGGAGATCACTTCCAGCTTCTTCGTGCCGTGCGCCGTGTCGCGGATGAAGAGATGGGCCGTCTCCGTCTCCCGGTCGTAAATGCCGGTGTAATTCCCGTTCACGCCAATGGGCCAGTTCATCGGGCAGGAGCGGATGCCCAGCACATCCTCGATGTCCGCCATGAGGTCAAAGGGATTCTTGCCGAAGTGGTCGATCTTATTGACGAAAGTAAAGATCGGGATGCCCCGGTCAGAGCAGACTTTGAAGAGCTTTTTCGTCTGCGCTTCCACGCCCTTGGCCACGTCGATCACCATGACGGCGCTGTCCACGGCCATGAGCGTGCGGTACGTGTCTTCCGAAAAATCCGCGTGCCCCGGCGTGTCGAGGATATTCACACGGCAGCCGTCATAATCAAACTGCAGCACCGAGCTCGTCACGGAGATGCCGCGCTGCTTCTCGATCTCCATCCAGTCGGAGACAGCGTAGCGCGCGGTCTTTCTCGCCTTGACGGAGCCCGCCAGATGGATGGCGCCGCCGTAGAGCAGGAGCTTTTCTGTGAGCGTCGTCTTGCCCGCATCGGGGTGGGAGATGATGGCAAAGGTGCGGCGTCTCTGAATTTCTTCCAAATCAGTCATAAGTCACCTCGTAAATTTGTACATACTTTTTTATTATACAAAATAAAAAGAAGAAATACCACGCGGAAGCCGCCGGGAAATCTCCGGCGCCTTTGCAAAAACCGCCGGAAAATTTTCAGCGCATTTCCTGAGACCGCCGGAAAAATTCCGGCGCATTTCGCGGGAGCATCGGGAAATGTCCGGAGCGTCCCGCGGAAGGAACGGAAAATTTCCCGCGCACCCGGAAAAAGGAGCGGAAAATCGGAACGGCGGGAAATAATAAATATTCATTTATGTTATAATAAAAAAAATTCACGAAAGGAGCGGAGACCATGGCCAGACGGAAAGGCAGAAAAGAATGGAATGAGATCAGCCGGGAAGAGTGGCTGGCTCTTTTCGCCGATACGGAGATCATGACGGACTTGGTCATGAAGATCTTTGCCGCGCTGTACCGCTCCGCCCGGCACGAAGCGAACGCGAAGAGCATCGCCTCCGCCATGGGCATCGAGTACCGCGCCCTGAATGCCGCCGTGGGCTGGGCGGGCACGAAGATCCGCGACTGGTACGCTGAAAAGACCGCTCCCGAGGAGAAGAAAGAAGCGGCGGAAGGAGAGCTCCTCACGGAAGAGCAGCCGGAGGAGACCGCCCTCCGCGCGCCGTGGGAATACGTTTTCGACGGGACGGAAGACGAAGCGGGCGCGTATTTCTGGATACTGAAGCCCGCCGCGGCCGAAGCGTGGCGGGAGATGGAAGAAGCGGACTGGCCGGAGAGGGACGCCCTGCGCCGGGCCCTCGCGGAAGACGCCTCCTCCTTTGGGAGAGAAGGGAGCCTCTTTGCCGCACCGCCGCAGCGCACCGTGGAGCGCGTCCGGGAAGTCATGGAAGAAGAAGACCGTTTCCGGCGGCGGGGATTTGAAAAAGGCGCGCGGTGCACTGTCTGCGGAGCGGAGCGCACGTCCCTTCTTCGGGCTTTTCCCTACGGCGACAGCGGCAGAAAGCAGCGGGGCCTGCTCTTCTGCCCCACGCACGGGGCGCTCTTCGCGGCGCACCTTATTACCTTCGACGCGAAAGGGCGTCTCCTCATCTCCGATTCCCTTTCGGACACGGACAGGAAGGCCTTCGGCATCGAGGAAGGCATGGAAGCGAAAAATCCTTTCAGCGGACGGCGGATGGCGCCGCACCGGCGGATATTCAATATACTGGGGAGGAAGAAAAAATGATCTTATCCGGGAAAGAGATCGCCCGCCATATGGGCCATGAAATCATCATCGAGCCGTTCCATGAGAAGCAGATCAATCCGAACAGCTACAATCTGACCCTGGCCGACGAGCTCATGATCTATGATGAGCACACGCTGGATATGAAAAAAAGGAATACCGGACATATCATAAAGATACCGGCAGAAGGGTACCTCCTGGAGCCGAACCGGCTCTACCTCGGACGCACCCGGGAGTACACGAAGACCGAGTGTTTCGTGCCCATGCTGGAAGGGCGCTCTTCCATCGGCCGACTGGGACTTTTCATCCATGTTACCGCAGGTTTCGGCGATGTGGGATTCGCCGGATACTGGACTCTCGAGATGTTCTGCGTGCAGCCCATCCGCATCTACGCGGGCGTCGAGATCTGTCAGATCTACTTCCATACCGTCCTCGGCGAAGCGGACCGGTATGTGAGCGGAAAGTACCAAAATAACGTGGGCATCCAGCCGAGCCTGCTTTACAAAGATTTCGAAAAATAGTATGATGTAACCAATTAAATACGCAGTTGCACGAAGAGGAGCAGCAGAATTTTATCGGAAAGATAAAATCTGTTGCTTTTTTTGTCAGCTGTTTCTCAGCATCGCCGGTCACCGGCGCAGGGAAAGAGAAGGGGGAATCCTTATGAAAAAGATGATGAAACGCATGATGATCGCGGGACTTGCCTGCGTGATGGGCGCGGCAGTCCTCGCGGGCTGCGGCGGCGGAGCTTCCGGCGGCTCGTCCGGGGGCAAGCAGTTCCTGAATATCGCCACCGGCGGTACTTCCGGCACCTATTATCCGCTGGGCGGGGCGATCGCGGAACTGCTGAATAAAAATATCCCCGGCATGAATGCCAGCGCGCAGTCCACTGGCGCGGCGGTAGCGAATGTCAATATGCTGAAGGAAGGCTCCGTAGATGTGGCATTCGTACAGAATGATATCGCTTACTACGCGGTGAACGGCAAGGAAATGTTCACCGACAAGAAGATCGACAGCCTCCGGGGCATCGCGGCTCTCTATCCGGAAACCATCCAGTTCGTCACCACCGCGGACACGGGCATCACTTCCGTGGCTGATCTGAAAGGCAAGCGCGTCGCTGTCGGCGCGGCGGGTTCCGGCTCCGAAGCGAACGCCCGGCAGATCCTCGCCGCTTACGGCATCACCTATGATGACATCACCCCTCAGTATCTCTCCTTCGGTGAAGCGGTAGACGCCCTGAAAGACGGCAATACCGATGCAGGCGTCGTCGTGGCGGGCTTCCCGACGGCGGCTATCCAGGATCTCGGCGCGAGCAAATCCGCGGTCATCCTGAATATCGATCCGGAAACAGCGGCAAAACTGAAAGAACAGTACCCCTACTACAGCGCCATCACCATCCCGGCGGGAACCTATCCGGGACAGGAAGCGGACGTGGGCACGGTCTGCGTGAAATGCCTCCTCATCGGCACGGACAAGATGAGCGATGATATGGGCGGACAGATTGCGAAGATCCTCTACACCAATCTGGACCGTCTGATCGCGGCGCACTCTGTAGGCAAGCTCATCACGAAAGACAGCGCTCTCGACGGTATGTCTATCCCGATGAACGCGGGCGCGGAAAAATACCTGAAGTCCTGATCGGCTGAAAAAAGAAAAGCAGCAAAGGCGCAAGAAAGGAGAATGGACGGGCTTCGGTAACGGGGCCCGTCCGTGCATCCATGAAATCCTTATTATATGAAAAATGCACCGCCGCGGCGGCCGCCTTTCTTCTGCTCGCGCTCTCCGCGGCAGCGGCGGTTCTCGCATCGCCCTTCCTCTTCGGGCAGACGAAGGACGGCTGGCTCTTCATCCGGCCTGCCGCGCCGGGCATGGAGTTCACCCTCCGATACATGCATTCCGCCATGCGGACGCCCATCGAAGAACGGTTCCTCATCAATGACAGCGCGGACGGTTTCCTCCTGAAATCTCTTCGCTACCAGGCCTTCGGCGCGGGGCTTCCCTACCTCGCGGGAGACGGGCATTTCCGGCGGGAAGGCAAATGGTTCATTATGGACGACATGGACAGGCGTCTGCCTGATTTCTCCCTGCGGAACGGCGTCATCAATCACGGCGTCCTCACTGTGGGCAGTGAAGAGTGGCCGCTGGATGAAGCCATGCCCCTCGGCAGCGAGCTCCATCTCTACGTGGCCCCCCTCTGGCAGGGATATCGGATGAAAAAAGAAATACATTAGGAGTTGATCTACTTGGAAGAAATGAATAAGAATAAGATTTCGCCGGGGATGCCGCCGCCAGAAGACGACGTCGTCATGGACGAGGCGCTCCAGCAGAAACTGAAAGAACTCGATAAAGAATCCAATACCATGGATTACACCGGGATATGGGGAAAATTTATCGCAGTCATCTGCATCTGCTTCTCCCTGTTCCAGATCTATACGGGCTTCTTCGGTGTCATGGACGCGATGCTCCAGCGCGCTGTCCATCTCTCCTTCGGCATTTCCCTGGTCTACCTCCTCTGCCCGACCAAACGGTCCTGGGTGAGAGGCGGCAATGTCCATCCCCTTGACCTTCTGCTGGCTCTGGTGGCCATCATTCCGCCGGTCTACATCCTCCTGAACTATCAGGAGCTCATCCTCCGCGCGGGCACCGTCACTCCGGCGGATACCGTCATCGGCGCTCTGGGCATCATCATGGTCATCGAAGCGGCCCGCCGCATCGTGGGCCTGCCCATCGTCATCGTCGTGCTCTGCTTCCTCGGCTACGGCTTCTTCGGCCCCTACATGCCGGGCCCGCTGGCGCACAGAGGACTGAACCTCGACCAGATGGTGGGGCACCTCTTCTTCACCACGGAAGGCGTCTTCGGCATCCCCATGGGCGTTTCCTCTACCTTTATCTTCCTCTTCATCCTCTTCGGGGCTTACCTCGAAAAGACGGGCCTGGGGAAATTCTTCATTGACATCGCCAATGCCATCGCGGGCTGGGCATCCGGCGGCCCCGCAAAAGTCGCCGTCCTCTCCAGCGCCCTCGAAGGCACCATCTCCGGCAGCTCCGTGGCGAACGTCGTCGGCTCCGGCGCCTTCACCATTCCCATGATGAAGAAGCTCGGCTACAGCAAGAACTTCGCCGGCGCCGTCGAAGCGGCGGCTTCCACCGGCGGCCAGATCATGCCGCCTATCATGGGCGCGGCCGCCTTCCTCATGGCGGAATTCGTCGGCATTCCCTACATGGAAGTCGTGAAAGCCGCGGTCATCCCGGCCATCCTCTACTTCCTCGGCGTATTCCTGGGCGTCCATTTCGAAGCGAAGCGGGAAAACCTCCAGGGCACCCCCAGAAGCCTTCTGCCTCCCTTCGGGAAGATCATGAAAGAAGAAGGGCATCTGGCCATTCCGCTCATCGCTATCATCGGCCTCCTCTCCTCGGGCTACACCCCGATGAAGGCGGCTCTCGCGGGCATCGTCATCTCCATCGCGACGGCTATGCTCCGCGCCAATACGCGCATGAGCTGGCGTGATATTGTGGACGGCCTCATCAAAGGCGCGCGGGGTGCGCTCGGCGTCCTCATCGCCTGCGCGGCGGCAGGCATCATCATCGGCGTCGTCACCAAGACCGGCGTCGGCCTGAAACTGGCTTCCGCTCTGGTCGATCTCTCTGCGGGCTCCTTCATGCTGCTCCTCTTCTGCACCATGATCACTTCCCTGATCCTGGGCATGGGCGTGCCCACCACGGCAAACTACGTCATCACCTCCACCATCGCCGCTCCGGCCCTCATCTCTCTGGGCGTGCCGATCCTCGCGGCCCATATGTTCGTTTTCTACTTCGGCATCATCGCCGATATCACGCCTCCGGTCGCTCTCGCGGCCTTTGCGGGCGCAGCCATTTCCGGCGGCAATCCCATCAAGACCGGCATCAATGCCTCCAAACTCGGCATCGCCGCCTTCATCATCCCCTACATGTTCGTGCTCTCCCCGGCCATGCTCGGCATTGACGCCACGTTCCTGGACGTCATTCACACCACACTGACTGCCATCATCGGCATGGTAGGCGTATCCGCCGCCATGATCGGCCAGTTCGTGACCAAAGCCTGGTGGATCGAAAGAGCCCTGCTCCTCGCGGGCGGCCTGCTCCTCATCGATCCGGCGGGGATCACCGATATCGCCGGCATCGGCATCCTTGCGGCTGTCGCGGTCTTCCAGTACCTGCGGAAGAAAAAAGCAGCCAAATAAAAACAAAAGCAGTCTCGAAAGAGGCTGCTTTTTGCGTGTTCGGAAACCGTTTCCTGTTGGGGAAATCACGGTATTCTGTTTTTCCGGCATATGATATCATCGCCATTCATTTCATTTTTCGGGGAAGCTCCGCCCGTCTGTAGGCCGGTACTTGTATCGCCTGCGCCCGCACCGCCTGAGAATCTTTCATCTGCCCGGTACAGATGTCTCTTCCCGCGCGAAACCGCTGCCCGGCCAGAAGAGCAATAAAAAAGCCCGCTCATAAGCGGGCTGATCATTCTGGCGGAGAGAGGGGGATTCGAACCCCCGTGACGGTATTCGCCGTCAACATGATTTCCAATCATGCACCTTCAACCACTCGGACACCTCTCCAGATGGATGAATCTTCTGCACAATGTGCTCTTATTTGATTCCGTATGAATGATACTTTGACAGTATATGGTATTTTCCGCGGCTTGTCAAGAAGGAAATGGGAATTTATTCCCGGAAAATTTCCCGGAGCGCTTCCCCGGAAAAGCCCGCGCCGAGAGCGGCCATAAGGAGGAGCCGTGCTTTCTGACCGGAGAGAGTACCGCCGAGGATGACGCCTGCCCGTTCGAGAGAGGCCGCGCCGCCTTCGTAACCGTATTCCTTTTCCACGCTTCCCCGGAGAGTGCGGCTCACAAGGACGACAGGGACGCCTCTGGCGAGGGCGTACCGCATGCCTTCGTCTGCCGTAAGGGGGACGTTGCCGCAGCCGAATCCTTCGGCGACGATGCCGGCGGCTCCGCTGTCTGCTGCCGCGCGGAAGATATCCGCTTCTGTTCCTGCGGCGCATTTCACGAGCCACACCGGCCCGGCGAGGCGGTCGGGATGGATGCGGGGCCTGCGGACAGGGAGGCGGCCCCAGAGGATCCGCCCGCCGGAGACGGCTCCCGCGGGGCCCCAGAGGGGCGACTGAAAGGCGGCCGTCGAAGTAGCGTGGGTCTTCTCCGCGTCTCCCGCGGGAAGGAGGAGGTCATTCATGGCGATGAGGACGCCGGCGCCTTTTGCCCGGTCATCGGCGGCGGCGCGCACGGCGGCGAGAAGATTGGCCGGACCGTCGGCGGAAGGGGCAGACGCGCCACGCATGGCTCCCGTGAGGACGACGGGCTTTTCCGTGCGGAGCACGGTCTCCAGGAGAAACGCCGTTTCTTCCATGGTGTCCGTGCCGTGGGTGACGACGAATCCGTCCGCTTCCTCAGCCAGGCTGTCAATGGCGCGGGCGAGGGCGAGCATTTTTTCCGGCGTCATAAATTCGCTGGGAATATTGGAAAATTCCGTGACAGAGATGTCAGCGATCTCCGCGAGGCCCGGCGCGGAGGCGGCCAGTTCTTCGCCCGACGCCGCGGGAACAAGGCCGCCCGAAGCGGGGTCCATGCGCATGGCGATGGTGCCGCCTGTGGAAATGATGCGGATCTTTTTCATGATGGTTCTCCTTTGCGAAGCGGAGGAACGAAGCCGTCCGGCGCGTCCCGTCCGGAGAGCTGCCGGTACATGCGGAGGAAGTCTTCCCGGTACATGCTGCCTGATTTCCAGAGGAAAGTGAAGCTGTATGTGGGTTCCAGATTTTTTACTTTCACCCGGCGGAGGCGGCCCGTGCGAAGCTCTTCTTTGACAGCGCTCTCGAAGAGAAAAGCGAGGCCGCAGTTCTGCATGGTGAGTTCTTTCATGACCCGCGGCATGCCCACGATGACATGGCTCGCGAAGGAATCCACAGAGCAGTTGATCGTGGCGAGAGCACGGTCGAGGAGCTCCCGCGCGCCCGCGCCTTTTTCGCGGGCGATGAGGCGGTGGCGGAAGAGCATTTCCGTGGAGACTTCGTCGGGAATGTCGTAGGCCGGGCCGCACACGCAGAGGAGAGTTTCCGTGGAGAAGGGCAGCGTCTCGTAGCGGGAGTGATCGAAGAAGCCTTCCACGATGGCGAAATCGATCTGTCCTTCGTCGATGTCCTTCAGGAGCTTTTCCGTGTCGGCGATATAAATGTGCATGTTGCAGTCGGGGTTGTTCCGGAGAAACGGCGCGAGCCGGCCGGCGATCATGTACCCGGCGATGGTGTGAGTCGCGCCGAAACAGTACATCTGGCGGTTCGTCTGCATGGCGCCGATGCGCTGGCGCAGAATGTGCTCGTCGTTATTCATGGTCTGCACCGCGTTCAGCACCAGCTGGCCCTCCGGCGTGAGGCGCAGCCGCTTCCCTTCGTAGCTGAAAAGCTTTACTCCGTAATCTTCTTCCAGACGGCGGATGTGCTGCGACACCGCGGGCTGAGAAATGCCGAGCTCTGCCGCGGCGTTGGTGAAATTCATGTGTTTGCATGCGCAGAGAAACGTTTTTGCTCTGAAATTCAGCATCAGATCCCCTCCTTTCCGGGAAATGAGAAATGAATTTTATATTTATTATTTTAATGAAATACTGTGCATTAATCAAATTTTCTTATATATCAGCGAAAAATACAAAAGCGGCGCTCAATGAAAAGCCGCCGGGAAACGAGCGCTTCTCGTTGAGCGCCGTTCATCGGGAAGCGCCGGAGGAAAAACGCGCCGCATCTCGCAAGAGCCCGCAAGATTTCCGTGAGAAATGCGAGAAAAGAATTTACATTATATTTACAGATATATCTATACATCTCTATTTAGTTCTGATATAATTAATACAAAGAATAAAGCATTTAAACATTTTCTATGGAGGTGGAATCATGAAAAAGAATTTCCTGAAATGGTCTGTCGGTATTGCGGCTGCGCTGGCTCTGACGGCCGGCGGCATGGGTGTGGCGAGCGCTGCGATTACGGAAGAGCAGGCGAAGTCCATCGCGATCGAACATGCGGGACTTGCGGCGTCCGATGTGGATTATGTCCGCGCGCGTCCGGACTTTGATGACGGACGTCTGATCTATGAAGTGGAATTCTACGCAGGCGACCGGGAATATGATTACGATATCGCCCGGGAAGACGGAGAGATCCTGAAATCGGATTATGAAGTGCACCGCCGCGGCCGGGGTTACCGCAGCGAGGCGGGGCAGCAGATGATCTCCTATGAAGACGCCGCGGCCAAGGCGCTGGCGCGGGTAGAAGGCGCGACGGAACGCAATCTCCACCTGAAGAGAGACCGTTCGCACGGTCGTCCCACCTTTGAAGGGGAAATTTTCTATGACGGCTATGAATATGAATTCGAGATCGACGCAGTGACCGGGGAATTCCTGGAATGGAAAGCGGAGAGAAAGAATTTCTGGTAAGTGAATGAAAGAGGGGCTGCGGCTCCTCTTTTTCTTTTGGCGATTTTTCCGCATATAATAGAAAAAGAAAATGAAAAGGAGGGCACGATATGGAGAGCAGAGAGCTGCGGCGGATCGCCGCGGAAAATGAAGCGCTCATCGCGGCGGGCGGCTATGAAACAGAAGACGGAGCGCACCGATTTTCACCCCGCATCAGAGCGTGTATTGAATATCCGGAAGCGGGGCATGGTGCGCTCATCAGGGAAGCGGCGGCGCACCGGTCAGACCGCGCGGCGGAGATCACCGTCGTTTCCGGCGGAACACTGGCCCATGCGGAGGGAGCAGTGCTGAATTTCGCGGATGCTTTTACGCCGGGCGGGGCCTATCTCATGGGCGCTCCGGCGCAGGAAGAATGTCTCTGCCGGGAGAGCACGCTCTACGCGTCTCTTTCCTCCCCGGAAGCCGCGCCTTTTTACGAGAGAAACAGGCAGCGGGGCAGAGAAGATGGGGCGTTTCTTTTCTCCCCGCATGTGGAGATCTTCCGCGCGCCGTTGGAGGAGGGCTTCCGGCTGCTGCCCCATCCGAAAATCTGCGCTGTCATCACGGCGGCAGCGCCGGATCTGCGTGTCCGCGGCGCATGCCACCCGGATGGCGCGGCCATGGATGAAGAAATAAAGCGGCGCATGCGGGCTTTCCTCGCGGCGGCCTATCTGCGGGGATGTAAGAGCTTGACGCTGGGCGCGTGGGGATGCGGCGTTTTCGGCCACGACGCGGCAGACATGGCCCGGCGCTTCCGGGAAGTACTCATTGCAGGGCAGTGGCAGTCCCTTTTCTCACGGATCGTGTTCGCCGTGTATGGCGGCGATCCGCGGGGCCGGTACAACCGGGAGGCTTTCCGGCAGGCATTTGAAAAGAAATGAAGAGCGGGAAAGAGCGGGAGCCTGCCGAGAAGGCGGGCGCTCTTTTATTCCCGAAAGCAAAGACCGATAAATGCAGCCATAAAAAGGAAGAAACAAGAATAAATACAGCCTAATTTCAGATAGAGACTGTCTTAAAAGAAAAACGGGAAAAACCGTTGACGGAAAGCGGCGGCCGTGATAAGATAACCAACGTCGCCGAAC
>UQYL01000030.1 GCA_900545365.1 uncultured Dialister sp. | reverse complement strand
GTCTTCACCGCCGGATCCTCCTCGCATGCCGTGAACCGCGCCAGCAGCTCGTCATCCATGGCGGTATCCAGCGGATTCAGCCGTGCCGGATCGTTCATGAGGATCACCGCCACGCCGTCCTGCACCGTCAGTTTCGTTCTCTCCATGATGCATCCCTCCTTTTTTTCATTCTAAATCTCCCCGCGCCGTTCCGCCAGCACGGAAAGAGCGCAAAAAAAATACAGCCCGAAGGCTGTACTTTATTTGTTTTCTTTTTTCAGCTTTTCCAGAGCGATCTCCAGGGTGTGCCAGCCGAGGACGGCGCATTTCACGCGCACCGGGAGCTGGGAGATGTCTTTCAGCGACACCGCCGCTTCCAGTTCTTCCAGCGCCGCTTCGTCGGTCACTTTCCCGCGGATCATGTCCAGGAAGAGCCGCACCAGCCGGAGCGCTTCGTCCACGGTCTTCCCGCGGAGGAGCTCCGCCATCATCGCCGTGGAGGCCTGGCTGATGGCGCAGCCGCTGCCCGTGTAGGCCAGGTCGTCAATGACGCCGTCTTTCAGCAGAACTTCCAGCGTGATATCGTCGCCGCAGCTCGGATTGTGGCCGTTCTCGGAGATCGTCGGGCAGGCGAGTTTTCTCTTATTCGTCGTGTCCCGGTTGTATTCCAGGATGAGATCCGTATACAGCTGCTGTAGATTCATCATTCACCATATCCCATCATGGGGCGGACGCCCTTTAATTTTTCGAGGAAATAGTCCACTTCCTCTTCCGTATTGTAGAACCAGAAGCTCGCCCGGCAGCTCGCGTTGATCCCCAGGTACCGGTGGAGCGGCTCCGCGCAGTGATGACCCGTGCGGATGCAGATGCCTTCCGCCGAGAGGATCTGCGCCACGTCATGGGGATGGACGTCTTCCACATTGAAGGAGACGAGCCCTTCTTTTTCCGCCGGGTCTGCCGGCCCGATGATCTGAATGTGGGGGATCTCCCGCAGTCCTTCCAAGGTCCGCTTCACGAGGCGCGCTTCCTGGGCGCGGATGACGTCGAAACCGACGGCCTCCACGTAGCGGATGGCCGCTTCCAGCGAGACCGCGCCTTCCACGTACTGCGTGCCCGCTTCGAATTTCATGGGGAGCTCCGCGAAGGAAGTCTCCTGCTCTTCCACACGGTCGATCATGTCGCCGCCCATAAGGAAAGGTTCCATCTCTTCAAGGAACCGTTCTTTTCCGTAGAGCACGCCGATGCCTCCGGCAGAGCCCATTTTGTGCCCGGAGAAGGCGAAGAAATCGCAGTCCAGATCGGTCACATCCACTTTCTTGTGGGGCACGCTCTGCGCTCCGTCAAGGACGACCGCCGCGCCGTGGGCGTGGGCCCGCGCGATGAGGGACTTCGGGTCGAAGTCGATGCCCAGCACGTTGGAGACCTGGGCGAAAGCGAAGATCTTCACCGCCGGGTCGTCAATCTTTTCCAGGTCTTCCGGGAGGAAATGACCGGTCTTTTTATCCACGTAGATATATTCCAGCGACGCGCCGGTCTTCTCCGCCGCCCGCTGCCACGGCACGAGATCGGAGTGATGCTCCGCGATGGTGATGAGTATCTTGTCACCCGGACCGAGATGGGTCTCGCCCCAGGAACGGGCGACGAGATTCAGGCTTTCCGTGGTATTTCTCGTATAGATGATCTCCCGGACGCTCTTCGCGCCGATGAAACGGCGCACGGTCTCTTTCGAGCCGTCGTAGGCTTCCGATGCGGCCAGCGAGAAAATATGCGCGCCCCGGTGGGGATTGCCGTTGCTGCGGACCGTGTATTCAAAAGCGGCTTCCAGCACGGGAAGCGGCTTCTGCGCCGTCGCGGCGTTGTCGAAATATACCGCGGGACGTCCCGCGCAGATCGTTTTCAGGATCGGAAAATCATTCCGAATCGCATCTATATTCATCGTCATTCTCCATGTTCGTCAAGCTTCTCACGTACCGCCGCCAGCGTTTCTTCCCGCAGGCTTTCATCCATGCGGTCGATGAGCGGACGGATGAGGGACTCCACCACGATGCGCCGCGCTTCTTCTTTCGTAAGTCCGCGGCTCATGAGATAGTACACCGTGCCTTCATCGATCTGTCCCGCGCTGGAGGCATGATTGCCGGATACATTATCTTCCGTGCACAGAAGAAGGGGAAGGGATATATTCTTCGTCGCCGGGTCGAGCTGGATAGCGTAGTCGCCTTCGCTTCCCACCGCGCCGGAGCAGCCCCGCTTGAAATCAATGGTGCTGCGGAAGACTTTCTTTGACCGTCCCGCCAGCGCCCCCTTCACTTCGATGTCGCTTTCCGTCTCTTCGCCGAGGTGATCGGCATGGTAGAAATAGTCCAGCGCCTGCGTGTCTCCGGCGGCGTAGACGCCGTATTCTCCGAGAAATGAACCTCTGCCGGCGAGGCGGCTCCGGCTGTGAATGATCACCGTCTCTCCGCCGAGCTGCGCCCCCGCGAAGACGGCTTTCGCCGCCGCGCCCGTCTCCGTCACGCGCTGCATGCAAAGGATCTTCTTTCTCATGCCCCGCTCCACGGAAGACACATGGAGCTCTGCCCCTTCTTCCAGTTCATAGGAGCAGGCCAGCGCCGCCGCGCCTTCTTCTTCCCCGCCGCTTATCTTCCAGAGAAGGCGGAGCTTAGCGCCCTTTCCCAGGCAGATGCGGAACGTCCCCGCATAGTCGGGATGGGCTTCATCCATGACGATCTCCGCAGCGAGCATTTTCTCTTCTCCCGCGGAGACGCGGATCGTCAGGCGCTCCCCGGCGGCAGCCGCTTCCAGCCACCGTTCCGATGCGCCGCTGAATGTTTCCGGCAGCTCCGCTCCTTCCGTGAGGAGGGAGGGATCGGAAAAGACCGCCCGTCCCATGCGGGCAGGCATGCGGAAAGGTAGCGCGCTGTCATTCGTTTTCAGATACCGGTAGGTCGGCATGGGCAGCCAGTTTACATGTTCCAGTTCCATAGCCGCCTCCTTATCCGATGGATCCTTCAAATTCCAGATCGATGAGCCGGTTCATCTCCACGGCGTATTCCAGGGGAAGCGCCTTGGAGACCGGCTCCGCAAATCCCCGCACCAGCATGGCCTTCGCGTCCGTTTCAGACAGACCGCGGCTCATGAGATAGTAGATATCTTCGTCAGGGATGCGCCCGATGGACGCTTCGTGCCCCAGATCGATATCGTCATTTTCTATGATGATGTCCGGCACTGTATCGGAGCGGGACTCATTGTCCAGCATGAGCGACTCGCAGCTGATGGAGCCCCGCGCGCCGGACGCGTTCGGGCCGATGTGCACCACGCCGCGGTAGATCGATGTGCCGCCGCCTTTGGAGATCGACTTGGCGTGAATATTGAGCTTCGTGTCTTTCCCCCAGCATTCCACTTTTGATCCCGTGTCGAGGAACTGCCCTTTCCCGGCGAAAGTAATGCCCGTAAATTCACAGGAAGACCGGTCGCCTTTCAGCACCGTGTCGGGATAGAGGCAGGACACATGAGAACCGAAAGAGCCGCTCACCCAGATCATGCGGCCGTCTTCTTCCACGAGAGCCCGCTTCGTATTCAGATTGTACATGTTCTTCGACCAGTTCTCGATGGTGGAGTACCGCAGCTCCGCGCCCTTTTTCACGAAGAGCTCCACCGCTCCCGCGTGGAGATTGGCCACATTGTACCGCGGCGCCGAGCAGCCTTCAATGAAATGGCACTTCGCCCCTTCCTCGACGATGATAAGGGTATGCTCGAACTGCCCCGCGCCGGGCGCGTTCAGGCGGAAATAGCTTTGCAGCGGCATCTTCACGTCCACGCCTTTCGGCACATAGACGAAGGAGCCCCCCGACCACACCGCGTAGTGGAGCGCCGCGAATTTATGATAATTCGGCGCGATGAGCCGCCCGAAATAAGGCTTCACCAGCTCCGGATACTCTTTCACCGCCGTCTCAAAGTCGACATAAATGACGCCCTGCTTCTCCAGCTCTTCCTGCACATTGTGGTACACCACTTCCGAGTCGTACTGCGCGCCCACCCCGGCAAGGGATTTCTTCTCCGCTTCGGGAATGCCCAGCCGGTCGAAGGTGTCCCGGATATTTTCCGGCAGATCTTCCCAGCGCGCTTTCATATCCGTCTTCGGGCGGACATAAGTGTCGATGTGATCCATATCCAGTTCGGAAATGTCGGGCATCCACGGCCCCAGATCGAGAGAGCGGTAGATATCGAGCGCGCGGAGCCGCTTTTCCAGCATCCACTGCGGCTCCTCTTTTTTCTCCGAGATCTCCCGGACGACCGCTTCTGTCAGGCCCGCTTCCGTCTTATAGGAATATTCCACGGCGTCCCGGATATCATACACGCCGCGGGCCACATCGTCGATGCGGCTTTTCTTTTTTTCCTCCGCCATGGTCACACCTCTTGCGCCGCGCCGCGGTACGCGTCGAAGCCGTTCGTCTCCACTTCGTCGGCCAGTTCCGGCCCGCCTTCAGCGACGATCTTCCCGCCGATCAGGATATGCACATGATCGGGGCGGATATATTTCAGCAGCTGATTCAGGTGCGTGATAAGGATGAGGGCGTTCTTATCCGTGTGGTATTCGGCGATATTCTTCGCCACCACCCGGACCGCGTCCACATCCAGCCCGGAGTCGGGCTCATCCAGCATGGCCAGCTTCGGCTCGAGGATGCGCATCTGGAGGATCTCGCTCTTTTTCCGCTCCCCGCCGGAGAAACCGTCATTCAGGTACCGCTCCGCGTAGGACGGATCCATGGCCAGCCCTTCCAGGCGCTGCTTCATGAGCCGCTTGAAGGGGAAGAGCCGCTGCTGCTGGCCGGAAACGGCGGTCTTCGCGGTGCGGATGAAATTTTCCATGGAAATGCCCGCCACGGAGACCGGCGACTGAAAGGACAGGAATACGCCGAGACGAGCCCGCTTGTCGGCGGAAAGCTCTGTGATGTCCTGCCCCTCAAAATAAATGCGCCCTTCTGTCACCGTATAGGCGGGGTTCCCCATGATCGCGTGGAGGAGCGTCGATTTCCCCGCGCCGTTCACGCCCATGACAGCGTGCGCCTCCCCTGTATTGACAGTGAGACTGACGCCGTGGAGCAGCTCCTTATCTCCCGCGGACACGTGGAGATTCTCAATGCGCAGCAATTCGCTCATAATTTCACCTCATATAGAAACAGGCTTACGCCCTGATAAATCTAAGTCTTTCTATATTGTAGCGTATTTGCATATATCTGTAAATAAAAAGGATTCTCAATACAATCCGCCCCGCGCCGGGCGAGGCGCAGGAAAAAAGCAGGCCATGCCTGCTCCTTTCCGCTTATTTCATTTCACCGAACCACTTCGCATACATCTTCCCGTATGTGCCGTCGTCCTTCACGGCTTTCAGCGCTGCGTTGATCTCCTTCTGGAGCTCCGTATTGCCCTTCTTCACGCCGATGGCCAGCCCGTTCTCGGATACTTTCGGCTCGCCCGCCACTTTCAGCGCATCGTCGTGCTTCGCGTAGTACAGCGCCACCGGCGTATCGATGACGGCCGCGTCCACGTCGCCGTCTTTCAGCGCCTTGATGACATTGCCTTTTTCATCGAATGCCTGCACGCGCTCCGCGCCGAAATCGATGGAGATCTCCGCATGGCGCGTGCCTGTCTGCGTGGCGATGACCTTTCCTTTCAGATCGTCCCAGCCCTGAATGGCATCATCTGATTTTTCCGTCAGTATGGAATAGCCCGCTGGGCAGTAGGGATCGCTGAAAGACAGGTCCTTCGACCGCGCCGCCGTCGCTTCCATGCCGGAGATGACAGCGTCTACCCGGCCTTCCTTCACGGCGGGGATCAGGTCGCTGAAGGTGATGTCCTTCACTTCCAGTTTCGCCCCCATCTTATCCGCCACCGCCTGGATCAGCTCCATATCAAAGCCGGAGAGCTTCCCGTCTTCCTTGTATTCAAAAGGCGGGAAATTCGTGTCCGACCCCACGCGGAGCACTTTTTCCTTCCCGTTTTTGGAAACCGCATCCGAATACGAGCCGCCCAGGCCGCAGCCGCCGACCAGGACCGCCGCGGTGAGCGCCGCCGCAGCGATCATCCATTTTTTCCCCGTCATGATGTTCCTCCTTCAGAAACTGCCGCCGCAGCGGCTCCACTGTTGCTTACATTATATAAAATCTTTTCAAAAGCGCCATATTTTTCTTCATTTTTTCCGAAAGATCAGGAAAAGCGCCGCATCGGGCACGCAAAAAGGGCCCCGTCTCTCCGGGCCCCTTTGCCGTCTGTCTGATTATTTCGACGCGCCGAACCACTTTTCGTAGATCTGGTCGTACGTGCCGTTTTCGCGGACCTCTTTCAGCGCTTTGTTCACTTTTTCCTGCAGTTCTTTGTTGTCTTTCTTCATGGCGAAAGCGAAGCCCACCGCTTCCTTCTGGGAGCCGACGATCTTCATATCCTTGTCGCCGCCCTGTTTCAGGTAGTACATGCCCACCGGAGCATCGATGACCACGGCTTCTACCGTCTTCGCGCGGAGCTCCATGAAGGCCTGGGAATTGGAATCGACCTGCTTGACTTCCTTCGCGCCCGCTTCCTGAGCGAATTCCACCTGCTTCGTGCCCACCTGTCCGCAGACAACGCGGCCTTTCAGATCGTCCCAGTCATGGATCTGGTCGTTATCCTTCAGCACGATGATGACTTTACCGGACTTGTCGAAATAAATATCGCTGAAAGCCACCTGCTTCTCCCGTTCCGGCGTCACGTCCATGCCGGAAGCGACGAGGTCGATCTGATTGCTCTGGAGCGCCGGGATGAGCGCGTCGAAGCCCATGCTCTTGAATTCCATCTTGCCGCCCATCTGTTTGATGACAGCGTCCGACAGATCGAGATCGAAGCCCACGTACTTGTCGTCCTGCGTAAATTCAAACGGCGGATAGGTGGTCTCCGCGCCTACGCGGATGATGCCGCCCTTATCAGCCGCCGCTTTGGAATCGCTGCCGGAGCCGCCGCACCCCGCCGCGATGAGAGCCGCCGCAGCCATGCCTGCCGCCAGCGCCAGTTTCCATTTCTTTCCCAACATCTGATCATCTCCCGGTCTTTATAAATATTTACAGAACATTCTGCATATTCTTTCAAATATAGTTTCATAATAACAATATCACGGCTTATCGTCAATGCTTTATCAAATTTTCCCCGCCTGTTTCCCGAGGCTCTCCGCCCGCCGATGAGCGGCGCTCATTTATTTCCCGTTTTTCATTTTCCGCCGCTCATTCATTTCCCGCTTTTCATTTTCCGCCGCTCATCGAAAAGCGGAAAAGAAACGGCCCCTCCGCATTTCCCGGCGCTTCCCGTTTGACCGCTATTATATATAATGTTATAGTTTAAGATGTGATTTTTCAGAAAGGGCTTATCATGGAACTGATTACCGATTTTCTTGCCGAATGGGGCTATATGGCGCTCTTTATCACCATGGCGCTGGAAAATATGAATGTGCCCATCCCCAGCGAGATCGTGCTCGGCTTCGCGGGATTCCTCGTCTCGCAGGAGGTCTTCACATTCTGGCCGACCGTCGCTGTCGGCACGGCAGCCGGCGTCGCGGGATCGCTCGCGTCGTACTGGATCGGGTACAGGGGCGGCCGTACGGTGCTCCTGAAATACGGCAGCCACATGAAGCTCTCTTCGAAGAAGCTCGTCGCCGCGGATTCCTGGTTCCAGCGGTACGGCGGCATCGCCGTGTTCACGGGCCGCCTCCTTCCGGGCATCCGCACTTTCATCTCGCTTCCCGCGGGCATCGCCCAGTATCCTCTGCCTCACTTCGTGCTGTTCACCATTCTCGGCACCGTGCCGTGGACGATGCTCCTCGTCTACGTCGGCTCCGTCCTCGGCGACAACTGGCAGACCATATTGGATTATCATTATGAAATCGCGGCAGGCTCCGCAGCCCTCGTCCTCGTGATCTGCGCCGTCTATTTCTATCTTCGCCGCGTCAAGGAGAAAGACTGATCTCATGAACCGCGACAGGATCTATCTGCTTCTGTATTCCCTCATACTTTTTCTTATTTTCCTCTGGAACGTGCCTCTCCTCGATCCGGACGAACCGGTCTACGGCGAGACCGCCAAAGAGATGATCGCCGCCGGCGACTGGCTCTCGCCCCGCATTTACGGTGATTTCTGGTATGACAAGCCGCCGCTCTTCTACTGGCTGGAAGCGGTCTCTTTTTCCCTTCTGGGTGTTTCCACCTTTTCGGCCCGCCTGCCTTCCGCGCTGATCGCCGCGGGGACGGTGCTCTATGTGTACGGCGCGGCGGAACGGCTCTTTTCCCGGAGGATCGCCTTCACCGGCGCTTTCATCCTCGCTTCGTCTCTCGAATTTATCGTGATCGCCCGGGCCGCCGTGACGGATATGACGCTCACCGCGGCTCTTACGGCCGCGCTTTTCTCTTTTCTTGAGAAACGGTATGCCGCCGCCTATATCGCGTGCGGCTTCGCCCTTCTCGCGAAGGGACCGATCGGTTTCGGATTTCCCGCTTTCATCGTAGGGCTCTGGCTGCTGGCGCAGAAACGGTTCACCTGGAAGCCCATTATGGCGCTCCGGTGGTACTGGGGCATCCCTCTTGCCTGCCTCGTGGGCCTGCCGTGGTATGCCTACATGGTCTCCGTCCACGGCCAGCCTTTCGTTGACACGTTCCTGGGCTATCACAACCTGGTGCGCTTCACACAGCCGGAACACGCCGGCAAAGACCACTGGTGGCTCTACTTCGTCGTCCTCACGGCGGGCTTCTTCCCCTGGACGGGGGCGCTCGCCGGCGCGCTTACGAGAGTCCGCCGCTTCGCCGCCGATCCGAAGACGCTCTATCTCATGGTATGGGCGGGATTCATCTTCCTTTTCTTCTCCGCTTCGTCGACGCAGCTCTTTTCCTATATCCTCCCGATCTTTCCGCCTCTTGCGGTACTTTCGGCGCTCTATCTGGACGACCTGGCGCAGGAAGGAGCGGGCCGGCTCTTCCCGCAGCTCCACATCTTCTTTCTCGGCATCACTGCGGCCGCTGTCGCCGCGGCTCCGCTCACGCCCGCGGGAGGCCTACCGGCCAAGTACGGCACGGCCCTCGTGATGATGATCCTGGGGCTCCTCGCGGTGCGGCTCTTCCGCGGCGGAAATATGCGGGGCTTCCTTTTTGCGCAGGGCGCGCTGGCGCTCTTTCTCACCTGCGCCGCGTGGACGCTCTTCGCGGAGCCCGTGCGGGAGCAGTTCACATCCCCCCATCTCTCCATGCGCGCCGCCGTGACGGAGCGGCCGGAAGGGACGGCGCTCTGGATCGACCCCTTCTACCGTCCGGCTTCCGCGTTCTATCACGATCTCTACGGTCGGCCCATGCCGGATCTCACGAAGCCCGGCGCTTCGATCCCCGGCCCGGCGGATCTTCTCGTCCAGAAAAAAGTCGTCCGAGACTGGTCTCCGGCAGTGCGGGACGAATGGCAGACCGTCTGGCAGACGGACACGGCGCTCCTCCTCCGGAAATCCTGATCTCTGTATTTCTTCGATCGACAAGGTGAAAACATGTTACGCACTCATCGCTTCTCCGTTCTTCTCACCCTCTATTTCTTCGGCTCCCTCATCCTCTTCCTCTGGGGCGTGCAGCAGATGCCCGTGACCGACCCGGTGGAGTCGCTCTACGCGCTCACCGCGAAGGAAATGGTGCTCTCCGGCGACTGGATCTCCCCGCAGGTCTTCGGCAGCTTCTGGTACGACAAGCCGCCTTTCATGTACTGGCTCCTCTCGGCGAGCTACTCCGTCTTCGGGTTCTCCAATTTCGCTTCCCGCCTCCCGGCGGCATTCTGCGGCGCGCTCTCCGTCTCCTTCATGGCATGGTACGTCCGCCGCATCCTGAATGATGAGACCGCCGCGGTCTGGGCGGCGGCCTTCCTCGCGACGGCTCTCGAATTCTGGGTCATCTCCCACGCGGTCATCACGGACAGCGCCCTCTTCCTCTTTGCCATTCCCACATTTTTCTCGGGATACATCGGCGTGAAAGAAAAGAGCTGGAAGCACATCACCATCGCCTGGGCGGCGGCGGCGCTGGCGTGCCTCACGAAGGGGCCGGTGGGCCTCGTCCTTCCGGGAGCGATCCTCTTCCTGTGGTGCCTCTCCATCCGCTCCTTCGGCGGCCTCGCGCGGCTCTTTTTCCCCGCGGGAATCCTCGTTTTCCTTCTCATCGCCGGCCCGTGGTACTACACCATGTACGATATTCACGGCCAGGCCTTCATCGACCAGTTCTTCGGTCTCCACAATGTGACCCGCGCCCTCTCTTCGGAACATCCGGAAGACAATTATTTCTTCTACTATCTCGTGCTCCTGCCCGTGGCGCTCCTGCCGTGGACCGGTCTTTCCTTCTACACGATGGCCAAAAAATGGAAGGAAAAGACCGACCTTTACAAATTCCTCATGATCGCCTGCTGGGGCACCGTTCTCTTCTACACGCTCGTTGCCACGAAGTATGTCACCTATACCTACATCGCCGTCGCTCCGGCGGTCTTCCTCGCCGTGCTGGCCCTCGACGATTTCCGGCAGGAAGAGAATAAACCGGCCCACGCGGCGCTGGTCATCCCCTTCGTGCTGACCCTGGCGGCGCTCGTGGCGGGCAGCCTCTACATCGACGGCAATTTCCTCTCCCTCTATGTCATCGTAATGTACAGCGGATTCCTCATTTTCACCCAGTGGAAGAAGAAACAGTTCCCAAGCATGCTCATTCTCTCCTCCGCCACTATGGCCGTGGCCTACATGTGCGCCGTCTTCGGCGGCCTCGCCGCATGGGTGGGCACCCGCTCCGCCCTCGACATGACGGATGCCCTCCATTCCCTTCCGGGCGAGCATTATTTCTTCAAGAGCTATCCCGCTTCCTACACTTACCATACGGGTGAAGTGGGCATCCGCGTCTATGATGCGGGCATGCAGAAGCGCGACGCCGTCTGGGAGACCAAGCAGCCCCTGCCCACCATCACCACCGATGAGCTCCTCGCGAAAAACGGGAACATCGCCCTCTATGTGGGCCGCCGGGAAGCGGACGATTTCGCCGCGTGGCCGGGCCATGAACGTTTCGAAGAAGTCCAGGCCTTCCCGTCCGGCACGATCTACAGAATGGAGAAATAATGAATTATTTCCGGGAAATGCATAAAGTCAAACTCTTCGTTTCGTCCCTCACGGACTACCGGAGAGAAAACGTATTCAATCCGTGGGGCGATTTCGACCCCGATTACGACATCGCCTACGCCCGCTCCGTCCGCAAGGCGCAGCTTGAACGGTACCTCGCCCGCCGCCTGGGCCGGGCAAAGCTCCTCCTCGTCGCGGAGGCCTGCGGCTACCAGGGCTGCCGCTTCACCGGCGTCGCCATGACCTGCGAGCGCATGATGCTCTCTCTTCATCCAGACGTGAATGCGAAAATGGTCATCGGCGCTCCCGGGCGGCGCACCAGCCGGGATACGAGCCCCTTCATCCCGAAAGACATCCAGCGGAAATGCGGCTTCAATGAGCCCACAGACACCGTCGTATGGAACGCGTGCCTCTCCGCGGGGCTCGGAGCGGAAGAATTTCTCCTGTGGAATATTTTCCCCTTCCATCCCCATCAGCCGGGCAAAATGCTCACCAACCGCACGCCCACGGAAAAGGAGCTCGCCGACGGGCTCGCTTACACCAGGGCGCTCCTCGCGCTCACCGGGCCGCTTCCCCTTTTTGCCGTCGGGAAGAAGAGCGAAGAAACGCTCCGCGCCGCCGGATTCGACGTGTGCGGTCTGCGCCATCCCGCCAACGGAGGCGCCAACCTCTTCCGGGAAGGCCTCTCAAAGGGCCTCCGGGAAAAAGGTCTTATATGAAAGAGCCGCCTGCGGGCGGTCTTTTTTTTGAGCCCGCCGCTGACGGCAGGCGCGCTTCTGTGTATCATGAAAGAAAGCCATTTGAAAAGGAGGCTTCTATGAAAACCGTACTGCTCCGCTCCGGATACGCCATGCCCATGATCGGCTTCGGCACGTGGACGCTCCGCGGCGAAGCCTGCGCGGAAGCGGTAAAAGCGGCGCTTCTCACGGGGTACCGCCTCATCGACACGGCGCAGATGTACCGCAATGAGGACGCCGTGAGCGAAGGGATCCGCCGCGCGGGTATCCCCCGGGAGGAACTCTTTCTCACTACAAAGGTGTGCGCTCCCGCCGACAGCTATGAAGGGACGAAAGAACAGATCCGGAGATCGCTCGCCCGTCTCGGCACGGACTATATCGATCTCTTCCTCATCCATGAGCCCTACCGGGCCGCTCCCGCCATGTGGCGCGCCATGACAGAAGCGCGGGCAGAGGGAAAGCTCCGGGCTCTGGGCGTCTCCAACTTCAGCGCCCGCGAGCTCCGTGATTTCATCGGAGAGACCGGCGAAGTCCCCGCGGTCGATCAGGCGGAGTCCCACGTCTTCTGCCCCCGCCTCGCCCTCCGGGACTCCTGCGCCGCGACAGGCGCGGTCATGCAGGCATGGAGCCCCTTCGCGGAAGGGAAAAACCATATTTTTACAGATCCCGTCCTTCTCTCCGTCGCAGGAAAACACGGGAAGACCGCTGCCCAGACCGCCCTGCGGTATCTCCTCCAGCTCGGCATTCCCGCCGTCCCGAAGAGCGCCCGCCCGGAGCGGATGAAAGAAAATCTCGCCGTCTTTGACTTTTCCCTCGATGCCGAAGACATGACCGCCATCAAAAAGCTTGACACGGGCCGCTCCCTCTTCGGCTGGTATGACTGAAAGACACGCAAAAACGCGTTTCCCTCTTCACAAAGGAAACGCGTTTTTTATTGCACTGCATTGACGAGAAGTCCCGTGAGCAGGGAAAAACTGAGGATGAACGCCAGGTACGCCGCGAAGTGGCGCGCGCCGAGGCAGATCTTGAGGGCGGAGAGATTGGTGATCTTCGTCGCCGGGCCGGTGATCATGAAGGCCGCCGCGCTGCCCAGGCTCATGCCCCCGGCGAGCCATGTCTGAAGGAGGGGGATCGTCCCGCCGCCGCACACGTAGAGGGGCACGCCCGCCGTCGCCGCGAGGAGCACACCGAAACCTTCATTGCCCGGGCCGAAGAGCTCCGCAAAGGCCTCCGCCGGGATGTAGCGCTGAAATAGCGCCGACAGGAGGATGCCCATGAAGAACCATCCGCCTGTGGCGCGGACATTCCTCCCCACGTTTTTCACATACCGCAGAAACAGGTTCGGGTCCGTATCGTGATCTTCCGGCCCGCCGAAGCTGCCGAAGCGGAAGAACGGCCGTCCCTTTCTTGTATAAAACGCATACACCAGCAGCCCCGCCGCGATGCCGCAGAGGAAGCACGAGAGGACGCGCACGGCGAGCGCCTCTTCTCCAAGGGCCGCGCTGTAAATGATGAGCTGGGGATTCAGCAGGATCGACGCCGTCATGAAAGCGGCCAGCCAGTCTTCCCGCATCCCTTTCGCCGCGAAGGACGCCGCGATGGGGACGGTGCCGTACATACAGAGCGGGGAGGCGATCCCCAGCAGGCATGCCGGGACGAGACCGAAGAGCCCCGCCCGCGACTGAGAAAGCCCCGTGAAGAGGCGGCGGATGCGCTCTTTCCCGAAGACCGACACCGCCGAGCCGATCAGCATGCCCAGCAGCCAGAAATCAAGGATCTGATCGAGCTGAACGAAAAAATAGTACCACAGGTAGACAAATTCCCTGTGCAGCGCCGCTTCCATCAGAGTTCGACCAGTCGATACGTCCGGCTGCCGAGGCCGATCTCTTCCGCCGCTTCCAGGGTATGGAGCCCGTTCCGGCTCTCAATGCGTTCAATGAGCGCCGCGCTGTCCGGCGCGCTGTATACGAGATCGATGCAGGCCTGGTCGAGGGCGACCGGATCGGTGGACGCGAGGATGCCGATGTCCGCCATTTCCGGCGCGGCGGCGTGGCCGTCGCAGTCGCAGTCCACGGAGAGATTATTCATCACGTTCACATAGGCCATGCGGCTGCCATTCCCCATGTAGTCGGAAACGGATTTCGCCGCGTCCGCCATAGATTCGAGGAAAGCATTCTGCTCGCCCCCGAAAGACGTCCTGCTCTGTCCGCCGCTGTGTATCCACAGTTTGCCCTCGCCGGAGCCGAAGCCGATGGAAATGTTCTTGACGGCTCCGCCGAAGCCTGCCATGGCGTGGCCCTTGAAGTGAGACAGCACCAGGTAGGAATCATAATTCGCGAAATGGGTCCCCACATAATTTTCTTTCAGGCGGAAGCCCTTCGCCACGGGCAGCGCCATGGAGCCTTCCTCATCCTGGATGTCCACATCGGCGATGGCCGTGAAGCCGTGATCTGCCGCCACCTGCCGGTGCATGGCCGTATTCGCCCGCGCGCCGCCGTAAGCGGTATTGCATTCCACGATGGTGCCGTTCACTTCATGGACGAGGTCTTTGATCAGGTTCGGGTCGAGGTAATGGCTCGCCGGCGGTTCGCCGGTGCTGAGCTTCACGCCCACCCGGCCTTCCGGCTTCCAGCCCATGGCTTTGTACACCGCCATGAGTCCCTCCGGAGAAATGTCCTTCGTCATGTACACTACCGGCGCGCCGTCAGTCTTCACCTGCGCCGTTTCCGTTTTCGCCGCAGGCGCGGGAGCTGCTTCATCCCTCGCGGAGCTTGCCGCGCAGCCCGCCGCGAAGATGCCCAGCGCCGCCGCGGCAGCCGCTCCGAATTTCAATGCCTTTTTCATGTTCCTTCTCCTTTCCCTGTAATATGGATCGTCACATACTCGCTCTGCCCTTCCGTGCGGAGAGGATAGCCCCAGCCGGAAATGCCCGAGCTCACGATCACGTCCATGCCGTCCCGCACTTCATGGCCGTAGACGATCGTTCCCGCGTCCAGCGCCCCGATAAGAAGTCCTGCCGGCCAGATCTGCCCGGCATGGATGTGGCCGGAGAGCATGAGGTCATACCCCGCGGCGGCGTTTTCCTCAAAGTACCGGGGCTGATGATCCAGCAGAATGTGGAAGGCCACCGGATCGAGCCCTTCCGCGAGCGCCTCCGAAGACGCCCGGGGCACGCCCGTCTGCATGGGGTCGGACCGATCCTGACGGCCCGTCACCGTCAGTCCCGGAGCTGCCGTCACCGTCCGGTCTTCCAGAATGGTGATGCCCGCATCCTCGATCGCCTGCGCCAGCTCTTCCGGCGTAAAGGCGGGCTGCGCCGTATAGAGCGCCTTGTCATGATTCCCGTATACATAGTACACGCCGTACCTGGCGGGAATGCTCCCCAGAATGCGGAACGCCTCCTTCATGTCCCGCTCCGACGTGCGCTCATCCACGATATCTCCGCCGAGGAGCACCAGGTCGGGCGCCTCCGCCGCGATGGCCGCCGCGACCTGCCGGAGCTCCGCGCTGTGGAGCGCGTTCCCGTAATGGAGATCCGTAAAGAGCACTGCCTTGTAGCCGCCCGGCGGGAGCGCTTTCTCTGAAGCCACCGTATATTCCGCAGAGACGGGACTCTTCATGTTCCAGAAACCGTATCCCGTGAGCAGCGCCGCCCCGGCCAGCGGAATGACGCTCGACCGGTAGAGGAGCCGCCACCACCGGGGCCGCCGGCGGCCGAGCCGCGCCGTCACGCCATAGAGGATCTCCATGAGGAGCCCGATGATGACCACATGGAGCACGAGCAGGACAGGCAGGCCGAAAACATGCATGGACGGCACGAGCGCCGCCGCCGAGAGGAGAAGCGCCGCCAGCTCCTGCGCCGTTTCCCCGCGCCCCGCCAGCACCGTGCCGGTGA
>UQYL01000029.1 GCA_900545365.1 uncultured Dialister sp. | reverse complement strand
TCTTACCATCCCCGATTCTTTTCCCTGCCGGTTTTTAATGCCTCCATCCCTTCCGGATACCGCCAGTCCTCATACGTAAGAGTTCGGTCTTTCGCATTCCACAGGACATAGAAACCGCCGAGGTGTATGCCGATCAAAAGCAAAACCATCAGCCAGTAAAGCACACGATCAATAAGACTTCCGTGTCCGTCCTCTTCCATCTACATCTTCCTCTTTCTTCATAACGCCGCCGACGCAGCTTCCGCATGCTCCTTCATTTTTTCTTTCCCTGCGGTCATTTTCACGCAGCTCTCAATGATCTCCGCCAGTTCCCTGTCCGTATATTCCGTATCAGACATGGTACTGATCAGCGCGCGGAGTTTTTCAATCTGTTCCCTGCAAATTTTCATGAGACTCATCCTCCCTTTCTGAATCCTCCGGGCCTCTCCCGGTTCCATGTCTTTATTATACGGATCGCCCATGACAGGCTATGTCCTTCAATATTTCGTCAGGAAAATTAATGCAAATCTAATTTCATACAAAAAGCACAGGCTCCACGGTCTGTGCTTTTTGTATGTTTCTGTTTTATTTCTCTGCCGTCTCCTCCGGCGCCGTCACTGCTCCGGACAAATTCGTGCTCCTGTCGATGGGCACTCTTCTGTAAGGAAACTTCTTCATCAGTTTTTTCCACATCTCATCCAGGATATAATCCTGCCGGGTATCCGGGCCTTCCAGCTCCGCGTCAAAGAAACGGGTGCCCACGGTCTGCACCTTGTCCATTCCTTCTTCCCAATAATAAATAACGAGCTCCGCGTGCGTGACGATCACCGGGTCTCTGTCGCCGAACATGGGATACCGGCCGTACTGATCAAAACGAACCGCCACAGGAAGCACCGCGATATCCGCGCCCGCCGCGACAGCCGCCGCCTGCATCTCTCCGGGCGACGCGATCCGCTCATCCGTCTCCACCAGACGGTAATAGGGATACCGGAAAATACGGGACAGCTGCTTATCCATCCATGCCATGGTATATCCGTTCCGTCCCGCCGCCGGAAGAAGCAGCACCGTCCGCGTATTGTCAAAATAACCGGCCTCCCGGTTCGTTTCATTCGCCGCCGACGCCGGAACCGCAAGGAGCAGCGCCGCAGCCAGACAGAAAATCCATTTCCAAAATTTTCTCATGATGCGCCTCCATTGAAAAATACCCGTTTCTTTCAGTGTACCACAAATCGCTGCCCCCTGCGGGAAGTGGCAAAAATTTTGCCTCCCCGCTTTGTTTCATTTTTTATGTGGGAATAGAAAAAATATGCTATAATAATAAAAATCTTCTATGAAGTCTGGAAGATAATTTTTTTATAGGGAGCTTGTCCATGAACAATACAGACTGGAAAATTCTGATTTACCTCCGCGAAGAACGGAGCATCAATAAAGTAGCCAAAAGGCTTTTCATGACACAGCCTTCCCTCACCTACCGGCTCGACCAGATGGAAAAAGAAATCGGCGTGCCCCTTTTCATCCGCACCAATAAGGGCGTCCACTTCACCGATGCCGGAGACCGCCTTTTCTCCTACGCGGAGAAAGAACTCCAGCGGTATCAGGACATGAAGAACTTCGTCACCCATGAGCCGAATACCATTTCTGGCGTTCTCCGCATCGGCGCTACCCGCTCCTTCACCCAGTCCCACATGCCGACCCTTCTGAAAGGCTTCGTGGACAAATACAACGATATCGACCTGACCCTCACGACAAGCTCCAGCGACCAGCTGATAAAACTTATTAAAAAAGAAGATATCCAGCTCGCCATCGTCCGGGGCAACCCGGAATGGCCGGAACTGGACGTACCGCTGGCCAATCCTCTGCTGTACCTGATCTCTGCCGGCAAGATCTCATCGGAAACGCTCCCCTGCCAGCCGACGATCCGCTACCGTTCCGATCCGGCGCTGGACGAGCTCCGTTCCCGGTGGTGGCGGCAGAACATCGGCGATCCGCCCCATTTTCTCCTTGCCGTAGACGACTGCCTCACCTGCATAGAGATCGTAAACAGCGGCCTCGGCCACTCCATCATTCCCGCGGACCTTCTGCCGAAGTGCAATCCTTCCGTATACCGTGAAGTGCTGCGTGACAAAGACGGCCGCCCGATCTATCGGCCTATCCATCTGATCTGCAAAAACGCCATGACCGTCTCCACGCCGGTACGGCTCTTCATTGAGTACGTCAAACAATATTTCCAGGAACACCCCCGCCTCAATCCTCAGACGCTTTCCTCAAATACGGACGCACAGGAAAACCAATAAAAATATAGAAGCCAGCAAAAAAGCAGCCGGACTTTCTCATCCCGCTGCTTTTCGCATGCCCAATTTCTTTCCCTGCCGTTATTTCCCCAGCTTCATTCCTAAGTCGGTAAATAACGGTATTCCCCATACCGCTCTTGATACCCATTTCAATCCACGCACCCGCGAGAGGTGCAACCCGGGAACCTCTACGTTAACGGCAGCCTCGGCGCATTTCAATCCATACACCCCGCGAATGGTACGCCGGAAGAGGGGGAATACGTTGATGATACCGACACTATTTCAATCCACGCACCCGCGAGGGGTGCGACGAAACGGCCCTCGGTGCAAAGTACTACTTCAACGAATTTCAATCCACGCACCCCATGCGGGGTGCGACATACCGATATTCCGCGTAGCGTTCCTGATAACCATTTCAATCCACGCACCCCATGCGGGGTGCGACGCCGGCAATACGTCGGTTGTAGTGACAGACCCGACATTTCAATCCACGCACCCCATGCGGGGTGCGACCAGTACGGCGCATCGCCGGTCATTAAAAAAATCCTATTTCAATCCACGCACCCCATGCGGGGTGCGACCCTACATGAAAGGCGACCGCGTGACGTACGGCGGATTTCAATCCACGCACCCCATGCGGGGTGCGACTACTCCCGATGATTCCCCCTTGGTTAATATCCAACTATTTCAATCCACGCACCCCATGCGGGGTGCGACGTGACGGCGGAAACCACGGAGCCGCAGCAGCCGGATTTCAATCCACGCACCCCATGCGGGGTGCGACGAAGTACGAAGTCAAAATGAGCTGCGGACATGTGATTTCAATCCACGCACCCCATGCGGGGTGCGACGTCAGTTCCACCGCGCCAGCAGTAGGCAGCGGCGAATTTCAATCCACGCACCCCATGCGGGGTGCGACGGAAATTCTGGGCGCTGTACTCATTCTGACGGGCATTTCAATCCACGCACCCCATGCGGGGTGCGACTCTACTGTCAGGAGACACAACACCAAAGTGACTCCATTTCAATCCACGCACCCCATGCGGGGTGCGACACGCCAGCGTCCGACAGCTGGAGCAGGTGATTAATATTTCAATCCACGCACCCCATGCGGGGTGCGACCAGAATTTCCACGGTCTCCTCTGGCTGGGAAAGAATATTTCAATCCACGCACCCCATGCGGGGTGCGACCAGCTTAAAACTCGCATAAACAAAAAGGGGGCGATTTCAATCCACGCACCCCATGCGGGGTGCGACCTCCCGGCTTCCGTTTTCGTACCCTACATATGTTATTTCAATCCACGCACCCCATGCGGGGTGCGACCTTTCTGTTTCTTCAGTATTTCGCCGGCCATATCTATTTCAATCCACGCACCCCATGCGGGGTGCGACGAGAATCAGCAGAAACAGAAAGAGAATCAGACGCTATTTCAATCCACGCACCCCATGCGGGGTGCGACTTTGGCCGATATCAAAGTCAAGGATCAGTACGAGCAATTTCAATCCACGCACCCCATGCGGGGTGCGACGACCTACAGCTCTTTGTAAAAAGGCTGAGAAAAATTTCAATCCACGCACCCCATGCGGGGTGCGACATGGTAATGAGCATTAGCGGCGCTAAGGCTGGGCTATTTCAATCCACGCACCCCATGCGGGGTGCGACCAAGAGATACGAGAGGCCGCGCGCGAGCAGCCGCCATTTCAATCCACGCACCCCATGCGGGGTGCGACGGAGCCACCACCAGAACGTCCACGTTCTCGGCGCTATTTCAATCCACGCACCCCATGCGGGGTGCGACATTCCAGCCGACGGATTGCGGCAAAAGTTAGAGCATTTCAATCCACGCACCCCATGCGGGGTGCGACAGTATACAAAAATTACAGGATCATGTATAAAGGAATTTCAATCCACGCACCCCATGCGGGGTGCGACGGCAATCTCGCCGCCTATGGCGTTGTTGCTGGGCAATTTCAATCCACGCACCCCATGCGGGGTGCGACACAAATTTATGGGATTTTGGAGATTTTCATCCCGATTTCAATCCACGCACCCCATGCGGGGTGCGACGTATGGTAAAAATCTTTCGATTTTACCGCAGGTTTCAGCGTCATTTCCGCGAAGCGGAAAATCTGCCTTGTACCTATCGGGGATTTAGTCAATTTTTCCTGTTGCTTGCTTCCCCTTCGCGCTACAGGATCATTGTTTCGTTGGGATCATAGGTTTCCTTCGCTCCCACATGGATCACTTTGTTTACATAGCGATTTCCCAAGTTGTAGAAACGAAGGCTGTCTGTGCTGCGGTCTATGATTTCGCTCAATTGTCCGCGGAGCGCTACGAATTGGGCTTCGTCAAGCGAGCATTCGAATACGGAATTCTGTACTCTCTGCCCGTGGGCGACGCAGCATTTAGCGACCTGCCGAAGCCGCTTCCGTCCAGCAGCGGTCGTCGTATTTACATCATAGGTCACGAGTACCATCAATTTGCATCACTTCCATAGAAACGGCGGGTAGCTGTCAAGATCATTCCGAAGATATCGGGAAAGCAGGAGGGACTGCACATAGGGAAGGAGCCCCCATGCGATCTTTTCCTGCAGGAAAGGATGGGTAATGCTCTCCCGTTTCCGCTCCTGCCACCGGGAGAGCAGTGTCCTCCGCCCTTCTTCATTCAGCCAGACAGCGCCGTTTTCCATCTGTTTGAAATCTTTTGCCGTAATGATCCGATTGTTTATCAATGTCAGTACAAACCGATCGGCATAGACGCTCCGGAGTTCTTCCATCAGATCCAGCGCCAGCGATGTTCTCCCCGGCCTGTCCCGGTGCAGAAACCCGGCATAGGCATCCATCCCGGCCGCTTCCAGTGCAGAAGCGCAGTCATGCGCCAGAAGGGTATACGTGAAGGAGAGCAGCGCGTTAACCCTGTCGAGCGGCGGCCTTTTGTTCCTGCCTCTGAAAAAGAAATGTTTTTTGTCCGCCAGTACTAGCTGGTCAAAGAGGGAGAAATACATCTGTGCCGCATTGCCTTCTATCCCCCGCAGTTCGTCCGGTGATTCCGCTTTCATCGCATCACGGGCTGCCCGCAGGAGGTCTTCCGTATATGCCTGAAAGAGTTCGGAGTCAACGGACAGAGGATGATCCCGCATTCCGCGCATGAGCACACAGCGGGCATTGAAAATCTTCGCAGCGATCATCGGCCGGGCGGCGGCGCAGCTTTTCTTTTCATCTTCCGACACACGGTATTGTTCTTTATGGAGCAGGATATTCCCCCGAGTGATCCCGCCGACGCGCGCAAGAAACCGGCCGTTCTGATCCAGGAAACAGAAGCCGATCCCCCTTTGTACGCACGCGCCAAGGAGTGCCGGACTGGCTCCTTTGTACCCAAAATACAGAATGTTTTCCAGGTTCAAAAGCGGCATCCGCTGCACGGCCTGCCCGTCTTTCCACGCTACGATATTCTCATTTTCCAGAGAAAGATAGATATCTTCCGAGGTGACAAACAGCGTATTCAGGAGTTTTCTCATGCTTTTTCTCCCAGCATCTTCTCGATATATGCGGCTGCCGACAGGTTTCTCCCCAGTTTCGGCAGGCAGATATCCCGCAGAGAACAGGATTGGCATTTCTTTTCCGGCCGGACTTTCGGAGTCCTTCCGCGTCGGAAATATTCATGCATCTCTTCCGCCGTCCTCCGCACTTCTTCCCGCAGTTCCTCTGTCAGCTCGATCTTCCGCCTGCGCCGGATCTCATGGTAAAAAATATCCCCCTCCGGTATCCTGCACGCGAGCATTTCTTCCAGGCACATGGCCTCACAGCAGAGCTGAAGCATATCGGAATGATCGTCTTTATCTTTCCCCCGCTTATACTCCACAGGACGCACGGCCCACAGTCCCCGATGCCCGTGCAGTACTGTGCCGTCTTCCGCAGGGCGGAATTCCACCACGTCGCACTGCCCTGTCATTCCAAGGGAAGGCGAACATACGCGGAGCCCTCTCGTCACCAGAATGCCCGGACGTTTTTCTATGAAAGAATCTTTGTGCGCATTTTTATGGATGAGCTGTCCTTCCGCAGTCAGGCGGTTTTCCTGCCACTGGCCTTCCATATGAATGAGCGCCCATTGTCTCCGGCAGAAAGCAAAGTGCTGAATACCGGAGATCATGAGGTACTCGTCTTCATCCCAGGTCATATCTTTCTTTCGCAGGTCACTCCGGCAGGAAGTTCGTCGGTATTGACTGTCACTTCATAGTCTTTGTAGCTGCGCGGCGTTTGGCAGTCTTCTTTCTTCTTCACGGAGACCCGCTCGAAGAGTTTGTACGACGGCGCATTGCCCAGTTCGCTGTCGTGTTTGAATACGATCAATTCACGCACAGCCATATTTCCTCTTGCTGCGGAATGATCATTTTCAAACATATTGATGATCGCCTGCCAGAGCAGCTCCAGATCTTCCTCGGAAAAGCCGGTCACTTTTCTTGCCAGGTTGGCGGATACATAGCCTTCCGCACGATAGAGCGCATAGGGAACGATATATTTCCGTCCCATTTCCGTGCTCTTATTCATGGCATCCTTTTCCGTGGTGATCGCCACGCGGGTGATGGTGATTTCCTGCGGAGCGATGGGATCAATGCTGCGGGCGAACCCGATCTGCACCGGGCCTCTCACCTGTCCGCAGTTCAGAGCCCCTTTGACAAATGTCGTCATGACGGCGCCGAAGGTGCGGATGTCGTAGAAATTCGAGCACATAAAATTTCTGATCTTTTCATCGGCCTGCGGATCTTTTTTCTTGATCGTCTTGATATCATCCGCGCCGATATAGTCCAGTGCTTCTTTATCGCTCGTTTCCAACGGCGCATTCTCTTTGATATAGATGCGGTATCCTTTCTCGCCTTCTTTTACCGCTTCCACGTAATTGCGGATCTTGCGCTTGAGGCAGACGTCGGTCACGAGGCCAAGCCCCGTCTCCGGGTCCACGCGGGGCATATTGCCGGCATCGGGATCGCCGTTGGGATTTCCGTTCTCCACATCGAAAAGCACCACGAAGTCATAGCGGTTGTGAATTGCTTCTGCCATTTCAGTTTTCCTCCTTTTTCCCTGCATAGCGGGCCTGCGTTTCCTGATAATATCCGAGTACGAAAGCGCCCTGTTCTTCCAGCGACAACCGATTGGGAAGCGGCGTTCCTTCATCGGGCATCGTGATCTTTTCCATGAGACTGCCGATCTTCTTTTTGAAGAAAATGCTGGCAGGTGTATTGTCTTTCAATTTATCCATGTGCGCATTGGCCAACTTCAGAAGAGTCGGGAAAACAGAAGCCGGCGTGGCGCAGGCGGAATTGAAGTACCGCTCTTTGATCGTCGTATTGATATTCGGATTCGCCTGCATCTGGATATTTTCCAGCACGGAAAACAGCCGCCCCAGTACATAGGAAATTTCTCTGCAATTTTCATTGACTGCCATAAAGATTTCATCCTCCCATCTTTGTTTTTTATTTTTCAGCAGGTACGCTTTGATAAAAGCGGCTTTTGTGTAGCTGACCTTTTCCACTTTCCGGCCCTTCTCGCCGCTGTCAGAATCCTGATCGGAGAAGATCCGAAGCATGATATTCTGAAACATCGCTTCCGGGTACAGGCTGTCCGTAAAGACCGCCCGGAGCAGACTGCCCGCCAGAAGCGGCGACGATGCCGAGTCTTTGGCATGCGGATTGACCGTCGCTTTCAGCGTTCTCCACAGCGGGGTCATGCCCTTTTCCCACGACGGCCCGGAAAGGCGCATCCGTTCCTGATGAGCTGCGATGCATTCTACCGTTTTCCCGAATGTGTTTTTCAGGAAAAAGCGCACCGCCAGACGCGCCGCATTCGGAGCCAGCCCCAAAATGTAGAAGGGCTCATCAGGATCGATGCAGACGCCGTTCAGATCGGCGGGTATCCCGTTTTTCATGGATTCCACGATGCTGTTCAGCGCGGCGTCATCCACAGTTCCCCTGTCACCGCTGATCAGCGCGGCGAAAACATCCTGCACCTGTTTCTCCGCCCGTTCCGTCCAGTAGACGACCGTCGTATCGCCGAATACTTTCGCATGATCTCTGTCCCGCAGCAGCGCATTCAGCGCGGATGCATAAGCAAACGCCGCTCTCTCGCTGATGGGCGCATTCGCTCCCTGCTCTCCGTCATGTCCGTAGGAACAGAATGAGTCTCCATTGAAGGCGACCAGCGTCGCTCCGGAGGACTGCGCTCCCATCACGCCTTTGATTGCCGGATGCAGGCGGGCGATCTTCTGGTGCTCTTTCCCTGTCACAAGGCAGATCCCCGTGTCTGTTTCCTCTTCTGCGGGAACCTCCTGGTATCTTCCCCAGGCGTCTCTGATCTTATCGTCTTTCAGCGGATCTTTTTCATCGACCAGAAAGATCAGATTCCTCGACGACCGCAGTTCTTCCAGATTTGCGGCAATAACGGGGTGCGTCATGGCTGTTTCGACACTCCACCCGTCAAAGAACGCCAACAGCGCCTTTGCCGTATCAGAATCGCAGCCGTCCAGTACCGCATGATGCAATTTTCTGGCCGCCTCGAAGCAGTCTATGGCCCGTTCCGGTTTTCCCTCATCAATACCGAAGAAATAGGCCGGCCCATCGCAGAGGAAATTAGCTTTGACGCCGCTGGACCGCTTCACCTGCGCAGGGACCAGGATATCTCTCGGCACTTCCGCAGTCTTCTTGCCCTTCTGCACGGTCTGAAAGATCGGAATGAGCCGAAGAAGATGTCCTTCCCGATCGATCTCCGCCCGGTGCGTGACTTTGGCAAGGCTCCAGCCTTCTTCCGCGATCTCGCCTTTTTTCCCCATTTCATCATAGAGGTGCACCAAAGATTGAAGGATCATCGTTTCACCTCGCAGTTCCGGAGATCCAGCACTCCATTTTCAAGCTTCGCCCGGAAAAACTGGGGCGTGATGTTTTCCGGGTCGCTGTAGTCCATGTCATATAGCATATACCCGAGGTCTCTCGTTTCCGGATAGGGGACGATTTTCTCATCATCTTCAACGAGGCGGAATCCTGCGGGAAATTCCCGGCATCCCAGGTATGGCTGATGATAACATTGCCCCTTCCGCGCGCGGCGGCAGAGCATTTCTTTGAATTTCCCCGGATTGTCGCTGGGGCTCGCCTTATCCGTCATTTCAAAATGAAGCGTGATGCAGTACCGCACGTCTCTCAGTATCTCCGCCGCTCTCTGTTGGATATCCGTCCTGGTCAGAAGGTACATCCCGCTGCCGCTCCTAGCGTTTTTCGCCGCTGCGGACGCGGAGATCTTGGACTTCACTTCATTCCGCCGGATATTCGTGAAGCGGATCGGCGCCATCACGTCGATCTCGTCGATCACATAGCGTAAGCCGGGGTGCCAGAAAATGGCCTCCACGAGTCCCCGCGCCGCAGAAGGCGTCATCGCATCATACGAGACACGCTCCACTTTCATTTCAGGACGAGTAAAACAAGCGTACTTCCCCCAGCACTCGATCCGAATACCGTAACTCATATTCTCTCCTTTCTTTTTCTTATTTATTTTTTAGTCATTATATAAATCTCATATTAACCATATAATATCATGAAAAATTGAAGATGGTTGAAATTATCTTTGTTTGGAGCGTCATTGGCAGAAACAGCAGAAGGAGCGGGAGCTTTCCGCTCCTTTTTGCGTGATCACCATTCGATCCCCTGCCCTTCTTGTTCTGAAGCAAGCATTCCGAATTTCTCCCGGTCATACAGGGTCTCATCCGTAAGCACAGCGATCTCCGTATCGTTGGGAAGCATTTCCGCCTGTCCATTGGCGATGAGGCGGGAAAACGGCGATTCATAAGTTGTTGAATATCCCACATTGACGATGTACTGCGCGGCCCGGCGCATCAGGTCTCTCGTTCGGATTCCGCACCGGAGATCATCGATGATCCGGCAGGCGTCTTCATTGTAGGGGATCAGCACGGATTTCGTCCGATTTTCAATCAGATGAAAGACCCGGCCGGTCTCCCGATACTTCCTGTCTTCCGCCAGCTTCCAGATTTCTTTCGCGTCCAGATCGCTGCGTTCACCCATATCTTCCAATTCATAGAGCTCCCGGAAATAGGCCCGGATCGCTTCCGGCGACGAAATATCTCCCTCCGTTTCCGCTGTTTTTTTCATCAAATCCCGTTCCAATTTCATGAAACGGGTATTCCCGCTCTTTTCCGTCTCAAAAAGGTGAACGACGCTTTCTTCCGGCGGCCGCTTTCCTTCCCGGTTGCACCGGCCCGCGCCCTGGATCAGGCTGTCCGCGCCGGTCTTTTCCAGATAGACCACGGGGAAGTCGATATCCACGCCCACAGAAATGACGCTGGTCGATACGACACGGCACGGGAACCCTTCTTTTAAGCGCCGCTTCATCTCCTGAATGACCGCCCGCCGGTGCGCCGGGCAGAGATTCGTCGACAGATAAAACGCGCCTTCCCCCGTCACACGGTCGGCGATCTCCCGCGCTTCAGATTTTGTCAATGCAATGCAGAGAGCCTGTTCATGTGCCTGTATGGCTGCCGCCGCTTCGTCATAGGTCATCTCTCCATCATCCTGAAATCTCACCCGCCGGAAAAATTCATACAGCGCGGGAATCTCTGTCATGATCTCCCTGACCGGTGTATCAAACTGATATTTTTTTACATTTTTCGGGTCTCTCAGGATATTTTCCAGATAGGGCTGCGTCGCGCTGCACAGTACGGCGGTGCAGCCGAAATAGTTGACCAGCATGTGCAGCGCTTTCAGGCAGGGCAGCAGAAATTCCCGCGGAAGCATCTGCGCCTCATCAAAAATGACGACGCTGTCGGCGATATTGTGCAGCTTCCGGCATTTCGACGTGCGGTTTGCATACAGCGATTCCCAGAACTGTTCGCTCGTCGTGATCACAATGGGAGCATCCCAGTTTTCCGACGCCAGTTTTTTCTTTTCCGCCGTTTCGTCTTCATCATCGTAATTCACATTGCTGTGACTCTCCAGCACGTCTTCCGCGCCGAGGAAGGAACGGAAAACGTCGGCGGTCTGTTCAATGATTGACAGGTAGGGGATCACGTAGATGATCCTCTTTTTATGCTGCTTTACCGCCTGTTCCATGGCAAATGCCAGGGAAGACACCGTCTTTCCTCCTCCGGTAGGCACCGTCAGCGAATACAGCCCCGGATCGCTGCTGCCCATCTCCACACAGCGTTTCAATATTTCACAGCGCTTTTCATTGATCCTGTTCCGCGGCGAAAAGTAGCCTTTCTCCTCAAGCTGCCCGAAAAAGCGGCCGTGCAGTTCTTCGATGGTATGAAATCCACCGCGCCGCACAGGTTCCTCCGCCATGAACGATTCCGTGTCCAGAAAGTCCGCATCCACCAGGCAGGAAAAGAGCATCCGCGTGAGAAGCATCTCGCCCAGCTTGTCACCTTTGATCTTTTCATACATCGGTACATCCGCTTTTTCCGGAAGCGAGGCCTTCTCTCCGCAGGCCTCATAGTCCCGGCGGTTCGCCAATCCTTTTTTCAGCCGGGCGCACAAGGTTCCGCGCCCCTCCGGATCAGCCATGGAGCCGAAATCGGGAAGGCCCGCATGATGTCCGGCAATACAGAAAGGCGCCATCGCCGTCATCGCTTCAGAATAATTTTTCAGGATCGCCAGGACGGCTCCGGCCGTGGAGTGGTCCACTCTTCCCCGATACTCTCCGCGGATATATTTCTGAAATGCATCCTGAAATTTTCCGTCATCATGGAGCATGCCTGCCGCATACGCCGCCTCTTCCAGGCCGATATTCTTTCCAAAGGACGCTGCCAGTTCCGCGGTCTGCTTCAGATGATCCTCCAGGAGCTGCGTCTCTCCATTCTCTTTCAAATGCGCAATGTATTCCATATCGTCCCTCCTTGCAAAACATCTCCTTGATTTCTTTTCTTGCCTTTGATTATAACAAAATCCATATGACATATTTTGTCCTTTTTATGCTATAGAAAAAATTTTTTCTGCGTCTCACTGTTTTCAGGCTGTGTGGAAAAGATACAATCAAGAGACCCCTGCCCCTCTTTTGCCTTACTGTATCCCGGCACAGGCAAAATAAAAAACCTGAAAAGCGATGTTCTCACTTTTCAGGTCTGCTTTCTATGGAGCCGGCAATAGGACTTGAACCTACGACCTACGCATTACGAATGCGCCGCTCTACCAACTGAGCTATACCGGCATCAACGTAAGTAATTTTACCGGATGCTTTTCTATCTGTCAAGAAGGAATCAGGATTTTTTCTTGCTCACCATGAAGCCCGTCGCCTGCTGATTGGCCATGATAACGACGTCGCTGATCTGTACGCGCTTCGGCTGAGAGAGCACGAAGGAAATGACTTCGGCGATGTCTTCCGGATGGAGCGCGTCTACGCCTTCGTAGACGGCGTCGGCTCTTTTTTTATCTCCGTGGAAACGCACTTCGCTGAAGGCGGTCTTCACGATGCCCGGCTGGATGGTGGTGACTTTGATGTCGCTGTCGATGACGTCAATGCGGATGCCGTCGCTGAACGTTTTCACCGCCGCTTTCGTCGCGCAGTACACCGCCGCGCCCGCATAGGCATAGAGCCCCGCCGTGGAGCCGAGATTGATGATGTGCCCCTTATTTCTTTTGAGCATGGCCGGCAGAAATGCCCGCGTCACGTGGAAGAGCCCTTTGATATTGGTGTCGATCATCTGCTCGATATCCTCCGGCAGCGTCTCGCCATACGGTTCCAGACCGCGGGCGAGTCCGGCGTCGTTCACGAGCACATCGGGCACGCCGTCCCGCGCCATGCACGCCGCCGCCGTCTTTTCGATGGCCTCTCTGTCTCTCACGTCAAGGACGTACACGGAGACTTCCGCGTTATACTTCATGCGCAGCTCCTCCGCCGCCGTTTCCAGCGCTTCCTGATTTCTCGCCGCCAGTGCCAGGCGGTATCCTTTCACAGCGAGCGCTTCCGCCGTCGCTCTGCCGATACCGCTCGTCGCTCCCGTCACAAATGCCAATTGACTCATCTGTCAGGCCTCCTTTGTTTTTCTTCCATTATACTACGGACGCGGGAAGCGGATTGCGCGGTGCCGCTGATTTCCTTACAATGGAGAAAAACAAGGAGGCCCTTATGAAATATTCTGCCGTTCTCACTGTTCTTCTCCTCTCCGCATGCCTTGCCGGCTGCGCGCCGGAAAAGGAGGCTGCGCCGCCTGCCGCGAAGGAAGCGGCTATTTCCGAGAGCGCGCCGCCCGTGATTCCCGCTGATTCGGCAGCGCTCTCCCGCCAGGCGCTCGATGTGTACGGCGAGGGAGACGGCGCGGAAGCCCTGCGCCTTGCGGAGAAAGCCCTTGCCGCGGCGCCCGGTAATTACGAAGCCCTCGCTCTCAAGGGGCTTCTCACCGCTTTCGCGGGCGCGCCGGAGGACGGCGCCGCAATGATCGGAAAGGCTCTCGAAATCTATCCCGGCTACACGCAGGGCCACTACGACATGGCCATGGCGCTGAAACTGGGCGGCCATTACAGCGAATCGATCCGGCATTTCCAAAAAGTCCTCGAAAAGGACCCGCGGAATGCGTGGTCCATGTACGGCATCGCCACGAATTATTCCGACATGCGGGACAGGGCGCAGGCTCTCGGCTGGCTGCGGAAAGCGGCGGCCCTTGAACCGGCGGTGCGGGGAACGGCGGCGGAGCAGGATCATTTCTTCTGGCTCCACGGAGACACGGAGTTTGAAGCGATCATTCATCCATGAAAAAAGACGGCGCGAGCCGTCTCTTTTTTTATTTTTTATATATCCTTTTCGGGTTCCTGGGAAACCAGCCCTTCCGCACCCGTTCTTCCTGCTGAAAGAGTTCGCGGATGCTCCAGAGGAGGGAAAAGCCCGTCACCGCGGCAAGGCACCGCCAGACCGCGTCCGGCAGAAACAGCGACAGCGCGAGGCATCCCAGGCCGCCCAACAGAAAAAGGGGCCAGATCTTTTTTGAAAAATAATATTCTCCCTTGATGACCGCCCCATGGAGCGCGCCGATCAGGAGAAAAGTGAAGATCCCCGCCATCAGTCCGTCGCCGTGCATCATGCCGCCCCCAGTTCCACGGAGAAAGTAATGACCCCGTCTGCCCAGCTCACGCGGATTTTTCCCCGCATAAGTTTGACCATGTCCTGCGCCATGGAGAGGCCGATGCCGTAGCCTTCGCATCCGCTGCTGTGGGAAGTATCGCCCCGGTAAAACCGCTCGAAGAAACGGCTGTAATCGGCATGGGCGCCTTCTTTATAGTCATTGGAGACAGACAGCGCCGCGCCTTTTCCTTTCTTTCCCGGCGTGAGCGTTACCGTGACCGTTCCTCCCTCGTCGCAGTATTTCGCCGCGTTGTCCAGCAGAATATTGACCAGCTCCCCGTACATGCGGGCATCGGCCAGCGCGGATACGCCCGGCGCGATGCGGGTCTCCGCCTTCCGCCCCTGCTCGGTGATGACCGGCAGAAAAGCGCGCACCCCCGCTTCCGTACACGCCGTCAGATCGACTTTCGCGAGGCGAACGTCCTTCGGAGACGCTTCGCCCACTTTCGCCAGCGTGATGAGATCGCTGATGAGCTTCGACAGCCGCGCCACCTGCTTCAGGATATTTTCCGTCCATTCATTTTTCCCGCCGATGAGCTCCATCGCCTCCGCGTTGGCGGAAATGATGGCGATCGGCGTTTTCAGCTCATGCCCCGCGTTGGTAATGAACCGTTTCTGGTTTTCCAGATTCTCCTGAAAAGGACGGATCGCCCGCTTAGAGAGAACGGTCACGATGAGCACAAAGATGAGGATGCTCAGCAGTCCGAACATGAGGGAGTACCGGAGGAAGGCGTTCACTGCCGCCATGTCCCGCGTGCAGTCCAGGATGACCACGAGGAGCCCGTCGTCCGCCGCGGCGATCCGGTAGGCGTAGCTGGTCTTGTCTTTTTTGAAAAATCCCTCTTCCGTTCCTTCCCGCGCGGCCTGCGCCGCCGTCTCCGCCGCTTCCTCCGGCGTGAACGCGGCGATATGGTTCACATTGATGGCCTTCGCCGTACCGTCCCTGCCGAAGAGCACTGAGAAATACCGGGTCTGGTAGGAAAATTCCGGCGTATCGTTCATCCAGCCTCCGTCGTCGAACCAGCTGTCCGTGAGCGGCCGCTCCTGCGGATTCAGCACGCCGCCGTTGCTCACGATGTACTCTGTCACCGACCGGATCTCATCGCGCACCGCCAGATAGAGCGACCCGTTGATGATGCCCAGCGCCGCCGCCACGATCAGGAAGATCGCCGCCGTCGCGATGAGGAGGAACTGCCGGTGTATCTTTCGGATCATATCCATAGCTGTGCTCTCCTTTCCGCCCGTTTCCCGGCGCTCACTTCTCCGCCCGCAGCACGAAGGGGCCGTCTTCTCCGCCGAGGATCTCCGCCCCGCCGCGGACGGATTCGATCTTTTCCCGCAGGAAGGAGACATACATCCACACGATGCCCCGGTCCGTGTCCGGTTCATCTGCCCAGACGCGGCGGAACAGTTCCTCCGCCGACAATTCCTTGCCCTCATTCATCATGAAGAGCTTCATAAGCTTCGCTTCCTTCCCGCCGAGGCGGATCGCGCTTTCACCGGAAAGCTCCTGCTCCTCCACATTGAGCGAGAGGCCGCCCACTTTCAGCTCATTTTTCACAAACGCTCCGGCGCGGCGCGTCATGGAGCGGATCCTCGCGAGGAGCTCGCCCATGGCGAAGGGCTTCGTCAGGTAATCGTCGGCCCCCGCGTCGAGGCCGGTGATCCGGTCGTCGATCTCCGCTTTTGCCGTGAGCAGAATGACCGGCGTCACATCGCCCCGTTTCCGCAGAATGGACAGCGCCTCGATGCCGTCCATACGGGGCATCATCACATCCAGCACCATGCAGTCGTACACATGACCGCCGGCCAGCGCCACCGCTTCCGCCCCGTCGCCTGCCGTATCCACTTCGTAGCCGAAATGGCGGAGCACCGCCGCCAGCGCGTCGGACATGGCCTTTTCATCTTCCGCGATCAAAATTCTCATACTTTTCCCCTCATTTCCTGCGCGCCCGGATCAGATTGCGGATGGTCTGCATGGACACATCGCACGACGCCAGCTCGTCGGCGCACCGTTTCAGCTCCCGCCCGATGAGCTCCGGATTTTCCACATCCCGCTTGTATCGCATCTCGTGCTCCAGCGCCGCCCAGGAATCCATGGCGATCGTCCGCAGCTGCACCTCCACAAAGAAACGCCCCGGCATCCGCCCTTCCGGATCGGCAAAGGGCGCTTCCGCCGAAAGAATGAGATGGTAGCTCCGGTACCCGTTGGGCTTCACATTGCGAATATAATCCTTCTCCTTCACCACAGAGACGCCCGGCAGCGCCCGGATACGGGCGATATTCTCATAAATATCATCGATGAAGCGGCACACGATGCGGAAGCCCACCGCGTCCCGCACTTCCCGCACCGCCGCTTCCGCCGTGAGGGGAAGTCCCCGTCCGGCGAGCTTGGCCTCCATGCTCGCTTCCGATTTCAGCCGGAAACGCAGGTGCTCATAGAGCATCTCTCCGGTCTTTTCCTTCTCCGCCGCGCCGTAAGCCTCGATGGCCTCCGCGGTCCGCTTCATGACCGCTTCCAGCGCCGGCCGGTATTTCCCGTAAATATCCATGATCTCTCCGCTGAACATCTGTCTTTAACTTACTACAAATAATCATATTAATATATAGTATAG
>UQYL01000028.1 GCA_900545365.1 uncultured Dialister sp. | reverse complement strand
TTGAGTCTGTCCATGTAGACGGCGTTGGAGTAGTTCACTTTCGACATGGCGATGACCGTCTTGCCCGCGTCGGAGGTCTGAGCCTGCTTCACGCCGGTGATGATCCAGTTCTCGGCATTCCGGTCGCCGACCAATTCGTTTTCCACGAAATCATTGCCCGGCTTGTCTACGCCTTTGCCGTTGCCGTCTCCGTTGTATTTCTCGTTTTCCGCATCATCTTTATTGAATTTTTCTTTTTCTACGGAATATTCCACATCCAACGCGCCGGCATCCCGGGTATACGCGCGAATGCCGCTGTTCTTTACTTCCGGCACATCGCTGTCCTTATCGATACCGACCGTGGCGAACCGCAGGGGATTGTCCCTGCTGATATTCTCCAGACCGCCCGTAATGCCGCCGACGACATTGATCGTCTGACTCCCCTCATTTTTACCGATATACAGCATATCGCTCCTGGAATGGTCTTTCGAATTCAAAAGCATGTTGAACGTGCCGTCGCCCTTCAGGTTCCGAATCGTCACAGAATTGTTCTCATCCTTCGAGAGATCAACTAAGCCGCCTTCTTCCCCAAAAGCGAGGGTCGTAACGAAATTTTGTCCGCGCGCCGTCCATGTCGAATGATTCAGCGTCATGACCACGGTACCGCCTTCCGTGACATCTACGTCAAATTCCTGAGGGCGGAAGACCATGTCTTTCAGCGTCGCGTCGGCATAGTCGTCCACGCGGCCTTCGTAAGAAGCGTCGTTCAGCGTAAAATCGATCGAGCCTTTATTGCCGGCCAGCACGTCGCCTTTAAATTCCGCGCCGCTTACACTGTTGATCGTTACGCTGCCGCCTTTCCAATCCGCAGGCTCAGCGCTGCCGCCATCCCCTTCCGCAGATTCCGTACCCTCAGCCGCCGGGCCTTTCCCGGCAATGATATCGCCGTAGATCCCCGCCGCTTTATCCAGAGAGATCTCCGAATTGCGCAGCGCCCGGACAGCCGCGATGGTGCGCACACCTTGCTTGTCGGCGTGATATTCTTCATCGCCCTGCGAATTGATGACTGCATTCGCCTGGAATCCGATCTTTGCCGTACCGCTGTCCGTACCGGCGGAGACCGCGTCCCCGAAGGGCGAATACACGCTGATCAGCTGGTCACTTCCCGCCTCCGCGTCTTCCAGGAATTGTATTTCCGCATTATCTTCTGCCATGATCTGTCCGTTCAAATCGGCTTTTCCCGCCGTCACATCGACTTTGGTGTTCCCCCCGCCATAGACCGCAGTGATCGGGAAATCGATCGCCGTGGATGTCCCGAAAGTAAATCCATCCACGTCAATGGTCACGCTTTTGCCGCTGCTGGAAACGCCGTAATTGTTATCGATCATTTCCAGCTTATTCCCCTTCAGCTCGGCGGTCCCTTCTCCAGCAGTATATACGGCACAGCTATTATTCTGAAACAGAGCCGTATCGCCTGCTGTTACTGAAATGCTCCCCTGTCCCGCGCTGTAAAGGCCTATTTCCCCGTTAGCAGCGGAAAAATTTTTAGATTCGGCAAAAAATTGTGCATCATTTAAAGTACAAACGCCATAATAATCATTAACAAGATTCAGCTGATTATTTTTAATTCTTGTCTCAGATGCATTCAATTTAAAACCATACTGCAAGTCATGAAAATTCAGATCCGTCCCGTCAATTATAATCTTTCCGGTAGCACCTGCTCTTATGTAGCCACCATATCCTGTCTTCGTATTTCCAGTACCAAAAACGGCCAATGTCCCTCCATTCACATTCAGATCTTGAGTCCAATCCCCAGCTTCCTGTGAGATGTATAAAGCTAATCCACCGGGAAAATTTCCCGGAATTATATCACCGCCACCGGCATAATCAAAAGTTAATTTTTTCCCATCCGCAATCGTTATCGAATCACCGCCAAAAGCCCAAATTCCAGCTCCTCCTGGCGGAACATGTGAAGAAGTAACCTCGTACCAAGTTAAATCCTCATTAACAGTATAATGGCGTGAATCATATCCATAGGCCGTGCTTCCCGTCAAAACCAATACGGCGATAACTGCAAGAAATTTTTTATGCTTCATTCTTTTCATTATTTTCATCCTTTTTCATGTTTTCTTCCTTTTTCCGGTATATTTCTTTCTGCTGTGCCGAATGCCATCGTTTCCGGCATTCTTCGCTGCAGAAGGCTATGCGCCTGTCCCGCGCTTCCGTCACGGTAACGAGCGCGCCGCACTGCTTGCATCGGAAGGTGTATGATTCCGCTTCCGGCTCTGTCTTTTTCTTGTGTTTCCAGTAGAGTTTCTCACAGTGCGCGGAGCAAAATTTTGACCGCATATCGCGCGGGTCTGTCACGGCGACAGTCTTTCCGCATTTCCTGCATTGGAAGCTCCGCAGGACCGGCGCGCTTTCCGGCGGGGCCCCGTCGTGCCGCGAATGTTTTCGGTAGTCTTTCTTTCGGCACGCGGCGCTGCAATATCTCTGGGTCGACCGGTCCGCAAGGAAGAATGTCCCGCAGACAGGACAGGTCATCGGTTTTTCCATACTCTTTCCCGCGCTCCTATTGTCAGCACGCCGTTCTTTTCCGAAGCACGCGAAAAAGGCAGCCTGATAAAAGCTGCCTTTTTTCTATGTCAAAGGACCGGCCCTGTACCGGGCGGCCTTTCATTTCTATCGTGTTGTCATCGCTGTTTATCGGAGTCTTATACCCCCCCCGGTGGTCAGGTATGCTCCGCAGCTGCCGGCGCTGTATCTATGGATCGCTCCATCATTCCAGCCGAAGCGCATGGTTCTCACCTCCATTCCCTTGTGTCTTTCTCATTTTACCCAAAGCCCCCTCTTACGCAATACTTATATTTATTTTTAAACGTTTATATGCATACGTCCACCCCGTCGGATACCACATCAAGGACAAGAAAAAAGCCTCCCCCAAGGGAGGCTCTGTTCATTTCGTTTTAATTCTGATGATCGTTCTGATCCTGTTCTCTCTGCGCCGCCGCGTTGGAGTCGATCAGGCTCTGGCGGTTCTTTCTGAGCGTTTCCAGCATGTTTTCCATATTGGTCTCCACATATTTCAGCACGTCCGTCGCATAGGTGACGGAGCTGTTCCGCAGTTCTTCCGCGGAAGCGTTCGCCGCGGAGACGATCTGATTCGCTCTGTCCTGGGCCTGCTTCACCAGTTCGCTTTCTTCGGTGATGCGGGCGATGTAGTCTTTCGCCTGCGCGATGGTGTCGTCAGCTTTCTTTTCCGCGTCCAGAAGGATCCGTTCCTTGTCGGCGACGATGCGCTTCGCGTTGTCCAGTTCATTCGGCAGCGACTGATTGATCGCGTCGATGAGACGGGTAGCTTCTTCCCCGTCTACCATTTTTTTATTGGTAAAGGGAACGTCGCTCGCATTGATGATTACGTTTTCCAGTTCTTCCAGTAATTTCTTCGTATCCATGTTCACGCCTCATTTCTTAGTGGAATTGAATTTTTCTTCTATCACTTTCTGCACGTACGGCGGCACCAGTTTGGAGATGTTCCCGCCGAAGCAGGCCAGTTCTCTGACGCCGGTAGAGCTGAGGAAGGAATATTTGCCCTCCGTCATGAAGAAGGCCGTCTCCAGCGTGGGGTTGACTTTCTTCAAGAGGAGCGCTCTTTGAAATTCGTATTCAAAGTCGCTGAATGCGCGCAGGCCGCGGATGAGGAGATGGCAGTTCTTTGCTTCCGCATATTCGTTCAGAAGCCCGCCGAATGCGTCAACTTCTACATTCGGCAGATGTTTGGTGGTCTCTCTCAGCATATCCAGCCGTTCTTCCATGGTAAACATGGAGTGCTTGTTGGGATTGCGGAATACGGCAACGATCAGTTTATCGACGAGCACGGAGCTTCTTTCGATAATGTTCAGGTGCCCGTAAGTGACGGGGTCAAAGCTTCCCGGGCAGATGGCAATTTTCATGGCTTCACCTTCAAATTTTGGTATAGAGAAGATAGGTCACCGCTGTTTCGCCCACCTGTTTTTCTTTCCATACGCTCAATGCCGCCCCGAAAGGCGACAGTTCAAGAGGCTCAGCGCTGACATGCTCTACAATAATGATGGAATGATCGGCAGGAAGTCCGAGCCGGATGACCAGCCCGAGGATCTCATTGATATACCCTCTGTCGTAGGGCGGGTCCATGAAGATGTAATCGAATTCCTGTCCTTCCAGGCTCCGCAGGGCTTTCCCCGCTTCTTTCGGAAGGATCTTCACCCGGTCTTCCATACGGCAGCGTTTCGCATTTTCCTGCATGATGCGCCCTGTCGCCTGATCGATGAGCACCGCTTCCGCCGCGCCGCGGCTCACTGCTTCCAGTCCGAGCGCGCCGGTGCCTGCGAAAATATCAAGCACTTTTGTATCGACCAGTCCCACATTGGCAAGCACATTAAAAATGCTTTCTCTGGTGCGCCCCAGCGTCGGTCTCGTGTTCCGGCCCCGCGGCGCGGTAAGAGGCGTCCCTCTGGCACTTCCTCCAATGATTCGGATCATATTGTTCTTCCACGTATTATATCATAAATGCATCGCAAGGTATATTGCGCGGTATTTCTCTTTCTCTGCGGCTTTCAGCAGCCGTTTCCGTTCAGAAATACTTCCGTTTCCGATTTTTTTGCCCGCGACATGAGATGTTCCAGCGACTCCATCGCCGTGCATTCGCCCCGCAGCACATGGCACACTTCTTCGGTGATGGGCATTTCGATGCCTTCCCTTTCAGCGATCTCATGGACGATGCCGGCGGTGCGTATCCCTTCGACGACCATTTTCGTGCCGCTCACTATTTCTTCCGCGGTCTTTCCCTGCGCGAGAAGGAGGCCGGCGGCATGATTGCGGCTGTGCTCGCTGGTGCAGGTGACGACAAGATCGCCCATCCCGGACAGTCCGAAAAAGGTCTCTGTCTTAGCGCCGAAATGGATGCCGAAGCGGGTCATTTCCGCCAGCCCCCGCGTCATGAGGGACGCCCGGCTGTTGTCGCCGAGGCCGAGGCCGTCGAGGACGCCGCAGGCGAGGGCCATGATATTTTTCAGCGCGCCGCCGTATTCGACGCCGATGATGTCGCTGTTCCGGTAGACCCGGAAGGCCGGGCCCATGTAGATGTCCTGCACGAGCGCCACCGCCTCCGGAGAAGCCGACGCCGCGACCGATGCCGCCGGCAGGCCTCTCCCCACTTCTTCCGCGTGGTTCGGCCCGGACAGCACGGCGATGCGGTCTGTCACGGAAACGAGTTTTTCGCCGATGACCTGAGAGAGCCGGAGCCCGCCGTGTGAGGCCAGCCCCTTGGAGGCGGAGACGACGACGGCCTGCTTTTTCAAGTACGGCGCTATGGCTGCCGCCATGGATTCCGCCGCCATGGAGGGCGTGCAGAGGATGACGCAGTCCGCATCCCACACGGCCTCTTCCAGATCGCTGGTGATCTTTACCTGATCCGGAATCCGGACGCCGGGAAGATATGCTTTATTTTCTCTTGTTTCCCGCAGCTCTTCCGCGGTGACCGGATTCCGGCAGTACAGCCACACGTCCGGATTCCCCGCCGCCAGCACTTTGATCATGGCCGTGCCCCAGCCGCCGGCGCCTATCATTACTATTTTCATTTTTATCTTTTCCCCCGGGTGATCTTTTTCTCTTCGCCCCGCATGAGACGTCCGATATTATCTTTGTGTTTGAAAATGATCACTGCCGCGGCAGCCGCGCCGAAGATCACAAATTCATCGGGACCGCCGGTGAGCCAGATCACGATCGGCACTGCCGGAGCAGCGCAGATAGAGGCCAGCGACACGATCTTCGACGCCATGAATACGGCGAGCCACACGATGAAGGCGCCCAGCGCCGCCATCGGCCAGAGCGCGGCAAAAGCGCCTACGCCGCAGGCCACGCCGCGCCCGCTTTTAAAGTGCAGAAAAACGGACCAGTCGTTGCCCACGATGACGAAGAGCGCGCAGAGCAGCGTCGCAGATACGCCGCCCACATTGCCCGCGGACACCGCCAGCATGCCTTTGGCAAAATCGCAGAGGAAAACGGCGAGACCCGCTTTCGCGCCGAGCACTCGGTAAGCGTTCGTCGCGCCGATGTTGCCGCTGCCCACGGTCTTCAGATCGACGCCGTAAAACACTTTCCCGATGATGTATCCGCAGGGAACAGCGCCGAGAAGATACGCGCCCAAACAGAAGGCAAGGAGCATGGGATCAAATCCCGTCATAGATCGTCACCGTCTTTCTTGCTGCGGACGACGATGCGGATCGGCGTGCCTTCAAAGCCGAAAGACTCGCGGAGCCGGTTTTCGATGAACCGCACATAGGAAAAATGGATGAGATCGGCGTCATTCGCAAAGAGAACGAAGGTCGGCGGACGGATGCCCACTTCGGTCATATAATAAATTTTCGCCACTCTGCCGGAATGGGCCGGCGGCGGATTGACCATTTTCGCGTCGTCGAGCAGATCGTTCAGAACGCTCGTGGAGATGCGCATGCTGTGCTGGTCTGCCACATAGAAGAGGAGATCGCCCAGCTTGTGGATGCGCTGTTTCGTGAGCGCCGAGCCGAAGAGAACAGGCGCGTACTGCGCGAAAGGCAGCGCTTTTCGAATGTCTTCCGTGTAATGCACCATGGTATTGTTGTCTTTTTCGACGGCGTCCCATTTATTGACGAGAATGATCAGTCCCTTGCCCGCTTCGTGGACATAGCCGGCGATCTTCTTGTCCTGCTCGGTGATCATGTCCCGCGCATCGATCACAAGCACCGCCACGTCGCAGTTGTCGATGGCGCGGATGGAGCGGATCACGCTGTATTTCTCCAGCGTGTCGGAGATCTTCCCCTTCCGGCGCATCCCGGCCGTATCGACGAGGATAAATTCCTTGCCCTGATATTTCCAGACCGAGTCCACCGCGTCGCGGGTGGTGCCCCATTCATCGGCCACCAGAGACCGTTCATAGCCGAGGAGCGCATTGATCAGCGTGGATTTCCCCACATTCGGCCGGCCGATGATAGCCGCCCGGATGGGATCATTCTCCGAACGCTCCGTCACGGACGGGAAGCCCTCCGTCACGCGGTCCAGCAGATCGCCGAAGCTCAGGTGATTCACCGCGGAAATGCCGATGGGCTCGCCCAGGCCCAGCGAATAGAATTCATACACGTCCATTTCCTGATTGGCGCTGTCCACTTTATTGACCGCCAGAACGACCGGCTTGCCCACGCGGCGGAGCATGCCCGCGATGACCTCGTCGTCGTGGGTCACGCCGGAGCGCGCATCCGTCACGAATACGATCACGTCCGCTTCCTCAATAGCCAGCTGCGCCTGCTGGCGGATGCCGTCCACCATCTGATCCGCTTCATTGCGGAATTCGATGCCGCCCGTATCGATCAGGGTAAATTCCTTATCCAGCCACCGCACATCGCAGTAGATCCGGTCGCGGGTCACGCCGGGGATGTCTTCCACGATGGACACTCGGCGCTGCGCCAATCCGTTGATGAGCGTGGATTTCCCCACATTCGGCCGTCCCACGATCGCCACGAGAGGTTTGCTCATAGTATCACCTCATATTCAGTCAAAAAATCCGCACAGGTCCTGCGCAGATCCATGGTCTTATCCATTTCTCCAGCTTCATAACATAAATAGCACAAAATCCGCATATGGGCAAGCCGCCCCTTTGGGAACCGCTTTTTCCCTTAAGGAACCGCGGAGCATTCTCCGCGCCTCCTCAAGAAAAAAAGGAATGCGGCAGCCATTATCCATGCAGACAATGGCTGCCGCATTCCCGCAGAGCCCGTCAGTCATCCCGCGGGCTCCGTTTTCCTCTGCGCGGGGAATTATTCTTCTTCCGCGTGTTCAGCCGCTTCTACGAGAGAGAAGCTGATTCTCTTTCTGTTTTCATCGATGCCGATGATGCGGACTTTGATCTCGTCGCCGAGAGCGCAGATGTCAGACGGTTTCTTGTTGTGGTCTTTCGTCATCTCATTGATGTGGAGCAGACCGGTGAGTCCGTCTTCCAGTTCGACGATCACGCCGAATTCGAGAACTTTTACGACTTTTGCGTCGACTACGTCGTCCAGGGCATGTTCATGGATGGAAGTTTCCCACGGATCCGGCAGGCAGTCCTTGTGGGTGAAGGAGATTCTCTGCTTCTCCTTATCGAAAGATTTGATCTTTACGTCGATCTCTTCTTCCGGCTGGAGAACGTCTTCTACCTTCGCGATCTTCTTCCAGGAAATGTCGGAAATGTGCAGGAGCCCTTCGACTCCGTTCACATTGACGAACGCGCCGTAAGGCATGATCTTCTTGACTACGCCTTTGAGAACTTCGCCGTTCTGGAATGCGGCTTCCAGTACGTCCAGTTCGCTGTCGCGGGCTTCTTCAAGCACAGCCTTGCGGGAAAGGACGAGACGGTTCTTCGCGCGGTCGACTTCGAGGATCTTCGCGCTGAAGGTCTGTCCTACCAGCCCTGCCAGGGAATGAACGAAACGCAAATCGCCCTGGGACAGCGGAATGAAGCCGCGCAGGGATTTGATCTGTACCAGCAGGCCGACTTTAATGGCTTCGATGCCTTCGCATTCTACCGGTTCGTTCTTTTCAAATGCTTCTTCGACTACGTCCCAGTCAGCAAGGCGGTCTACCTTGATCTTGGAAACGTAAATCGGGCTATCTTCACGGATGGAATTGATGACCTGCACGCGGATCTCATCGCCTACGTTCAGCACGTCCTTCAGGGATTCCGGCACGGGATATGCATATTCGTGCACCGGCAGAATCGCTTCGGTCTTATAACCAAAGGAAATAAACGCCTTATTGTCGAATACTTCTACTACTCTGCCGTTCACAACGCTGCCTTTGTGCACGTCCAGATTGAGTTCCTCCGACTCCAATAACTTACTCATGTCTTCCATAATACAAACTACCTCCTCTATGATCCAGTCCGGTGTGGAAGCACCGGCGGTGATGCCAACCTTGTCCTGGTGGTGAAACCATGCGGAACGAAGCTCCGACGCTGTTTCGATGTGGTAGGTCACTGCGCCTTCCTCCCGGCAGACTTCCGCGAGCCGTGTCGTATTGGCGCTGTTGCGTCCACCGATGACGATCATCACGTCCATCTGTCTGGCCAGCTCTCTTGCAGCATGCTGTCTGTCCGATGTGGCGCGGCAGATCGTTTTGTGTACTTCTACCCTGTCTGCTTTTTTTGAAACGGCTTCGATCAGTTCGTCAGCCAAAGTTTCAGAGAAAGTCGTTTGAATCACAATGTGCGCTTCCTTTAAATGGGGAAGCTCAGCTACATCGTCCATGGACTCGATCAGATAGGACTGACCGTCCGCCCATTCTGCGACACTCTTCATCTCAGGATGATTTTTTTCACCGATGAGCACAACCTGATGTCCTTCTGCTACCAGTTCTTTTGTGATCTGCTGATTGCGCATGACAAAAGGACACGTAGCATCTACCAAGGCCAGATTTTTGCACTTGATGTTATTATAGCACGAAGGGCCCACACCATGCGAGCGGATAATGACAATTTTATCATGAAAATCCGCCAGATTTTCTATCGCGGGGATCCCTTTTTCCGCCAGTCTCTCCACGACCTGAGGATTGTGGATGAGCGGCCCCAGGGTCGCCGCCGGTTTTCCTGCGGCGGCCGTGTCCAGGGCAAGCTTCATCGCCCGGCGCACGCCGTAGCAGAATCCCATTTCTCTGGCTCTGTAAATCTCCATACCTGTCCTCCGGCTTTCCGCCCGTCACTCTCCCGGCTCCCAGCCGGCTTTTTTATAATACTCTTCCCGCATGCGGAGAAGCTCGGCCCGCACTTTGTCATTGACCGCCTGCATGGCCTCCGGCGTGGGGCGCTGTTTTTCCACGGGAATGGGCTTCCCGAAAATGACGGCCAGCGGGCCTTCCCTGCGGGGCAGATGCTCCGTGCCGAGCACGGCCACCGGCAGGACCGGCGTGCCCGTCATGAGGGCGATGGACGCCATGCCGTCGTGGAAGCGGCCGATCCGGTTTCCGTGCGTCCTCGTCCCTTCCGGGAAGATGCCGAGGGGCTCACCGCTTTTCAGCACAGCGAGGGCCTGACGGATCGCGGCGCGGTCCACGGAGCCGCGCTTCACGGGGAACGTGCCGAAGTAGCGGATCACCGCGGCGAAGACCGGATTTTTAAAAAGTTCTTCTTTTGCCATGTAGTGGATGATCCGGGGCGAACACACGCCGATGGCGGGCGGGTCAAAGTTGCTCTTGTGGTTCGGCGCAATGATCACGGCGCCTTCCGCGGGAATATTTTCTTTCCCTTCCGTCACCAGTCCTTTGATGCGGAAGAAATAGGTCCCCAAAAGGAGCCGTGCCGCCGCGCAGATCAGGCCGCGCATCATTCTTTTTCCCCTGCCTTTTCTCCGCAGATCTTCATGATTGCTTCCGCCGTCTCTTCCAATGTCAGATCGCCGTTGTCAAGACGCACCGCATCTTCCGCGGGGCGGAGCGGCGAGCTCTTTCTCGTGCTGTCCAGCTCGTCGCGGCGGATGATGTCTTTTTCTATCTCTTCCACGGTGATCCCCGGCTCTTTTTCACAGAGCTCTTTATAGCGGCGGATGGCCCGCGTGCGGGGAGAAGCGGTGAGGAAGATTTTCACGTCCGCCCGCGGAAGTACCACCGTACCGATATCGCGGCCGTCCAGCACGGTGCCGCCTTCCGCGGCGAAACGCCGCTGCAGCGTCACGAGGACTTCCCTCACTTCCGGGATGGCCGACACGCGGGACACCGCGCCCGACACCTGCGGCGTGCGGAGCTCCCCCGTCACTTCCCGTTCATCAAGGAAGACCCGCATCCCCGTGTCTCCCGGAGCGACGGTCATGCGGAGCGCTTTCGCCATGGCGATGATCTCGTCATCACTTTCCAGCCCCAGCCGCTGCGCTTCGTAAGTCACCGCCCGGTACATCGCGCCCGTATCCAGGTACGTATAGCCCATGCGTTTTGCCAGGATCTTCGATACGCTGCTCTTGCCGGCTCCCGCCGGCCCGTCAATGGCAACGGATAATTTTTTCATTCTTATCCCTCCGAAAATTTCTGTCCCCTGCGGACTTTTATTTTTCCTCGCCCCATCCCGCGGCGTGTTCTGCCGCCGTGTAGCCGGTGGAAAAAGCGGCCTGTAAATTATAACCGCCGGTGTACGCGTGGATATCCATGACTTCGCCCGCAAAATAGAGGCCCTTCACCAGCTTCGATTCCATCGTGGACGACTGGATCTCTTTCACGGAGACGCCGCCCGCCGTGACAATAGCCTCTTCGATGGGCCGCGTCCCCGTAACGGCCAGGGGCATGTGCTTGATGGCGTAGCGCAGATTGGCCCGCTGATGTTTCGTCAGCTCCGATACGGGAAGCTGCGGGGAAATATCCGACATGGCGAGGATCACATCGATGAGCCGCTGCGGCATGAGTTCCTGAAGGGCATTCCGCATCTGTTTCAGGTGGTACTTAGCCAGATCCCTCAAGATGCGCTTATCCAGCACCTCTTCGGAAAGCGCCGGTTTGAGGTCGATCTCCCCCGTCACTTCATGGCCCTGGGAAAGCCAGAGCGAGGCCTGATCGGAAAGAGACAGCACGATCGGCCCGGAAATGCCGAAGTGCGTGAAGATCATTTCCCCGAAGAGAGACGCTTTCCGCCGTCCCCCTGCGCTCAGGGACAGCGTCACGTTCCGGAGAGACAGCCCCTGCAGCTCCCTGCAGTAAGCGTTCCGGCACACCAGCGGGATCAGCGCCGGGCGGAGGGCCGTCACCTTATGGCCGAGTTCCGCCGCCATCCTGTACCCGTCGCCGGTCGATCCGGTGCGGGGATAGGATTTCCCGCCCGTCGCGATGATGCAGGCGTCTGCTTCATATGTGCCTTTCCCGGTCTGCACGGCAGCGACGCGTCCGTCTTTCTCCACGACATGCTCTGCCGGTTCCGAAAGATGCAGCTCCACGCCGGTCTCTTTCAGACGCCGCATGAATGTGTGGCGCACTTCCTGCGCGTCCTGGCTTTTGGGGAACACCCGGCCTCCTCTTTCCGCCACGGTCTCGATGCCCCAGTCCGCCAGAAGCGCCAGAAGGTCGGTATTGGAAAAGCGCTCGTACGCGCTGTAGAGGAATTTCCCGTTTCCCGGCGTCTTCCCGATGAAATCCGCAATGGGCGCGATATTCGTCAGGTTGCACCGGCCCTTCCCGGTGATCCCCATCTTGAGCCCGATCCGGTCCATCTTCTCGAAGAGCCGCACGTCCGCGCCCAGCTCCGCCGCATGGACGGCCGCCAGCAGTCCCGCTACGCCGCCGCCGATGACGGCCACTTTTTTATTTGCCGAATTCATATAATTTCGCGACCTCGCTCTCTGATAACGGGCGGTACTTGCCTTTCGTCACGCCGTCCAGCGTCAGAAACGCGTACTTCACCCGCTTCAGGGCAAATACGGGATAATGGAATTTTTCCATCATCCGCCGGATCTCCCGGTTTTTCCCTTCATGGATGGTGATTGTGAGATAGGTCCGGTTCCGCACTTCATCATACTCCCGGACGGTGATCTCGCAGGGCGCGGTCTTCCCGTCGTCGAGCTGCACGCCCTTTTCCATTTTCGCCGCAAGCTCTTCCGAAAATTTCCCCCGCACCGTTACTTCATAAGTTTTCGGCACTTCCCTGCTCGGATGGGTGAGCCTGTAATCCAGAGCGCCGTCATTCGTCATAATAAGGAGGCCTTCCGTATGGTAGTCCAGCCGCCCCACCGGAAAAATTCGTTCTTTTACCTTCGGGAAAAAATCCAGTACGGTGCGCCGCCCCTGCGGATCGCTGACGGAAGTAATGACCCGATCGGGTTTGAAAAAGAGAAAATACCGGAGCCGTTCCGGACGGACCGGTTTCCCGTCCGCCTCGATGCGGTCTTTTCGGATATCCGCTTCCGTGCCCAGCTCGCGCACGATTTTCCCATTAACCTTGATTCTGCCCGCCAGGATCATTTCTTCCGCTTTCCGCCGCGAAGCCACTCCGGCATGGCTCAATATTTTCTGTAAACGTTCTTTCAAAATAGTTCTCCCTCTGTCATCTTCCCGGCCCAGGCCTTCCGCAGTTCTTCCGCGTCGGATATTCCGGCGCACTGAAGAAACCGCGCCGTCGTGCCGTACAGGATGGGGCGCCCAGGCACCTCGAGCCGCCCTTTTTCTTCGATCAGTTCTTTCTCCAGGAGCGACGCCAGGATGCGTCCCGCCGATACGCCGCGGATCCGTTCGATCTCCGCCCGTGTCACCGGCTCACGGCTCACGATGACCGCCAGCGTCTCCATGGCCGCGGGAGACAAGGTCTGTTTCTCCCCCGCCGCTTCCGACAGCCAGGCATCGTATTCTTTTTTCGTGGCCAGAGCGATGCCCGCGCCTGTCTCATGAAGCTGGATCCCCGAATCTTCCCGGCCGTATTTCTCGGCCAGTACATCCAGCGCTTCCTGGACGCGCCGGTCGTCTTCCTGCATGACCGCGGCCAGCTCCTTCCGTTTCACCGGGCTGCCGTGTATGAAGAGATACGCTTCCAGCGCGCCCGCCAGCCGTTCCGTTCCGCGCATGCCGCCCTCCTTTTATTTATACAGATATTTCAAGTTTCCCCACTGCGTATCCGGCCTTCCGCAGCCCGCACCATGAATCCTCCGGCTCTTTCTTCCAGAACCACTTCGCCTGTCCGCACCAGCTCAAGCAGCGCCACCAGCGCCACGGCCAGCGCCATCCGCGTCTTTTGCCGGCGGAAGAATCCCATCATGGGCTGCCATCCGCCGCCAGCGAGATAATGCCTCAGTCCTTCTGCCTGATCGTCAAATGTCACTTCCTCAGCGGGGACCACGCGCGGCTCTTCTTCCTCCTTTTCTTCAAGCAAAGAGAAAAAAGCCGCCGTCAGGCGGGATAAGGAAATACTTCCCGTGTAAGCAGACGCGGAGGCCGGCTCCGAAGGCTCCCTCATGCGGTAGGGCCGTTCCTTCTCCAGAAGTTCTTCCAGCATGCGGCGCATCTCTTTCATCCGCCGAAACTCTTCCAGCGAACGGGCCAGTTCCTGCCGCGGGTCTTCCGCTTCATCCGTCTCTTCCTGCCGTTTCCGCGGAAGAAGGATCCTGGACTTGATGAGAAGAAGCGTCGCCGCCATGGCGAAGAAGCTGCTCCCCAGATTCAGATCAAATTCCCGCGCCTTTTCCAGATAGGCCAGGTATTGATCTGTGATTTCGTGGATGGGGATATCGTGAATGTCGATGCGGTTCTTCGTTACCAGGTGAAGCAGCAGATCCATGGGGCCTTCAAAAACGGGAAGGGATATCTCGTATCCCGCCGTGTCCAGTTCTTCTTCCATGGCCCTCTCCTTTCCGCCGTACCCTGCGCCCGTAATGCCGGTTTCATGATATCACAATCCCCGAGACGTGTACAACGCGCAGCGAATAGGGAAAGGGCGGGACTCTTCAGCCCCGCCCTTTTTATTTTTACGCTTCTTTCGCCGCCTGCTTCTCCAGCATGATCTCCAGGATTTCCTTATCTGTCTCCACCATGCCCGGATTGCTCACCCGGCCCATATTGCGGATGCAGTCTTCCGGCGATTCCGCCGCGATGCCGTCGGACACGCGGATCACCGCCGAATTCGCCGCCAGCATGGCGCTCATGAGACCCCCTGCCGCCGACGTGGCGAGCTTCAGAGCGCAGCCCACTTTCCCGCCGTCGCAGATGATGCCGGTGATATTGCCGCACATATTCCGGATGGCCCAGCCGATCTGTTCATCGCTGCCGCCGAGGAGCCACGTGACCGCCGCCGACGCCGCAGGAGACGCCGCCATGCTACACGCGCAGATCGCGGAAAGCTTGCCTACATAGGAATTAATATATTCGTTCAGCAGATGGGCAAAAGCGATGGCCTTTGCCGTCATCTCCCGGGAGCTCCCCAGTTCTTTTGCCGCTTCCGCCACGGGAATGATCACGGCGATCCCCTTGCTCCCGCTGCCGGCGCTGCTCATGACCGCATAGGGACAGCCGTCTAAGCGGCCTTCCGTGGCGCTGGCCACGCGGCGCATGATCCGCCCCAAGAGCGCATGCCCGAGAAATTCGCTCTTTTCCGATTTCATCGTCGCGGCGATGCCTACGCCGACGCCTTCATGGCCCATGCTGTATTCCGCGGCGCTTTCGTTCATATCAATGCCGTCCAGCACAAAGGCCAGCTCTTCTTCCGACGCGGAATCAACGAGCGCCCGGATCTCCGCGATCTTCATGGACCGGAGCTTTTCCAGGAGCGGATCGGCCGCTTTCGTCCCGTCTTCTTTTTCGAAAACGGGCTTCCCGTCGACTTTAACGGATACGATATTGGCGTGGCTCTGCGTAATGACCGCTTCCCCTTCCGCCCGGTCCGTCTTCACGGCGCATTCCACATACACGCCCTGCATGCCCTTATTGATATCCACCGCGACATTTCCGCTTTCCGCGAGAGCGGACGCCCGCTCCGCGATGTCCGGAGTGATGTCCTGAAGGAGCTCCAGCGACCGTTCCGGATTTTTCAGATACGCGCCGAGCGCCGCCGCATAGTGGATTCCCATTTTATCAAAATTCGGGATCCCCACGGCCATGCCGTTCTTGTAAATATTCCCGCTCACCCGCACGTGAACAGACTGCACGTCCCCGCCGGCCGCACCGGCTGCGGCAGCCGCCGCCAGCGCAACGCACACCGGTTCCGTACAGCCAAAAGCGGGAACCACATTTTTCCTGAGCATCTGCAGCATTTCTTCTTTTGTCAGCATGAGTGCCCTCCTTTGAAATCATTTCTTTTCCTCATACTATCATAATATTTTTGCATGCGCAATTCCCGGAGCTCACTGAAAAGCGGTCCCGCAAAAACGGGAAGAAAATGAGCGGTCCTCAAAAATTTCCCGTTTTTCATTTTCCGCTCAAAAATTTCCGGCGCGTTTTCCCGCAACGCCGGAAAATGAGAAGCGCTGAAAATTCATCCCATACCATTCTTCCGTCGCAGGATCCCGGCGGCTGATGCTTTTTTATCAATTGACAGAAAGAGAAGAGCCTGCTCCCGCCCATCCCGTCTCGCTTCTCCGGCTTCCGCCGAAAATCAATATCTTGTATTCACATCTTGACTCTCCCACATGATATGGCTATGCTATACATGAACTGTCAAAGAGAAGGAGGGAGCGCCGTGAAAGTTCGGATCGCGGGAAAGCTGCGGCATTCGTCGGTCAACGGGCCGGGCGTGCGGTATGTCCTTTTTTTCCAGGGCTGTCCGCACCATTGCCGGGCCTGTCAGAATCCGGAGACCTGGGACCGGCGCGGCGGGACGGAGACCGATACGGAGAGCCTCATCGAAGACATCCTCTCCACCCGCTACCTGGACGGTCTGACGCTGTCCGGCGGCGATCCCCTCCTTCAGCCGGAAGCGGCCGCAGAGATCGCGGCCACCGCAAAGCGTTCCGGCCTCAGCGTGTGGGCCTATACGGGCTGGATCTATGAAGATATCCTCAGCGGGAGAGCAGGACTGGCGTCCATCGTCCTTCCTCATCTGGATGTGCTCGTTGACGGCCCGTTCATCCTTGCCAGAAAAGACGGCACGGCCATCTGGCGGGGCAGCTCCAATCAGCGGCTCATTGACGTGCGGAAAAGTCTCGCGAAGGGGCGCACCGTCCTCTTCGGGGAAGAGTGATTCCCGCCGTTCCGAAATGGCGCGGCGTACAGAAGAAACCGAGGGATTACCATGATCGAATTGAAAAATGTGATCAAAAGAAACGGCGAGACCGTTCCTTTTGATGAAAGGAAAATCGAGAATGCCATCTCGAAGGCATTCCGCGCGACCGAGGAAATCGCGGAGGCGGATGTCCCCACCATGGCGCGGGCCATCACGCTTATCGTGGAAACGGCTCTCCGGGAAGCGGAATGCATCACTCCGGCGGTCGAACAGATCCAGGACAAGGTGGAGACCGCTCTCATGAAATGCGGCTATCAGAAGACCGCCAAAGCCTACATCCTCTACCGCAGCCAGCACCAGAAGGCGCGGGATACGAAAAATACGCTTCTCGACTACAAGAAGCTCGTCAACGGCTACATCGGAGAGAATAAGGACTGGCGCGTCAAGGAAAATTCTACTGTCACCCTCTCCGTGGG
>UQYL01000027.1 GCA_900545365.1 uncultured Dialister sp. | reverse complement strand
AGCGCTTGTCTGAGCGACCGCAGGGAGCGAGTTGCGCGGAGGTAGGCGGCGCGGGAAAATTTTAGGTCGGAAACGTGGGCGGCTGTTCCTTCCTTTGCTTCGTTTCCTTCCTGTCAGGACAGGAAGGAAATGAAGGCTCCAATGTGGCGGGATGCCGCAAAATGAATATAGAAAAATGACGCTCCCGCAGCAGCGTCGTATGTGCGCCCGCACCGTGCGGGAATGCGGCACAGCGCCGTATGCGGGTCCGCTCCGACAGCTTCCCGGCGGGACAGCATGAGCCTGTGCCTGCACCGTCTGTGTACGGCAGACCAATGCGCTGCAAATGAAGTCCGTGCGGCGCTGGCCCTGCTTTTGCTCTTGTATCCTCGCGGCGGCGAGCCTACAATGGAGACAGCGGCGGAGCCGCGGAAGGAGGTCTTTGTATGCTGAATGAACATGTGATAAAGGTACTGAACGGCAGTCTCTGGGAGCTCGCGACCTGCGCGGACGGGGAGCCGAATGTGGTGCCTGTGGGATTCAAGACGGTTTCTGAAGACGGGAAGCTCATCATCGGGGATGTCTTCATGGAGACGACGATGAAAAATATTCTCGCCAACGGCCGGGCGGCGGTATCCGCGTTCGACAGTGAGACGAAGGAAGGCTACCAGGTGAAAGGCGCGGCGGTCTATGTGACGGAAGGGCCCGTGGTGGACGCGCTGAATCGGGCGGCGGAGGAAAAATTCGGCGGCCGTCTTCACGCCAAGGGCGCGGTGATCCTCACGCCGGAAAAGGTGATTGTCACGACGCCGGGACCGGATAATAAGAAAGTACTGTAAAAGCGGAAGCGGACGGGGGACCGTCCGCTTTTTTGCTGCGCTGATTTCGGAGGTGCTCTTTTTCTCCGGCTGTGTTACAATACAGATGAATCGAACGGTATAAACAATTGATTAAAAGGAGAAAGACCATGGACAGGCGGAAACAACTGCTGGCGGCGGCGGAAGAGGTCTTCCGGGAGAAAGGGTTCCGCGGAGCGACGCTGCGGGAGATCGGCGAGCGGGCGGGCATGAGCGCTTCGCTGATCTCGTATTATTTCAATAATAAAGAGGCGCTCTACCGGGAGATCTACCCGGAGGAGCCCGCGCCGCAGCCGGAGGGGGATGTGCGGAGCCGCATCGCCGCGGCGGCTCTCCGGCTCTTCGCGGCGGAGGGCTATGACCGGGTGTCGATCCGGGACATCGCGCGGGAGGCCTGTGTGAACAGCGCGGCGATCTCCTATTATTTCGGCGGCAAGGCCGGTCTGTACCGGGATGTGCTGTACCGGGGAACGGAGGAAATTTCCGAATTCATCCGCATCGTGGAGGGAAAGCAGCCGCCGCCGGAGGAGATCTTCCGGATCTACGGGCGTTTTCTCGTCCGCCTCGGCCGGGAGAAACCGGCGGTGCTGCGGCTGATCTTCGGGGAACTGATCCGCGGCTCGGAGGTCTTCCATGATTTCGTGCGGCAGCGGTTCTCACAAGTGACGGAAGTCCTTCACAGCGCGGTGGCGCGCGGCGCGGAGACCGGCGTTTTTCGGAAGGATGTGGAGCCGGAGGACGTGTGCGTCGGCTGGCAGGGAATGCTTCTTTTTTATTTCCTTTCTTCCGGAGCGCAGCGGGTGCTTTTCCCGGAGCGGCAGCCTGACGGCGCGGAATATATGCGGAAGATGTGGAGCGTTTTTATGAAGGGGCTCGAAGCGGAGGAGCCGCGTGACGGAGGGACGGAGAAATGAAGGGAAAGAGATTTGCCGCGGTGTGCGCGGTCATGATCGGGCTCACGGCGGCGCTGGCCGGGTGCGGCGCGAAGAAGGCGGAAGCGGCGGAGGCGGCCCCGCTGGTGAAGACGATGACCGTCGGCGCGGAGGAACAGGCGGCGCGGCGGAGTTTTTCCGGTACGGTGCACGGATATTATGAATCGAATCTCGCTTTCCAGATCGGCGGACGGATCACGGCGCGCTATGTGAGCGCCGGAGACCGGGTGTCGGCGGGGCAGGCGCTTTTCCGGGTGGACTCGAAGGACGCGGAGGAACAGGCCGCGGCGGCGCAGAGCGCGGTGATCTCCGCGGAGGCGCAGCTCGATCTGGCTTCGTCCACGCGGAAGCGCTATCAGGCGCTCCATGAGGTGGACGCCATTTCCGACCTGGCCATGGATCAGACGGAGAATCAGTACAAGCTCGCCGCGGCGCAGCTGGCCCAGGCCAGGGCGACTCTCGCGCGGGCGGAAAATAATCTGTCTTTCACGGTGCTCACCGCCGACCGGGACGGCGTGATCGGCTCTACGCTGTGCGAGGTGGGGCAAGTGGTCGCCGCGGGCACGCCGGTGGTGCTCATCGTGGACGACGCGAAGAAGGATGTGTATATCTCCCTCACGGAGAAGCAGTACGGGATGTATTCCGTGGGGATGCCCTGCACGGTGACTTTCTGGGCGCTCCCCGGCGTTTCCGTGCGGGGCGTCATTCGGGAGAAGGCCGCTTCTCCCGACGCGGCGACGGGTACGTATGATGTGAAGGTGACTCTCGTCGATCCGCCGGAGGCAGTGACAGTGGGCATGACGGCGGAGGTCGTCATGGAGGAGCCCGCGGGGCAGGCGTCGTTCACTGTGCCGCTCTCGGCGATGGCTCCCCAGTCGGAGGAACCCGCCGTATGGGTCGTGAAGGAGGGAAAGGCGGCGCTCGTTCCCGTGAAGACGGGGGCTTACGGCGCGGATACGGTAGAGATCACAGCGGGCCTCTCGAAGGGCGACCGGGTGATCACGGCGGGCACACAGCGCCTTTCCTCGGGGGATGAGGTGAGAACATGAAAGTGAATCTGGCGGAGTGGGCGATCCGCCATAAGCAGATCGTGTATTTCTTCATCCTTTCCATCCTGATCGGCGGCTTCTGGTCGTATTTCCATCTGGGACGGAGCGAAGACCCGGAATTTACGATCCGCCAGATGGTGGTGACTGCCGCGTGGCCCGGCGCTTCGGCGGAGCAGATCACCGAGCAGGTGACGGACCCGCTGGAGAAGAAGCTCCAGGATACGAAGGGCCTGGATTACATCAAGTCTTTCACTCATGACGGGAAGACCGTCATTTATGTGAATCTGCTGGACAGCGTGCCGAAGGAGATCATCCAGGAGCGGTGGCACGACGTGCGGAACATGGTGACCGACGTGTGGGGCGAGATGCCCGCCGGTGTGGTCGGCCCGATCATCAATGACCGTTTTGACGATGTGTACGGCTCGATCTACGCGGTGACGGGAGACGGCTTTTCCTATGAGGAGAAGCGGAGCTTCGCGGAAAAGCTGCGTCAGCGCATGCTCCGCGTGGACGATGTGCAGCGGGTGGAGCTCCTCGGCGTGCAGGAGCAGATGATCTACATCGAGATGGATCAGAATAAGCTCGCTTCTTTCGGCATGAGTCCGACGGACGTGTTCCGCCTCATCCAGCAGCAGGGCATGATGACGCCGTCCGGCATGATCCATACGGATACGAGAAATGTGGCGATCCGCGTGACGGGTCTGCTCCCTGCGGCGGAAGCGGTGCGGGCCATCCCCATTCACGCGGGAGACCGTTCCTTCCATCTGGGCGATGTGGCGGATGTGACGCAGACCTATACCGATCCGCCGTCGGCGCTCATGTATTTCAATGGGAAGCCCGCGGTGGGCGTGGGCGTTTCCATGACGCCCGGCGGGGATAATCTGGTCCTCGGCGAGAATCTGGAAAAAGCCGCCGAGGCGGCGCGGGCGGAGCTGCCCGCGGGGATGGAAATCTCCCTCGTGGCCGATCAGCCGAAGGTGGTGAATGAGTCCATCGCGGAATTTACGGAAGCCCTCCTGGAGGCGCTGGCCATCGTCATGGCGGTGTCCTTCTTCTCGCTGGGCCTTCGGAGCGGGCTGGTGCTCGCTATGTGCGTGCCCGTGGTGGTGGCGGCGGCGTTTCTCTTCATGAAATGGAAGGGCATCGACCTGCACATCGTGTCCCTGGGCTCGCTCATCGTGTCGCTGGGGCTCCTCGTGGACGACGCGATCATCGTCATAGAAATGATGCAGGTGAAGCTGGAGCACGGCGCCGGACGCATGGAAGCGGCGGAAGGAGCGTACAAATCGTGCGCGCTCCCCATGCTGGCGGGGACGCTCATCACAGCGGCGGGATTTCTGCCGGTGGCGCTCGCGGAAGGACAGACGTCGGAATACACGGAGTCTCTTTTCTGGGTCATCGCGTCGACGCTCATCCTTTCATGGATCGCGTCCATCTTCGTTTCCCCCGTGCTGGGGTATAAATTCATCCGCATCGATCCGCATCCGGCTCCGTGGAAGCATCGCCTCCACGCGCGGGCGTACGCCTTTTTCTATAAAGCCATCCGGGCGGCGGTGCACTACAGAAAAGCGGTCATCCTCGGCACGTTCCTCTTCTTCTTCGGAGCAATCGGCACGTATCCTCTCATCAAGCAGGAATTTTTCCCCGCTTCCGTCCGGCCGGAGCTCATCCTCGATGTGAATCTCCCTGCCGGAGCGTCTGTCAAGGAGACGCAGCGCGTCATGGCGGGCGTGGAAGAGATGCTCTACGGCGACGGGCGGGTGAAACATTTCGTGACGTATATCGGCGATTCGTCGCCGCGGTTCATCCTTCTCTTTGACCCGCTCCCGCCGGAAGACGGCCACGGGCAGATGATCATCACCGCCGCCGATACGGAAGCGCGGGACGCTCTGAAAGCGGAGCTCCTCCGCACCATGGCGGAGCGGTATCCGGAAGCGCGGGCCCATGTGCGCTTCATCGCCCTCGGCCCGCCTGCGGAATATCCCGTCATGCTCCGCCTCAGCGGCCCTGATCCGGAGCGGGTGAAAACTCTCGCCGCGGAAGCGCTCGCCCTTATGGAGACGAATCCGCAGATCGTGAACGCCAGCCTGAACTGGCCGGAGGAAACGCCCGCCGTGCGGCTCACCATCGATCAGGACAAGGTGCGGACTCTCGGCATCGATAACTATGCCGTGGCGCAGGATCTCTACGTGAAGCTCTCCGGGTACAAGATCGCCGAATCCTATCAGGGCGATCAGCTCGTGCCCATTTCCTTCCGCCTGGCGGGAGATAATACGGCGCGCCTCGCCGATCTGGCGTCTCTCCCCGTGAGCGCCGGGGACGGCCGGTATGTGCCGCTCGGCGATTTCGCGGACATTTCCTATGAAAATGAGACAAGCACCATCTGGCGGCGCGACGCCATGCCCTGCGTGACGCTCCGCAGCGACGCGGCGGAAGGCTCGGCGAGCGATACCGCGGCGCGGGACGTCTATGAAAATACGCTGAAAGAATTCCGGAGCTCCCTGCCGGAAGGGTATGTGCTGGAGCCGGACGGCGCGCTGGAAGACAGTGAGAAATCCCTCGCCCAGATCCTTGCGCCCGTGCCGATCATGGTCTTCGCCGTGCTGGCCATCCTCATCTTCGAGCTGAAGAAGCTCCCCCTCATGGCGATGGCCGCCGTTTCCGGGCCGCTCGGGCTCATCGGCTGCTTCCTCACGCTCGCCGTATCGGGCGAGCCCATGGGGTTCGTCGCCATCGTAGGCATGCTCGCCATCATGGGCATGGTCATCCGGAACAGCATCATCCTCCTCGACCAGATCCGGCAGCATCTGGAAGAGGGCATGTCGCCGTACAAAGCGATCATCGACTCGGCGGTGCTCCGTTTCCGGCCCATCATGCTCACGTCCTTCGCGGAAGTGCTCGGCATGATCCCGCTCCTGCCGAATCCCTTCTGGACGCCCATGTCGGCGGCCTTCATCGGCGGCCTCGTCATCGCAACGCCGCTGGGGCTCCTTTTCGTGCCGGCGCTGTACGCGGCGTGGTACAAAGTGAAGGAGACCGGCGAGAAGGGCTCCTGGGAAGAATGACAGAAAATATCCCGCGCCTCATGTGTGAGAGGCGCGGGATTTTTTGTGCTTATTTTACGGAGAAGGCGAGGCCTTTTCGGAGAAGGACGATATCGGAGAGGAGCGGCGTCCATACCCGGCCCCGGAGATCGTAGCTCCAGGGATCGCCGTAGACGGCGGAGACCACAGCGAGGGACGACGCGAGGATGACGTGCATCGTGAGGAGGAGCTCTTCCGCGCAGGCCGGGACGTCGCGGAGGAAATCGGGGGAATTGCTATGGAAAGCGGCGCTCGCTCTCGCGTCGATGGCGCGGATGTCCCGATGCAGAGCAGGCAGCTCCGGCAGCTGGCGGGCGAGCGTCTCAGGCAGCGGGGCCATGCGGAAATATCGGGTGAGCCGGTTCGCCCGGCGCGTCCTTCCGTCTCTGCCGCGGTGCTCCGCCCAGAGGGGAAGATGCTCGCGGAGCAGACGGAACGCTTCGTCCGAAGGCCGCCCGGCGCTCTCTTCGCGGAGAAAGCGCCAGTAGAGGTAAGACCGGCCCCGCGTCGCCCAGGCGTTGTAGAGATCGGCGTAATTTTCCAGCATGTGCCGCAGGAGCCCGTAGGCGAGAGAAAAATCCGCCGCTCCCGACGCGAACTGGTCGCGCAGGATGAGGGCGAGGGCAGTCCACGCCGCCGCCGTCCGCCGGTACAGCCAGAAAGGATAATCGCCGCGCACCGGGCGGCCGCCGGAGGAAGCGCTCTGTATAAATGGATCCTGCGCTTCAAATTCGCGGAGCGCCGCGGAAAGCGCCCGGAGATTTTCGCTGAAACGCGGGGAAAGAATGATCGTCATAACAGGCCTCCTTTTTCTGATTATACGGGGCCGCGCCGCCTGCCGCCAGAAAAAATGCGTTTTTCTTCCGCAGGCATGACGAGAAAGTATGGAAATCCGCCGATTTTTTTCGGATTCCCGCCTTTTTTCAGCTATATCATTTTGCTATAATAAGGAGTAAATGTTTTCAAATTTAAATGCAGGAGAGACAGGAATGAAAAGAGAAGACATCAGAAATATAGCGATCATCGCTCATGTCGACCACGGCAAGACGACTCTTGTGGACGCCATGCTGAAACAGAGCCACATTTTCAGAGAAAATCAGAAAGTGGAAGAACGCGTGATGGACTCCAACCCTCTCGAAAGAGAAAGAGGCATCACCATCCTCGCGAAAAATACGTCCGTCATGCATGACGGCGTGAAGATCAATATCGTCGATACCCCAGGGCACGCGGATTTCGGCGGCGAAGTGGAACGCATCCTGAACATGGTGGACGGCGTGCTGCTCCTCGTCGATTCTCATGAAGGCCCCATGCCGCAGACGAAGTACGTCCTCCGCAAGGCGCTGGAACACAAGCTGAAGCCGATCGTGGTCATCAATAAGATCGACCGCCCCGATCAGCGCGTGTCCGACGTGGAAGGGGAGATCCTGGAGCTCTTCATGGAGCTTGACGCCGATGAAGAACAGCTCGATTTCCCGCTGATCTACGCGTCCGCCCGCGCGGGCATCGCGAAGTACCACATGACCGACGAGAGCCATGACCTGACGCCGCTCTTCGAGACCATCCTGAAATGCATCCCCGCGCCGGAATGCGATCCCGACGCGCCGCTCCAGATCATGACCACCACCCTCGACGCGGACGACTATCTCGGCAAAGTCGCCATCGGCCGCATTGCCCGCGGCACCGTGCACGTGGGCCAGCAGGTGGTCATCACCGACGGCGAAAAGAGCCGCGGCGACCGCGTGGGCCAGCTCTTCGTGTGGCAGGGCATGAAGCGCACCCCCGCCGAAGAGGCGAAAGCCGGGGACATCGTCGCCATGGCGGGCTTCAAGGACATCAATATCGGCGAGACCGTAGCCGATCCGGCGCAGCCGGAGGCGCTCCCGTCCATCCACATCGACGAACCGACCCTGTCCATGGTGTTCCATGTCAATAAGAGTCCCTTCGCCGGCAAGGAAGGGGACTATGTGACGAGCCGCCACATCCGGGCCCGCCTCATGAAAGAAATTGAAACGAACGTCGCCCTCCACGTGAAAGACGGCGATTCTTCCGACGCCTTCATCGTATCGGGCCGCGGCGAACTCCATCTGTCCGTCCTCATCGAAATGATGCGCCGCGAAGGATTCGAGCTGGAAATTTCCAAGCCCCAGGTCATCTACAAGGAGATCGACGGCGTGAAGTGCGAACCGATCGAACGCCTCACCGTGGAAGTGCCGCAGGAATTCATGGGCGCCGTCATGGAAGGCCTCGGGCCGCGCCGCGCGGAAATGATCTCCATGGAAGAACTGGCGGGCTATATGAAGATGGATTTCTCCATCCCCGCGCGCGGACTCATCGGCTTCCGCAATGAAATGCTCACCACCACCCGCGGCACGGGCATCCTCTACCATGTCTTCCAGGGCTACGCGCCGTACAAGGGCGATATCCCGGAACGCACCAGAGGCTCCCTCGTCGCTTTTGAAGCGGGCACCACCACGGCGTACGGCCTGAACAGCGTCCTCGACAGAGGCGAGCTCTTCATCGGCCCGGGCGTAGAAGTCTACGAAGGCATGATCATCGGCGAGAACGCCCGTGAAAACGACATGGACGTGAACCCGTGCAAGAAGAAGCACCTCACCAATACCCGCGCCGCCGCTTCCGACGACGCCATCCGTCTGCCTCCGTGCCGCCAGTTCACGCTGGAATCGGCGCTGGAATGGATCCGCGAAGACGAGCTGGTGGAAGTGACGCCGAAGAGCATCCGCATGCGCAAGATGGTGCTGTCCCGCCAGCAGCGCTACAAGAACGCGAACATCAAAAACAAGCAGTGAGACCGCGCCGCGGAAAGCGGCAGGCACTGCGAAATGACGTTTCCCGGAAGCGGGGAACGGAAAAAAGGAGGCACTCATGGACAGCGTGGGCATATGGGGCACCATCAAGTTCTTTGTGCTCGGACTTTACAGACGGTTTATGGACGATGACGTGGGCGCGCTCGCCGCGGAAAGCACGTATTATTTCATCCTGGCGCTCGTGCCCTTCATGATCTTCGTCGTAAACGCCATCCTTTTCTTCATGGCGCCCCAGATCTCCGTTATCATCCAGCTGCTCCAGTATCTGCCGCACGATCTGGCGGTGGCGCTGGAAGGAAATGTATACCGCATCATCGAAGGAAGAAGCTCCATCTGGCTCTTCGCCGGTCTCGCCGTGTCCGTCTGGTCGGCGGCGCAGGGCGTGGACGTCTTCATCCGCGCGTCGGACAAGGCGATCAGCAATGACAGAAATCAGCAGAGCTGGATCACGGTGAAGGCGAAATCCATTCTCTTCACCATGCTCATCACCTTCGCCATGCTGCTGTCTCTGGGCGTGACGGTCTTCGGGAACGCCGTGGTCTATGCGCTGGACTACTATTTCACGCTGCCCGACGTATTCCTTCAGACCTGGGACCGGCTGAAATACACGATCCCTTTCGGCAATCTGGTGCTGACGCTGTCCGTCTTCTACCGGTACGCCGCGCACCGGTACCGCACGAAGTGGAGCCGCGCCGTATCGGCGTCGGTCATCGTGACGGCTTTCTGGCTGCTCCTGACGGCGGGATACAGCTACTACGTGCTGAATATTTCCCACATGGGCCTCACTTACGGTTCCCTCATCGGGCTGGTGGTGCTCTTCATCTGGTTCCACCTGGCGGCGATGGTCATCATCATGGGCGGCGAATTCATCGCCACATGGAAAGATTTTGACCGCTTCATGCATCCCGGCGGGAAAAAAACTCCTGAAAAATAAGACGTCTCTCCTGCGGGAGAGGCGTTTTTTTATGAGAGAGGGAAACTATGGAAGAAAGGATCGCCGCATTTCTCGCGGCGCACAGAGAGGAAATGCTCCTCGCGGCGGGGCTCTTTTTCTTCGTCGGCGGCGCGTCGGACTGGGACTGGCTCTGCGGCGGCCGGGGCGCGCCCCATCCCGCTGTCGGCCGGGGCCTGCGCCGCCTCATTTTCACGGGCTGCGGCGCGGTGATACTCCTCTGCAGGGCCCTGCTTCTGCTGCGCTGACGCCGCGGGACATAAAAAAGCCGCTCCTGTAAAAACGGGACGGCAAAAATTTTTATCCTGCACAGGCTCCGCTCAGGGCAGGGCTTTTTCATGGGAAAAGTTTCTTCATGAGACGGCGGCCCGCGAAGGCGGAGGCGATGCCGGCGGCGGCCCCGCCGAGGACGTCCGTGAGGTAGTGCACGCCGAGATAGAGCCGGGACGCCGCGATGAGGAGGGCCAGCAGAAGGGCGGGAACGCGGAAGGATGAGCCGGAGAGAAAGAGGCTCGCCGCGGCGGCCGCGGAAGAAGCGGTGTGGCCGGAGGGAAAGGAGCGGTCCTGCGGCGGCTCGATGAGGGGCCGCACTTTCCTCGTCTTCTCAAAAGGGCGTTTCCGGCGGATGAAGGGTTTCAGCAGGACGCAGCAGAGGAGGCTCTCCATTGCGAGGGAGAGGAGCATTTCCAGCGCTGCCCGCCGCTGGCTTCGGAAGCAGAGCATGACGTAGGCGGCGATGAGCCACACCGTGCCGTAGTCGCCGAGACGGGACGCGCCGCGCATGGCCGCGTCGGCGCGGCGGCTTCTCAGGCCGTACCGGAGGGAACGGAGGATGCGGCATTCCAGAGACATAGGTCCACCTTCTTTCCAATATTTCTTTCAGTGTATCTTCTTTTTGTGGGGGATGCATGAAATTTCTGTAAAAAGAGCATAAAGAAAACGGAGCGTGAAAGCTCCGTTCTTTTGTTACAGGGGACGCAGGATGGTGCCGCCGCCGATGAGGCGGTCTCCGTCGTAGAAGACGGCGGACTGGCCGGGGGTGACGGCCCGCTGGGGCGCGTCGAAAGCGATGACCGCCCGTCCGTCGTCCTGCACGGTGACGGAGGCGGGGCTGGCCTTCATGCCGTAGCGGATCTTCGCCTCGCACCGGAAGGAGGCGGCCGGCGGCTCGCCGTCGGTGAAATCGAGCGCGTCCGCGAGAAGACGGTTCCGGAAGAGGTCTTCATTTCTGCCGACGATGACCCGGTTCCGCTTCGCGTCGAGACCGGTCACGTAGAGCGGGAAGGGAGAAGAGAGGCCGAGGCCTTTCCGCTGGCCCACGGTGTAGAGGGGAAGGCCCCTGTGGCGCCCGAGGACGCGTCCCTTCCCGTCGGTGATGTCGCCTTCCCGGAAGATGTCCGGCGCGCGGGCGGCGAGGAAATCCTTGTAGCTGTCTCCGGCGGAGAGGAAGCACATGTCCTGGCTCTCCGCTTTGTCGTGGGTGGGGAGCCCTTTCTCGAGGGAAAGACGGCGCGTCTCCTGCTTCGTGAAGCGTCCCAGCGGGAAAAGAATGCGGGCGAGCTGGGCCTGCGTGAGGTGGTACATCATATAGGACTGGTCTTTCGCCGCGTCGAGGCCTTTCCAGACGGCGTATTTCTTCCGCTCCCCGTCCCAGAGGATGCGGGCGTAATGACCTGTGGCGAAGAAATCCGCGCCGAAATGGGCGAGCGCCGCTTCATAAAAAGCGCCGAATTTGATGTGGAAATCGCAGATCATGCAGGGATTGGGCGTGACGCCTTTCGCGTAGGCGCCGATGAAGTCCCGGATGACGGTATCCCGGAAGGACTCCCGCAGGTCGAAGACCTTGTGGGGAATGCCGAGAAAATCCGCCATGGCGGCGGCGCTCTCCGTGTCCTGCCCGTCGAAGAGGAGCATCGTCGCGGCGGAAACGCCGTAGCCCGCGTCCAGGAGGAGCCGCGCGGTGAGCGTGGAGTCCACGCCGCCGGAGAGGGCGACGGTCACTGTTTTTCTTTCTGTCATAAGTATCTATCCTTTCTGCCATCAATATCGGGTTGAAAGTTCGAAGGATGAGCAGATTTATTATAGCACCGCATGAAAAAAGCCGCCCGGAGAAGGCGGCTCTTTCTCATTTCAGATACTTGTCGAAGAAGGAATACAGTTTCTCCCACGGGATGACATCCACACGGTCATAGAGATCGACGTGGCCCGCGTTCGGTACCAGGTAAAGCTCCTTCGGCTCGGCGGCGAGACGGTACGCGTCTTCGCTGAATTCGATGGAGTGGGCGTTCTCTCCCGCGATGAAGAGAAGCGGCCGGGGCGAGATGGTCTCGATGTCATTGAAAGGATAGAAATTCATGAGTTTCACATTGCTCGTGAGGCGGGGCGTCGTGGCGTGAGGCTCTTCCGACGCGCCGCGGCGGGTGCGGTAGAAGTCGTAAAATTCTTTCTCCACGGCGGAAGAATGCTCATCGATGTGCTCCACAGTGCCGCCGGTGTAGGCGGGAGCCGCTCCGGCGTATTCCAGGCCGCGCTGCGCCGCAGCTTCGGCAATGACCGCTTTCCGCGCTTCAGGAGTGAGACCGTTCCGCAGGCCGTCGCGGGAAGCGGCGCCCATGTCGTACATGCTCACCGTGGCGACAGCCCTGAGACGGGGATCGATCTTCGCCTCGCTCACGGCGTAGCTGCCGCTGCCGCAGATGCCAATGACGCCGATCTTGTCTCCGTCCACAAAGGGGAGCGTGTCCAGATAATCCGCGGCGGCGCTGAAGGTCTCGCTGTACAGATCGGGGGAGACGGCGTTCCGCGGCGTCCCTTCCGAATCGCCCCAGAAGGTGAGATCGACAGAGAGGGCCACATAGCCGTGCTCCGCCATTTTCTGGGCGTACAGATTGGCGCTCTGTTCCTTCACCGCGCCCATGGGGTGCCCCACGATGACCGCGGCATGGGGACGGGCGCGGTCCATGCCTTTCGGCGTGAAGAGATTGCCCGCCACTTTCATGCCGTACAGATTGGGGAAAGAGACGGCCTGTCCGTCCACGGCGCTGCTCCGGTAGAAATTATCGGCGCCGCGGGAGAGGTCGCCCGTCTCGGCGAGGGGCAGCGGATCGGGAATGACCGGATTGGCCGCGGAGGCGAGTCCTCCGGTGAGGATGGCGGCGAGCAGCATCGGCAGTACTTTCTTTCTGATGTTCATGATGGATTCTCCTTTCGCTCTGTTTGATTTCCTGTCTGTATTGTAGGAAAAGGAGAAGAAGATATCCAATACTTCTGCTGCGCGCTGTTCCATGCCCGAAAGGCATTCTGCGGGAAAATAGAAAATCCCGCCGAAGCGGGATCACACGAAGAAGCGGCCGAAAAAGACGCCGAGCGCCGCCGCGGCAAGGCCCGCCGCGGTCTCTCCGGCCAGGTAGAGGAGGCCCGTCTCCGGCCGCCCCGCGAGGAGAAACTGGAGGCCTTCATTGATGAAGGAAGAAAAGGTGGTGAGCCCGCCGAGAAAGCCCGCGATGAGGAATGCGGCGAGGTGCGGATCGGGATATTTCTGGAGGAGCAGCACGGAGAGGAAGCCGATCAGAAAGGAGCCGGACAGATTGACGGCCATGGTGCCGTAGGGCCAGTCCGTCCCCAGATTCTGGGCGAGGAAAAATCCCGTGAGCCACCGGAGGACAGCGCCTGCCGCGCCGCCGGCGGCCACGCAGAGAAGCAGAGAGAGCGAGGGCATAGGGCCTCCTTATTCGTCGAGAATGACGTGAAACGCGGCGGCTGACGTCTGCTGCGCCGTGATGTATCCTTCCCGCGCCATGAGCATGAGCACCACGGCCTGGCGCTTCTTCGCCTCCTCCGGGTGGTCGATGGGGTCATAGGCGGAGGGAGCCTGGGGCAGACCGGCGATCATGGCGCATTCCTGAAGCGTCAGGTCGGCGGGCTCTTTTCCGAAATAGGTGCGGCATGCCGGGCCGACGCCGTACGCGCCGTGGCCGAAATAGATCGTATTCAGGTAGAGCTCAAGGATCTCGTCTTTCGTGTAATTCTGCTCCAGCTGGACGGCAAGGAAGAATTCCCGTATCTTGCGGGACATGGTGCGCTCGCCGGAGAGAAAAATATTTTTCACGGTCTGCTGGGAAATGGTGCTGCCACCTTCGACGGTCTCCCCGGCAGCGGCGTTCACGGCGGCCGCGCGGATGACGCCGATCAGATCGATGGCGCCGTGCTCATAGAAACGGCGGTCTTCCGCGGCGACGACGGCCTGCTTCAGGAGGAGCGGGATGTCATCGCCGGTGACGAAGGCCGAGCGGTCAATGCGGCTCTCCAGGGACTCCCGGAAATTCCAGACTTCCAGGATGGGCGCGAAGACGGAGCCTTCGCCGGCGGGATCCTGCGGCGGCGGGTCTTCCGGAGGCGCCGCCTCTTCGGAAAAGACCGACGGCGCGTCAAAGGAGAGATCGGAGAGGCCCGCGAAGAGCGCGTCGAAAAAAGACGACGCCTTGTCGAGGGGAGAGAGCTCGCCCGCCGCGGCCCGTCCGTGAGGCTGCACCGCTTCGCTGCCGGTCCGCCCTTCATAAAATCCCCACGCCGCTCCGAGGAGCAGGAGGAGAAGAAACAATTTTTTCATAGACACCTCGTTTTGCATGCTGTCTTATTGTAGCACAGCGGAAATTTTCCCGCTTTCTTCGGGAAAGAGACGGAGAATCCGGTTTCTTTTTTCTTTCGCTATTATGGTATAATAATATAAATATACGGATACGCACGGCATGGCGGGAGCGCCGCGCCGGTGTTCTTTTTTTGCGTTTTAAGGAGAATCACATGAGCGAAGAGATCCATGAAATACAGTCTCACCAGGACGAGGAGCGGGGCGCGAAGAATTACGGCGCGAAAGATATCCGCGTGCTGGAAGGATTGGAAGCGGTGCGTCTCCGTCCGGGGATGTACATCGGCTCTACCTCGGCCCGGGGCCTTCATCATCTGGTGTACGAAGTGGTGGACAACAGCATCGACGAGGCGCTGGCCGGATACTGCACGCACATCGAAGTGACCATCAATGAGGACGGGAGCTGCACCGTCACGGACAACGGCCGCGGCATCCCCACGGATATGCATGAGACGGGCAAGCCCGCCATGGAAGTCGTTCTCACGGTGCTCCACGCGGGCGGCAAATTCGGCGGCGACGGCTATCCCATTTCCGGCGGTCTCCACGGCGTGGGCATTTCCGTGGTGAACGCCCTCACCGTGTGGACCCGGGTCCGGGTCAGACGGAACGGAAATATTTATGAAATGGCTTTCTCCCGCGGGGAGAAGACGGAAGATATGAAGATCGTCGGAAAGGCGAAAGATACGGGCACGTCCGTCACGTTCCTCCCCGATCCGGAGATCTTCAAGGAAGGCACGGATTTCAGCTTCGAGACGCTGAAAGAGCGCATGCGCGAGCTCGCTTTCCTGAATAAGGGCCTCACCATCACTCTCACCGACAGGCGCGCCGGAAGGGAACAGGAAGCGTCCTTTAATTACGCCGGAGGCATCACGGAGTACGTGCAGTACCTGAATGAAGGGAAAGACCTGATCAATCAGAAAGTCATTTCCTTTGAAGGGGAGCGCGACCGGGTCATCGTGGATATCGCCATGCAGTATCAGGACGGGTATACGGAAAATATGTATACTTTCGTCAACGATATCAATACGGTAGAAGGGGGCATGCACCTCGTGGGCTTCCGCACGGCCCTCACCCGCGCCATCAATACGTACGCCCGGAACAACAATCTCCTGAAGGCGTCGGAAGACAATCTCACCGGCGACGACGTGCGGGAAGGCCTGACGTGCGTCATCAGCGTGAAGGTGCCCAATCCGCAGTTTGAAGGGCAGACGAAGACGAAGCTCGGCAATTCGGAAGTGAAGGGCATCGTGGACGGCATTGTGAGCGAAGGCCTCCAGGAATTTTTCGCGGAAAATCCCGCCGACGCGAAAGCGATCATTGAGAAGAGCCTCCTCGCCCGGCGCGCCAGGGAAGCGGCGAAGAAGGCAAAAGCCCTTGCCCGCAGAAAAGACGCTCTCGAGATCTCCAGCCTGCCGGGGAAACTGGCGGACTGCACGGAGCGCGACCCGAAGCTCACGGAGATCTACATCGTCGAAGGCGACTCCGCAGGGGGCAGCGCGAAGTCCGGCCGCGACCGCCGGTATCAGGCGATCCTCCCGCTCCGCGGCAAGATCCTCAATGTGGAGAAGGCCCGCATCGACCGGGTGCTCTCCAGCGAGACCATCGGCACCATGATCATGGCCTTCGGCACGGGCATTGGCGAAGATTTCAATATGGACAAGCTCCGCTACGACAAGATCATCATCATGACCGATGCCGACGTGGACGGCGCGCACATCCGCACGCTGCTCCTCACCTTCTTCTACCGCTACATGCCGCGCCTCATCACGGAGGGGCATGTGTACATCGCGCAGCCGCCGCTTTACCAGGTGAAGAAGGGCCGCGCGAAATACTACACCTACGACGACGACGAGCAGGACAAGCTTCTGAAGGAGATTGGCATCGAAGGGTGCACCATTCAGCGCTACAAAGGGCTGGGCGAGATGAATCCGGAACAGCTCTGGGATACCACCATGAATCCGGAGCAGCGTGTCATGCTCCGCGTGGAAGTGACCGACGCGGTGGAAGCGGACCGGCTCTTTACCATCCTCATGGGGGACAAGGTGGAGCCGCGGCGCAAATTCATCGAAGAGAACGCGAAGAACGTGACCAATCTCGATCTGTAAAAAAAGAAGCACGGGAAGCCCCCGTGCTTTTCTGTTTTCTGACACAGATTTTACAAACCGCATAAAAAATTTTTACGCGGCTCTTTTACGATGAAAAAAACAGACCTCGGAGGGGAGCATCATGATGAAAATGGAGCAGTGGGACGTGCAGCAGGCCGCGTACGGGAAGCCCGACGGATTTACGGACCGGTCGCTGAAGGGGCGGTGGTTCTGCTTCGACGGCAGGCTGAACAGGATGCGCTTTTTCATCCGGGCGCTCCCCGTGTGGCTCCTCATGGGCGCGGTGTGGGCCGTGGCGCAGCATGTCTTCTGGCTGTACGTGGTCTATCTCCCGCTCCTGTGGTCGCTTCTGTCGCTCGTCTCGCGGCGGGCCCACGATCTGGGCCGCGGAGAGTGGCCCGTCATCATCGGCACGTTCATTCCGGTGGTGAATTTCTTCCTCTCCCTGTACCTGCTCTTCGCGCGGGGCACGGCGGGGCCGAACGAGTACGGCCTCGACCCGCTGGAATATCCCTACGATGTATGAAGAAACGCCTTCGGGCGTTTTTTTATTGTACTTTTCTGGAAAGAATTTTTCTGAAATCGTTGCGGAAGAAATTTTTTGTGATATGCTTTTGGAAATCAAAAAAACGCAAACCGTTGAAGCGGAAGTAACGGCAGTGATGACTTCACAGAGAGCCCGCGGGGATGAGAGCCGGGTAAGAAACAAGCTGTCAAATGGACCGCTGAGGGCGCGGGGAAATGCGGGAAGCCGCAGAGTATTCCGCGACGTGAGGGCATACGTCAGTTGCCGGGGATATGTTGGTATCCTGCCGAGCGCACGGGTCATGCCGTGAAATCAAGGCGGCACCGCGGATCAAGCTGTTGCGATTCGTCCTTGACGGAAAGTGATTTCTGTCAGGGCGTTTTTATTTGCTCCTCTGACAGAAGTCGGAGGAGTTTTTTATTGGCAGGGAGGAACGCATGAAAGCAGTGAGGACCGGCCGCCGCCTGATCCGGAGAGGCCGCCGATGGCGTCATGGGATTTTCTGAGCAGTATCGTATTTCAGAGAGGAGAAAAGACCATGATAAAGGAAGCCATCGTAAAACTTGTAAATAAAGAAGATCTCACTTATGACGAAGCCTACACGGTGATGAATGAGATCATGAGCGGCACGGGCACGCTGAAAGACGCCGTGTCGGAAGCGCTCCGGGAATGGACGCGCCGCGTGAGCGACACCCATTACTGCCTGGGCTCCGTCATGGGGCCCCATCCCTTCCCGACGATCGTCCGCGATTTCCAGGCGGTCATCTCGAAAGAGATCAAAGAGCAGCTCGCGGAGAAGGAAGGGCGGCTGCCCGACGTGGTGGCGGCCTGCGTCGGCGGCGGCTCGAACGCCAGCGGCAGCTTTTATCATTTCATCGGCGACCCGTCGGTGCGGCTCGTCGGGTGCGAAGCGGC
>UQYL01000026.1 GCA_900545365.1 uncultured Dialister sp. | reverse complement strand
AGCGGCGTATGTCCTCGTCTCCGCGCTGAAAGACGCCGTCGACCTGCCGATCCACCTGCACAGCCACGAAGGCGGCGGATGCATGATCTACAGCTATGCGAAAGCCGTGGATGCCGGCGTCGACATCATCGACGTGGCGACCAGCGCCCTCGCGAACGGCACGAGCCAGCCTTCCATGCAGTCCATGTACTACGCGCTCCAGAACAATCCCCGCCAGCCGAAGCTCGACATCGAGGCGCTGGAGACCATCGACCGCTACTGGGAAGCCGTCCGTCCGTACTATGCCGGCGTGGACAGCAAGATGACCAGCCCGAACACCACCGTATTTGAGCACGAAATGCCCGGCGGCCAGTATTCGAACCTGCGCCAGCAGGCGACCGCGGTGGGACTCGGCAACCGTTGGCCGGAAGTCTGCCACATGTACGCCCGGGTGAACATGCTCTTCGGAGACATCATCAAAGTCACCCCGTCGTCCAAAGTCGTCGGCGACATGGCCCTCTTCATGGTGCAGAACAACCTCACCGAAGAAGACATCTACGAAAAAGGCGAGACCCTGGACTTCCCGAAATCCGTGGTGGGATTCTTTGAAGGCAATCTCGGCATGCCCTACGGCGGATTCCCGGAAAAACTGCAGCAGATCATCCTCCGCGGCAAAGAAGCGCACCTCGTCTCCACGCCGCCGGATGTGGACTTTGAAGCGGTGAAAGAAGAAATGAAGGAAAAACAGTTCCCCGTGACGGAACAGTCCCTCTCCTCCTACCTGATCTATCCGAAAGTCTACTCCGACTACCAGGCGCGGTACAAACTCTACGGCGACTTGTCCGTCCTCGATACGCCGACTTTCTTCTTCGGCATGAAGCCCGGCGAAGAAGTGCGCGTCAATATCGAAGAAGGCAAGATGCTCCTCATCCGTCTGGAAGACATCACGAAGCCCGATCTCAACGGCGACCGCCTGATCCGCTTCGAGCTGAACGGCATGCCCCGTGAGATCAAAGTCCACGACAAGCACGTGGCTACGGCGAACGTGGAAGTCCGCAAGGCTGACAAAGATGTCATCGGCGAAGTGGGCGCGACCCTCTCCGGCTCCGTAGTGAAAGTCCTCGTAAAAGAAGGACAGCACGTGAAGCTCCGCGAACCGATCCTCGTCACCGAAGCGATGAAGATGGAGACCACTATCACCGCTCCGAAAGAAGGCACGGTGAGCGAGATCGTCGTGAAAGCGGGCACCCGCATTTCCTCCGGCGACCTGCTCCTCGTCATTAAATAATTTCACACAAAAAGGCCTCCGCTCCGGCGGGGGCTTTTCTGCGGGCATTTTCGGGATTTGCAAAAAATCCCGCCCTGCGGTACACTGAAAATATAGAAAAATTTCGATAAAAGAAAGAAGGAATCCCAATGGCAGCACTTGCGATCGGCGCGCCCGCGCCGTCATTTACCCGCCCCTCCGACCAGGGCCGGGACATCTCCCTCTCCGATTACAAAGGGAAGAAAGTCATTCTCTACTTCTATCCGAAAGACAATACCTCGGGATGCACCATGGAAGCGCAGGCCTTCCGCGACCACCTCGCCGAATTTGAAGCCCTCGGCTGGTCCGTGCTCGGCGTCTCCCGGGACAGCGTGCGGAAACACTGCAATTTCCGCGACAAATACGAACTGAACTTCCCGCTCCTCTCCGACGAAGACGAGAGCCTCTGCAATGCCTACGGCGTGATGAAAGAAAAAAGCATGTACGGCAGAAAATACATGGGCATCGAGCGCTCCACCTTCCTCATCGACGAAGAAGGAAACCTCGCCGGGGAATACCGGAACGTGAAAGCCTCCACCCATGTGGCGGAGCTCCTGAAAGAACTCACGGAGAAAGCCTGATGGACGCGCGGTGGATCCGGTGCGTCTTCAATGAGAACGCCCGCCGGGAATACCCCGATGCGGCGGCGCACCTCTCCGTGCCCGCCTGGGGCTGGAATCCCCTCACCTCGCCGCTGCGCAAAGGCTATACCGGCTGGGTGGACGGCGCGAACATGTACAGCCAGTACAGCGACAGAGGCGAGCCCTTCCGGTACGGCCTTTACCGGGTGATGCAGATCATCGACGAACGGTACGAGCCGTGCCGCGTGGAAGACCTCGCGACAGGCGAGACCTTCGATGCCGCCTGCTGCCGGGAAGAAAACGTCTTCCTCCGGTGCCGCCACGAGAAGCTCCGCAAAAATCTCGATCCTCTCATGGACGGCGTGAAAGAAGCCGACCCGTCGAAGTACCGCGTCCTTCCCGAAAATGACCAATAAAAAATCGCTCCCGCAAGGGAGCTTTTTTATTGCTGCATGCCGGTATGCCAGAGGAGGACGAGATTCATCAGGAGGAGCGCCGTGGAGACCCGCTTCAGGAGGCGGCCCTTCCGATCTTTCTTCTCCGACTCCTCATTCCTGTCGATGGCCGCCTCGATGCGCCAGCATTCGCCCATGTGCCACGCCACGGCAGGGAGGATGACCAGCGTCGCGCCCCACATATTGCCTCCGGCGAAAAAGGAAAATCCCGAGAGGCTCGCCGCCCACGAGAGGAGCCACAGCGACCAGCCCATGTATCCCACATAGTAGAACCACTGGTAGCGCAGGCTCCGGGCGTACTTCGCGTCCTGCGACCGGGCGCAGAAGACCGCCCACGCCGCGGCGAGCGCCGCGAGAGCCGCCGCTTCCATCCAATCTGTATTCATGATGACCTCCGTTTTCTTCCCATTGTAACACAGAAGAATGCATATTTCCTGACTGATTGTAAACATACACATAAATATACGGTTGACTTGATGAATTGTTTATCTTATACTTGCCTGTAGAATAACAATTGCCGGAAGGCGGGAGGAAAAGAAATGGAAAATACATGCGCTGACATCATAGCGCTGGCGGAAAAGGTCATCGCCGGCGGGGAGATCACAGAAGAAGAAGCGAAGCGGCTCGTCCGCGTGAAAGACGAGGACACCATGCTCCTCCTCGCCATGGCCGATAAGATCCGCCAGAAATACTGCGGCAGCGCCGTCGATTTCTGCGCCATTCTGAACGCGCGGAGCGGCCACTGCCCGGAGGACTGCAAATTCTGCGCCCAGTCGGGCCATTATAAAACGGGGGCGAAAGTATACCGCCTCCTGCCGGAAGAAGAGATCCTCGCGGCGGCGCGGAAAGCAAAAGAAGCGGGCGCGGTGCGCTTCTCCCTCGTCACGAGCGGCCGCAATCAGGACAATCCCAATGAATTTGACGAGATCGTGGACGTGGTGAAAAAGATCCGCGGCGAGACGGGCATGGAAGTGTGCTGCTCCCTCGGCCTCATCACGGCAGAGCAGGCGAAGCGCCTGAAAGAAGCGGGCGTCACCCGCATCCACTGCAATATCGAGACCGCGCCGTCCTATTTCCCGAGCATCTGCACCACCCACACCTTCGCCGACAAAGACGTCATCATCCGGGCGGCGCAGCAGGCGGGCATCCGCGTCTGCTCCGGCGGCATCATCGGCCTCGGCGAATCGCCGGACCAGCGCGTGGAGATGGCCTTTACCCTGAAGAAGATGCACATCGACTCCGTGCCGCTCAATATCCTGAACCCCGTGCCGGGGACACCCTTCTATACAAACCGCCGCCTTCCGCCGCTGGAAGTGCTGCGGACCTTCGCCATGTTCCGCTTCGTCCTGCCGAAAGCCCTCATCCGCACCGCCGGGGGCCGGGAAGTGAACCTCCGCAGCCTCCAGGCCTACGCCCTCACCGGCGGCCTGAACGGCATCATGGTGGGCGGCTACCTCACCACGGCAGGCCGCGACCCGAAAGAAGACATCCGCATGACGGAAGACCTGGGCCGCACCTTCACCCGCCCCGCGCCGCAGGCGAACTGAAAAAGGAAAACTGTCCCTGAAAATGGGGCAGTTTTTTTATGTTTCTTGCGCGGGCTATGAAAGGAACGTATAATATTAGAAATTAGATGCATTTCTATACGGATGAAAGGAGACCATTATGACAGATCAATTCTTCCCCAGCTACACCATCGGCGCGGACGCCTATGACTCCGTGCCTTCCATCTGCGGCGCTTTCGGCAAGACCGCGGTCATCATCGGCGGGCAGAAATCCCGCGCCGCGGCGGAACCGGCCCTCCGCAAAGCCTGTGAAGGGAAGATCGACATCCTCGGCTCTTTCCAGTACGGCGACAACAGCACCTTTGAAGCGGCAAAAGCGCTGACGGAGATCCCTGAAGTCCAGCAGGCGGACATGATCTTTGCCGTCGGCGGCGGCCGCGCGGTGGACACCGCGAAGATCGCCGCGGAGTATATGAATAAGCCCGTCTTCACCTTCCCGACGCTCTGCTCGAACTGCGCTCCCGTCACGGCGGTGTGCGTCGTCTACCATCTGGACGGCACCTTCTGCCAGGTGTGGTACCGGAAGCGCCCGGCGTACCATACCTTCATCAATACGGAAGTCATCCTCCATTCGCCGCGGGATTATTTCTGGGCGGGCATCGGCGACGCCCTGTCCAAGCAGTACGAAGTGCTCTTCTCCGTCCGCGGCGACGCGGAAGTCCCTTATATCCGCAGCCTCGGCGCGCAGATGGCGGGAAACTGCTCCGATGAGCTCCTCCGGTACGGGAAAGCCGCCATGGAAGCCTTCGATAAGAAAGAGATCACCGAAGATCTGGAGCGGGTCATCCAGCTCATCATCGTGACCACCGGCCTCGTCTCGAACTGCCTCACCGGCGACTACAATTCCAACCTGGGCCACGCCATTTACAACGGCCACACGGAGATCCCCCACGACAAGGAATACCTCCACGGCGCGGTCGTCTGCTACGGCACCCTCGTGCTTCTCACCATGGACAAGCAGTACGAAGCGCGGGATAACATGCTCGCCTTCTGCCGCGAACTCGCCCTGCCGCACAAACTCGCCGACGTGGGCGAATCCCTCGAAACGGCGCACCGCCTCGCGGAACACGCCTCCACCAAGTACGACCTCGACCAGTCGCCCTACAAGATCACCCTCGACATGATCGAGAAAGCCATCCTCGAGCTGGAAGCGCTCAGCAAAGACGAAAAATAATTCATAAAATAAAAAACGCCTCCTTCCGCATGAGCGGGAGCGGGGCGTTTTTGCGTGCTTCATTCCAGCAGGATGAGGCCGTAGATCTTGATATCTTTCACAGGGCCGCGGATGACGCGGGAGTCGAAGCCGTTGTCCGCGGCGAGGGCCATCACGTCGATGCCGCAGGCTTCCGCCGAGGGACGGGCCCTGTCGGGATGGCGGCAGCGGGTGAGCGTGCATTCGTCGCAGAGGCGGCACCGCCCCGCCTTGAGGCCGAAGGCCTTGTAGTAATTCATGAGGAAGGCTTCTTTTTCGACGCCGATGACCAGATCGGTGAGGGCGAAGTTGATCTTCTTGTCATATTCGTTCCAGTCCGTCACTTTGTCCGCGTCGAAGGGGATGGTCATCTGCACGAGGAGGGACCAGGTGTAGTCGGCGAGGAATTTTTTCATGAATTCCGCGTCCGGCGCGTGGGGCGGGCAGCAGAGGGTCTGTCCGTAATTGGGGCAGCCGTACTGGCATTTCATCCGCGTCCAAAGGCCGGTCTTGATGGAGGCCACCTTCACAGGCACGGCGGCGGACGCGCCGAGTCCCTTCGCTTTTTCTTCGAGCCGTTTCATATCTTCGTCAGTCATGGATATCGCTCCTTTCTTTTTCCCATTATAGGACAAAGCGCTTCGGAAGGAAATCGCAGAGGTTTCCCGCCGGTATCCGTAAGGCGGCAGGCATAAAAAAGGCCTCTTTCCCACGGCGGGAGAGAGGTTTCTTTTTATTTGTGTAATACGCCGGTGCCGTCGAAGGCGGGGGTGTAGGCGGCGTCGGCGGAGTCTTTCTGCTGGACGTAGCCGTCTTCAATGCCGAGAGCGAGCATGTAGTCTTCCGCTTCTTCGTATTCCTCGTCGGTGATGCGCCGGTCGATCTCGGGAAATTCCGCGGCCCGCCCGCAGGGGACGTACTGCCGCATGAGGCTGAAGAGCACCTGGCCGGGGCGGAAGGTCTCGGCGATGTATTCGAGGACGCCCTTCGTATTGGCGAGCTGTCCCGGCAGGATGAGGTGGCGGATGAGGACGCCTTTCCGCAGGAGCCCGTCCGGGCCGATGTCGTAGTCGCCGGTCTGGCGGTACATCTGCTCGATGGCGTCCGCCGCGCGGTCAAAGTAGTCCGGGGCATGGCTGTATCGCGCCGCCGCGGCGCTGTCGCTGTATTTCATGTCGGGCAGCCAGATCTGGATCTTATTCCGGAGGAAACGGATGGTGTGGACGCTCTCGTAGCCGCCGCAGTTGTACACCACCGGCACGGGGAGGGGCTCCCGGAGGCTCTCGTAGACGGCGCGGGTGAAGTGGGTGGGCGTGACGAGGTCGATATTGTGCGCCCCCTGAGCGATGAGCTCGAAATAGATCTCCCGGAGACGCGCCACAGATATTTCCGTGCCTTTCCGCAGCTCGGAGATCTCGTAATTCTGGCAGTACACGCAGGACAGGTTGCACCCGGAGAAGAAGACTGTTCCCGCGCCGCGGGTGCCGGAGATGCACGGCTCTTCCCAGTGGTGCAGCGCGGCTCTGGCGACGACGGGGCGCGTGCCGAGGCGGCAGTATCCCACGGGCCCTTCGCCGTAGAAGGATTCCCGCCGGTCGATGCGGCAGCGGCGGGGGCAGAGATTGCAGAGGCTCATGAATGCTCCTTTCAGGAAAATAAAGACGGCTCGCCGGAGAGGCGCAGGGAGGGCATGTCCCTCTCGGTGATGATGTCCTCCGGCAGAAGCGGACCCGTGAGGAGGGGCGATGCCGGGTCGGCATGGCGGGGCGCGCCGCGCATGGCGTAGCAGTAGAGGCAGCCCGCGCGGCAGGTGTCGTACGCGCCGATGTCCACGGAGGTCGCGCAGGCGCAGTCCGGGCGCTGGCTCCGGTCTTTCCTGGCGTTGAGCGGCAGGCCGCCGATCTCCGAGAGGCGCGCCGCGTCGATACACGCCGCCGGGGGCAGGCCGCTTCCCGTTTCGCAGCACGCACGGAGGGCGATGCCGAAGCGGGCGGCGGTCTCCAGGAAATACGCCGTGAGGCGCGCCGCTTCTTCCGGGGAGGGCGCGCGGGCCCGGAGAGGCGCGAGGCGTTTGGAAGCGGGGCCGTAATGGTCGAGGAAGCTCACCACGCAGGTGTCGGCGCAGCCGGAGAGGGCTTCGCAGAAGGCGCGGAACGATTCCCGGTGGAAGGCTTCCGTGTACCGCGGGGAGAGGAGCACCGGGTCATAGCGCCACACGAAGCGGAGCGGGCCGTGCGCTTCGGCAAGAGCGCGGAAAGCGGCGAGGAGGCGCTTTTTATCGGGGAGGCCCGGCTCGATGTCCCGGCCGTAGGGCGTGAGCGTCCACTGGAAGTACCAGGGGAAATCCCGGAAGAGGGCGAGCCGCGGCGCGAGAGGCAGGGGATCCTTCGTCCAGAAGACGATGCCCTCCACCGTTTCCGGCGAGAGGCGCACCCGCTGCACCTGATGGAAGCGGAAGGGATTCCGCACGAGGGCGTATCCTTCGGAAAAACGCCGGCAGAGCCACTCCGCGTGGCACGCGGGCAGGTCTGTCCGGCGGCTGGCGCTGACGATCATTGCGCGGGGCGGGGATATTTTTTCTCCGCTTTTTCCATGAATGGGGCGGCGGCGACGGCGCAGCGCACGTGTTCCGCCTCACCCACGGGGCCCGCTTCGTCTTCCGCGGCGATGCGGAATGTGAAGAGGCGGCCTTTCACTTCGGTGAGCTCCGCCCGGGCGGTCACCGTGCGGCCCGTGAGGGTGGGCGATGTGTGGCGGAGGGAAATGGAAATGCCCACCGTCGTTTCGCCCGGCGGGAGCGCGCCTTTCAGGGCGTCCACCGCGGCCGCTTCCATGACGGCGGCGAGCACCGGCGTCGCGCAGACGGGGAGGGACCCGCTGCCCACGGCGAGGGCCGTGTCTTTTTCCGTGATCCGCCGCGAAGCGGAGCCGGTAAGTCCTGCTGAGATCATAGACGTCTCCTTTCTGCGTGCCCCGCAGGGGCGGGGCCTGATGCGTTTATGATATAATAGGCGGGTGAAGTTTGTAAAATCGTTTTCGCACTGGGAGAATATATGGTGAATTTTTTCAGGAAACTGCCGTCCCGCTGGAAGATCGCCTTCGCGGCGTGCGCGGCGTTCCTCACGGCGTGCGGCGAGTGGCAGTACCTGTACGCCTTCGACCGTCCCGCGGCGGAAGGGAGCGCCGTCGTGGATATCCCGCAGGACATGACCGGAGCGGAGATCGGCGGGCTCCTTGAGGAGAAGGGGATCATCGCCAGCGCCCGCGTATTCCGGGCGGGCCTCTTCCTTGAGGGGCGCGCGGGAGAATTGAAGAGCGGCCGATACCGCCTGCCCCTCGGCATGACGGCGGAGGAAGCGGCGGCGGAGCTCTGCCGCGGCGCGGAAGAAGCCTTCCAGACGGTGACCATCCCCGAAGGCTCCACGGCGGCGCAGATCGAAGCCATTCTGAAAAAAGCGGGCCTCCCCGGGGCGGAGGGGTTCCTCGCGGAAGCGTCGGATTACGCGCCGCTCCCCTACATGGCGGGGACGGAAAAGGCAAAGGTCGCGGGAGAAGGCTTCCTTTTCGCCGATACCTATGACATCCCCGAGAGCTGGACGGCGCGGCAGATCTGCGATCTCATGTACCGCCGCACCGACGAAGTGCTCGACGGGGACGTGCGGAAGCGGGCGGAGGCGAAGGGCATGACCCTCCACGACCTCATGACCATCGCCTCTCTCGTGGAGCGGGAAGCCCGTTTTCCGGAAGACCAGGAGCCCATCGCCTCGGTCATTCTGGCGCGCCTCGCGAAGGGCATGCCCCTCCAGATCGACGCGGCCGTGCAGTACGCTCTCCCCGAGCAGAAACCGGAGCTCACCATGAAAGACCTGGAAGTGGATTCCCCGTACAATACATATAAACGGACAGGCCTCCCGCCGGGCCCCATCGGCTCTCCGGGGAAAGCGGCCATCCTCGCGGTGCTCGCCGCGGAGCCGGGGGACTACCTCTACTACGTGGCGAAAGCCGACGGGCATCACGTATTTCTGAAGACCTATGACGAACATCTGCGGGCGATCGGAGAAATTTATGGAAATTCGTGACGTGCTGGCCGCGCTCGAAGCGGAAGCGGCGGCAGGCGGCGTGCCCATCATCCGGGCGGAAGAGCGGGAAGCGCTCCTTCGGGCGGCGGCGGAAGCCCGGCCCCGGCGCATCCTTGAGATCGGGACGGCCATCGGCTACTCGGCGCTCCTTCTGGCGGAGCGTTTCCCCGAAGCGGAGGTCGATACCGTCGAGCTCGATGAAAAGCGGCGGGCGCGGGCTCTGCGGGCCGTGGAGGAAGCGGGAGCGGCAGGACGCGTCCGGTGCCTCGCGGGCGACGCGGCGGAGGTCATTCCCCGCCTCACCGGCCCCTATGATTTCCTCTACCTCGACGGGCCGAAAGGGCAGTACCTCGCCCATCTCCGCCTCGCGGAGCCGCTCCTCTCCGACAGGGCGGTCATCGCGGCGGACAATGTGCTCTTCCGCGGCCTCGTGCGGGCGGAAGGCCCCGTGCCGCACCGGTACCGCACCATCGTCACGCGCCTCCGGGACTACATCGCCTACGCGGAGACCCATTATGATACAGAGATCGACACAGCCGGGGACGGCCTTGCCGTTTCCCGCAGGAGAAAGGACAATTTATGAAAAAAATCGAGCTTCTCGCGCCGGCGGGCAATATGGAAAAACTGAAAATGGCCGTCCGCTACGGCGCGGACGCGGTCTACCTCGCGGGGAAAGGCTTCGGCCTCCGGGCCTACGGCGGCAATTTCTCGCCGGAAGAAATGAAAGAAGCCCTGGCTTTCGCTCATGAGCGGGGAAAGAAAGTCTACGTCACCGTCAATATCATCCCCCGGAACGGCGATCTGGAAGGGCTGGACGACTACCTGCGCTTCCTCCAGGACATCGGCGCGGACGCGGCCCTCATTTCCGACCTGGGCGTCTTCCAGCTGGCGAAGGAAGCGGCCCCCCGCCTGCCGCTCCATGTCTCCACCCAGGCGAGCGCCGCGAACTGGCGCACCGTGAAAGCGTGGAAAGACCTCGGCGCGGAGCGGGTCGTCCTCGCGCGGGAAGTGTCCATTGCGGAAATGGCGGACATCCGCAGGAAAACGGACGTGGAGCTGGAATACTTCGTCCACGGCGCCATGTGCATCTCCTGGTCGGGGCGGTGCCTCCTCTCCAATTTCTTTACCGACGGGAAGCGCCAGTCCAATCGGGGCGAATGCATCCAGGCGTGCCGCTTCAAGTACGCCCTCATGGAAGAATCCCGCCCCGGTCAGTACTGGCCGATCGAAGAAGATCAGCACGGCACCTACATTCTGAACAGCAAAGACCTCTGCCTCATCGATGAGATCCCGAGCCTCATCGAAAGCGGCGCGTCGAGCCTGAAGATCGAAGGCCGCATGAAGAGCGTCTACTACGCCGCCGCCGTCACCGCGGTCTACCGGAAAGCCATCGACGCGTACTATGCGGAAGGGAAAGACTTCTTCATCTGCGGGGAATGGCGGAAAGAGCTGGAAAAAATTTCCCACCGTCCCTACACCACGGGCTTCGCCCTCGGTGCGCCGCGGGATGCCCAGGCCTATGACCATTCCCAGCCGGAGCAGCCTTACGATTTCGTGGGCCTCGTGCTGGACTGGCGGGAAGAAACAGGAGAAGCTCTCATCGAGCAGCGGAACCATTTCAAAACGTCGGAAACGCTGGAATGCCTCACCCCGGCAGGAGAAGTCTTCTCCGTGACCCTTGGAAAAATGAAAAATGCCGAAGGGGAGACGGTCCTCTCCGCGCCGCATCCTCTGGAGCGGCTCGCCGTGAAGATCGACCGTCCCCTTCCGCCGTATGCCATACTGAGGAGGCGCGCCCATGGAAAATGACGCCGTATATATCGAGATCGATCCCCATGATGTAAACTATGTGAACCGCATACTGGAAAGCTACGAATACCTCGGCGTGCTCACGACGCTCGACACGCGCTGCGCGGTGTGCTGCATCCACTCCACGGCGGATACGAAAAACGAAGTGCGGGAGATCCTCTCCGGCCTCGATATCCCCGTCCGCTTCCTCACGGAAGAAGAAGCGGCGGCTTTCGGGAAATAAGAAATAAAAAGAAACGGGCTGATGAGCACAGCCCGTTTTTGCGTGTCACTTTTCATCGAGCGCCCACCGGAGCGCGGCGGCGAGGCGCTCTGTACCGGCATGATGGCCGCCGGGGAAGACCGCTTCTTCCACAGTGATGCCCTCTTCCCGGAGGATGGCCGCCGTTTCCGCCGTGCGCGACCCGATGGAGGCGAGCAGGGGATGGCGCGTCTCCGCCTCTTTCCGCCCGAGACCAAGAAAGCACCGCCGCGCCCGGCAGGGATTTCTCCGGAGCCATTCTGTGAAGCCGGGGTACCAGAAAGAACCGGAGAGCGCGGCGCACGCGGAGAAAGCCTCCGTCCGGCAGGCCGCCCGGAGCGCGAAGAGCCCGCCGAGAGATGTGCCGAGGACGGCGCGCACATCCGGCGCGGCCCCGGCGGCGGCTTCCGCTTCCGGCAGCACCTTTTGCAGGAGGAAGGCGAGAAATTCCTCCGCCCCGCCGCCGAAAGAATGACCGCCCGGCACGAGGGGCGGCGCGGGCCACGGCGTCATATCCCGCTCCCAGTCCATGCCGGAGACGGCGGTGAGGAGCGCCCCGTCCTTCCGGTACAGCGGCAGGCGGGACAGATCGCGCCGCACCGGCTCGAGGAGAAGCAGCGAACGCGCCGCGCCGCCGGGGAAAAAATACACGTCCGCGCAGACCGCGCCGAATGAGAGGGATATCTTTTTCATGAGGACCTCCTTTTCTCCAGTATAATACGCGGCGGGGCATGCCGGACATTGCCATGATGGAAAGGAATGTTCTATGCTGACCATAAAAAATCGGCATGAGATTTTTTAGCTTGCTATAGTATAATTTATGCAAACAGACTATTGCGGTACAGACGGAGAAAGGAGGGCAGAGAAAGCGCTGCCTGTGCCGGTTATCAGTTATAAGGAGGCACAAATGAATAAGATATACAAAGTCGTCTGGAACGCGGCGCGGGCGAGCTACGTCGTAGGTTCCGAATTTATTAAAGCATCCCATACGAGGGGGGTATCACAAGGATAGAAGCAGGGCCCGCTCTGTCGCAGCGGCGCTCGCCGTGTGCGGGCTCTTCTGGGGCGCTGCGCCGGTGGGCTACGCCGCGACGAATCCTACTCAGTATGTGGCGATCAAAGCAGAGGATGGCGTAACACGACCGTCCGGTTATTATACACAGACTGTTGATGGTGCGGACTATTATGTAAAAGAGGAATATCACATCGTCGTTGAACATGATAAACCGTATTACGATGGCGAAGAAGGATTCCCTGCTACGGGAAACGTGATTCATGTATACAGAAATACCGAAGAATATGCAAATAGTCATCCGGGAGCAGGAGGAGCTTGGGAAGAATCCGATAAGAATGGGCTCATAAGTTCTGTACAGGTCATGAATGCCGATCTGCGGGATGAAAAGGGGCAGCCCCTCATAACGGGCAACGGCGATCATTTGCAGGAAATTTCTCTGGATACGTTCGTCGGGGTCTCTCAGGGCGGCGGTACAGCTGTGTCTGATTCGTATGATTATGTTATTTTGGATAATACCAATCAGTGGATCAATGCGAAAACGGATGATGGGACCGTCAGTGAAGGGACGCATTTCGCTGAAGTAACATATAATGAGACGTTAAACGGGTATACATATGATGGAAATCTCGTACCTTCTACTGCGGTCTATGTCATCACCAAAGAAGATGGGACAGATGTGATGGGCGTATTCCTGACGAGCGACGGAAAGGTCTATGAGGGCACCGTATACGGTAAAAATAATGAAATTCTCGTCACCGGAGGAGCGGGTGACGACCTGTCCAGCTATTGGGCGGGAGGCAACAACGACCCCAACATATCCGCAGACGGGGGAAATCTTTCCACCGCGAATCTGAATACCGCCCTTCAGGGACTCACAGCGAACGACGCCATGCTGTACAACGCGGACGTGAAGCAGATGACGGTCAGCAAGGGGCAGGGAGATAACGGCGGAACGATCGGTCTCATCAACAATGCAGGAAACGCCATCAGCGGCATCACCGTGGCGGGCACCGCCGAAGAAGGCAAAGATACGCAGATCCAGTTTTCTGACGGCGCTGGAAATTCTTTCGCTGTAGACGCCGGTTCGCGGGTCACGGCAACAACGGATGGAGATACGAATAAGCTGACTGGCATCACCATCAACGGGAAGGAGTATGCTATCCCGAATGGCGGCACGGGAGGCGGCGCGGGAGCTCCTGTTTCCGGCGGCGATAACATCAAAGTGACCGGCAGCAGCGATACGGCGTACATAGTCTCGCTGGAAAACGATATCAATCTGAAAAAAGATAAGAACGAGACCACGATCTCCATTCACGGCAGCGATGGCACGATCTCTGCAAGTAACCAGATCAAAGCGGGCGGCGTGACCATCAGCGGAAAAGACGCGGAAGGCAACGCCACCGATACGGTCAACGGCCTGAAAAATACGGAATGGGGCGGCGATTATCAGTACGTTTCCGGTCAGGCCGCGACGGAAGACCAGCTGTTCAAGGCGACGGACGGCCTCGCAGAGCAGATCACGAACAATTCGCTCGCCATTTCCAATCTCAGCAGCGAAGTGAGCCGCCTCGATAACCGCATCGACCGTGTGGGCGCAGGCGCTGCAGCTCTGGCGGCGCTCCATCCGCTGGATTATGACCCGGAAGTGAAGTGGGACTTCGCCGCGGGCTACGGCAATTACCGCGGGGCGAACGCTGTCTCCGTGGGCGCGTTCTACCGGCCCAATGAGGACGTGATGTTCTCCGTAGGCGGCTCCATGGGCGGCGGCGAGAACATGGTGAATGCCGGCGTGTCCTTCAAGCTGGGCAGCGGCTCCGGTCTCACCACATCCCGCACGGCCATGGCGCGGGAACTGGCGGCCATGAAGGATACGGTAGCCGCGCAGAACGCGCAGATCGAGGCGCAGGCGAAGCAGATCGAAGAGCTGACGGCGCTCGTGGCGCAGCTCGCCGCGGAGAAAGCGGGCGCGCCGGAAGAGAAGAAGGCGTGATCCGTGGAGAAGCGGAAATGCCCGGTGTGCGGCAGGGAGTTTACGCCGGATCGGCGGACGCAGCGGTATTGCTCCGCCGGGTGCCGCCGGTGGGGCTACCGCCACGGCCTGCGCACCCACGGGGAAGACGGGGACGGCGCGGAGCCGGTTCGTTCTTTCCGGTGCGCGAGGTGCGGCACGCTGGTGGAGGTGACCGATCCTTCGAAGGACAGACGGCGGCGTTTCTGCTCGCCGCACTGTGAGAAGCTTTATTGGAAGCATAAGCGGAGAGAATCGGCTGCTGCGGCGGAGTAAAGGAAAGAGGACAGGCGCGAACCTGTCCTTTTTCGCGGGACTGTCCCGCGGAGCGGGAGAAAAATCGCCGGCGGCGGCAGCCTTTTCTCTTTGTTCCGCATCATGCGGGCATACGGTGTATCGCAGGCGCGCGGGCTGATCTCAAAAGAAAAAGGTAATAAAAAAGCATCCCCTGGAATTTCTCGGGGATGCTTTTTTATTGCCTTTTATTTGTGTTCCGGGAGCATGGCCGCGAGCGCTTCGATGGTCTCCGGCTCCGTTGCCCAGGAGACGACGAAGCGGGCCACGATGCCGTCGCCGTGGGGTTCCCAGACTTCGTACTGTGCGAATTTCGCGATCGCTTCCGCCTCTTCTTTCGTGAGGATGACGAACTGCTGGTTCGTCGGCGAGTCGATGTGGAGGGGATAGCCTTTGTCCACGAAGACTTGCTTCAGCTTCATTGCCATGTCGATGGCATGGCGGCTGATCTTGAAATAGAGGTCATCCGTGAAGAGCGTGTCGAACTGGACGCCCAGCAGGCGGCCTTTCGCGAGGAGCGCGCCGTTCAGTTTGATGTGGGTGAAGAAATGGGCAGGCGCGCCTTTCGGGAAGATCACCGCTTCGCCGCAGAGGGCGCCCACTTTTGTGCCGCCGATATAGAAGACGTCGGCCAGAGCGGCGATATCGGGGAGCGTCATATCGGAGGCGGGGCTCATGAGGCCGTAGCCGAGGCGCGCGCCGTCGATGTAGAGAGGCAGGGCGTATTCGTCACAGACGCGGCGCAGCGCCGTGAGCTCGTCTTTCTTGTAGAGCGTTCCGTATTCCGTGGGGTAGGAAATGTAGACCATGCCCGGGCGGACCATGTGGTCATAGGTCTCATTGGCGTAGAACGCGGCGAGGTACGCCGAGAGATCGGCCGCGGCCATTTTTCCGTCATGGCCGGGAATGGTGAGCACTTTGTGGCCGCTGTGTTCGATGGCCCCCGCTTCGTGTCCGGCGATGTGGCCGGTCTCGCAGGCGACCGCGCCTTCGTAGGTGCGGAGGTACGCGGAGAGGACGGTGGCATTCGTCTGGGTGCCGCCCACGAGGAAGTACGCGTCGCCGTCGGGACAGCCCGCGGCGGCGAGGACTTTTTTCTTCGCTTCCGCCGTGCAGGGGTCGGCGCCGTAGCCGGGGAGATGCTCCCGGTTCGTCTCCGCGAGCCGCGCGAGGATGGCTTCGTGCGCGCCTTCGCCGTAATCATTGATAAAAAATAACATAGATCTCGCCTCCGGTTTCCATATTTTATTTCTTCATTATAAGGAAGAGCGGCGGAAATGAAAAGGCACCGTTATGGCAGCAAATAGTCAACTACATTTTTTATAAAAGTTGACTGACGGCGCGGCCGGGTGTATAGTCGTAGATGTAAACTTAGTGTACAGTTCGTGATGACAATATGGAGGCGGATGATGAGGCAGGAAGCAGTGGCTGTAAGGAAGACCGGGGCGAGGGAGACCGTTCTGTTTGCGCTCTTTACGGCGCTTACGGCGGCGGGGGCGTTTATCCGCGTGCCCGTGCCGGTATGTCCTTTTACTTTACAGTTTCTTTTCACGACGCTGGCGGGGCTGATCCTCGGCAGCCGCCGGGGCGCGGCGTCGGTGGCGGTGTATGTGGCGCTGGGGCTCTTCGGCGTGCCCGTCTTCACAGAAGGGGGCGGCCCGGGGTATATCTTCCAGCCTACTTTCGGCTATCTCATCGGTTTCATTGCCGGGGCGTGGCTCACCGGACGCATTCGGGAAGGGGCGCGGGGCCTGCCGTCTGTGAAGCGGCTCCTCGCGGCGGATTTCGCGGGGCTCCTCGTGGTGTACCTCTTCGGCATGGTCTATGTGTATGCGCTGAATAATTTCGTCCTGGGCACGCCCATCGGCATCTGGCCGGTGGTGCTGTATTGCTTCATCCTCGCCGTGCCCGGCGATATCTGTCTCTGCGTGCTGGCGGCGATGCTTGCGCGGCGTCTCTTCCGGACGGAGGGCATCATTGATTGAGAGAAAGGGGCGGCGCGCCCTTTTTCCATAGAAAAAAGAAAGAAGGAATCACTATGAGCAAAGGGTTATTCATCACCGGCACCGATACGGACATCGGCAAGACCTACGTGACGGCGCTCCTCGTGAAGACGCTTCGCGAAGCGGGGTATGATGTGGGCTACTACAAAGCGGCCATCAGCGGGGCGGACTCCGTGGGGGAGAGCGACGCGGGATTCGTGAACCGCTTCGCCGGCATCGGCGAGCCGGAGGACATGCTCCTGTCCTATCTCTATAAGAACGCCGTGTCGCCTCATCTGGCGGCGCGCATCGAAGGCCATCCCCTCGAGAAGGAAGTCATCCTCGCCGCGTGGCAGCGGGTCTCCGCGGCGTATCCCTATGTGACCATGGAGGGGAGCGGCGGCATCCTCTGCCCCATCCGGCACGATGAGAAAGCGGTGTACTATCTGGAAGACATCATCCGCTGGCTCCGCCTTCCCGTACTCATCGTGGCCGACGCGGGCCTCGGCACCATCAATCATGTCGTGCTCACCGCGTTCTACATGAAGCAGAAAGGGCTCACCGCGAAAGGCGTCTTCCTGAATCACTGGAAGGGCGGCATCATGGAAGAGGACAATGTGAAGATGATCGAAGAGATGACAGGGCTCCCTGTGCTGGCGAAGATCCGCGCGGGCGATGAGAAGATCGACGCGGACCCGGCGCTCCTCGCGTCGCTCTATGAATAAGGAGGATACTATGGCACCGATCGATTGGGAAAAAGAAGACGAGAAATATATCTGGCACCCGGCGCAGCAGATGAAGGACTCCGAAGTCTTTCCGCCGGTGGTCATCGACCACGCAAAAGGGCTCTATCTCTACGGCACGGACGGGAAAGCCTACCTGGACATCATCAGCTCCTGGTGGTGCAATCTCCTGGGCCACTGCAATCCGGAGATCAATGAAGCCGTCAAAGAGCAGCTGGATCAGGTGGAGCACGTGATCTTCACAAATTTCTCCCACCGTCCGGCCATCAAGCTCTGCCGGGAGCTGGCGCCGCTCCTGCCGAAGGGACTCACGAAGTTCACTTTTCATGACAACGGGTCCTCTGCCGTGGAGGCGGCCCTCAAAATGGCCTTCCAGTACCACTACCAGACGGGCCACCCGGAGCGGCAGAAATTCATGTGCCTCGCCGAATCGTACCACGGCGAGACCATCGGCGCGCTCTCCGTGGGGAGCATGGATATGTACGCGAAGATCTACAAGCCCATGATGATGGAAAATATCCATTTCGGCGGGCTCGACTGTTTCCGCTGTCCCTACGGGAAGACGCGGGAGACCTGCGGCTGCGAATGCTTCGAGAGCGCGGAAAAGGCTTTTGAAAAATACGGGAAGGAGACGGCCGCGGTCATCGTGGAGCCTGTCCTTCAGGGCGCGGCAGGCATGCGCATCTATCCGGCGGAGTACCTCACGAAGCTCCGGAAACTCTGCGATGAATACGGCGTGCTCCTCATCGACGACGAGATCGCCGCGGGCTTCGGCCGCACGGGGAAACTTTTCGCCATCGAACACGCCGGGGTCAGCCCGGATATCCTCTGCACGTCGAAAGGACTCACCGGCGGGTACATGCCCATGTCGCTCACCATCACCACCGACAAGATCTACGACGCTTTCTATGACGACTACGGCACGCACAAAGCCTTCGTCCACAGCCACACCTACGCGGGCAATCCGCTGGGCTGCGCGGCGGCGCTGGCGGTGCTCCGCATCCTGAAGCGGGATCACATCCTTGAAAAAGCGGCGGAGACCGGTGTTTATCTCCATGAGAAACTGGAAGAGGCGCTGGGCAGCCATCCGAATATGGGCGAGATCCGCCACATCGGGCTCATCAACGCCATGGAGCTCGTGGAAGATCGGGCGACGAAGAAGCCTTTCGACCCGGCCCGGCGCATCGGCTGGCAGATCTTCCGCCGCGCCATGGCGAGGGGCCTCGTCCTGCGGCCCATGGGGGATGTCATCTATTTCAATCCTCCTCTCACGCTGGACCGGGAGACCGCCGATAAAGCCGTCGCCCTGTGCCGGGAAGCGGTGGAGGATGTCCTTGGGAAATAAAACTGCACAAAAGAAATGAAAAAGAGCAGCTGCATCGGAAAAATGCGGCTGTTTTTTTGCGCACAGGGGATAATTTTTTCTAAAATCTAAAATAAAAATATGATAAAAAATATAAAATTTATGGAAAATGAAGGGGAGGGGAAGCGGGAAACGGCGGTTCTCTCCGGAGAAATCGGGATAATTGATAACTTTGAAGATATGGATTGATAGCATGAAAAACATGAGAGCGGAAAATGACGGATCCATTTCTAAACCGGGTGGAACAGCCCGGTTTTCCCTGCCTTGACCTGCCTTGACAGGGTAACTGATAAACTTTTATAATGAGGCTGTGGTTATTGAGATAAATATATTCAATTTCCGCCAATATATGGTCTGGAAGGAGGAAAGCAGAAAAGACCGACAATTTCCGAATATTATAAATTACGCTGTTTACGAAACCGAAATTATTGTAGATAAAACTGTTATAATCGGCGTATATTTATAATGATGGTAGAAACAAACATTAGAGGAGGATTTGAAATGGAATTGCTGGCTCAGAACACAGCATTGTTTGACGAGCTCTTCCAGGGTATCTACGGACTTGCCGACGTGGGCATTCTCGCCATGTTCCTCGTAGGCTTCATTCTCATGTTCCTGGCCGTCAGATACGACTATGAACCGGTCCTGCTGTTCCCGATGGGCA
>UQYL01000025.1 GCA_900545365.1 uncultured Dialister sp. | reverse complement strand
CCGCCGCGTCAGCACGAAGAAATACGCCGACACGGGAATGAGCAGCAGCGAGAGAATGAGGAGCAGCCGCGCCGGGCTGGCCGAACCGAGGTAGGGCTGCATATCCTGCCACCACGCGAAGGCCAGCGCCGCCGCGAGGACGAGCCGCCCTGCCGCTGCGGACCAGTGCAGCGGGAAAGCGGCCGCCGCCGCGCGCGCCGTCGCGTCTTTCCGTTCGTTTGCAAAATATTTCATGGCGCTCTCCTTTCAAGGAACTTCTTTTTTCATTATACTGATTTCAAATTTCCGAAAAAAATACTTCTCCCGCATGCACGGCCATGCCCTGTCCGCATGGCGTTTTTTTCATTGTAAAAATTCAAGTCCGCTCAAAGTCAAGCGGCCCCGGTGGTATAATGAAAGAAAAAGAAAAATAAGGAGGCTGTCATGAAAAAATCTCTCGGAGCGAAGACCTATCTGTATCCGATGCCCGTGCTCATGGTAGGCACGTACAATGACGACGGCACACCGGATCTCATGACCATGGCATGGGGCGGCGTCTGCGATTATGACAAAGTGGAGCTGAATCTGGACGAAGCGCACCGGACGGCGGACAATATCAAGAAGCGCGGCGCATTCACCCTCGCCATCTGCGACAGGGCGCACATCGCCGAAGCGGACTATGTGGGGAGCGTCTCCGCCAAGCAGGACCCGCAGAAGGTCGAAAGATCCGGCCTCCGCTTCACGAAGAGCGATCACGTGGACGCGCCGGTCTTTGAAGATTTCCCGCTCACTCTCGAATGCACCGCCGACGCGCTGGAGCACACCATCGCCGGATTTCAGGTGATCGGCAAAGTGGTGAATACCCTCGCTGACGAGGGCATCCTCGGCGAAAACGGCGAGATCCTCGCGGAAAAAATGGACGCCGTCATTTTTGAGACCGCGAGCCGCTCCTACTGGCGCACCGGAGAAAAGATCGGAAACGCCTGGGAAATGGGAAAGAAATTTATGAAATGAGCGCAGAAAAAAAGATGCCCCGAAAGGAGCATCCTTTTTTATTGTTCTTTTCCGTTTCCATCAGTCTTCGTCGATGGAGATGAGCTCGTATTTGTCGCTGCCCATCTTCAGTTCGCGCATGGCTGTGAGCTGATGCAGGCCGTGGCGGCTCTCCATGCGCTCCACCAGATCGTGATTGCTTTCCTGGCTGTACACCATATCCACGCAGGCCTGATCGACAGCGAGGATATCCGTGGACGCGCAGATGCCGATGTCGGGAATGGTCGGCTCCGCCGCAGCGAGGCCCGCGCAGTCGCAGTCCACGGACATGCGGCGCATCACGTTGATGAATACGATGTGCTTGCCGAAGAAATCAATGGTCGCTTTTGCGGATTCCGCCATATTCTCCATGAGCAGTTCCTTGCCGGGCCAGGCGTTCCAGTCTTCCGGCTGATGATCCACATCCACGCCGTGGACCTGCGCCTTGCCTTCGCGGCCGTCCGCGCAGCCGATGGCGATATTCTTCATGGAGCCGCCGAAGCCGCCCATGGCGTGGCCCTTGAAATGGGTAAGAACGATCATGGAATCATAATTGACGATGTGGCCGCCCATGGAGACTTCCTTGAAATGTTTGCCGCCGCGGACAGGAAGCATCACCGTGCCTTCTTCATCCATGATATCCACCGGACAGAACGTCCAGCCGTTCACTTCAAGCGTCTTTCTGTGCAGTTCCGTGGTGTAGCGGTCGCCCTGGTAGAGCGTATTCGTCTCGACGATGGCGCTGTCCGGCACCTGCGCCTGGAAAGCCTGCACCATATCGCGGGGCAGGATATTCGGGCCGTGCTGCTCGCCTGTATGAAGCTTGATCGCCGTCTTTCCGTAAATGCTCTCATTGATCCGTTCATACAGACGGATCAGATGCTCCGCGTCGATATGTTTCGTGAAATACACTTTCGCATGCGCTCCGGCAGCGCCGTTTTCCACGCGGCGGCAGCCTACGACAGGAGCCTGCTGAAATGTTGCCATAAGTAAGACCTCCTCTGAATACACGTTTTACACCGGCCTTATTGTACGCCTTAAAGTTCACTTCACGTCAAGGCTGCGGAGCTCCTGTTCCAGCAGGTAATCCACCTGTCCCAGCCGCTGCCGCCAGCTGTGAATGGTCTTCACGATCTCCCAGCGCCGCTCTTCGAGAAGCTGCCGCCGCCCGACGCCGGAGAAAAAGCGCTGCGCCTCCTCCGCTGTAAATCCCGCCGCGAAAAGCACCGCCGCCAGGCCGACCGCTTCCTCATACCCGGCGTCTCCCGCCGTCTTTCCGCACACCGCTTCCAGCGCGGAGAGCGACTCCTCCGTCAGACCGGCCCGCGCCCGGAGATCCTCTCTTCTTTCCGCCCGAATGATCCTCCCTCCTTCCGCCAATAAAAAAGCAGACATCTTTCGATATCTGCCAGTATAAAGAACGGCGCGCCGGATATCCAATGCCCGTTTTTTATTTTTCCTCATACGTCCGGCGTATGGTTCTCACATATTCCGCGTAGGCCTGCGCGCTGCCGGAGAAAGAACTCAGTTTTTTCCACGCCAGCACCACTGTCGTCTCCATGACCGGCTCGAGCGGAAGGAAACGGAACCGCGCCGGATCGAGCGCTTCCGCCGCGGCTTCCAGCGTAAGGAGCCCCGCGAAACCGGACTCCGCGAGGGGGAGCAGATTGGAAGAAAGATTCCCTGTCATGACCGGCGCCGGCGCCTCTCCGAGCCAGGCCGCTACCTCGCCCTGCACGGCGGCGCGGCCGCTCATCATGTACCGGATGCCTTTCATATCGTCTCTCGTGACGGAATCCTTTCCGGCAAGCGGCGAAGAAGCGGACACAAGAAGCCCCCACCGGTCTTTCGTAAAGAGGCGGATATAATCATAGCTCCCGATGTCAATGGGCTCCTGCATGATGACGAAATCCAGCAGGCCGTGATCGAGGCGTTCCTTCAGGATGTCCGCGGTCGCCGTATAAATATCAAAGCGCACCTTCGGATACATCGCCATAAATCCCGGCAGGTTGCGCATGACGCTCAGTCCTCCGGCGTAGATGCCGCTGCCGATGCGCACCGTGCCGGCGATGTCGCTGCGGGAGCGGAAATCTTCCTCAATGGAATCCATGAGGAAAGCCACTTCTTCCGCCTTCCTCCGGAGCATCATCCCCGCTTCAGTGAGGCGCGTCCGCCGTCCCCGCGTGAAGAGCGGCGCGCCGAGCTCCTCCTCCAGCTGGGAGATCTGCCGGGACAGGGTAGGCTGCGTCACATGGAGCATCTCCGCCGCCCGGGAAATGCTCTCCTCCTGCGCCACGGCGAGAAAATACTGAAGCACCCGCAGTTCCATTTTCATCCCTCCTCCTGAATTTTTTTCATTATATCACGAAAAAGAGCGGCTCCATTTCCGCCGCTCATGATTTCATCTTTCTTTATTTCTCATACGCTTCCCCGGAGCACGAGGCGCTTCGTGATATAATTCCACACCGTCACGACCGCCGCCGCGCCGATCTTCGCGATCATATACCACAGGCCCGCCACATCCACGAAGACATACATGCATCCCTGATTGATGGCCAGTCCCGCGAGCGACGTCGCGCCGAAAAGGATCGTCTGGCGCACCGTCTGATGCCGCGCGTGGAAGACCACCGTCGCGCAGAGGATATAATTCACCACCAGCGACACCGTAAATGAAATAGCCGACGACACGAGGTACATGAATCCCCCGTATTCCGTCAGCGCGAAAAGAAGACCGTAATCGAGAAGAAAGCAGCCGCCTCCCACGAGGAGGAAGCGGAAGATCTCCCTGTATCGTTCATTCATCAGCATCCCTCATTTCCCGGCTCTGTGCCGTATCGATTATACCCCGCGGAGAAAAAAGGCGCAAAAAAATCCCGCTTCTGAAAAAGCGGGAATATCTCATGCCGTCGCCAGCGCGTCCAGCGCGCTCCGGATACGGGCCAGCGCCTCTTTGGAATGCGTCTCGATCAGGTACTGGTGTCCGTCGTCCTGGAAACCGTCCATCACCGAGCGGCAGGTGCTGCGGAAATATTTCAGATACCGATCCGCCTCATCGTGGCTGCGCACGTTCACATCCATTTTCACGTACCCGTAGAAACCGTGCTCCACGGACAGATTCAGCACCGCGCCGCCCAGATCGATGATGGTATAGAGCTCGTCCAGCATCCGATCCAGACTCTCCCGGCAGGCCATGATCTGCTTGAAGCAGGGCCGCTTCGGCTTCGCCATGCGGTACCCCAGAGAAGACGAATTGATCTTTTTCCCATTCCGGCGCAGCGTCGAAATATCGCCCACGATGATCTGCCGCGTCACGCCGCATTCCTCCGCGAGCTGCACACCCCGCACCGCGCCGTCTGCATTTTCCAGACGTTTCACAATATACGCCAGCCGTTCATCTTTGCTCATCATTCTCACGCTCTTTTCTTCCTGTGACCCTTATCGGGTCAGCGCGTCTCTGTATGTTATATTTCTTTTCTAACGATATGAATAATTTATATTTTTTTATTTTTCCTCTATGTAAAAATTATACATCATTGCGAATACAAATTTCAAGACGCCCTGCGCTGATTTCCCTCAAAAAAATATCCGCTCTTCCGAAGAAGAGCGGATATTTTCTGCGCAGATCACGCGCCGAGCAGATCCAGCAGCTGTTCTACATTTTTCTTGCCGAAATGAACGTCTGTGCCGTTGATGATGAGGCAGGGCACGCTCATGATATTGTACTTTTCTTTCATTTCCGGGTAGTACTGGAAATCATACACATCGACGGTCACATTCTGATTGTCCGCGGCGATGCGTTCCGCCGCCGCCACCAGATCGGGACACATGGTGCACGAGAGGGAAACGGCGATCTGCATGTGCACCGGGCGGTCAATGCCTTCGATGCGCTTCTGATTCTTATCGCCCACAGACTGGCCGGGGCCGGCCGCGTTGTACATGGCGAGAACAAAGGAATTGAATTCATGGCCGCCGGGCACGCCGTGGAAGCGCATGCCCAGATCCTGTCCGTTTTCATCACATACGGCGATGGTGTGCTTCATTTCCGGCACGGCAGGAACAAATTCCGCGCGGATCTTGTCGGTGAGCGCGGACAGCTCTTCCAGGATCTTCCGGTCTTCCTGCGAAGCGCGGCTCTCATCTTCGTGAAGGCGGAGCACGATGGGCCGCTCGAACCGGGCGAAGACCGGCAGGAGCGCCTGACGCAGGCTGTCGTCGAGGAAAGCCCCCGCTTCCGCCTTCGGAGCGGCTTTTGTTTCCTCCGCCTGCGCCGGTTTCTTCACATATTCCCGCTTGAGGCCGAGCTTCCGGTACTGACCGCCCAGATATTTCTCAAGGGACGTCGCCGCGATGGCGCCGTCGGAGACCGCCGTCACCACCTGGCGGAGATTTTTCACGCAGATATCCCCCGCCGCATAGACGCCGTCGATATTCGTCTTCTGGTCGCGGTCCGTCACCACGTAGCCCTGCGGATTCAGCTCTACTTTACCCTTGATCAGCTCGTTTTCCGGCGCGTAGCCCGCGAAGACGAACACGCCGAAATTGTCGCCCTTCGGAGCCGTCACTTTTTCTTCTTCCCCGGTCTTCCGGTTCCGGAGAGTCACGGAGCGGACGGCGCTGTCCCCTTCCACCTTCGCCACTTCCGTATGGTAGTGGATCTCGATTTTGGGATGCTTCTTCACTTCGTCCACGACGGGCGCCTGAATGGAGAAATCATCGCCCCTGACGAGCATGATGACTTTTTTCCCGTACCGCGTGAGGAAGAGCCCTTCTTCCACAGCGGCAAATCCGCCGCCGATGACGAAGATCTCCTTATCCGTGAAAAATTCGCCGTCGCACGTCGCGCAGTACGCCACGCCGTGGCCGCGGAAGGTCTCCTCCCCGGCAAAGCCCGCCAGGCGGGGATGCGCGCCCGCCGCGTAGACCACGCCGAGCGCCTTCACGTCGCCGCAGTCCGTATGGACGACTTTCCAGTCGCCGTCCAGATCGAGACTCTTCACCTCGGCGATCTTAAATTCCGCGCCGAAACTCTCCGCCTGCCTGTGCATGGCTTCCGTCAGTTTTACGCCGTCTGTCTTCGGGATGCCCGGATAATTCACCACTTCATTGGTGATCGTGATCTGGCCGCCGATCTTTTCTTTCTCGATGACCAGCACGCGGAACTGCGCCCTCGACAGATAAATAGCGGCGGAAAGCCCCGCAGGCCCTCCGCCGACTATCACGGCATCATAAAATTCACTCATGATGCCCTCCGTTTCTTACAGCTTGCCAACCAGATCGAAGGACGGTTTCAGGGTCTCTTCGCCGGGATGCCATTTTGCCGGGCAGACTTCATCGCCGTGTTCGTAAACGAACTGCGCCGCCTGCACTTTGCGGAAGAGCTCATCCGCATTGCGGCCGATGTTACCTGCGCTCACTTCGTAGAGCACCACTTCGCCGTCGGGATTGATAACGAAGGTGCCGCGCTCGGTCTGGCCTGCCGCTTCGATGTATACGTCCAGGTCTTTGGAGAGAACGCCCGTGGGGTCACCGATCATCGGATATTCGACCTTGCTGATGCGGTCGGACGATTCATGCCATGCTTTGTGCACGAAATGGGTGTCGCAGGATACGGAGTAGATCTCGCAGCCGATCTTCTTGAATTCCGCGTACTTGTCCTGCAGATCCGCCAGTTCCGTGGGGCATACGAAGGTGAAGTCCGCCGGATAGAAGAAGAGCACGCTCCACTGGCCCTTCAGATTTTCCTGGGTGACGTCGATAAATTCACCGTTCTGGTAAGCCTTGACACTGAAATCGCATACTTTCTTTCCGTTGAGAGACATAATATTCCTCCTTTTTAATCAGCGCTCCGCGCTGTAAATCGATAAAATTAAATTTCCTATGTTTTCAGTATACGGGTTATATTGATAAATGTCAATGAATTTTCGGCACGATCTGAAAATTTTTTATGACTTCTGAAGATCGGCCGGAAAACGGCAGGCCGCCGCTGATTGTCCGCCGCCGCGCCGACCGGGGCCGTTCATTTCCCGTCCCGTTCTTCCGGCAGTGCTTCTCATTGTCCGGCTGCTCCGGCCAGACCGCCGGGAAATTTCCTGCGCTTTCGGAAAAGCGGGCAGCAAAAAAGCAGGCCCCGTAAAAAGCCTGCTTTCTTTTTTACATCACGTCGCCGGTGATCTCGTCCCGGTAGAGGACGATCTTCCCTGCGGCGAGGGACTTCTGAATATCGATGACCCGCTGGTTCGAGGAGCCTCGGAAACGGAGCATGGGGTCTTTCAGCGCGTTGATGAAGGGGCCGTCCACGAGGACGTCGCATTCTTCGAGGAGCGCCCGCTTCACCGGGTCCGCGAGGATCTCGTCCCACTGGTAGCCCGAGTAGACCCAGACGGATTTGGGCACTTCTTTTTTCACGGCCCGCACGACTTCCGTGAGGCCTTCCGCGTTCTGCATGGGCTCGCCGCCGAGGAGGGTGAGGCCCGCCACGTTGTCATCCTTCATGTAGCGGATGACCTGCGCCGTTTCTTTCTCCGTCCAGAGCGTGCCCGCGCTGAAATCCTGGTATTCCACATTGAAGCACTCCGGGCAGTGCCGTGTGCATCCCGTCACGAAGATGGACGTGCGGATGCCGACGCCGTTGGCGATATCATACCGCCTGATCTGTCCGTACCGCATCAGATGTGCAGGACGCGGGATTTGATCTCCTTCGTCCTTCCCTCATTCCAGAAATTTTCGCCGAGATACCCGCAGGTACGGCGGATGACGGTCAGCTTGGAGCGGTCTTTATTGTGGCACCGCGGGCATTCCCATTCGTTGTCGTCGTTGCAGATGATCTCGCCGTCGAAGCCGCACACGTGGCAGTAGTCGGACTTCGTATTGAATTCGCCGTAGCAGATGTTGTCGTAGATGAAGCGCACCATGGTGAGCACCGCTTCCACATTGTTCGTCATGTTGGGGATCTCCACGTAGGAGATGCAGCCGCCGGTGGAGACTTTCTGGAACTGCGCCTCAAAGCGGAATTTGTCGAATACGTTGATGGGCTCGCGCACATCCACGTGGTAGCTGTTCGTGTAGTAGCCCTTGTCGGTGACGTCTTTGATCTCGCCGAAGCGCGCCTTATCGATGGCGCAGAACCGGTTCGTCAGGCTCTCCGCGGGCGTGCCGTAGAGGGCGAAGCCGAGGCCGCTCTCTTTCTTCCAGCTGTCCACGGCGTCGCGGAGGCGGTGAATGATCTTCAGCGCGAATTTTTCTCCTTCCGGCGAAGTATGGGTCTTGCCTTTGATGAGAACGGACGCTTCGTAGATGCCGATGTAGCCGAGGGAGAGCGTGGCGTAGCCGTTCTGCATGAGCGGGAAGACCTTTTCTCCCTTTTTCAGGCGGGCGATGGCGCCGTACTGCCAGTGGATGGGGGAGACGTCGCTGGTGATGTCCTTCAGGAGGTCATACCGCAGGAGCAGCGCCCTGTGGCAGAGCTCGAGACGCTTGTCGAGGATCTCAAAGAATTTCTTCTCATCGCCCCGGGCGAGGATGCCGATCTGGGGCAGGTTGATGGAGACGACGCCCATATTGAAGCGGCCGTCCCAGACGTACTTGCCTTCTTTATTCTTCCACGGGGAGAGGAAGGAGCGGCAGCCCATGGGGCTGAATACATTGCCTTCGTAGATCTCCCGCATTTTTTTCGCGGAGATGTAGTCGGGGTACATGCGCTTGGCGGTGCACTTCGCGGCGAGCTCCGTCAGGTAGTAATAGGGGCTGCCGGGATGCACATTGTGCTCGTCCAGCACGTAGATGAGCTTCGGGAACGCCGGGGTGACGTACACGTCCTGCTCGTTCTTGATGCCCTGGAGGCGCTGCTCGAGAATTTCTTCATCGATCATGGCCGCTTCCTTCGCGTATTCGTAATCCGGCTGGAAATACATGAAGAGCGTCACGAAAGGCGCCTGGCCGTTCGTCGTCATGAGCGTATTGATCTGGTACTGGATGGTCTGGATGCCGTCTTTCACTTCCTTGCGGGTGCGCTTCCAGGCGATCTCTTCCGCTTTTTCCATATCCGGCTCGATGCCGTAGATCTCTTTCTGCTCTTCGATGACCGCGGCGAGATATTTCTCATAGGACTTCCGCACGAAGGGCGCGAGGATGCGGTCCACGCCGTTGATGCTCTGACCGCCGTACTGGCCGCTCGCCACCTGCGCGATGATCTGCGTCGTCACGGTGCACGCCACCTGGAAGGATTTCGGCGTGTCGATCTTCTTCCCGTTGATGACCGTGCCGTTCTGGAGCATGTCTTCCAGATTGATGAGGCAGCAGTTGAACATGGGCTGAATGATGTAGTCCATGTCGTGGAAATGGATGGCGCCGCTGTCATGGGCCTGCACGATATCGAGAGGGATGAGCTTTCTCCGGGCGATGTCCTTGGAGACTTCCCCCGCGATGAGGTCGCGCTGCGTGGAGACCACGTGGGCGTTTTTATTGGAGTTTTCGTCCATGACATCCACATTCGTCTGGCGGATCAGGCTCAGCACGCCGTCGTCGGTCGTATTGATGTGGCGCTTGAAGGCCTGCATGGCCTTGTAATTTTCGTAGGCCCTCGCCGTAGCGGGATTGTGATTGTCCAGCAGTTTGTAATAGACCTGGTCCTCGATGGAATAGATCGTCATGGAATGGCCGAGGCCTTTCGCGTATTCCTCGATCTCCGCGGCGATCTTGTCCGCCACGCCTTCCTGATAAATGCCGCTCGAGCTGTTCATGGCCTTCTCGATAGCCGCAGCGATCTTTTCCTTCTGGAAAGGCACTTTCTTGCCGTCGCGTTTGATGACTTCCAGCATGATTTCCTCCTTGTATACGAACGGCCCCGCGGGCCGAAGCATTCGCAGTTTATTATACGGGACGGCGCGCCCCCTGTCCACTTCTGAAAAATCGCCGGAATATACAAGATATGGTATGGTAAGGCATTTGGAAAATTTTATTTTGTGTTTTATTGAGAATCCGCGCTGTGAAAGGAGGCCTGTGAATAACTGCCTCCGGCGCCGACGGGAGCAGGCAATTCCGCTGTGGATTTCTGGCTTTTCTCATTCTCATTTTCCCCTTCTTTTTCATGCATTCCCGCAGATGCAATCAATCATATCAAATCGGCATATGAAAATTTCTTCCGCTTTTCATCGGGGAGCGCTCAAATTTCAGCGCCCGGAAAATTTCCGGCGCTCATTTTTCTCCGCCCGCGCAAAAGAGAGGGCCCGCAAATGGCGCGGCCCGCGCCGGGCATATATAATAAGGGAAGCAAAAGAAAGGAGCGTTCCATGTCCCTTCATTTTCTCTTTGGCCGCGCCGGCACAGGCAAGACTGCCCGGTGCTGCGCCGAGATCGCCCGATATATAACGGAGGCCCCCGGACGGCGGGCCTATTTCCTCGTGCCGGATCAGGCCACGTTCCGCGCGGAATCCATGCTGGCGGCGGCATTCCCCGGCGGCGGTTTCGCCGACGTCACGGTGTGCGGCTTCACGCGCCTGTCGTACCGCGTCTTCCAGGAGCTCCGGGAGGACACGGGCGAAGCGCTCTCGCCGCTGGTGCAGCAGATCATCCTGCGCCGCCTCCTCACGGAACGGCGGGGCGAGCTGCGCCAGATGGGGGAAGCGGCGCGGCAGCCCCATTTCTCCGCGGCCCTCTCTTCCTTCTTCCATCAGCTCGATTCTTTCCGCATCGGAGAAGCCGACCTCCGCGCGGCGGCGGAGGAAGAAGGCGAAACGCCGCTCGGACGGAAGCTCGCCGACCTGTCGCTCATCTTCTCCGCGTACCACGGCTACCTGCGCAGTCATTTCCGCTACCGCGGCAGCATGTATGACAAGCTCGCCGAATGCATCCCCCGGTCACGGCAGATCAGGGAAGCCCGCGTCTGGATCGACGGCTACAGCGGCATGACGCCGCAGGAGACGGCCATTGTGTCGGCCCTCGCCGCGGCGGCGGAGGAAGTCACGGTGACCCTTCCCATGGACCCGCCGGAAGAATCTGCCGGGGTCCCCCTCTTCGACCGGCCTTTCCGCCTGTGGGAGACGCTCTCCGGAGAAGCGGGCCGGACAGACGCGGCGGTCCTCACCGAGCCGCACCGCTTCACCTGTCCCCGCGTGCGGGAGCTGGCGGACCGGTTTTTCCGGCCATTCCCGAAAGCCTGCGTCTATCCGCCCGCCACGCGGACGCTCCCGGAACAGGGCATCTATATCACAAAAGCGCCGCAGCCTGCCGCCGAAGCGGACGACGCGGCCCGGCGGATCGCCCTGCTCGTGCGGGAAAACGGATTCCGCTGGCGGGATATCCTCGTCCTCCTGCGCAGCGACGATTACGCCGAGCTCCTGCGGCGGAGCTTTGAAACGTACCGCATTCCCGCTTTCATCGACAAGCGGCGTCCCATGAAGAATCACCCCCTCGTCGTCCTCACGGACAGCCTGCTCCGCTTCCTCGCCGCGGGCGAAAAAGGCCCGTGGCAGGGCTGGACGAAGGATCTCCTCTTTCCGCTCCTCAAGACGGATCTGCTCCGCGCCTTCGCGCCGGAAGATACAGACCGCCTGGAAAATTACGTCCTCCGCACGGGCCTCCGCCGCAGCCAGTGGAAGAGCGTGTGGAAATTCCACAGCCCCTTCCAGCTGGAAGACGACAGCGGCATGCCCACGCCGGGCGAGCTGGAAGAGCTGAACCGCATGAACCGGTACCGTCAGCAGCTGCTGGATTTTCTCATTCCTCTCGAGGACGGATGGCGCGAAGCGAAGACCGTCTCGGAAAAATGCGCTCTTCTCTACCGGTGGTTCATGGAGCAGCGCGTGCCGGATACCCTCGCCCGCTGGGATGAGATGAGCTTCGCGGAGACCCGGGAGCGGCCCCATCTCCAGGTGTGGAAAAAAGTCCTCTCCCTGCTGGATGATCTGGTGCGCGCCGCGGGCGGCGACGAAGTAAGCGGCGCCGAGCTCCTCTCCATGGCGGAAGACGGCCTCTCGTCGCTCACCTTTTCCATCATCCCGCCCACTCTCGACCACGTGACGGTCACTGCCATCGACCGGGGCTACGCCATGGAAGCGAAAGCCGTTTTCCTCCTCGGCGCGGAAGAAGGCGTTTTCCCCGCGCGCATCGAAGAAGGGGGACTTCTCTCGGAAGAAGAAAAACGGTCGCTCCGTTCGTCGAGACGCCTCATTTTCGGTCCCGACCTGATGTCTCTCATCGCGCAGGAAGAATTCTACACCTACCTCGCTCTCACCCGGGCCCGGCAGGCGCTCTACATTTCCTGGTCCGCCGCCGGCGCGGACGGCGCGGAGCACACGCCTTCTCCGCTGCTGGCCCGCCTCGCCGCCCTCGGCTATCTCACGGCAGAGCGGACGGCGGAGCTCCCCGGCCCGGCCACGGAAGACCGCTCCTTCCTCGTCACACCGGATCAGGCCCTCGCCCTCCTTCCGTCGGCGCTCCGGGAAGGGCCTCCCGCGGAAGGTTCCATCTGGCAGCCCCTCCGGGACTGGGCACTCTCCCGGAAAGACACGGCCCGCCTCCTCGCGCAGAAAGCGCAGGGCTTCTCCTACAGAAATGAAGCCGCTCCGCTCCCGGCAGCCGTGGTGCGGCAGCTCTTCCTCCGGGGAAAGCCTTTCCGCACCTCGGTCACCCGCCTCGAGACCTACCGCGCCTGCCCCTATCAGTACTTCCTCCGGTACGGGCTGCGGCTGGACGAGAGAGACCGGAGCCGCATGGATGCCCGTGATTTCGGCCGCTATCTCCACGCGGGGCTCCACAGCTTCGGCGAATTCATGAAGAAGCAGCAGCGCCAGTGGCGGGACGCGGACGACGAAGAGATTGACGCCGTCTCCCGGGACATCGCGGAAAAAGTGGCTCCCCGGGTGAAATCGGGGGCGCTCCTCTCCGATGCCGCCGCGCAGTACACAAAGAGCGCCCTCGACCGCACCTTCCGCGCCGCGCTCCGCCGCTTCCGCGACTGGAGCCGCTCCGGGACCGCCGATACTGTCGCCATGGAAGCGGATTTCCGCCTCCGCATCGAGACGGAAGCGAAGCGGGAATTCTTCATCGACTGTCATGTGGACCGGCTGGACGAAGCCGCCGGGGCCGCCGTGGTGTGCGACTACAAGACGGGCACGCCCGATCTCACCCTCTCCGAGATCGCCGCGGGGTACCGCCTCCAGCTCATCACCTACCTCATGGCCGTCCTGGAGAGCGGCGATCAGTCGCTCCTGCCGGGGGCCCTCCTCTATATTTACCTCCGCGGCGAGACCCGCACCGTGCCCGTACCGGCAGGCGGCGCGCCCGCGGAGCCGCAGAAACAGCTCGCCGGGTACTTCCTGAGCGACCGGGATTTCCTCGCCGCCCTGGACAGCCGCGTCGGCACGGAGGGATCCATCCTGCCCGTGGGATACACGAAGACCGGCGCTTTCACCGCCCGCTCCCCCGTGCTCACCCTGGAAGAAATGCAGGCCCTCTTCGCCATGACGAAGCAGCGCCTCGCCGCCCTCTATGAGAGCCTCCGCGCGGGACAGATCCCCATCCGCCCCGTGCGCTGGAATAAGACCCGCTCCCCCTGCGCGTACTGCCTCTACCGGAGCGTGTGCCGCTTCGACCCGAAGCTCCCCGGCAATGCCTATGAAGAGATCGCCGCGGAAAGCGACAGCGCCGTCAGAGAAAAACTCCGCGGCGCGCCGTCTGATCCGGAAGGACAGGGAAAGGAATCACTATGAGCCAGATGAAATGGACACCCGCGCAGGAAAGCGCCCTCTCCGCCAGAGGGGACAGCCTCCTCCTCTCCGCCGCCGCCGGGAGCGGCAAGACCGCCGTCCTCGTGGCGCGCATCATCCGCCGCATCACCGACCCCGATGACCCGACGGACGTGAATGCCTTCCTCGTCCTCACCTTCACCCGTTCCGCCGCGGCGGAAATGCGGAGCCGCATCGGCGAAGCACTCTCACAGGAGCTCTCCGGCGCGGCCCGCGCCCTTGAGACCGCACCGACGGAAGAAAACCGCCGCCGCGCGGCGTACCTCCAGCGGCAGCTCACTCTCCTCGGCAGCGCGTCCATCTCCACCATCGACGCCTTCTGTCAGTCCGTGCTGCGCCAGTATTTCTACCTCCTCGACATGGACCCGAATTTCCGCATCCTCTCTGATGAAAACGAGAAATACCTCCTTCAGGACGAAGTCCTCTCGGAAGTCTTCCTTTCGTGGTACGAAAAAGACGATCCCCGCTTCCGGGACTGTGTGGATCTCTTCTCCTCCGGCTACCAGGACACGAATCTCCGGGAAACGGTGCGGCGCATTTACGAATTTTCCCGCTCCCTTGCTTTCCCGGAAGAATTTCTCTGCCGCCTCGCCCTGCCTTACGGCGTACAGGCCGCGGCAACGCCGGACGATCTTCCCTGGACGGCGGAGCTCCTCGCCTCCTTCCGGGACGCCGCCGCGTCGTGGGAGAGCAAGTACCGGGAAATCCTCCGCGCCGTCGAGGCGGACGAACTCTTTTTCGCGCCCTATAAAGAAGCGGTGTCCGACGAATACGCCGCCATTTCCTATCTCGCCTCCGGCCGCTGCCGCACGTGGGGCGAATGGCACAGCGCCGTGCAGGCCGTGACGTTCCGCCGTCTGAAACCTCTGCCGAAGAAGGAGAGCACCGAAGCCCGCCTCCGCCGGAAAGAAGACATCGCCCGCCTCCGGGACGCCGTCAAAAAGGGCGTGAAAGACCTGGCGGACACCTACTTCTCCATCCCGCCCGCGCAGTGGCTCTCCGATCTGGCCGCCGCCGCTCCCATCGCGCAGGTCCTCTCCGAAGTCCTCCTCGACTTCTCCCGCGCCTACGAAGCGCGCAAGAAAAAAGAGGGGCTCCTCGAATTCAACGATATGGAACACCTCGTCCTGCGCCTCCTCCTCGCAGAAGGAAGCGCGCCGGACCGGCTTATTCCTTCGGAGACGGCCCTCGCCCTGCGGAAAAAATACCGGGAAGTCATGGTAGATGAATACCAGGATACCAACGACCTTCAGGAGATCATCACCGCCCTCATCTCCGACGGAAAGAACCGCTTCCTCGTAGGCGACATCAAGCAGAGCATCTACCGCTTCCGCCAAGCCGATCCGGGCATCTTCCTCCGGAAATACGAGACCTTCCGGGATGGGGAAAATGGCCGCCGCATCGACCTGAACCAGAATTTCCGCAGCGACCCCGCCGTCCTCACCGCGGCGAATTTCATCTTCCGACAGCTCCTCCGCAAAGACGGCGGGCGCGCCCCTCTCGAACTCGACTACGGCGACGCGGAAGCCCTCCATCCGGGCCGGAGATCGGACGGCGCGCCGGATTCCTTCATCGCCGGCGCCGTGGATATCGATCTCCTCGACCTGTCCGGCAAAGAAGAAGCGGAAGAGGAGAGCGAAAACGACCTCGACAAGACCGAGCTGGAAGCGCAGATGATCGCCGGAAAGATCCGCCGATTCTTCCGCGAAGGGAAGCAGGTCATGGAAAAAGACGGCTCCTTCCGCCCGCTCCGCTATGGCGACATCGTCATCCTTCTCCGGGCGGTGGACAAAAAAGCGCCCGTCATCATCAAGACGCTCCGCGCTGAAGGCATCCCCGCCGTGTGCGGTCAGACGGACGATCTCTTCTCCGCCATGGAAATCCAGATCCTCTGGGCTCTCCTCAAAATTCTCGACAATCCCCGGCAGGATCTCGCCCTCGCCGCCGTGCTCCGCTCCCCCCTCTGCGGGCTCTCCGACGAATCGCTGGCCCGCCTCCGCCTCCGCGGCCGGGACTCCCTCTGGGAAGCGCTCCCTCAGGCCACAGACATCCTTTCCGGCGGCGAAGCCCTGCGGTGCCTCCGTTTCCTCGACCGGTACCGAAAATGGCGCGCCCTCTCCCGCCAGACCGGAGCCGCTCCGCTCCTGGAGGCCATCCTGGCCGATACGGACTTCCTCGCCTACCTCTCCGGCATGCAGGAAGGCGCGTTCCGCCGCGCGCGGGTCCTCTCCCTCTGTGAGACCGCCCGCGTCTGGGACGGCCAGTTTATCGGCGGCCTCTATCATTTCCTCCGGTACCTCCAGAAAACGGCGGACAGCCAGTCCCGCCTGCGCCAGCGCACCGCACCGCCCATCGACGCCTCTGCCGTGCGCATCATGACCATCCACAAAAGCAAGGGCCTCGAATTTCCTGTGGTCTTCCTCGCGGGATGCGGCTCCCGCTTCAATCAGAAAGAACTCATCCAGCCGGCGATCCTCCATAAAGAAAAAGGGCTCGGCCTCCACCGGTTCGACCGGGACAGCCTCTGCCGCTGGCCCACCCTGTACTGGTACGCCGTCCGTCAGGACATCCGCCGGGAGAGCCTCGCCGAAGAAGCGCGCCTCCTCTACGTAGCCATGACCCGCGCCCGGGATAAGCTCATCATCACCGGCGCCGTCAAAGACGCCGCTTCCGCCCTGTCCGGGTGGTTCCAGGGCCTCACCGGCTCGGAGAACATCATCCCGCCCCTTCCGGCTTACCGCATCACCGGCGCTTCCTGCTATTTCGACTGGATCATGCCCGCCGCCGCGGGAAGCCGCTCCATGGAAAACGCCTGGACAATGGCCGACGCCGTCCCGGCTTACGTCTCCGAAAAAGACGGCGCGCCCCGCTTCGCCTTTGCCCTCCATACCGTCGCCGAATACGCTGCCCCCGCGGTGGAAAGCGAAACAGACGGCGCGCAGCCGGTCTCCCGTTTCCTCGCCGCCCCTGCGGGCCCCGCACCGGACTGGGTGGAAGAGCGCTTCGCCTGGCGCTACGGGCATCCCGGCGCGGCGGACACTCCGGCCAAACTCACCGCCACCGCCGCGGTGCAGCTGGCGGAAGCGGAAAAAGAAGAATACATGCCCTCCCGCGTCGTCGCCGGGGATATCCCGGAAAAAGCGCCCCTCCCGCCGGACTTTGCCGCGCCTCCCGCCTTCCTCTCGGACAGCGGCGCGCCGCTCCGGGGAGCCGCCTACGGCACGCTCATGCACAAGGCCATGGAAAAGCTCGACCTCGCCCGCATGAGCACGGACGACGATGCCATCCGCGCCGAGATCGAGCGCCTCGCCGCGGAAAACGCCTTCACCGCGGAAGAAGCGCGCGTCCTCCTCGGCAGCGGGCCCCTCGGCGACATCCGCGCCTTCCTCACCGGCCCGCTGGGCAGCCTCGTGCGGAGCGCCGACATCCTCCGCCGGGAAATGGCCTTCTCCATCCTCCTCCCGGCGTGGAAATTCTATCCCCACTGCGAAAAAGACGAGCAGATCTTCCTCCAGGGCGCCATCGACTGCCTCGCGGAAAAAGACGACACACTCACCATCATCGATTACAAGACAGACCGGGTGCCGGAAGGAAGCCTCCTCCGGGATCACTACCAGCGGCAGCTCCGGATCTACGGCGCGGCAGCGGAACGCATCTTCAAAAAGCCCGTCGCCGGCCTCTGGCTCTGGTCCTTCCACCTCCGGGAAGCCGTGCCGGTGCCCTTTCGCGAAAGCTGAACCGGCGTGCCGCACGCCCCTCATTTTCAGAAGTAAATATGTTGATGAGCCCAAAACTCCCGCAGACTCCTTATCGAGTTCCGCGGGAGTTTTCTTTTCTCAAATTCACACACAAAACCGCTTCGCCTGCCTGGGAAACCACCTTCCGATACCGGTCGCCGCACCGCCTGCGTACCTTCTGTCTGACACGGGTGCAGCTCCCCGCCCATGCCGTCTGCGCCGGTGCCCGCGTTTGAGTGCAAAAAAAGAAGGCCCCGTAAGGAGCCTTCCCATTTTCTTTATCAGAAGAAATAATTCAGTTCCACGCCGAAGGTGTCATCCGGATCTTCCGCGCCGGATTCTTTCGCATCGCCGGCGAAGTAGTAATACGCATCCAGTTCGACATTCTGCATGACAGCGACGCCCGCTTTAGCGACCCAGAATTTCGCTCCGCCCAGAATAGAGGATTCGAGCTGATCGGTCATATCCCATGCGGAGTTTGCGCCGATATATGCATCTGCATCCACATCCGCATAATGTACGCCGACAGAGAAGGAGCCCGGCGTTTCGATGTCCACTTCGCCGTAAGTGAGGCCCGCTGTCCACATGGACGCGTCGTCGGTCACATCATCGGCGTGTTTGATGTAGTCGCCGTCGACGACAAAACCGCCGCCCACGTCAATGCCCGCGCCGACGCCCCATACGGCAACATCATCCGCATAATTGCCGAGCACGCCCTGATTTCTAAGCTCGCCCTTGCTGGCATACTGCAGATAGAATGCGGAGAGATCGACACGGTCTGCGATATTGCCGCCCGCATTGACGAACCACGCTTCATAATCATGGAGGTTGAAAGGAATTCCGCCGCCAATGTCTTCCACACCGCCGTCAAAGCGTCCGTAGCCTGCTTTTGCAAAGAATGTATCCGTGCTGTAGTCAGCGACGATGCCGTCGAAGTAGCCGTCTTCATCCATGAAAATGCCCGTCTGAGAGAGGCCCACGCCGGTACGGCCCATATCAAAGGCAAAGTTATCCGTCGGCGCATAGACCACGTGGATGCGGTCCATGGTCACATCGGAGCTATTGTCTTCCGAATTATCTTTCAGGTCAAATTCAGAAACCAGACGGCCTTCTACCGTGACTTTGTCATTGACCTGTCCGGACAGGTTGATACGCGCACGCGCGCCCCAGGTATCGTCACCGTAGTCGCCGTGATCCTGGTACTGCATGCGGGCATCGCCGCTCCAGGAGATGTTGCCCACTTTCTTTTCCAAGTTGCTTACGCGCACGCCGAGGGTGTCGAGTTCGTCAGCGTATTCGCCGGCCAGTTTGTCAATGGTCGCGCGCTGTTCCGCATTGTACTGATCTTCTTTCGCCATCAGACGGGCGATGATCTGTGCCATTTCGTAGCGGGTGATATTCGTCTGGCCCTTGAAAGTGCCGTCCGGGTAGCCTTCCACGATGCCCTGATCGGAGAGATCAGCCACTGCCTGATACGCCCAGTCGGAGGTGGACACATCAGCAAACGGATTTGCCGCGTAAGCGGATGCGCCGAGAGAGAGCGCAGCAGCTGCTACCATTGCGAGAATCTTTTTCATATTCTTCACTCCTTTATAAAAAATAATGCCCAATCCGCAACAAGGAATAAGTCTCCTAGTTTCCTTATGCCTTATTTGTTTTTTAGGCTTATCTAATAATGAAAGTATATCACACTTTTCAAAAATTTCCAATTCTCCGTTCCCGTCAGTGCGCGCTCTAATCTTTTCATCATTTTATGCTACAATTTTCTCATTTACTAAGATAGTATCATTTATTTTTTAATTTTTCAACCATTTTTTAGTGTTCTATTTAAATACAATTCAGTATCTCACATTTTTTATAAAAAATATCCGCTTTTAAAAATTCCATTTCCCCTATGGGTACCGCCAAGCACACACGCGGCAAGCGGCTTTATCCCCGCACGTACAGGCAAGGGAAAATACTTCCCCGCAGGCGATACGGCCCTGCCACACAGAACCTGCGTTGTCTCTCATCGAGCAAAAAGGATTTCGTTTATGTCGCTTTTCTTCCAACACGGGCAATGCGGTCTCCCATACACTGATGCGCCGCATTCCCGCGCAGCGCCGGCAACCCCATGTTGTCCTGCCGGAAACTGTCCGTTTTCTATAAGTGCTTTTCCTTCTCTCACATAAATGAAAAAGCACCCACATCTCTGTAAGTGCTTTCTCTCTTTATCGGCTCTGCCTGTTCCTCCCGGTCCCCTTCCGCCAACCGGAAGTTTTCCTCTCTCACATAAATGAAAAACGCCTACATTTCTGTAGACGTTTCTCTCTTTATCAGCAGCTTC
>UQYL01000024.1 GCA_900545365.1 uncultured Dialister sp. | reverse complement strand
TGAAGCCGAGAATGGACGGCCCGAGGAGGACGCCGGCGTAGCCCATGGCGGTGACTGCCGTCACGGCGGCATGGATGGGCATGTCCCGCTGCTTTTCGATGAGCGTGTACATCACGGGCACGATATTCGCTACGGCGAAGCCCAGCAGGAAGAAGAAGAACACCAGCATGGGGAGCGCGTCGGAGAGGCCCACCGCGGCCTTCGCGGGAGCAAAGGAAAATCAATAAAAATAAGACGCTTCTTGACTTTAGGGGGGGGGAGTGGTAACTTTTGTATAGAGCCTTTTATACAAGGAAAATAAGAATTAAGGACTGATGAGAATGCGAAAGACCGTGCAAACGGGCTCTGTGTGGAATTCATATACAATGGCGTTGCTGCTGGATGCGTACCTGGCTGTCGAACAGGGACGGGGCAGCCGGAAGGCGATTTTGGATCGGCTGGAGAAGGCGTTGAACCGATACATGCAGAAAAGGGAACTCTCTTCCAAATGCATTATGGTTTCCCGCTTCAATCTGGAGACGCAGTTTGGAAAACTGGAGTATGCCATGACGCAGGGAAAGCGGGGGCTCATGGGCGCCGCCGACGTACGCGTTCAGGACATTGTTGAGATGTATCGCACCAGGCGCTGTTTGTATGATCGATATCTGCAGTATGGAAGTCAGGATGCGGAATGGCAGATCTGCGGAGATGATACGGAGGAGGCACCTGCGAAGAAAGCCGGGGAGGAGAAGGCGGCTGTATTGGCTGCGACGATCCCAGCATCTGCGGAGGAGACTTCCCTGCCGAAGCAGACCGATGAATCTTCGGTGTCCTCGTATGATTTATATCAATTTGTTGGGCATGACGTTATGGAGACGTCCGGGCCTTTCCATGGCGGCGGCAACAACGCAGAGAAGACGGCGCAAAGCGATGGCGCGATTCATTCTGCCGAAGAGGAACCGATTTCGACGGCAAATGTGCAGAAGGCGGATGCCAAACCTGCTGAAGAGAAAACAATCACGGGGATATCAGATGAAACAAGTAACAGCAGTGAAGTGCATGAGGGAAAAGCCGATTCAATTTCCAACACCATATGCGCAGAGGAGGGTACTTCGGAAGAATACAGAAAGTACCAGTGGATTTCCTGTGGCACGCCTATTGAGAACTTAAATTTTCCAAACAGAGTTTTTAATTGCTTGAAGCGAAGCCACATAAATACGGTAAAGGACATGCTGGATTACCCGAAGGATCAGTGGCTTAACATACGCAATCTTGGGAAAAAGAGTCTGGATTTCCTTTTGCCGGAAATTGAAAAAATAAAAAAGGCGATGCAACAGCCTCGTCCGCCATTGGCAGAAGTGAACGTGCAGAGCAACGCGCTCTCTCGTGAGGTAAATAAGATACCCGCCGTGGATTGGCGGGCGTGGTCCGTGGAGATTGGAAGAATGCTGGATCTTCCCTCAAGAAATATCCGGAAATATTTAGAAGAGCGGCAATTTGACAAGTCGCAGGGGGAAGCCGCAGCGCTGGGACTGCTTTGGGAGTGGACTATAGTTCGCGCGCTCTTTTGTCAGAAAATGGGCCGCTTTCTGGATACGACCCGTGGGAAAGGAGCGAGCCTGGAGGAGCTGGTGGCGCTGCTGCCCGAACTATTTCACGATGTGGACCGGGTACAAGAGCTGCTGAGAGGCATGGCAAGGGCGCAGCAGATTCGGTTATATGGACACATGGCGTATCTGGTGTATCCGACTTTGGAAGAACATGTGCAGCGCATTCCTCACGAGCGGAATCGGAAAATCATCTCCCTGCGATTGGATGGAATGACTCTGGAAGCGACGGCACAGGCGACCGGCATTACGCGGGAACGGGTGCGGCAGATACAGAAACGGTGGCTGTCGCCAAAACTGAAAGTGGAAGAAATGCGGTATCTGTATTTCTGGGAGAAGTATCCGGCACTGGAGTCTTCCGACGTGCAGTACGTATTGAATCTGCCGGACCGGACGACGCGCTATCTGGAGATGATAGAAAATATTCCAGAGCCGGACGAAAGGGAACCTTCCATGCGGGCGGAAACTTTGCGGCGCATTGCGGTGGATGGAGAGCTGGACGCGGACGCCCGGCGGCGGGCACAGGTAAGGGCAGAGGAGATTGACGGGGATTTTATTGTCAATGGAAAGAAAGTACGGAAAAACAGACCGGCGCTTCTTCGATACATTGTCGAGAAGTATGCGCAGGAGCGAACACGCTGCGTGGATTTGAAAGCACGATATGAGGAACTACTTGAAAAATTGGGGCTGGCGGATGACGATTCATTTCGCGTTGACCTGAGGTATTTTGATCACTTGGCTTCCGCTGATTATACCCTGTGGAATCGGAGAAAGAGTCTCCGATATTACGATATTCCGAGTCACGATTACAGCGCGCTGCTGGAGGCACTGCAGCTGGAGCGTTTGCAGGACGTGGAGTACTCTGCTCTGAAATTTTTCCGAGACCTGCCCGATGTGATGCGCGACTACGATATTCATGATGAATATGAACTACACAATCTGTTGCGGAAAATCTGGCAGCGGGACGACCGCAACGCGGGGCTGGATGAGCACCATCAGGTGACCTTTGCAAAGATGCCTACCATACGGATAGGGAAGCCAAACCGGTATGACCAGATTTACCAGTTCATTCTGGAGCACGAACCCGTCAAAAAAGCAGACTTCATTTCACTGTATGCGAAAGAATATGGTGTAAAAATACAGACGTTTCAGGGCAATGCACCGCTTCAGGATTTTGACCAGTACTGTTATGGCGGAGAATATCGGATTCACTGGAAATCTCTCCCGGCAGAGATTCTGGCGGACATGAAAACGCGTCTTACGGAGGATTTTTACACAAAGAAGGAGATTATCGAAATTTATCTGGAAGTCGCGTGGGATGGAAAGCCTTGGGATATCAATGCGTATATGCTGCATCAGCTGGGATTTGAATCACATGGCAATTATGTGGTGCGGGAGACTTATGATTCGGCGGCCGATTTGTTCACGCATGTTTTGACATCGACGGATATCGTCGATTTGCGGGATAAGCATTATTACCGAAATTATTCGCCTTTCGGGGCTGCTGTGGAAAAACTCGCAGCCGATTGCCGTGTGCTGGAGGTCGAGCCGGATATTTTCTACAGTGGGAAAGAACTGGCGAAACGGGGCATCACGGCGGAAGGCGTCCGTGCTTTTTGCCAGAACGTCAGGGCGTTTGTGCCGGAAGGTGCGCTCTTTACCGTATATTCCCTGCGGAGGCATGGCTTTACCCTGCCATGGGTGGACGCCGGGCTTTCTGATTTCTTTTATAATTCTGTCTTATCGACAGCAAAAGACGATTTTGCAAGCCTCGTTTGCGGGGGCGGTGAACTCTTTTATAATGGTGCGCCGGGAAAGCCACTTTCGGTGAGCGATTTATTTGCTCATGTGGCCGATAAGGCTCAGGAAGCGCTCTCCATCCGGGAGCTGCAGACTCTCATTCAGATGCAATTTGGCCTTCAGGCCAAGCCGGATAAAATCAAAGAATTTGTGAATGAGAACTTGCAGTACAAAGAAAAAATTCTTTTTTGACACAGGTGTTTTATGAAAATCGCTATCATCGACGCCGATTTGATTGGCCGGAAAAAACATCGGTTTCCGAATCTGGTCTGCGAAAAAATTGCCGGATATTACAAGGGAATAAAAAATCTGCCGCCGGAAAGTGTGGTGCTCAAAACGGATTATGACGGCCTTGAGGTGTTTGATCGCATCTTTGTGGCCAAAGTGTTTACCGATACGCCGGTACCGGAATGGCTGCGTCAAGTCAGTCAGCCGAAGGGACTGCTGATTCGCGTGGGCAAGCCGGATGCGGGCGAACTGCCTGTGGAGGAGTGGCTGGAAAAGACCGTGGGCTGCTGGTATGAAGGAAAGATTCCGGTGAACGTGGGCGGTACGGGATTTTTCTTCGACCGGGCGCCAAATCTGCCCCATGTCATTGAACACTGCCTGCCCGATTACCATCTGTACGATGCCTGGATTGAAGAAAAGATCCGGCAGGCGGAGGAGGGCCGGAAAAAGGAGGGAAAGCCGTTTATTCTATCCCGGTACAGGACGCAGTTCCGGGAATACCAGAAGTACAGCGTGGGCTACCTGACGCGGGGTTGTTTTCGTCACTGCGGATTCTGTGTCAATCAGAAATACAACCGCGTATTTCGGCACAGCAGTCTGTCAGAATTTTATGAGGAAGAAAGGCAGCGCATCTGTCTCCTGGACGACAATTTCTTCGGATACCGAAACTGGCGACCGCTTCTGGCGGAGCTCATCCGCACGGGAAAGAAGTTCAAATTCAAACAGGGGCTGGATGAACGGCTGCTTACGGACGAGATGGCACAGCTTCTTTTCTCTGCGAATTATGACGGAGACTACACGTTTGCCTTTGATAATATTGAAGATTACGATCTGATTCATTCCAAGCTTGAAATCATCGCACGGTACAAGAAGAAAAAGAGCATCAAATTTTATGTGCTGGTGGGATTCCGCTCGACCGACGATGAGGATATTCTCAATGCTTTCCGTCGAATCGAACTGCTCATGCGGTACCAGTGTTTGCCATATCTCATGCGTTATCAGAATAAAAATGAAACGCCGTGGAAAGCGTCACCGCTGCGATCCATGTATGTAGCCATGGCGCGGTGGTGTAATCAGCCGAAAATTTTCAAGAAGATGAGTTTCCGCCAGTTCTGCGAAGCCAATCAGGCGCTGAAAAAAACAAAGCGCATCTGCGCGCCCATGCAGGCGATGCTGGATTTTGAGCGCCGTCAGCCAGAGGCGGCAAAGAGGTACTTTGACCTCAAGTACGATCAGTTTTCTTCCCGCAGCTGACAGGGGAAGACATGGGGAAAGAGAGGCGGAAAGAAAATGGGATTGCGGGATCTGACATTGCGGTCCAGCTATGAGACGGAGGAGAGCAGAACCCATTTGCTGGACACGTTTTATGTACCGGTGCTGGAGCAGGCGACGGCGTATTATCGCATCGCCGGTTATTTCAGCTCGGCGGCGCTGACTGTCGCAGCCAGAGGCATTGAAGGGCTTATTCATAATGGCGGACGGATGTACCTGCTGATTTCACCGACCCTGTCGCGGAGCGATTATGATGCGATTCAAACTTATGGCGGACTTCGGGAGGATAACGCGCTTTTTCGCGATTCGGATTTTCTGGGAAATGCTAATGACTCCGTTCGCGCGTTGGCGTGGCTTCTGGCACAGGATCGGCTGAAAATCAAAATCGTCGTGGGCCGCCGCTCGCAGGAAAGCCTTTTTCATCAGAAAGTGGGCATTATCACCGATAATAGGGGCGATCAGATTTCCTTTTCGGGATCCGTCAATGAGACGGCTCAGGGATGGACGGAGAATATTGAAGAATTCAAGGTATTTCGGTCGTGGGAACCGGGGCAGTTGGAATACGTAAAAGACGACCTGCGGAAGTTCATGGAATTTTGGAAAAATAAGCGCCCCGCCATAGCGGAAGCCTATGATATCCCCGACGCGATTCGGGAAAAGCTCCTCCGCGTGCGGCCGGATGACGTGATGGAACTTTCCATCATGCGGCGGTATGGGACGCGCACGGGACAGGATAAGCCCAATACACTGAGCCTTTTTCCTCATCAAGAAGAGGCGGTGCGGCAGTGGAAGAATAACCGCGGTGCGCTTCTCATGGAGATGGCTACGGGGACGGGGAAGACAAGGACGGCCATCGGCTGCATGGTGGAAACGCTTAAGAAAGAACCGCAGCTTCTGACCATCGTCGCCACGCCGCAGAATACGCTCTCCCGGCAGTGGCAGGGTGATCTGAAAAAGCTGCATATCCGGCTTGACGAGGAGCCAATTATCGATGGGAGCAATCCTCATTGGCGGCGGGATTTGAAAATGTTGCTGCTTGCCATGGGGCGCACGGTACGGCAGGCAATCCTTTTTACTACTCACGAGACCGCTTCTTCCGACGCGTTTATTTACCTGATTCATCAATATAAAGGCCGGACGAAGATCCTGTTCATCTGCGATGAAGTGCACGCTATCGGCGCGGATAAACAGCGGCGCGCGCTGCTTCCCGAATACGAATATCGCGTGGGACTGTCCGCTACGCCGGAGCGGCTTTTTGACGAAGAGGGCAGCCGGCTCATCCGTGATTATTTTGGGGAGAAATCTTTTACATTCACCATTGCGGATGCGCTTCGGACGATCAATCCCGTAACGGGTCGGCCGTTTCTCAATCCGTATGTATACCATCCGCAGTTTGTCGATCTCAGCGAAGAGGAATATCGGAAATACAAGCGCATTCAAAAAATCATCGCCGGGCTGAATCAGGAAATTCAGCACAGAAAAGAAAAGCATCTTCCTTATGATACGGAACAGGAAGCACTGGAGAAACAGTACAGAAATCGTGCGAATATCGTCAAGAATGCGGCGGAGAAACTGCCTGCATTGGGACGGCTCCTCGATAAGCTTCGGCCGGAGACCATTCGTGATATGATCCTGTTTGTGTCGGATAAGCAGATGGAAGGCTGTATGAAGCTCCTTGCGGCGAAAGGGGTGACCCGGGCGAAGATCACGGAAGAAATCTCAGCAAAAAAAATGAATGATGCGGGACTCACGGATCGGCAGCAGATCATTGAGGACTTTTCTCATCATACGTTGCAGGTGATTCTGGGCATCAAATGCCTTGATGAAGGCATTGATATCACATCGGCCCGGGTGGCGATGCTGCTCGCCAACAGTACGAATCCGCGGGAATACATACAGCGCATCGGTCGGGTCATCCGGCCGGGTCAGGAGAAGGCCATGTCGGAGATTTTTGACTGGATTGTTCTGGGACCGGAAGATAAGCCGCTGCTTAAAAACGAGCTGAAGCGGGTCGCTTTCATCGCGGAGAATGCGGACAATCGGGAAGAAGTGTATCGGATATTTGAGGAGAAAGGGGTGGCGTTTGATGAGTATCAGCAGGCGGATCAATGAGCAGATCGAAAAGCTGGATGTAGATCCGGAGATGAAACGCATGATGATGAAAATTTTGCGGTCGGAAAGCCAAAGCAAGAGCAATTACAGGGGCCTTTACGACAAAGTGATCGAGGACTATCTGAAGCGGAAAGCGAATGAAGGGGGCAGTCAATAATGGCGATCCAGATTAAACGGATACAGTTTCAGAATTATCGCCAATATGGCACGGGGGCGTTCTCTTTCGAAAAAAGCGCCAGTGCGTCAAGCCTTCTTTTTGCTTTCATTGCGCCAAACGGCACAGGGAAAACGACGCTCCTTCGAATGATTATCTGGTGCCTCTATGGCGAAGAGACACCGGGCAGTACGCCTTCGCAGGAAGGGAAACGGCTGCCGCTGGTCAATACGAAGGTTCTGCAACAAAGTGAGACCGGTGCGAAGGTGCCCGTCACAGTAGAGATTCGCTTTTTGATCGATGGAGATATCGTTGATTTCAAACGGTCTGTATGGTATGAGAAAAAATCCAACGAAAAAGTTGCGCAGAAGAAGATGACATTTTCTTCTGTGATCACTCCACAGAACGGCGGCAATTCCGAGGCCTGCGAAGGGGAAGCGGCGGATTTGATCGTTAAACAGTATTTTGACAAGGCCATTTATAATTTTTATTTCTTCGACGGTGAAAAACTGAGCGATTTTTTCCGGACGCCGCTCAGGGATTCCATTTACAATATTGCCCAGGTCAACCTGCTGGAAAATATTGTCAATCATACGAAAAATATTAAAAAAGATCTGAATCGGAAGCAGGGGGCATCTATACCGGATATCGGCGTCAAACAACAGCAGCTGGAGGCCAAGCAGAAGACACTGGAAGGTGTCCAGGCACAGCTTGTTCTTGAGCGAGCCACTATTCAGTCGCAAGAGCAGGAAGTCAATGAATTGGAGACACAGCTGAGAGGTTATGAGCCGGTTAAAAAGATTCAGGAGGAGAGAGACGCCCTGAGCCGTCATTTTGCAGAATTGAACAGCGAATGGGAGGATTTTCTGAAAGAGCGTAATGGATTTGTGCGAAAATATCTGACGCTTCTGAATTTGTATCCGCGCATCAAGGCGCTTCATGCGTATATCGAAAAGAAGTCGACGCAGGGGAAGCTGCCGCCGTCCATTGATCGGGATCAGATCATGAAACTCATCGAACATCCGGAGATGCCCTGTCCGCTCTGTGGGACGCATCTCACGAAAGAGGCACGCATGCAGCTGCAGGCCCTTTTGAATCAATATGAATTGTCGTCCCGGACAGCCAATTTGCTGAGTAGTTTCCGCTCGCCGCTGGAGGAATTGATTATGGAAGCGGAGTCTTACGAGACGGCGCGGGAGGAGCTGCTACAGAAGGAGCAGTCGCTGCAGAACCGGATCAAAGAGGCGGAAGTACAGCTGGAAGAAAAAGACCGCGCCATTTCCCGTTATGGCGGCGATGTGGGTGGAAAGAAATTTACAGAGATGGATCAGAAACTTCATCATCTGCGTCGGGAGCTCGGTGAGCACAACCGCAAGGTAGGGCAGTTGGAAAGTGAGGAGCGTGTGTACAGCAGGGAACTGGAGACGCTTGACCGGGAAATGAAAAATCTGAACGCAAAAGCCGATACGGCGAAAGCGTATAAGGCCAGGTACGAAGTATTGTGGCGTTTGTCCGATGCCTTTGCTGCGGTCAAAGATCATATCGTCAATGAGACCAAAGAAAACATGCAGGCGCTCACATGGAAATTTTTCTCGGAGATGATCTGGAAGACGAACACCTTTGGAAAGATTCTGATCGATGACGCGTACAATGTGACAGTATACGACCGGGAGAATCGGGTGATGACTGACTCCATGTCGGAAACGGAAAAAATGGCGCTGGCGTATTCCTTTACGCTGGCAGTGCACGAGATTTCCGGGAAGAACTGTCCTCTCGTGATCGACTCGCCGTTGGGGCGTGTGTCGGATGCCAATCGGGAGCGCATGGCGCAGGCGCTGCTGGACGTGGCGAAAGAGAAACAGATCATCATGCTGTTCACGCCGGACGAGTATTCGCCGGCTGTGGCGTCGCTTTACGAACGTGCAGCGACGGTACGCAGATTGAAATTGTCGGCTGACGAGAGCCGGGTGGAAGGAGTCGAGGCATATGGCGCAGGAACGCACTAATTTTTCTGCGGGTCGCCGGCAATGGCTGGATGCGCTGAAGGCGAAGAAAATTCTGGAGCTGGACACACTGGACAATAAGGAGATATTCTTCCTTGCCATCGCTTTGGGCTACCATGAACCGAAGTCGCTCACAGGGGCAGAATCCTGGATCCAGTGCAACGTGTACAGCACCAAAGAGCGTGCGCTGATCTGCTCGGCGCTTCTTGGCAAAGTCTGCGAGGCTGGAGAAGACGTCAATGAGACCGCCGACTTTATGAAGTGCAACCGCTATGCCGAAACATGTGCGGAAGCAGGATTTGATAAGCTGCAGGCGCTCTGTGAGGAAAATCATTATGACAACGACGAGCTGTGCGCGTACCTGATGCAGGAACTGGACCGTCTGTATGATGCCAATGTGGAGTCTGCCGATATGTAATGAACGTACAAAAGCCCTTCTTTCGAGGAAGGGCTTTTTGCGTGGGCTCATTCAGCGGAGCCTGCGGAAGATATAGAGGGCGAGCGCCGTCTGGAAGAGGACGAGAACGGCGAGAGAATCGAAGACCACGGCGATGTGGAAGCGGTGGGCGATGAAGCCGAGAATGGACGGCCCGAGGAGGACGCCGGCGTAGCCCATGGCGGTGACCGCCGTCACGGCGGCATGGATGGGCATGTCCTGCTGCTTTTCGATGAGCGTGTACATCACGGGCACGATATTCGCCACGGCGAAGCCCAGCAGGAAAAAGAAGAACACCAGCATGGGGAGCGCGTCGGAGAGGCCCACCGCGGCGAAGCAGCACGCCGCCGCTCCCGCGCTGGGGATGACCACCATTTTCGGCCCGAAACGGCGCACGAGGCTGTCTCCGAAGAGCCGTCCCAGCAGTTCCGACAGCGAGAATGCCGTGAGCCCCAGCCCGGCGGAAGCGAGGGGCACGCCTTTATCCTCGGAGAGGAGCACGCCGCCCCAGTCCATGACGGCCCCTTCCGAGAGGAAGCTGATGCACGCCATGACGCCGAGGAAGATGACCGCGCCCTTCGGCACGGCGCCGCTCTTCTGGCTGCCGTCCGCGCGGTAGGCGAGGAAGTACCGGGAGAACACGGCGAGCAGGACGAGAATGATCCCCACATGCACGGCGGCGATCCACGGGTCGGAGAGCCCCGCGGTCTTCGCGAGAAGCGAGAAGAGTCCCGCCCCGACGAAGCAGCCCACGCTGTAAAAGGCGTGCATGCCGCTCATGATGTGCCTCTTCGACACCTGCTCCACGACGACGCCGTTCAGATTGATGGCCACATCGAGCGTTCCCACGCAGCCGCCGAAGACGAGGAGCGCCGGGACGTACATCCAGAGCGCCGGCAGGTGGGGAATGACGAGGAGATCGGCGGCTGCGATGAGCGACGTGGCGCAGAGGAGCGCGCGGCACGTGAGGTGGCGGGAGAGAATGCCCGCGAGGGGCATGAAAAAGCAGGCGCTCGCGCCGATGCAGAGCAGCAGCAGCCCCAGCACGTCCGCTTCGACGGAAAGGCGCTGTTTCAGCGAAGGAATGAACATGACCCACGTGGTGAACGCGAATCCGCTCACGAAAAAAGCGCTCTTCGCTGCGGTGATCTCCCATGCCCCCGCAGTGAACCGGCTCAGAAATGCGTCTGTCTGTGTCATAGGATCTCCTTTCAGATTTCAGGGTGGTCTTCTTTCTGTTTTGGTACTATCATAAACTGTATAGCAGGTATACAGTCAAGGAGGAGAACATGAAAGAAAAGACCGCGCCGGAGAAGCGCGAATTTTCCATCAGCGAATTTGCCGCTCTCATGGGCGTCAGCCGGCAGACGCTCATTTATTATGACCGGATCGGTCTTTTCCGCCCGGCCCGGGTCGACCGGACGAACGGCTACCGCCGGTATACCCATCAGCAGATCAGCGTCCTCTCCGCGATCCAGACGCTGGCAGAACTGGGCCTGTCTCTGCGGGAGATCGGGAAAACGCTCGCCCGCATCAGCCCGGACGGGGCGGCGGCTCTGCTCCGGAAGCAGCAGGCGGCGCTGGCGGAAGAGCGGAGAAAGCTTGCCGCCCGGGAAGCTATGATCGATTTCCGACTGCGTCAGCTCGAAAAGGGCCGCGCCGCGCATGCGGAAGCGCCGCCGGAAGCGATCTGTCTGGACGAGGGCCTGCCCTTCTTCCTGCGCCGCCTGTCTCCCTGCCGGCGGGATGCCGTGCCCGACGAGGCCTATCTGGATTTCTACCTGGAGACGGAGCGGGCGGGGATCCCCTTCGGCTATCCTCTCGCTTTTCTGACGGAGGAAGACGCGCTCCGCCGGGGCCGCGCGGATGAGACGGCAGGCATTGCCTTCCGTCTCGGCTGCGGGGAGAAGGCAAATTTCTTCCTGCCGCCGGGGCGGTATCTTGCCGCCTGGGGGCGGGGAGGCTACGGCTCCTCCGGGCCGGTCTATGAAAAGATACTCGCCTTCGCGGCGAAAGAAGGCTTCCGCGTCGCCGGATGCGGCATGGAAGAATATGTCCTCGACGAAATGACCTGCGGAAAGGAAGCGGATTTTCTCTGCCGCTGTCTCGTGCGGGCGGAGCGGTGAATGCCGCCGGATGGGAAGTCAAGAAGACTTTACACATCCGGCGGTATTTTTTCATATTTTCTTCTTTTGTAAAAATTCTTATAAATTTCTCATAAAAAGCTGACAGAATCCGTATGCGCTCTTGGCGGAAAGAATGCGGAAGCCCCGGTATAGTGATGACTGAAGTTCCGGCCGCGACGCGGCCGCAGACTTATCGATCAGGAGGTATACAGATGAAAAAGAAATGGATGAGAGGCGCGGTCCTCGCAATGCTCGCGGGAAGCGCCGTATTTGCATCCGTCACGGCGGACGCGGCGGAGATCCGCATTCTTCCGGTGGACACGGCGAAATTCTGGGCCGGCGCGAAATTTGACTTCAATGTGGAAGTGGCTGACGCGAAAGACCTGGGCGCTGTGGACATCACCATCAACGGAAAACCGGCGGCGGACGTCCTCGGCAAGGACCTCACGCGCACCGTGCTGGACAATGGCGTCACGTCTTTCCGCGCTGACGATGTCACGTTTAAAAAGACCGGAGACTATACGGTGAACGTCATCGCCAATGACGCGGAAGGCAGAACGGCTGCGGACGCGGCGTACAAAGTCGTGCAGGAAAAAGCGGCCCGCCCGGCGAAGAACGTCATCCTCTTCGTGGGCGACGGCATGTCTCTCCAGGCGCGCGAGATCGCCCGCATCCTTTCCAAGGGCCAGACGAACGGCAAGTACAATGACCTGCTGGCCATGGAAAAGCTCGATCATAACGCCATCATCACCACGAGCGGCTACGATTCCCTCGTGACGGACAGCGCGAACTCCGCTTCCGCTTACTCCACGGGCCATAAATCCGTAGTGAACGCCATGGGCGTCTATGAAAACTCCACGGAAGACCCGCTGGACGATCCGAGAGTCGAGACCATGGCGGAGATCCTGAAGCGCACCAAAGGCATGTCCATCGGCATCGTGACCCAGGCGGAGACCACCGACGCGACCCCGGCGGCCATGATGGGCCACACCCGCCGCCGCGCTCTCCAGGACTATCTCGCGAAGGACTACCTCGCTGAATATCACCGCCCCGACGTGCTCATGGGCGGCGGCTCCGCGCGGTACCTGCCGAAAGAAGTGCTCGGCTCCAAGAGAAAAGACAGCTTTGACGTCATCCAGGCCTTCAAGGATAAAGGCTACACCTTCGCGGCCACCAGCGAAGAAATGATGGCCGCTCCCTCCGACAAGCCCCTTCTCGGCCTCTTCCACACCGGCACGATGAACGTCTATCTCGACCGGGAAATGCTGAAGAATCCGAAGGTGCTGAAAGGTTTCGACGACCAGCCGAACCTGATGGACATGACGAAAAAGACGCTGGACATCCTGAGCCGGAATAAGAACGGCTTCTTCGCCATGATCGAAGGCGCGTCCATCGACAAGCAGCTCCACGTCATGGACTGGCAGCGCGCCGCCTACGACACCATCGAATTTGACAAAGCCATCGAATACGCGGAACAGTGGAATAAGGAACACGGCGACAATACGCTCATCATCGTCGTGGCCGACCACGCTCACGGCGTCTCCATCAGCGGCACCTATCACGAACGGGACGGCAAGAAAGGCACCGAAGCGGTGCGGGTCTACCAGAATTCCATCATGCCCACCTTCAAGGACGCTGACGGCGACGGATTCCCGGACAATCCCGATCCGGACGTGACGCTGGCCGTGCAGTACGCGAACCATCCGGAATATTATGAAAATTACCACTTCATGCCCGTGCCCACGCCTCCGGCCCTCTCCGTGACGGAAACGGTGGAAGAGGCGAAGACCATCGGCGACAAAGTGGAATTCCATCAGGTCTCCAAAGCCAGCTCCAAAGCCAATCCGGCCCGCATCCATCCCGGCGATCCGGCGGAACTCATGCCCGCCAACACGCCGAAAGACGATCCGCAGGAATGCCATTCCGCTGACGACATCCTCCTCAACGCGGGCGGCCCGGGCTCCGAATATTTCCACGGCGTCATGGATAATACGGAAGTCTTCTTCGGTATCCTCCGCGCTCTCGGCGTAGACGCGAACCACGACAAGCTGCCGAACCTCTCGAAGGAAGCGAAATAAGGATGACCGCCTCTTTCCTCCGCAGAGCGGCTGCCGGGGCGTGCCTGGCCCTCTGCGCGGCGCTTCCCTTCGGCGCGTCGGCGGAGAGCCTCTCCTTCGGCGAGCTCTACAGCGACTGGACGGCGGCGGGCCTGGTGCTTTCCGACAAAGCGGCGTCCCTCGAAGGAAGCTCCGTCACCATGACGGGCTACATGGCGCCGCCCCTCACGCCGACGATCCGCTTCTTCGTCCTGACAGAAGTGCCCATGTCGGTGTGCCCCTTCTGCTCCAGCGACGCCGACTGGCCGGACAATATCATCGTGGTGAAAGTCTCCGAGCCGGTCACGGCGCTCCCCTATGATTCCCCCATATCCGTGACGGGGACGCTGGAGATCGGGAGCGAGGTCGATGAAGAAACGGGCTTCGTGAGCCAGCTCCGCATCGCCGCGGACACCATAGAGGCCCTGTAAAAAAAGAGCTTTTCTCTTCCCGAAACGAAGAGGAAAGCTTTCTTTTTAGAAAACGCCCCGCAGGGGCAGAAAGGGACATCATGATCCATGCGGAACATCTGATCTGCGACTTTCCTGACGGAGAAGGCCGCCGCCTTCGGGCGCTCTCCGTTCCGGAGTTTCAGCTCGAAGACGGCGCGGCGTGCGCCCTCATCGGTCCTTCGGGCAGCGGGAAATCCACCTTCTTCCACTGCCTTTCCGGGCTCCTCCGGCCCACGGAAGGACGGATCACCGTGGATGGGACGGAGCTCTCCGGGATGACCGCCGACGGGCTCTCCCGGTGGCGCGCGGGCCACGTGGGATACATCTTCCAGGAAGCCCTCCTCCTGCCGTACCTCACGGTGATGGAAAATATCCTCCTCGCCGCGGAATTTGCCGGGAAAAACAGAAAAGAAAAACAGGAAGAAGCGGAGGCGTGGCTCGAAAAACTGGGCATGAAAGGCTATGGGCGGCGCATGCCCTCCCACCTTTCAGGCGGAGAAAAACAGCGGGCCGGATTCATCCGGGCCATCCTCACCGCACCGTCCCTCCTTCTGGCGGACGAGCCAACGGCGAGCCTCGACGCGGCGAACAGCCGCCTCCTCATGGAGAGTCTCCTCGCCTACCAGCGGGAGAGCGGATGCACCCTCCTCTGCGCGACTCACGATCCCGCCGTGCAGGAACTGTTTCCCCGCCGGTTTTATCTCAGAAAGGAGGCAGCGGAATGATCCTGCGTCTGGCCTGTCTCTCCCTGCTGCGCCGTCCCGCGCGGCACGCGCTCCTGCTCCTCATCCTCGCCGCGGCGTGTGCTCTCCCGGTCTTTCTCATCCAGATGGCCGCGGGCCTCTACAACGGACTGAACCGGGCAGTGGAGCCCTTTCCCATCCTCGCCGGCGCGAAAGGCTCGCCGTACCAGCTCGTCATCAATACGGTCTTCCTTCGGGATCATCCCATCGGGAATATCTCCTACGGAGAAGTGGAAAAACTCCGGCAGAGCGGGAAAGCCGATCTGGTCATTCCTCTTGCCTTCGGCGATAACTACCGGGGATTCCGCATCGCCGGGACGGAAAAAGAGATCTTCTCCTACGCGCCGAATAAAAGATCCGGCCCGTGGCTCCGCGTTGCCGAAGGCCGGCCCTTTCAGGGAAGCGGCGAAGCCGTCGTCGGCAGCGAGACCGCGAAACGGACAGGCCTCCGCATCGGCGACACCTTCCGCACCATGCACGGCGTCACCGCCGCGCCGGGACAGGAACACGGCGAATACCGCGTGACAGGCATCCTCTCGCCCGTGGGCGGGCCCTATGACACGGCCGTCCTCATCCCCATCGAAGACGTGTGGAGCGCCCACCGCCATCAGCCGGGCGCCGTCCGCCGGGGCGGACTCGTGAGGAAGAGCGCGCCGCAAAAAGCCGCTCCCGCGGAGACGTCGGTCCTCGCCGAAGGGAAAGGCGACGTGACGGTCATCCTCGTCCATCCGAAAGGCTACAAAGAAGCCATGGAGCTCCTCTCCGCGGCGCAGCGCGAACGGAGCGGAGAGACCCAGCTCATCTTCCCGTCGCAGACGCTCATCGCCCTCTACAGCATGGCCGGGCAGAGCCGGGAATTCTGGCAGCTCCTCGCGGGCGGCCTCATCGGCGCGGCCGTGCTCATCACGCTCCTCTCCATGTACTGGAACGGTCTGTCGCGGCTCAAAGAATTTGCTCTCCTCCGGGCCCTCGGCGCGGGCAGCGGCAGCATCGCCCGGCTCCTCGCGGCGGAACAGGCGCTCCTTCTCCTCACCGGCTCCGCCGCGGGCTGGCTCATCGGCTGGGGCGGCAGCGCCCTCGCGGCGCGCGCCGTGGCAGGCCGGGCCGCCGTCGTCATGACTTCCGCCCCCGTCCCGGAGAGCCTCATCCCGCCGCTCGCCGTCTGCCTCCTGGGCATGCTCTCCGGCCTCCTCCCGGCGTGGCTCATCCGCAAAAAAGACATCTCCTCCATCCTGTAAAAAAGAAAAGCCCGCATTCCTCAAAAAGAATGCAGGCTTTTTCTGTGCCGTTAATTGAAATTGTATGCCGTCACGATGGGCGCGCGGCCTGTGAGGCGGTCGGGGATGTATTCTTCGTGGCACACCGCGAGGAACCCTCCGGCGATGTTGTACACATCCCGGAAGCCGCGGGCCGCGAGGATGCGGCAGGCGTAGTAGCTCCTCTGACCGGAGCGGCAGTGGAGGTAGAGGGGCCGGTCTTTCGGCAGTTCGCCGAGGCGGTCCCGCAGTTCGGAGAGGGGCAGATTGACGGCGCCCCGGATATGGCCCGCCTCGTATTCGCCTTTTTCCCGCACGTCGATGATGGCCGCGCACGCTTCCGCGAGGCCCCGCACGGCGGAGGCGGGGATCTGGCGGTATTCGCCGTGGAGGAGATTCAGCCCGGCGAGCCCCGCCAGGTGGACGGCGTCTTTCGCCGCGGCGAAGGGCGGCGCGTAGCAGAGGTCGGTGTCGGCCAGGTCTTCGAGGGTCCCGCCTTTTGCCATGACGGCGGCGATCACGTCGATGCGCCGGTCTGCCGCGCCCTGCCCGACGGCCTGCGCGCCGAGGAGGCGGCCCGTGGGCGTCTCAAAATGGACTTTCAGGTGAATAGGGGAAGCGCCGGGCATGAGGCTCACCCTGTCGAAGGGGATGACATAGGCGGTGTCATGGGGAATGCGGAGGGCTTCGATCTCTTTTTCATTCAGCCCGGTCGCCGCGGCGCGGAGCCGGAAGACGTCGATGCCGAAGCTGCCCAGGTAGCCCCGGTTCGGCCCGGGGCGCCCGCAGATGGCGTCGGCGGCCCGGCGGGCGTCTCGCTGCGCGGGGAAGGCGAGAGAGAGGCGGCCTTTCTGCCGCTTCATGGACAGCATGACTTCCGCCGCGTCGCCTACGGCGAAGATGGACGGGTCGGAGGTGCGGCCGTCCGTGTCGGTGGCGATGGCCCCGCTCGGTCCGATGGCAAGCCCCGCCGCGCGGGCCAGAGAGACGCGGGGCGTGACGCCGGTCGCCATGATGACCAGGTCGGCAGGAATGACTTCTCCGGAGGCGAGACGCACGGCGCGCTCTTCGACGGCTGTCGTCCGGCCGCCGAGAAGGAGGCGGACGCCGTTGTCGAGCAGCTCTTTTTCAAGAATCTGCGCCATGTCCCGGTCGAGCTGGAGGAGGATCTGACTGCCCGTCTGGATGAGGGAGACATCCATGGAGGCGCTGAGATTCACCGCCGCTTCGATGCCGATGAATCCGCCGCCGATGATCGCCGCGGTGCGCGCGCCGCAGGTCTCGGCGTACTGCCGGATGGCGGCGGCGTCTTTCGGCGTGGTCAGGGGGAAGACGTTCGGCCGGTCCGCGCCGGGGATGGGCGGGATGTTGGGCGCCGCGCCGGGAGAGAGGACGAGGAAATCATAGGATTCTTCATAGACGCGGCCGCCCGTTTCGCGGACGCGCACCTTCTTCTCTTCCCGGAGAATGGCCGTCACTTCGGAATCGGTGCGCACGTCGATGCGGTGCTGCGCCCGGAAGCGTTCCGGCGTCATGAGAATGAGCGAGGAGAGCTCCGGCACCGTATCGGAGAGAGCATAGGGGAGAGCACAGTTGGAATAGGAAATGCACGGCCCCTTTTCAAAAAGGACGATGTCCGCCGTTTCATCAAGACGGCGGAGACGCGCCGCGGCGGAGGCGCCGCCTGCCACGCCGCCGACGATCACATATTCCTTCGCCATGGCGCACCTCAGTCGCGGAGCGCCATCTCGGTGGCGATGCGGGCGCAGGTCTGAATGATTTTCTTGCAGTTTCTCTTGCGGTCTTTGGAATCGAAATCGGGATAGGGCAGACAGAGGTCGCGGCATTCCGCGGAGCCCAGCTCGGTCACGACGGCGCGGAGGTACGCCGCGTGGCGGGGATAGATGCCCGTCTCCGGGTGGTGGAGCTGATCCAGCCGTTCTTCAAAAGTCTCTTTTTCATAGGGGTCCCTCCGGCCGTGCATGGAGGAAATGACGAGCAGCCCCGCGTTCACCGCGCCGCAGAGGTGGCCCGTGCCGCCGATGCCGCCGCCCATGCCGGAGACGAGGCCCACCGTCTCCGGCGGGTAATCGGAAAGGCCCAGATCGAGGAACCCTTTCAGCACGCACTCGCTGCAGTTCAGCCCGTGGCGGAAATGTTCGCCCGCGTTCGCCGCCGCCTTCTCGGCGAGCGCTTTCCGCTCTTCTTCTGTCCAATGTTTTTTTTCTGTCATGGGGAGCACCTTCTTTCTAAATTCCATTATATTTTTATTATAACATTTCAAATGAACGGAAACCGCCGGGCAGAGGGAAAGCGATACGCGGAGACCGCTGCGCGGCGGGAGCGGGCACAAAAAAAGACTCCCCGAAGGGAGCCCGTCAGGGGCGCTCTGCTCAGCGCCGGTGAAGTGTGTGAAATAAGGAAATACAATGACATTTACCGTGATGAATGGGGACAGATCTTTTGCTTACGTCCTTATCTTAGCCTGTCATGACAGAATTGTCAAGGATGAGAATGAGAAAAGTTGATATTTCCCGGCGCGCGCCTTGACGGCGGGGGAGGGCTTTTTTATAATAATCGTGCAGGCGAACGTGGCGGAATTGGCAGACGCGTCAGATTTAGGCTCTGATGCCGCACGGCGTGGGGGTTCAAGTCCCCCCGTTCGCACCAATTTCATCGACAGCGCGGAGCAGCGGGGCTTTTCCCGCTGCTTTTTTAATTTTTTCGATAAAGTGTACGCTTTTTGATATTGAATTTACCTTGACCGGGCTTTAAAATAAAAATGTATCACCCTGTATTTATTTCTTGATTTGTATTGCTTATATCGCGCCGCTTCGGCGGCAGTTGAAATATGAAGGAGGAGAACGATGAGAACGATCCATAAAGTCCTTGTAGCGAACCGCGGCGAGATCGCCATCCGCGTATTCCGCGCGTGCAGCGAGCTCGGCATCCGTACAGTAGCGATCTACTCGAAAGAAGATATCCTGTCTCTGCACCGCAACCGCGCGGACGAGGCATACCTGGTGGGCGAAGGCAAAAAGCCGGTCGACGCGTACCTGGATATTGAAGACATCATCCGCATCGCGAAAGAACACGGCGTAGACGCCATCCATCCGGGGTACGGCTTCCTCGCGGAGAACGCGGAATTTGCCCGCCGCTGCGAAGAAGAAGGCATCATCTTCATCGGCCCGAAGGTCGAGCACCTCGTCATGTTCGGCGACAAGGTGAATGCCCGCATCCAGGCGGAAAAAGCAGGCATCCCCATGATCCCCGGCACGAAGGGGGCCGTGAAGAGCTATGAAGAAGTGAAGGAATTTGCCGAGAAGTACGGATTCCCGGTCATGATCAAAGCCGTCAACGGCGGCGGCGGACGCGGCATGAGAAATGTGGACCGCATGGAAGATCTGGAAGACGCGTACCACCGCGCGAAGTCGGAAGCAAAGATGGCTTTCGGCGACGACGATGTATACGTAGAACGGTGCATCATGAATCCGAAGCACATCGAAGTGCAGATCATGGGCGACGAGCATGGCCATATCGTCCACCTCTTCGAACGGGACTGCTCCATCCAGCGCCGTCATCAGAAGGTCATCGAGATGGCGCCGGCCTGGTCCCTGCCGGAAGGCCTCCGGAAGGAGATCTGCGACGCCGCCGTCAAGCTCATGAAAAACGTGAAGTACGTCAATGCGGGGACGTGCGAGTTCCTCGTCGATCAGGATGAGAAGCATTTCTACTTCATTGAAGTCAATCCGCGCGTACAGGTCGAACACACCGTCACCGAGCTCATCACGGACATCGATATCGTAAAGAGTCAGATCCTCATCGCCGAAGGGTATTCCCTGGAAGATCCGGTCATCGGCATCGGCCGCCAGGAAGAGATCACCCATCACGGCATGGCCATCCAGTGCCGCATCACCACGGAAGATCCGCAGAATCAGTTCATGCCCGATACCGGCAAGATCATCGCCTACCGGAGCGGCGGCGGCCCCGGCATCCGTCTCGACGCGGGCACGGCCTACACCGGCGCGGTCATCACGCCGTATTACGATTCCCTGCTGGTGAAAGTCACCGCCTACGCGCGGACGCCCATCGACGCCATCGGCCGCATGCAGCGCTGTCTCAATGAATTCCGCATCAGCGGCGTGAAGACGAATATCTATTTCCTCCAGAATATGCTCGCCACCGGCGATTTCCAGAAAGGCCTGTGCGACGTCAATTATATCGACCGCCATCCGGAGCTCCTCATCGATCCCCATGACGTGAGCGACCGCGGTACGAAGCTCCTCGCCTACATCGGCGACGTGACCATCAACGGCTACGCCGGAGCGGGCCATCAGGACAAGCCTGACTTCGCTCCTGTGCCGGTGCTGGACGCGTCCCACGAAGAAGCGCCGAGAGGCACGAAGCAGCTCCTCGACGAATTGGGACCGGAAAAATTCGCGAAATGGGTGCAGGAACAGAAGGAAGTCCTCTTCATGGACACCACCTACCGCGACGCGCACCAGTCCCTCCTGGCGACCCGCGTCCGCACTCACGACATCATGCAGGCGATCCACTACACCGCCGTCCATGTGCCGCAGCTCTTCTCCTTTGAAAACTGGGGCGGCGCGACCTTCGACGTGGCGTACCGCTTCCTCGACGAATGCCCGTGGAAACGCCTCCGCGCCATGCGGGAAGCCGCTCCGAACATCCTCTTCCAGATGCTCACCCGCGGCGCGAACACCGTAGGCTATGAAAACTACGCCGATAACGTGGTGCGTCACTTCATCCAGCGCGCCGCGGCGAACGGCGTGGACGTATTCCGCGTATTCGACTGCCTGAATCAGCTCGACCACATGACCGTCACCATCGACGAAGTGCGGAAACAGAATAAACTCGCCGAAGTCGCGCTCTGCTACACCGGCGACATCCTGGATCCCAAGCGGGACAAATATCCCCTGGAGTACTATGTGAAGCTGGCCAAGGAGCTGGAGCGCCGGGGCGCCCACATGCTGTGCATCAAGGACATGGCGGGCGTCATGGGACCGCAGGAGTGTTACGACCTGGTCAAAGCGCTTAAAGAAAAGGTCGGTCTGCCCGTCGTTCTGCACACGCACTGCACCACGGGCCTTGCCTTCATCACATATCTTAAAGGCATCGAAGCGGGCGCGGACGTCATCGATACCGCATCGTCGGCTTTTTCGGGAGGCACGTCGCAGCCTGCGACGGAAACGCTTGTTTACGCTCTGAGAGAATTGGGCTACGACTGCGTTGCCGACGCCGACGTAATGAAAAAGGTAAACGACTTTTTCAAGCCCATACGCAACGATTACATAGCAGACGGCACTCTTATGCCGCTAGCTATGGTCACGGACACCGACGCGCTCAATTACAAGGTGCCGGGAGGAATGCTGTCCAACCTGTTTTCGCAGCTCAAACAGCAGAACGCACTCGACAGACTCAATCAGGTGTTGGAGGAAATTCCCCGCGTGAGAGAGGACCTCGGATATCCCCCGCTGGTCACGCCCATGAGTCAGATGGTAGGCGTGCAGGCGACGCAGAACGTGCTGCTCGGCGAACGCTACA
>UQYL01000023.1 GCA_900545365.1 uncultured Dialister sp. | reverse complement strand
GGAACGGCCGCATCCGCATCAACATGAAGGGCCAGGTCAATGACAGCACCACCGTTAACGCCCGCTTTACCAGTGGTAACGTAGACCTCGATGGCGAAGGTAAGAACGATGGCGATGTGGAAGCGGAAGTGCTGAACGTGAACCATGACTTCGGCGCTTGGGATGTCACCCTCGGCCGGTACGCGAATAACTTCGGTAATCAGGGCGGCTGGCTCTATGGTAGCTCCAGCAACTTTGATGGCGCAGAAGTATCCGCTCAGTTCGGCAAAGTGAACCTCGCTGTAGGCTATGGCCAGTTCAATGCTTTCTTCGATTATAATGAAAATATTAAGGGTTATGATTTCGCTGCCAAGCCGGATGATACCTTCTATGTAAAAGCAGATGCAGACTTCGGTACGTTTGATGTATACGCAAACTATCTGTCCATGAATCTTGACACCAATTCCAATGTGGATGCGCTGGGACTTGGTCTTGATGAAGCCAATATTTGGGGCGTTGGTGTAGTTGTACCGATCAGCGATTTCCGTGTGTTCGGTGAATACTGGCAGAATACGGAAGATTATGGCGGCGCTGAAGATACCTCTTGGAACGCAGGCGTTGGCTACGGTGCAAAAGACCTGAAGAAGCCCGGCACCTGGCAGCTCGACCTCGCCTACAACGATGTGGCGGCGGCAACCTACTTCGGCGGCACCGGTCTCAACACCGACATTCTGGATACGCTGCTGACCGGCGGCAAAGATGCGTCCCAGTATGAAGAAATTAAATTCTGGAACGCCATCGCGGAAGTCACTCTCATGCAGAACATGTATCTGCACGCAGAATATGCTTTTGCTGCGGAAGCGGACGGCGAAACGGACGAAGGCGATCCGGACGATACGTGGATGGTTTCCCTCAACTACGTATTCTAATTCTGAAAAGAATGACCCTACGAAAGAAGACCCCCCCCTTGCGGGGTCTTTTTTCTTGTTCTTTTTTGGAAGAAATCGGAAAACCTTCATGCTCTTCGAGTATAGATGGCATGTGAATTAAGCTTTTGAAGTCATCGGAATTTCCGGGTATACTGCGTCCAGAGTAGATCAGGCAGAAAGGAGATTCTATGAAACAGGAAAAAGAAAAAACAGACGGGCAGCTGCTGGTGCTGCTGCTCACTTTCGGCGTCTTCGGCATCATCAATACGGAAATGGGCGTGGTGGGGATCATCCCGCTCATCGCGGAGACCTTTGGCGTGACCGTGCCGGAGGCGGGGTGGACGGTGAGTATCTTCGCGGGGATCGTGGCGCTCTCCGCGCCGGTGATGCCGCTCTTTTTCTCCCGGTTTGACAGGAAAAAGGTGATGCTCACAGCGCTCGGCCTTTTCACGGCGGCCAATCTCGTCTCCGCGGCGGTGGATCATTTCGCGGTGGTTCTCGCCGCCCGCGCGCTGCCCGCTTTCCTCCATCCGGTGTATGTCTCCATGGCGTTTACCGCGGCGGCTGCCGCCGTGCCGAAGGACATGGCGCCGAAAGCGTCGGCGAAGGTCTTCGTGGGCGTTTCCGCGGGCATGGTGCTCGGCGTGCCCGTGACGAGCTTCATCGCGTCCCACACCTCCTTTTCCGCGGCGATGCTCTTTTTCGCGGCGGTGAACGGGCTGGGCTTTCTGGGAACGCTCCTGTTCATGCCCTCCATGCCGACGGAAAGGAAGACACTCGGCGCGCAGCTGGCCGTGCTGAGACGGCCTGTCCTCCTCTGGTCGGCGGCGGCTTTCACTTTCATCAATGGCGCCATGTTCGGCTTCTTCAGCTTCATGACCGATTTCCTGCACCGCGTGTCGGGCATGTCCTTCGATGGGGCGAGCGCCGTCCTTCTCGGCTACGGGGCCGCCAATATCGCCGGGAATTTGCTGGCGGGGCGCTTTTATTCCGAGCGCTCCGGCCGGTGGAAAGCCGTGCTCCCCGCCGCGCTCGGTGCCGGCTACCTGCTCCTCTTCGCCGCGGGAAGCGCCGCGTTCGCCGCCGGGGCGGTCATCCTCCTGCTGGGCGTTCTCGCGGGATTCGCCAGTGTGGCGGGCCAGTCCATGATCACCTCCGCCGCGCCGGAAGCGCCGGATTTCGCGAACGGCCTCTTCCTGACGGCGGCCAATTTCGGCACCATGGCGGGCACCGCTTTCTGCGGGCTCTTCATCACCCTCGCGGGGACGCGCTTCTCTCTTGCCGGAGCGCTCCTCTTCCTCCTCGCCGCGGCCCTTGCCCTCCTCTTCCGCGCCCGCTCTGCTCCGCCCGCTCTTTCAGAACCGATGTGACAGAAAAATCTCCCTTTCCGATTCGGAAGGGGAGTTTTGTTGTTTTTGAAAGAATGACGAGGACAGGCAGGCGGATATCCCGTTATTATAAATGGCATAGATGGTCTTAAATAAGTGTACGTTAATTATCGGCTCGTGAAAGAATGTGGGTTATATATGGTCAAAGAAAAATTTTATGGCTGCATTATAGGAGGCGGCGGGCGGTATACTCTTGCGGGTATCCGTAAAGATATAGTAAAATTGTTACAGATTTGTAAAGAATCAGTCAAGGAGGGGTAAGTATGAAATGGAAAGCACTGGCGGCGGCGGTCCTCGCGGGAACGGTCGCGCTGGCGGCGGGATGCGGCGGTTCTTCTGACACAAAGTCGGAAGGCGGCCAGAATCTGAAAGGCAAGAAGCTCGTCATGTATGTGTCGTTCCATGAGGACACGGCAAAGGAGCTGGCCGATCAGTTCAAACAGAAGACCGGCGCGGATGTGAGCTTCATCCGTCTGCCCACCGGCGAAGCGCTGGCGCGCATCACGGCGGAGAAAGATTCTCCGAAAGCGGATATCTGGCTGGGCGGCACGAGCGATGCCCACGCGAAAGCCAAGGCGGACGGCCTGACGGAAGCGTACAAGTCGCCGAACGCGAAGATGATCAAGCCGGAATATCAGGATAAGGACGGCTACTGGTACGGCACGTACCTGGAGATCATGTCCATCGGCTACAATGAAGCCCGTTTCAAACAGGAATTCGAACCGAAGGGCATCAAGGCTCCGGAAACGCTGGAAGACCTGCTGAATCCGGCCTTCAAGGGCGAGATCATCGCTCCGGATCCGCGGAAATCCGGCACGGGCCTCACCTTCATCAGCTCTGTGCTCCAGTCGCAGGGTGAGGAAAAAGGCTGGGATTACCTGCTGAAATTGAAAGATCAGGTAGCGCAGTTCACGCCGTCGGGATTCGCGCCGGCACAGAAGACAGGCGCGGGAGAATACCTGATCGCCCTGAATTTCATTTCCGATCAGATGCTGGTCAGCCAGAAAGGCCAGAAGATCCACAGCACGATCTACAAGGACGCGGGCTGGACGCTCTGCCCTGTATCGATCATCAAAAACAGCGCGGATAAAGAAGTCGCTCAGGCATTTGTGGATTACTGCCTGACGAAAGAAGCGGGAGAAATCCTGGTCCGCACGACGAACGGTGTAGCGTGCAATCCTGACGTAGCTCCGCCGAAAGGCCAGAAGCCGCTGACGGAACTGCCGCTCTACAATGCTTATGATATGGAGAAGGCCGGCGCGGACAAAGACGCGAACTGCGCGAAATTCTTCGGAGAATAAGCGGAAATCAATGAGATTCTTCTGTGGCTCTTACCTCTGCCGAAAGCGGGGGCAAGAGCCACTCTGCCTTATGGAGCCGGGGATGCCCGGCAGAAAGGATGGCTGGTCTTCCGGCCTTGAAGGGAGTTCCTATGAAAGAAATTGCTGCGGGCCATGAGCATACGGGATGGAAGGCGGAGATGAAAGTGCTCCTCCGGGAGCCGCCGCTCCTCGCGGGCATCGTCGTGCTTTTCCTGCTCTTCGGCCTATTTATTCTGTATCCGCTGGCGAAGATCCTTCTCGTCCCGGACGCCTCCGACTGGGAGCGGGCGGTGACGAGCCGTGAATTCATAACGGTCTTCGGCCATACGCTCTTTTCGTCGCTCGCCTCGACGACGACGGCGATCATTTTCGGCTTCATTTTCGCGTATGCCGTGAATTACACGAATATGCCGGGGAAGCGCTTTTTCCAGGTGGTGGCGCTCCTGCCGACGATGGCGCCTTCCGTCGTGACGGGGCTCGCCTTCATCATGCTCTTCGGACGGCGCGGGTTCATCACGTGGCACCTGCTCCACTTGCAGACAGACCTCTACGGCCCCGTCGGGCTCTGGGTGGCGCAGACCATTGCCTTTTTCCCGCTGGCGTATATCACGATCTCCGGCGTGCTGAAGTCCATCAGTCCCAATCTGGAGCTGGCGGCGCAGAATCTGGGCGCTCGGGGATGGTATCTCTTCCGCACGGTGACGCTCCGCCTCGCCACGCCGGGCCTGGCCAGCGCCTTTCTGCTGGTGGGCATCAACAGCCTCGCTGATTTCGGCAATCCGATGCTGGTGGGCGGCAATTATCATGTGCTGGCGACGGAGGCCTATACGCAGGTCACCGGCGCGTGGGATCTGCCCATGGGCGCGGTGCTCTCCGTATTCCTCGTGATCCCGACGCTCCTCGTCTTTTTCATCCAGCGCTATTATCTGGAGAAAAATTCCTATGTCACCGTGACGGGCAAGCCTGTGGCCGGGCTCATCCGCGTGACGGCAGGGCCGTTCGCCACGTGGTGCTTCTTCGCTTTCTGCTCGCTCCTCTGCGCGGCGATCCTCATGATCATCGGCGTGGTCTTCCTCTTCGCTTTCACCGTGGCTTTCGGCGCGGACTATACCTTCACCCTCCAGTATTTCCGGGAAGGCGTCGTCCAGTCGAACGTGCTGCTCCACAGCTGGTCGGCGGCGATGACCACGGCGGCAGTGACCACCGTCCTCGGCATCGCCCTCGCTTTCCTTACCATCCGGAAACGGTTCCCCGGACGGACGGTGATGGATTTCCTCGCCATGCTCCCCGTGTCCCTCCCGGGCACGTTCATCGGCCTCGCGCTCATCCTGGCCTTCAATGACGGCGTGCTGGAGCTGACCGGCACCATGGCCATCATCGTCCTGGGCATGACGCTCCGCCAGCTTCCCGTGGGATACCGGCAGGCCGTGGCGGGGCTCAAGCAGATCGACGCCTCCATGGAGCAGGCCTCGGCCAATCTCGGCGCGGGCAGCTATACCACCTTCCGGAAGATCGTCCTGCCCATGCTGAAGAATTCGCTCTCCGTGAGCTTCGTGTACGCTTTCATGCGCTCCATGAATACGCTCAGCACCGTCATCTTCCTCGTGTCGCCGGAATGGAATCTGGCGTCCATCAATATCATGAGCCTGGCGGATCAGGGATTCCTGCCCACCGCCAGCGCGACCGCCGTGGGCATGATGCTCTCGATCTATATCACCTTCGGCGCCGTGAAGCTCATCCTCAGGGATAAGATCAATATCTTTGACCTGTAAATTTGTGAGACCAGAGGTGGATCATGTCAGAAGCAGTACTTGAATTAAAAAAGATCAATAAATATTTCGGCGCCAGCCACGTCATCAAAGATGTGGATCTGGAGATCGGCAGAGGAGAATTTGTGACATTTCTCGGTCCGTCGGGCTGCGGGAAGACGACGCTCCTCCGCATGATCGCCGGATTCTATGAGCCTGACGAAGGGGAGATCCTCCTTTCCGGACGGCGCATCGAACGCATCCCGCCGTACGGGAGAAATACGGCCATGGTCTTCCAGGAATACGCTCTTTTCCCGCACATGTCGGTCTTTGAAAATGTGGCGTACGGGCTGAAGGTGAAAAACAGGCCGAAAGCGGAGATCGAGAAGAAAGTCGCCGCGGCCCTTGAGCTGATGCAGCTCTCGGGGATGGAGAAGCGGTTCCCGAATCAGCTCTCCGGCGGACAGCAGCAGCGTGTGGCCGTGGCGAGAGCCCTCGTCATGGATCCGGAGATCCTCCTCCTCGACGAGCCGCTGTCCAATCTGGACGCGAAGCTCAGAGAGAGCGTCCGCGTGGAGCTTCGCGGCATCCAGCAGAAAATGGGGCTCTCCACCATTTATGTCACCCACGACCAGTCGGAAGCGCTCTCCATGTCGGACAAGATCGTGGTGCTCCGGGACGGCGTCATCCATCAGGTCGGCACGCCGCAGGAGATCTACTTCGAGCCGAAGACGCCCTTCGTGGCGGACTTCATCGGCACGACGAACCTGCTTTCTGTGACGGGCGGGGAAGGGGGCCGCGCGGTCTACGGCGGCGTATCCATTCCCGCCGCGCGGCAGACGGAAGCGGGAATGGCTTACACCGCCAGCATCCGTCCCGAATGCATCCAGCTCTTCCGCGACCCGCAGGAGGGCATGGTCAATATTCCCGCCGTCATCACGAACAGCATGTTTCTCGGCGAGAAAGTGCGGTACTTCATCCGGGACAGAGAAGGAAAAGACTGGATCGTCGATATGTTCGACCCCGGGCGGGACATTCATGCCGGCGAAGTCTATGCTGTCTTCCCGGCGGAGAAACTCTGGCTCATGGACGCGGAGGCGTGACATGCTGGAAACGCTGAAAGAAGAAGTCTGCGCGGCCAATCTGGAGCTCGTCCGGCGGGGCGTGGTCATCTATACCTGGGGCAATGTGTCCGGCATCGACCGCGCGGCGGGGATCATGGTCATCAAGCCGTCCGGTGTGCCCTATGAGGGCATGACCGCGGCAGATATGGTCTGCGTGGATCTCGAGACGGGAAGGACGGCGGAAGGGAAATGGCGGCCTTCTTCCGATACGGCGACGCATCTGGCGCTGTACCGGGAATTTCCGGAGATCGGCGGCGTGACGCACACCCATTCCCCCGCGGCGGTCGCCTTCGCCCAGGCGGGACTGGACATCCCCGCCCTCGGCACGACCCACGCGGACTATTTCTACGGTCCTGTGCCGTGTACGCGGAGCCTGACGAAGAGCGAAGCCGACGGCGACTACGAAGCCAATACGGGCCGCGTCATCATTGAGGCCCTGCGGGAGCGGAGCGGCGATGTGCTCGCCGTGCCGGCCGTCATTGTGCGGAATCACGGGCCCTTTACGTGGGGCAAAGATCCGGCGGAAGCGGTGTACCACGCCGTCGTCCTCGAGACTGTAGCGGATATGGCGCAGCGGACGATCGCCCTCGATCCGGCGGCGCGCATGCCCCAGTACCTTCTCGACCGGCATTATTTCCGCAAGCACGGCCCGAATGCCTACTACGGACAGAAATGACCAATAAAAAACTCCCTTTCTCTTTCGGAAGGGGAGTTTTTTGCATGCAAAAAGCGGCTCCGGAGAGCCGCCTTTTCTGTGAAATCATCTTGCGCCGAGCTGCGCGTCGAACATGTGGCGCAGGCCTTTGCATTCGCCTGCCGCTTCGAAGCCGTCTCTGACTTCCGTCGCGTTCGCTTCTTCCTCGACCTGTTCGGTGATGAACCACTGAAGGAAGATCTCCGTTTCCAGATCGCCTTCTTCGCGGGCCGCCTTGAAGATGGTGCGGATGGAGCTGCTCACGTATTCTTCATGAGCGAGCGCCGCTTTCGCCACTTCCAGCGGGCAGTCGAAATGTTTTTCCACTGCGCCGATCTGGCCGAAGTCTACGGTGTCTCCGCGGTCTTCAATGTAAGCGACGATCTTTTCGCCGTGTTCCATTTCTTCTTCATACTGCTTCATCAGCCAGTGCGCGTAGCCTTTATAGCCCGCCGCCTTCATGTCCGCGGACATGGAACGGTAGAGATAGGCGGAATAAAATTCCTTGACGACCTGATCGTTGAGCAGCTTTTTGACGGATTCGTTCAGTTTCATGATGGGCCTCCTGTATGTAAAATATATTGAAGTCTTTCGATGCTTATATTATACATGAGTCGGCAGAAAAAAGAAAGGGCATATCGAAAAAAATAAAAATATTTCTGCTGATTTGACAGACATTTTTTCCGACGGATAGAATAGGAAAAATAAAGGAGGCATTTCTATGGCAGACAGGATCAGGGCGGCCTGCTTCGGCGCGCCGGGCTCGCACACCGACGAGGCCATGCGGGCGTGGTTCGGCGCGCAGCCGGTGCGGGCGGAATATATGGACACCTTTGAAGACGTGGTGCGGGCCGTCGCGGAAAGGCGGGCGGAGCGGGGCATCGTGCCCATTGAAAATTCATCAACCGGCGGCATCACAGAGGTGTACGATCTCATCCGCGCCTATGACTGCGCCGTGACGGGGGAGAAATGCATTTCCATCCGCCACCACCTGATGGCGCGGCCCGGAACGAGGCGGGAAGAGATCCGCGCGGTCTGTTCTCATCCGCAGGGGCTCGCCCAGTGCCGGCCTTTCCTGGCGGCCCATCGGGAATGGGAGCGGATCCCCTGCCTCAGCACGTCGGAGAGCGCGGCGCGGGCGGCGGAGACGCCGGGCCTGGCGGCCATCGCCGGGAGCCTCGCCGCGGAGATCTACGGTCTGGAGATCCTGGAGGAAGACATTCAGGAGAATGCGATGAACTGCACCCGCTTCTTCATCATCGCGCCGGAGAGCGTGCCTGATGAGAAGGCGGACAAGATTACCCTCGTCCTCACCGTGCCCCACGAGCCGGGGGCACTCTACCACGTGCTGGGGTGCTTCTTCTACGGCGGCATGAACATGACCCACCTCGAATCCCGGCCCAACGGGGGCGCGCCTTTCGACTACTGCTTCCACATCGACGTCATGGGCCGCTTGGACGACCCGGCCAACGCCCAGACTCTCTCCCGTCTCGCCTCCATGTGCACAGGCTTCCGTATCCTCGGAAACTACGCCGCCGACCGGACCTTCCCCTCCATGTCCGGCATAGAGAGAAAATAGAATAGAAATACAGACCATCCCGTTTCCGAAAAAGGAAGCGGGATTTTTGCATGGGAATATCCATAGGACTTGACAGACGACCTTCCGGGGGGGATAATTACAGGGATTGATTGTCTTGCGAACGATGTGCGGGAGGATGAGGGATGACAGTACGGGAGAGCATTGGCGGAAAAGCCGGGAAGAAGGCGGGGCGGTACCTGCTGGAAGCGCTTCTGCTGGCGGGCATCGTGTACCTGATCTATGCGCTGGCGGGAATACGGGAGCTGCTGACCTGGACCTACGGCGTGCGGACGTTCCTGACCGGGACGGCGGTCTTCTTTCTGGCGGCGCTTTCCGCGGGGAAGAGCTTCCTCACGGCTTTCCGCGGCGTGCCGACGGCGCTTTTTCTGCTGTACGCGCTGCCGTTTCCCCTCGTTTCAAGCGCTGCCGCCGGAGCGGTGGGCATCCGCGCAGAAGCGGCCAGTCCCTGCTTCCAGATGGCGCTGGGCCTGGCGGCTCTGCTTTTTCTCTCTCTGGAGACAGGGCGGCATTTTCGGGCGGCACGGATTCTCGCGGGCATTTTTTCTTTTCTTCTCCTTTTTGCGGCGTGCGTCAATCTGCTGGTCTACCTGACGTACTATATTCTGTACGGCGCGCCGTTTTCGCAGGACACTATGACGGTCATCCTGCTGACGAATGCGCAGGAAGCGTCGGAATTTCTGCTGTCCCGCCTCGGCGCAGCGGGAACCGCGGGAGCCGCGGCATTCCTTCTGCTGTATGCGTGGCTCTGTGTCTGGTATATCCGGAGAGAATTCCGCCGCGGAGCGAGGAAAACGGGGAAACTGCGCCGAGGGGCGCTCCTCTTGCAGGCCCTTGTCTTCCTCTGCGGCTGCCTTCTGCTCAATCACTGGTGCGTGAGGACATTTCCCGGGTTGGAATACCGCCACGCCCGGAAATATATCGACAGCATGAGCCAGCTCTCCGGACAGCATGAGAAAAGCCTTGCCCGGCTGGTGCTGACGGCGGAGCAGGGGACGCTGCCCCATGCGCTTCCGGGGACGGTGATCGCCGTCATCGGGGAAACGGCGAACCGGGATCATATGAAAGCTTTCAATCCGGCGTATCCGTCGGAGACGACGCCGTGGCTCTCCGCGCGGAAAGACGGTTTTTATCTTTTCCCGAAAGCCTATTCCAATTACCCCATCACCGTAACGGCGCTTTTTAATTATCTGACGAATATGAACCAGTACAACGGGAAAACGGAAGGGGACATCGTGACAATCACGGACATCGCGAACCGCGCGGGATACCGGACGTACTGGCTCAGCAATCAGGACAAGGACACGTCAGTCGTTCCGCTGCTGGCTTCGGCGTCGGCGGAAGAGCACTGGACGAGCCCGCTCATGGGGGATGACAGGAATCTTCTGACGCTGCTGAAAAAGGTGCCGAGGGATGGAAGTAATTTCATCGTCATCCATCTGTGGGGCAGCCATGACCGGTACCGGGACAGAGTGCCGGACGGCTTTCCCCGGTTTGATTACGGAGGAGAGCGGCAGCGGGCCGCCGACTATGATACGAGTATCCGTTATACCGATGAAGTGCTGAAGGAGATCTTCGAGTACGCCTCTGAAAATCTGAATCTTCAGGCCATGACGTACTGCTCCGACCACGGGGAAGACATGGCGCATACGCACCACGGCGGCAGCGGCTTTACGTATGACATGATCCGCGTGCCTCTCTTTATCTACTTGTCTCCGGCTTATCAGGCGGCCTATCCGGAAACGGCGGCCAATCTGGCGGCGCACAGGGACGATGTTTTCACCAATGACCTTATGTTCGACACGATCTGCGGTCTCCTCCGCGCGCCGAATTCCGAATACGACCCGCGCTATGATCTCACCAGCGCGGAGTATGACCTGTCTCTTGAAAAAGCGGTAACGGAGCAGGGCGCGGTGCGGATCGCCGACGATCCGGCGCTGAAAAATAAAGCGAAATGAAAAGAAGGATTTTCGTTGCATAGGCTTTGTGCCTCCTTTTTACAGCGAAAAGCAAAATTAATGAAATGAAAAGTGAAATAGAAATGAAACTCGTGAAATGGTAAGATAATTCAGCGAAAAATAAGTTAAAAAACGAAATTTTTATTCAATAACTCAAATAATTTGACGAAATAAGTGAAAAACACTAAAATAAGTGAAATGAAAAAATTTGAGTTATTTGATGAAAGGATACAGTATGCTTCCAGAAGCATTGATCGAACTGGCGAAACAGGTCAGGGAGAAAAAAGCGGAATCTCAACGGATCGAGGTAAAAAGTGCGCACAAAGGATGCCCGAAGCTGTATGAGACATTATCCAGTTTTTCTAATCAGGACGACGGGGGAATCATACTTTTCGGGTTGGATGAATCCAATGATTTTGCCCCGGTGGGTGTATATGATCTTCAGAATCTCCAGAAGAAAGTCAGCGAGCAATGTAAGGAGATGAAACCGGCTGTCAGAGCTGTGCTTACTGATGTGGAGTGGGAAGGCGTGACGATCTGCGCGGCAGAGATTCCGGGGATCGATCTGCTGCTGCGGCCCTGCTACTACAAAGGAAGCGGAATTGACAAAGGATCTTTTATCCGTGTGGGCGAAGCGGACGAGCATATGACGGCGTATGAGATCTATGCGCTCACTGCTTTCCGGCAGCAGATCCATGATGACGAACGTCCGGTGATGAAGGCCGGGCGGAGTGCGCTGGACGCGGAACAGGTCGGTGAATATATTCGGAAACGGGAAGAGGGAAAGCCGAAGTTTGCCATGCTTCCAGAGGCGGAGAAAGAAAAAACATTGACGGTCTTTGATGAAGAGGGCCATCCGTCGCTGGCGGCATTGATGAATTTTGGGATATTCCCGCAGTCTTATTTTCCGGGATTTTCCATAACAGCGGTCGTCATACCGGGGAAAAACCGCGGAGATATTGACAGCAGTAATGCGCGTTTCACCGATAATGCCCGCATTGAAGGAACGATTGGGGATATGACGGCGGAGGCATTGGAATTCTGCGCCAGGAATATGAAAAAGAGTACGGTCGTGGATCGAAGAACCGGCGAGAGAAAGGATCGGATGGAGTACCCTCTTGTCGCTCTCCGTGAAGCGATCTTGAATGCGGTCATTCACCGCGATTACAGTGCTCATACGGAGGGGACGCCGGTTCAGATAGAAATGTTCGCGGACAGGATCGAGATCCACAGCCCGGGCGCGCTGTATGGGAGGATGACCGTGGAACAGCTTGGGAACGCGCGGCCCAATCTGAGAAATCCTGTGCTTGCCGTCATGGCGGAGGTGCAGACGAATACGGAGAATCGTTATTCCGGCATTCCTACGATGCGCAGAGAGATGGAAGCGGCCGGTCTTCCGCCGCCGATCTTTCGAAATAACAGAAATGAGTTTGTGGTCATTTTCCGTAATGAAATCTTACAGAAAGAAATCCTGCCGGACGGGGCGGATAAGCTCCTTGCGTTCTGTCGGGTGCCGCGGACGAGGCAGGAGATCGCGGAATTCCTGGGGATACGAACCGTTTCTTATGCAATGAACGTTTATGTGTCGCCTTTGATCGAAAAGGGAATGCTGAAAATGACGCTCCCTGCCAATCCGCGCAGCAGAAAACAGAAGTATTACAGCAAGTGAACGGCGACAAGACTGCATGGGAACGGGATCGTTCCATAGCATACCCAAAAGAGCATCTTTCAAGGTGCTCTTTTTTATATCATTTCATGAAGTGAAAAGTGAAATGCGCAGAACGATTGAACGAGTTTAATGAAAATAAGTAAAAATGACTGAAAAAGTTGAAATTTTTATTCAATAACTCAAATCATTAGGCGAAATAAGTGAAATAAACGAAATCGATGAAATTCGAGAATTTGAGTTATTTTTCTTTTCTGTTTTCGGAGGATGCGGAAAGCAGGCGGCTTTTGGATGCCGGGCTCTGCGGCGAGGGCTTTATTTGAGCTGCCCACGAAAAAAACGCCCTTACGGGCGCTCTTTTTGGTCGTTATTTTTCTTCGGGGACGGCTTCAGGGGCGGATTTCTTTTTGTGTTTTGAAAGGAGCATGGCGATGAAGACGACCCAGAGGGAGAGGGTGAGGCCGCAGCGCATGCCGAAGAGGATGGCGCTCCAGTTTTTCTTTTTCATTGCCGCGAGTTCGGCGAGGAGCTCGACAGTGGCGGGAAGCGGGGTGCAGAGAAGTTTTTTCATGATACAGGCTCCTTTCGTTCATAATGGATACTTTTGTTCATTATATCACTTTTCGAGAGAAAGGGAGCGGCGGACATGAAAAAAGCACCCTTTCGGGTGCCCGTTTTTTATTCTTCCGGTTCCGGCGCGCCTTTGTAGAAGACGACGTCCGTGAAGGGCTTCCGCGGGGTGGCGGGGATCTCTTTGTCGGTGTAGCCGAGGGCGAGAGCCGCGACGGGTTCGCCTTCGATGCCGAGGTATTCCTGGAGTTCGCGGTAAGCGAAGTAGATGTCGCACGTCCAGAGGCTGCCGACGCCGTGGTCGGTGGCGGCGAGGGCCATATTCTGGAGAGCGGCGGAGACGGACTGGATGTCGCTGGATTCTTTCAGCGCTTCCGCGGTGTCTTTCTCATAGTCCAGGGCGTAGCCGAGGGCGTTCAGCGCGAAGATGAGGCACGGCGCCTGTTCGAGGACGCGGGTGGTGTAGACGGCGCTGGGGATGAACTGGGGATATTTTGAGAAGATGCCTTCCCCGGCGCGGTTCTTTTTGATGCCGTCTTTCATGCAGCGGATGACATTTCTCCGCTCCGCTCCCTGCACGACGACGAAGCGCCAGGGCTGCTGGTTCTTTTCCGACGGGGCTTTGGTGCCCGCGGTGAGTATATCGGTAAGCACGTCTGCCGGAATCTGTTTCTTGATGAAATGGCGGGTGCTTCTTCTTTTATAAATGGCGTCGATCACTTTTGCCGCTCCTTTATGGAAATTAACATTTTTAATTATAAACAAAGCGGTAGGGATATGCAAGAATGAATTTTTCTATACATTTTTTCGCGGCGCTGTTTTTTTCGCCGCTTTTCGCTGTGTTATACTGGGAGAAATATCTGAAAGGGGGAAGCGGTATGGGCGGAGCGGCAGCCGGGCATCTGGCGGCGGCGCTGACGATCCTGGTGTGGAGCGTCACGTATATTTCCACGAAAGTCCTGCTGGAGGCGTATCAGCCGATCGAGATCCTTTTCACGCGGTTCCTCATCGGTTTCTGCGTGCTCTCGCTGGTGTGCCGGTCGCGCATCCGCTTCCGTCCTTTCCGGGAGGAACGGCTCTTTATGGCGGCGGGGTTCTGCGGAGTGACACTGTATTTTCTCTTTGAAAATATGGCGCTCGTTTATTCGCAGGCGTCGAATGTGGGGATGATCGTGGCGGCGGCGCCCATGCTGACGGCGATCGCCGCGCGGATCTTCCTCCGGGAGGAGCGGATCGGCGTCTTTTTCTGGGTGGGCTTCGTCTGCGCCATGGCGGGGATCGCCCTCATTTCTTTCTCCGGGGCGGCGGAGCTTTCTTTGAATCCGCTGGGCGACCTGCTGGCATTTCTCGGCGCGCTGTCGTGGGCTTTTTATTCGGTCTTCACGAAGAAGCTCGCCGCTTTCAGGGAGACCGCCGCCGAGGAGACGCGCCACATTTTCTTCTACGGCCTCATTTTTATGATTCCCGCGATGCGGGCCATGGATTTCCGGCCCGGGCTGGAACGGCTGGCGGACCCGGTGAATCTTTTCAATATTCTTTTCCTCGGTGTGCTGGCTTCGGCGCTGTGCTTCGCCACGTGGGGCTTTGCGGTGCACCGCATCGGCGCGGTGCGGACGGCGGCGTACATTTACGCGGGGCCGGTGCTGACGGTGGCCTGCGCGGCGGCCGTGCTGGGCGAGCGGATCACGGCGGCGTCGGCGGCGGGCATGGCGCTCACCATGACGGGGCTTTTCATTTCGCAGTGGCTCCCGCAGCTGCTGGGGAGGCGGTCATGAAGGCGCACGGGAAGGGAGCGGCCCTCGCCGCGGCGGGCTCGGTGCTCTGGGGCGCGTCGGGCATCGCCGGGCAGGTGCTTTTGCAGGATAAGGGCGTGACGCCGGAGTGGCTCTCGGCGGCGCGCATGATCGGCGCCGGGGTGCTCCTGCTGGCGCTCACGGCGCAGCGGGGGGAGCGGCTCTTCCCCATCTGGCGGGAGAAGGCGCTGTCCCTCCTTCTTTTCGGCGTGCTCGGCATGATCGGCGTGCAGTACACCTATTTCGCGGCGATCGCTCTCAGCAACGCGGCGACGGCGACGATCCTCCAGTACACGATGCCGATCCTGGTCATCCTGTGGACGGCGCTGACGGAGAGGCGGATGCCCGGGGCGCGGGTGTTGGCGGCGCTCGTTCTCGCGGTGGGCGGGGTGGCGCTCCTGGTGACGCGCGGCGAATGGGGGACGCTCGCCATTTCCGAAGAGGCGCTTTTCTGGGGGCTCCTCTCGGCGGCGGGCGCGGCGTTTTATACGGTGCAGCCGAAGGCGATGATCCGCCGGTATCCGTCGTCCCTCGTGGTGGGCTGGGGCATGCTCATCGGCGGCGTCACGCTCGCGCCGACGGCGGGGCTCTTTTCCCCGCCCGGCCTGTGGGACGGCGCGGCGCTGGCTTCGCTCGCTTTCGTCATCGTCTTCGGCACGGCGCTGGCGTTCTGGCTGTATATTTCCAGCGTGGAATATATCGAGCCTCCGGAGGCGAGCCTCCTGAATTCGCTGGAGCCGTTGTCTTCCATTCTCTTTTCCGCGGTATTCCTCGGCATGACCTTCGGCGGCGCGGAGTGCGCCGGGGCGGCGGCGGTCATCCTGGCGGTGGCTGCGGTGACCCGGAGAGGATAAAACGCAATAAAAAAGGCGGCAGTCCTTTTCGGGGCTGCCGCCTTTTTTGCGTGTCAGCGGTTCAGTTCTTTTTCCGCGTCTCCCACTTCGTCGAGCCAGGGGAGGATGCTGGCGTATTCCTCGCCCAGGTGGTACACGAGGAGATTCATGGCCGTGCGGATCATGGCGGGCTCGAAATGATCGTCCCGCGCGGGGATGCAGATATCGACATAGAGGCCGCCCTGCTGGTTCGCGGCGTACTTGAAGAAGGCGTGGGCGGCGTTCAGCTTCCGGAGGAATTCGAGGTACGCTCCGTCGTCGGCTTTGCCCCAGGCGCGCCCGCCCAGGTGGCAGCGGATGTTGGCGTAGATGGAGCTGTCCGTGAGGACGGCGGTGAGGAGCCGGTGCCCCGCGGCGGGAATGGCGGTGAGGTAGACCGCGGTGTCTTCCCCGTCGCCGAGGGGGCGTTTCTGGAAGAAATGGAGCCCTTCTTTTTCAAAGTACGCGTCGAGGAGCGGCGCTTTGTTGTTTTTTCTGGTGTCGGCCATGGGAGCCTCCTTCTGGTCAATGTATAAAGGTATGTATTTTATTTATTATATAGGGAAATGATGGGGAAGGAAATATCATTTCATGAGGGTGAGCACGCCCAGGATGTAATTTACCGTGATGATGAGGGGGCGGATGACTTTCTCCGCCCGTTCTTTGCCGAGGCGGGAGAGGAGGGGCGGCGCGGCGAGGGCGCCCGTGATGGTGCCGGAGGCGAGGAGCGCCACGAGCCGCCAGTCGATGTGGCCCATGGTGAGGTGTCCCAGGAATCCCGTGAGAGACATGAGGGAAATGACCGCCACGGAGGTGCCTACCGTGCGCAGCGCGGGGCAGCGGAGCAGGAAGAGCGCCGCCGTGATGGGGCCGCCGCCGGAAAGGCCGATGGCGCCCGTCATGAGGCCGGAAAGGAGCCCGAAGAAGGACGCTTCGGCGGTCTCTTTCGCGGTGAGTTTCTGCCCCGGCCGGCGGAGGGGCTGCCCTTTCTGCCGGATGAGGGTCCACAGCATCTGCGTGGAGAAGACGAGGAGGCACGCCGCGGAGATGAGGTAGTAAATGCTTTCCGGAATGTACGCGGAGCACCATGTGCCGATGAGGGTGCCGGGGATGATGCTGAGAAGGAGAAGCCCCGCCAGGCGCAGGTCCACATTGCCCGCGCGGAAATGGCCGAATGCCCCGGCGAAGGTGGTGGGGATGATGGTGGCGAGCGACGTGGAGGCGGCCAGCTCCGGCGGCACGCCGCAGAGCGCGGTGAGCACGCCCACGTAGATCGCGCCGCCCCCGCCTCCGAAGGAGATGACCAGGAGCCCCGCGAGGAAACCGATGAAGGGAAGACATTCGACAGGCACCGGCGGCACATCCTTTCTAAAAGAATTTTTTCTATTATATATCTTCCCGCGCCGCTTGTCCCGCTTTTGGCGGGGCGTCTCCGGCGGACGCGGCGGGAGACGGGCGGCTCTCTTGCGGCGGCGCGCTTCATCAGGTAAGATGAGGCGGAAAAACAGAAATTTGAGAGGAGGAGACCGATGAGACAACGCTCGGCAACGCTGGGGATCTTCGCGGCCATGCTGGCGGCGGTGCTTTTTACGGGAATGGATGTATTTGCGAAGGCGCTGGGGCGGATGAGCTCGGGGGAGCTCACGTTCCTCCGCGGAGCCATAGGGCTCCTTTTCCTTCCTTTCATCGCCCGGCAGGAGGCGCGCCCCGTTTTTTCGGGGAAGGACACGATGCTCCTCCACCTGCGGGGATTCACCGGCGGCTTCAGCATCCTGCTCTTTTTCATTGCCCTCAAGGGGCTCACGCTGGGCGACGCGGAGATCCTCACGGAACTGTCGGCCTTTTTCGTGTATCTCCTGTCTCCGTTCTTTCTGAAAAACAATCCCGGCGGCCATGTGGCGCTGCCCCTCGCGGTCATCGCGGCGGGCGCGGCGTGCGTCATGCAGGTGTGGAATTTCAGCGCCTTCAACGGGTACGCTCTCATCGGGCTCCTGTCGGCGGTCTTCGCCGCGGGGGCGTACATCTGCATCGGCAGACTCACGGAAGACCCGCGCCGCCATTCCGGCGGGGAGCTGGTCTTCTATTTCCAGTTCTACAGCATGCTCGGCGGCGCGGCGCTCATCCCCTTCACGGGCTTCGTGTGGCCGGAGGGTGTGGAATGGCTCTGGGTGCTGGGGCTGTCCGTCACGGCCATCACCGCGCAGATGGCCTTCACCTGGGGATGCCAGCACGTGCATTCCGTCATCATTTCCTTCGTCATGTACACGGCCATTCTCTTCCACATCCTGGCGGGATGGCTTTTCTGGGGCGAAGTGCTCACCGTCTGGTCGTGGATCGGCGGCGCGGCCATCGTCGGCGGCAGCGCCCTCCTCCTGTGGCGGACCCGGTAAAAGTCAAGCATTTTTCATTGACACCCGGCGGCGCATTTATTATAATTAGTCTGTTACAGTGTACGAAGAAGACACTGCCATGGCATAAGTAAGGAGGTGTGACACATGGCAAAAATGACGTTCCAGCCGAACAATACCTGGAGAAAACGCACCCACGGCTTCCGCGCCCGCATGAAGACCCGCGCAGGCCGCATCGTGCTGAAGAGAAGAAGAGCGAAAGGCAGAAAGGTACTGAGTGCCTGATCGCAAGATGGACGGGGAAAGACAGCGGTACACGCTGCCCCGGGAGTCCCGCATCCGCCGCAGCGGGGACTATCGCAGGATCTATACCCGCGGGAAGCGTATCAGCAACCGGGCCGGCCTTCTGTACGCAGTGAGAGTGCCGGCGAGGCCGACGAGGATCGGATTCGTGACGACGAAGAAGATCGGCCATGCTTTCGCGCGGAACCGGGCGCGCCGTCTGATGAAGGAAGTCTACCGGCTGCACCGGCACGAGCTTTCCGGCGGATGGGAAGCGGTCTTCCTGGCAGGGGCCTTTCTGACCCGCGCGTCCTATGCGGAGGCGGAAAAAGCCGTCCTCGCTCTGTGGCGCAAAGCCGGCATGCTGGAGGCAAAAGGATGAAAACGTGTCTGATCAGAGCGATCCGTTTCTATCAGAAGTACATTTCGCCGCTCAAGCCGCCGTGCTGCCGGTTCACCCCGACGTGCAGCGAGTACGCTCTGGAAGCAATTCAAAAATATGGTCCTGTCAAAGGCAGCTGGCTCGCAGTGAAGCGGATCTCAAAATGCCACCCTTTTCATAAAGGCGGCTACGATCCCGTACCGTGAGGGGCTGCATTTTTCTTTTTTGAACTTTTGCCGGACTTCCGGGCGGATGAAATCCAGCCTGCGCGGAAGACGGCTTTTCCATGAGAAAAGGGCTGTGCCCGATGTGAAGCGCGGATGAAATGAAGGCCGCGCGTAAGGAGTAACAACATATGTCAGATTTTCAGATCCCAGTGCTGGCGTGGCTCGTGGGCGTCCTGGCGGACGTCATGCGCGGGGCGCTCCAGTTCTGCTACCAGATGAGCAATGACTTCGGATTCCCCAGCTACGGCATCGCCATCATCGTGCTGACGGTGATCATCAAAGTGGCGCTGCTGCCGCTCGCTGTGAAGCAGATCCGCTCCATGAAAGGCATGCAGGAGCTGCAGCCGAAGATCCAGGCCATCCAGAAAAAATACAAAGGCGACCGCGCCAAGATCAGCTCGGAAATGCAGCGCCTCTACCGGGAAAATCACATTTCCCCTGCCGCGGGCTGCCTGCCGCTGCTCATCCAGATGCCTTTCCTGATCTCCATTTACTACGCGCTCATGGGCTTCCCCTACGATCCGGCCCACGAGAGCTTCCTCTGGCTGGACAGCCTCGCCGCTCCGGACACGACCTACATCCTGCCGGCGCTGGCGGCGCTCTCCACATGGGTCATCTCCTGGCAGACCACGCCGAAGAACGTACAGGGCTCCCAGAAGACGATGCTCTACATCATGCCCCTTTTCATCGGCTACATCAGCATCACCTTCCCCAGCGGCCTCGTCATTTACTGGGTCGTGTGCAATGTATTCCAGTTCGTGCAGCAGACCATCATGTTCCGCAGTGAAATGACGGCCCGCCTGGCCGACGCGAGAAAAGGCGTCGTCACTGTCCGCACGCCGAAGAAAGACGAGGCGCCGAAGAAGCGCCGCGCCGTGAAGAAACAGGCGGAAAAAGCGGAAGAAGCGCCGAAGAAGAAACGCGCGAAGAGACCGGCGGAAGAACAGGCAGATAAAGACGGCGGACCGGCGAAGGAAAAAGAAACGAAAGAAACGCCGAACGAAGCGGCCGAAGAAGCGCCGGAAGCGGCAAAAGCGGAAGTTCCGGGAAAAGAGGAAGAAAAATGAGAACTGTACGTGTCACCGGTAAGACCGTGGAAGAAGCCGTAGCGGAAGGCCTGGCACAGCTGGGTATCACCCGCGCGGAAGCGATCGTCCACGTGGTGGAAGAACCGTCGGGAGGACTCTTCGGGCTGCTCCGCCGGAAACAGGCCGTGGTGGACGTCTCCGCGGAGGACAGCCGGGAAGACCTGGAAAAAGCGGTGCGCCAGCTCGTGAGCGAAGCGGCCGCGGTGCCGGCCGAAACGGCAGAAGCGGAAGAAGCCGCTGAAGCGGCGGAACCGGCAGAAGCAAAAGAGCCGGAAGAAACGGAAGCCGAAGAAGCGGTTCCGGCCGAAGCGGAAACGGAAGCGCCCGCGGAAGAAACGGCGGAAGAAGCAAAGAACGAAGAAGCGGACGAAGAAGCGCCCGCGAAGGCGCGGGAAGAACGTCCCTTCTCCTCGGAAGAACAGAATGAGACCGCGGAAGAAGCGAAAAAATTCCTCGCCGGCGTATTCAAAGGCATGGATCTCGATGTGACCATGGAAAAAATGGTCAATGAAGAACGGATCCTTCTGAATCTCCGCGGCAAAGGCCTGGGCATCCTCATCGGCAAGCACGGCCAGACGCTGAACGCGATCCAGTACCTGACCAATCTCGCCGCGGGACGGCTCTACCATCACCGCTACTTCGTCATGCTCGACGTGGAGAATTACCGCTCCCGCCGCGAGCAGACCCTGACCGCGCTGGCGAAGCGCCTGGCGGAAAAAGCGAAGCGTACCGGCGAATCTGTCGAACTCGAACCGATGGAGCCGGGAGAACGGCGCATCATCCATCTGGCCCTCCAGGCCGATCCGGACATCGTCACGGACAGCGAAGGAGAAGGCTCCGGACGCCACGTGGTGATCCGTCTGAAATAAAGAGACAGCGGGGAGACCCGCTGTTTTTTGCTGCCCTGCGCGGCATTTTGAAGAGAATCTTCCCGGGAGGAGACAGGAAATGAACAGACTGGCGGAAGCACTGAAAAATACGCCGTTCCTCGTGCTGGACGGAGCGCTCGCCACAGAACTGGAACGGGCGGGCATGGATCTGGCCGATCCCCTCTGGTCGGCGAGGGCCCTCATGGAAGCGCCGGAAGCCATCCTCCGCGTCCATCGGAGCTACCTTGAAGCGGGAGCCGACATCATCACTTCCGCAGGCTATCAGGCGACGATCCCCGGATTCATGGCGAAGGGATGCTCCCGGAAAGAAGCGGAGCGCCTTCTCCGTCTCGCGGTGCGCCTCGTAAAACGGGCGCGGGACGAATACGAAGCGGAAACAGGCCGCCGCGCGCTGGCCGCCGCCTCCGCCGGGCCTTACGGGGCGTACCTCGCGGACGGCTCCGAATACAGCGGGCACTATGACCTCTCCCGGCGGGAACTCGCCGATTTCCACCGGGAGCGGGCGCTGATCCTCGCCGACGAAGCGCCGGATCTCCTCGCCTTCGAGACTGTGCCTTCCCTGGCGGAAGCGGAAGCCATAGCGGACGCCGTATCCGCTCTGCCCGCGGGTTCGGCATGGCTCTCCTTCTCCTGCCGGGACGGAGAAACGACCTGCGCCGGAGACCGGGCGGAAGATTGCGCCGCCTTTCTGGCAGGTATCCCGCAGATCGCCGCCATCGGCGCGAACTGCACCGCGCCGGCGCACATCGCCGCTCTCATCGGCCGCTTCCGCGCCGCGGGAAAGCCGGTCATCGTCTATCCCAATTCGGGAGAGACCTGGAACGAAGAGACCTGCGCGTGGGAAGGCGCGCCGTCGGACTTCGGGGCGCTCGCTCCGGTGTGGAATCGGGCAGGCGCGCGCATCATCGGCGGATGCTGCCGCACATCGCCGGAGACCGTCCGCGCCCTCGTGCGGGCGAGGGAAACAATGAAGCCGTAAAGAAAGAGCATCTCATCAGTAAAGAGAGATGCTCTTTTTTATGGACCCTTTTTCGGGGCACCGCCGCGGAAATGCGGCGCTGCTCCGCCGGAGCGAATGCAGGCGCATGTTTTCCGGACTGCGCAGGATTCATTTGCGGCGCGTTCCTCGACGCCCCTTTCGATGCAGACCCACATCCTTCGCTGCCGTGAGAGCTACATTTTTCTATATTCATTCTGCAGCTCCGAGCTGCATTTGAGGCTTCAT
>UQYL01000022.1 GCA_900545365.1 uncultured Dialister sp. | reverse complement strand
CGTTCTCGCTGTACCGCTTCCGCCCGGGCCGCATCCTGACGGATCAGGAATGCAGCGACCTTTTCACCTACAACGGCATTGCGCAGAAAGTCGTCACGGCGCCGGCCGATGAGGCGGTGAAGCGCGGATTCTCCCTGAAGGACGGGGACGCGGAGCTCCCGGAGAGCCGTGCGGTGCAGTCTGTCTTTCAGGATCTCGAAGGGGAAGAGCGGTTTTCCCGGGCGCTGGCCTGGCACCGGCTGTACGGCGGCGGGGCTATCCTCCTCATCGCAGACGACGGGGCGAAGAAGCTCGATGAACCGCTCCATGAGGACCGGCTGAAATCCATCGAGAAACTCTGCGTCTATGAGGCGCCGGACATTTCCACGTCGGACGTCTTCGCCTACAGCGACCCTGCGGACCCGAGGTACGGACAGCCTGAGTATTACAACATCACCGGCTATTTCGGCGGCAGCTTCACCGTCCATGAAAGCCGTTTGCTGCTCTTCCGCGGGGACATGATCCCGAGCGGGCAGCGGCGCATGAGGAACAACTGGGGTGCAAAGGTCTATGAAAAGCTGTACGACGACCTCACGCGGTATGACGCGAGCCTTGCGCTGGGCCTCATGGCGCTGTCCCGCCTATCGCAGGGGATCCTCAAGCTGGACGGCCTTGCGGCGAAGCTCTCCTACGACGGCGGAGAAAAAGAAGTCATGCAGCGCCTCCAGCTCCTCGACATGTCCCGCCATCTCATGAATACCATAGCCCTCGATACGACGGATGAGTACGACCAGAAAAACATACCGATTTCCGGCGTGAAAGATCTCCTAGAAGAATTCCAGGTGGCGCTGTCGGCGGTGACGGACATCCCCGTGACGGTCCTTTTCGGCCGTTCCCCGGGCGGTCTCAACTCGACGGGGAAAGCGGATTTCGAGAATTATTACAACCTTGTCGAGCGGATCCAGCGGCGCACCCTCCGGCCGCAGCTCTCGCGGCTCGTGGCGCTCATCGGGAAATGCAGCGATTACCACATCCGGCTTCCGGAGACGTACACCCTCGAATTCGATCCGTTGTGGAGCCCGACGGAAAAAGAGCAGGCTGAGACAAAGAATACCCTCGCACAGGCAGAGAAAAACCGTTCCGACGCGCGGGTCGCTCTGGTGCGCGCCGGCGCGCTCGATGCCAATGAGCTCCGGGACAAGCTGGAGGAAGAGGGCGAGTACAAGCTGGACCGGACCCTCGATAAAGACACAGGTGAGGCAGAATGATCATCATTCCGAAGCGGAAATGGGCTTTTCCGCTTGCTTATGAGCGGTCCTACAACAAGACTCTCCGCGCCTACGTTGCGCGCCTCACAGAGGCCGCAGAGTCTGAAATCGGGGACATGCAGGCGCTCATGGAGAATCGCGGCGTGAAATTCGACAGCTACGAAGACGACCTCACGGCACTCCTCGCAAAGATTGGCGCGAATCTGGACAAAAAGGTGGCAGAAACAGCGCTGCGGCGGAAAGTCATGCAGATGTACCGGGCGGTAGACGCCTTCAATGAAGACGAATTCAAAGCTGTCATCCGGGATGCCGTCGGGGCGGAAGATTTCGTTATCAATGAGAAATGGCAGAGCCTCGCCCGGTCCGTGTGGGTACAGGAAAACCTCGACTACATCAAAAGCATCCGACGGCAGTTTCTCGACCGCATCCGGCAGGACATGGGGGAGATGATCCTCAATGCACAGGGTAAACAGCTCCGCGCGGCGCAACTCTCGGAGATGATCCAGAACATCGCTCACAATTCGAAGAACCGGGCGGACCTAATCGCACGGGACCAGATCGGCAAGCTGAACGGCCGCCTCACACAGTACCGGCAACAGGCGGCGGGCATCGGGAAATACAAATGGTCCACATCGAGGGACGAAAGAGTGCGCAGCTCCCACCGGGAACGGGAAGGGAAAATCTTCTCATGGGACAATCCGCCACCCGACGGCCATCCGGGCATACCCATCCGGTGCCGGTGCGTGGCCATACCTGTGATAGACACGGAAACGCTGGGCATCGCACAGCCTGTAAAGGTGAGTGAATCTGGAAGCAGTGAGGGCGCACCTGCTATAATGAAGACATGGAAAAGGATTAAGGGAGAGCACAGCGTTGAATGGGATGTGCGTCGAACAAACCCGAAATATTGGGAAGGGGACAAATGGCAGCGCAATTGCCAAAGATGTGTATCGGCCTTTGAGGCGCGAAGAAGGGGCTATGATGTAACAGCTAAACCGCGCGGAGGTCTCGAAGATAGGCTGCCATATATGGCAGATAAGAAGAACGGTTGGACATCCGTATATAAAAATCCGGAATTGATTCCCTGCATAAGTAACACCGGCTCGAACGTGAAGAAAAAAGTCGAGAAGGTTATGAGCGGCTTTGGAGATGGAGCCCGCGCGATTATTCGCGTTCAATGGAGGGATGGTTTCGGTGGTCATGTTTTCATTGCTATTCAGGAAAACGGGAAAACAAGGTTTGTGGACCCGCAATGCGGAAAGATGGACGTTGGCGATTATTTCAAATGGGTGAAAGTAAAAGAAACGTATGTCATGAGAATTGATAATCTGGAATTTACAGACCATATCGAACTTTGCTGCACGTCGAGGAGGTAAGAAAATGATTACCATGGAACAGGCGATTGATTTATTCAAAAAGAATACCGGCTCGAACGTTGGCGCGATTTTCGAGCTCCCTGATAAATGGGTTCTTGAAGAGGTGGACGAAAAAGGCAATGCGCCGGATACTTCCCCACTTTACGTAACGAAAAAAGACGGGAAAATCGGCGTGTTTTTCCCGCCAGATCATTTTGAAGAAATGGAGAACGCGGTTCGCATTCGCTGATTTAATCACATGCGGAAATTAGGAGGCGACTCGAGATGATCCCAAAAGAAGTTGAGGAATTTGCGAAAGGCGAAGGATTTGCCGGAGCTGAATTCCTTGAAAAGTGGCACGGATATGACGTCTACAGACCCATTCGCAATGGAGAAGATGATGATGGCCGCCCGCTTATCATCGGTTACCCCTATGTGATTCTCGTGAACGGGAAAGAAATCCGCATGTCCACGTACAAAGAAACGCTGGCGTACATGGGGAGCCCGCTGTCCGAGGTCGTGTAAATATTTCAAAAAGTCGTCTACAGCAGGCGGCTTTTTACGTGGGAGGAAAACAGGATGGAAGATTTCAGCACGATTTATAAAATTCTGAATGCCCTGCACAAGAGCATGGACTGCGACGACTTCGATATGAATCTGATTTCACCGGAGCGCCTCGGCATCAGCCGTAACCGGTGGCTGTACCTCATGCGGATGCTGGCGGAGCGAGGCTATGTGGCGGATTTCGAGGTATACATCGGAGCGGACGGCGGATTTTCCGTATCGCCCGGCGCCCGGCCGCGCCTGACGCTCGCCGGGTTGGAATACCTCGAGGAAAATTCCCTCATGAAGCGGGCCTACCGCCTCGCAAAGGGCATCAAGGATGTAACGCCCGGCATTTGATAGTTTCTGCACGCGAAAGCGTGCTTTTTTATTGGGAAAAGGAGGGTATCATGCAGCGCTTTGATACGGTGGCCCTTGCGGCCACGCGCACGTCGGAAGGATTCATCAGGGACGCGCCCATCGTGGGCCGGACGGGCATCCTGCATTATCTCAATGCGGACGGCTCGGACCGGTATGAATACCGCCCGCCGGAGGAGGCATTCGATGAGGAAAGCCTGGCATCGCTCATGGGGAAGCCCATCACGGTGGGCCATAAAGCCATGGTGAATGCGGGGAATGCGGCGAAGGTCGCACCGATCGGCACGGTGCTCACGGCCGGCAGGAAGGATGGAGACACCATCCGGGCGGACATTGTGATTTATGACCTGCCCACGGCGGCGCGGGAGCTGTCATGCGGGTATACGCTGGATCTTGACGAAACGCCGGGCACAACGCCGGACGGGAAGCACTACGACGCGGTGCAGCGGCATATCCGGTACAACCATGTGGCAGTCGTCCCCCGCGGCCGGGCAGGCATCGCGCGCCTCAATATGGACGGCGCGCAGGTTTTGGAAGAAGAAGGAGAAGAAAAACCGATGGTAAAAGTCAGAGTAGACAACGGGCTCGAATACGAGGCGGCCCCGGAAGTGGCGCAGTATCTTTCCACGCTGGAAAAGAATCTGAAAGAGCTCCGGGCGGATGCGGACAAGGCGCAGGCGAAGTGCGACGCGCTGGAAGCAGACCTCAAGAAGGAAAAGGACGGCCGTGAGGCGGATAAAAAGGCCCACGCGGACGGCTTCGACGCCGCCGTGAAGGAAAGAGTCGCCATGATGGCTGCTGCGGCCGCGCACAAAATCGACCATGCGGACACCATGACGAATCTCGAAATCAAGAAAGCTGTCATCAAGGCTGTCCGCGGCGACATGGACCTCGAAGGAAAGAGCGAAGACTACATCAACGCAGCCTTCGACATGGCGGAAGCCGACGGCGCGCAGCGGAAAGACGGCCTCGCCAATCAGCGCAAGGCCGTTTTCAAGAAAGACGACCATCAGGATGCTGCTGATGACGACGACATCGACGCCATCATGAAAAAGATCCGCGAAGATGAAGCCCATGCTTACGAGCAGAAAGTGTAAAGGAGGATACGAACATGGCACAGAATAAACCGTTTCAGTGGTATTCGGATGGCAACGCGCCGGGCTTTCCTGGCATGAAGGCCGATGCGGCCGTTGACGTGGTGGATTCTTTCGCCTGCGAGGGAGGCTGCGAGCCGGGCGACCTGGTGATCCGCGGCACCGATAAGGAAGCACAGGCGAAAGCTGCCGCGGCGGCAAATGACGTTCCGCTCGGCATCGTGCTTCATACGCACAAGGAGCCGGCGGAAGGGACGGAAAACTATTACCCGGCAGGTTACGCGCTCCCCGTCATGACGGCTGGCGACGTGTGGGTGAAGGCAGGCGGCACCGTGGCAGCGGGCGACCCGGTGGCGTTCACCCTGACGAAAGGATTCACGAAAGGGACAGAAACGACGTCTTCCGGCAATGTGTTCCTCACCGGTGGCGATGAGGGCGACGTGGTGAAGATCCGTGTGAAGAATGCGGCGGCCATCAAAGTTGCGGCTGCGAGCTGATAGAGACAGGGAGGATTTGAAACAATGAATACCAGATATGACGAAAGAGATTTTGCGGTGCTTCGCGCATCCGGCCGTTTCGATGAATCGCAGAGCGCATTTCTCGCACGGCAGCTGACTTACACCCGTGCACAGGTGCTCCAAACGAAAAAGAAGACGCTTACCGCGTTCAACGTTTTCCCGGTGGAGACGGATATTCCCGCCGGCGCGGATACAGCAACGCAGATTGTTTATGATGAAATCGGCACGGCGGCCATCGTGAGCAACTATTCCGACGACCTTCCGCGCGTGGATCTGCTCGCAAAGGAAACGCCCGTGAAGATCAAGCTCGTCGGCGATGCGTATGGATACAACTACAGAGAGCTCCAGAACGCGTTTTTTGCCCGCACGAATCTCTCTACCAGAAAAGGGAGAATCGCGAAAAACGTCGTCGATACGAAGCTGAACGCCATCGCATGGAAAGGCGATGCGGCGCATAAGATCACCGGCTTCCTGTCGAACGAAAACATCAACGAATACACTCTCACCGCAGACGGTGGCACGAGCTCCGATTCCGCCAAATTTGCGGACAAGACGGATGAACAGATCCTTCGCGATCTGAACGCTTTCGTCGATGCGGTCGGCGCGGCGACGAATTATGTGGAGACTGTGAACACCCTGCTGCTTCCGCCGTCCGTGTATGCGCTGGTATCTACGAAGCGCCTGTCCTACAGCGACCGGACGGTGCTGGAATTCTTCCGCGCAGCTCATCCGGAAATCACGCGCGTCATGTCGGTTGGGGACCTCGAAGGCGCCGGCGAAGGCGGCAAGAATGTGATGGTGGCGGGCTATTTCGACTCGTCCTACATCAGATTCGAGATTCCGGTCCGATTCGAGCAGCTGCCGGTTCAGTACAGAAATCTCGAATATGTGATTAACTGTGTTGCGACCACAGCCGGCCTCACGGTGACGATTCCCTATGCATTTGTGAAAGCGGAGGGGTGCTGAGATGATTCTGGAAAATACTTCGGCCCGTACGATTCTGTGCGGGCCTTATAAATTGATTCCGCTTTTTCCGGTCAAAGTCGCAGAGACGAAACGGGAGCTGGTGAAGCGCTATCCCCGCATGGGAGAGCTCATCGACGACGGGACCATCGTATGCGTGAAATCTTCCGATGCGGAAAAGACGGAAGCGAAGACGAAGGAAAAGACGGCGGAAGTCCTTGCGGAAGCCAGGGAAAAAGAGGCGGAAGAAAAGAGGGCTGCCGAAAATGACGCCGGCTGAAAAGCTCCGCAAACTGGCTCCGGAGCTAAAAGACGTGCCGGATGATACGGTGCAGATGGTCCTCGAAACGGCAGAGGATATGGTCAGCAGAAAGCAGTTTGGCAAGCTCTATGAGAGGGCTTGCCTGTTGCTGGCGGCCCATTATCTGACGCTGTGGAAGCAAATCGGGCAGGAAGGCTCGGCCGCCGCGGCATCCCTGACAGCCGGGGAAGTCACGTCGGAGAGAGAAGGCGATTTGCAGAGGTCTTACGGGGGCGCAGCATCGGGCTATACATCGCCGACGGAAAAAGCGCTGGCGAAGACGCTCTACGGACAGTGGTTTCTTTCGCTCCGGTCGCGATGCATCGTGCCGGTGCTCACAAGGATGGGGTGATACCGTGTCAAAATTCGTGACCATCGTCGACCACGGATGGGAGCACCTCATGCAGGCGGCCGCGGACATCAACGGCAAGACGGTGGAGGCGGGAGTCTTCGACGACGGCTCCCGTCCGAAACCGGCCCGGGGCAGCGGTGTGCCCGCAAGCAATGTGGACATCGCCATATGGCAGGAATACGGGGTGAATATCCCCGTGACGGTGAAGATGCGTTGGTATCTCCATTTCGCAGGGCTTCACCTGAAACCGACCACAACGATGATCCGCATCCCGGCGCGTCCCTTCATGGCGCAGACGGCAGACAAAAAGGGCAAGGACTGGCAGGAACTGGCAGACAAGCTCACGGGGGCCGTGTTCTTCCAGCAGATTCCCGTCCCGGCTGCCCTCGCTCAGCTCGGAAGCGCCATGCAGGGCGATATTCAGAATACAATTTCCAGCGGGCATTTCCGCCGTCTGCACCCGTTCACGGTGCGGCGGAAGAAGTCGAGCCGCCCGCTGGTGGACACCGGACAGCTGCGGCAGTCGGTGTCTTTTAAGGTGGTGGACTGATATGGGATTTCGGAAGCCGGTAGAAATCGAGCGAAGGTCCGGCGGCGCGTGGAATGACGACGGCGAGTGGACCGGAGGGAAAGCGGAAGTGCTCACCATTTCCGCCTCTGTCCAGCCGCTCAACCAGAAGGAATACACCCAGATCGCTCCGGAAGGGGACCACACCGTGCGGGCCGTCAAGGTCTACACGGCGGTGGAGCTCTACACGGACAGAGAGCCGGACCGGGAAGCAGATGTGATTCACTGGCAGGGCGCCCGGTGGAAGGTTGTGCAGTGCGACCCCTTCCAGATGGGCGTCATCAACCATTACAAGGTGTATGCGCTGGAGGTGATAGACCGTGAACGCGATGCATAAAGCGCTGCTCCATGACATAATCGCCGAACGGGTAAGACTTCCTGGGGCGCGGGTCATCTGGAGCTATGAGAACGGCCGCCGGCCGCCTCTTCCCTTCGTGCTGCTCCGCGTCTACGGAGACCATCCGGCAGCGGGGCGCATGGTATCCCAAACGGATACGCCGGGCATCCTGTCCGTGCGGGCCCCTTATGAATGCACCTTGCAGGTGCAGTATTTCGGTTGCATGGATGAAGATGCTGTTGAAATCCTGACGGATCTCGCGCATTGGTTCGCGTTCCCGTCCGTGACGGACCGGCTTTTCGCGGCTGGCGTGGCAGTCTACGATGCGGGCGGCGTCAATGACATTTCCACCGTCTTAGACAGCCTCGCCTATGAACGGCGGGCTGCCCTGGAGATCTCTGTCCGGTACGACCGGGCAGAGGAAGACGATGTGGGATATATCAGCGCCGCAGAGATTGAAGAAAAACTGGATGAACGGCCGGAACGGATCATCCGGGTGGAATGGAAAGGAGAATTGACGAATGGCGACTCTTGACAGGATTGTCAAAGTAGACATCAGCCTCAATACGACGGGCGTATCGCAGGAAGGGTTCAGCACCATTCTCTGCGTGGGCCCGCATATCCACGGGCTGACGAGGGTCAATACATACACGTCGGCGGATCAGATGATCGATGATGGCTTCGCCGCTGACGACCCTCTGTACCAGATGGTGTCCGATGCTTTCGCACAGACGCCGTCTCCGGCGCGCGTCAAGGTGGGCCGGCAGCAGGTGAGCTCGTGCAAGGTGTCCGTGGCGCAGCTCGGCGCGGAAAGCACATATACGCTGACGGTGTCCGGCTACGATGCGTCAGGCAATGTGGCGGAAAAGAGCTACAGCTATACCAATGACGAAGGGAGTGAGACGGACATCCTCGCCGGCCTCGAAACGGCCATCACTGGCGACAGCGAGGCGCTTGTCACGGCGGATGATTCGACTGGTGCGCTGGTGCTCACCGCAAAGGACCTGTCGCAGCCCTTTGCGCTCAAGGCGTCCTCCATGCTCTCTGTCGTGCTGTCCGATTCGACGGAATCTGCCGCGCAGACCATGGCGGCTATCATGGGCTCGGATAGCGATTTCTACGGCGTGTGCTTCACGTCGAAGGAAGCCTCCGACGTCCTCGCCATGGCGGACTGGGCGGAATCGGCGGGCAAGCTCTACGGCACGTCTTTCGGCGGCGCTGCGGTGAATAACAGCGAAATGACGACGGACATCGGGAGCCAGCTCAAGGCGAAGAACTACTACCGCACGTTCTGGTTCTACCACGATGCGGCGGATGAGTTCCCGGAAGCGGCCGTCATGGCGCGGTGTTTTGCGGTCGACCCGGGCGGCGAGACCTGGGCGAACAAGAAGCTCGCCGGCATCACGGTGGACGCGCTCACGGAGACTGAATACAACGCCGTCACCGGCAAGAACGGCAACACCTTCGAGCTTTTCCGCAATGTGTCCATCACACAGAACGGCAAGGTGGCAGCGGGGGAATGGATTGATGTCATCCGATTCCGCGACTGGCTGGAAGAGGAAATCAAGGTGAACGTATTCAATCTGCTCATTAATCGGGACAAGGTGCCGTACACCGATGCGGGAATAGCCGCCGTGGAGGCGCGCATTCGCGAAGCGCTCGCCCTCGGGCAGACCCGGGGCGGCATCGCGCCGACGGAATACGACGCCGACGGGAATCCGAACCTCGGGTACACCATCACGGTGCCGCTGGCGGCGGATATTTCCGCGAATCAGAAAGCAAGCCGCGTGCTGACGGATGTGAAGTTTACGGCCCGCCTTGCCGGCGCGATCCACGTCGTGGAAATCACCGGCAGCCTCACCTATGAGGACCTGATTTCCGTCTCGGCATAAAGGAGGATAAGGAATGAAGACATACGATCCGAAAAAGGTCATGGTCCAGTTCGGAAACCGGCAGATCACCGGCTTTTCGAGCGACAGCATCATCTCCATCACGCCGAACGGCGAGGGCGTCCAGAAATACGTCGGCGCCGACGGCGAGGTGCAGCGCGCACTGGACCCGGACATGACGTACAACGTGGAAATCACGCTGGCGAATACGTCGAAATCGAATGATTATTTCTCGAACTGCTACAACACGGACCGCACGACGGGAAAGGGGTACAAGCCGCTCCTCATCAAGGACCTTTCCGGCGAGACTCTTTTCTTTGCGTCGGAGGCGTGGGTGACGAACATGCCGGAATTCGGACGCGGCCGCCAGATCGGCGAAGTGTCGTGGACCATTGCAACGGGCGCGGTGGAAGCACCGGTCCTCGGAGGGAATGACGAATGACGCGGCCGGCATCTGTAAAAATGGGAAAGGACGTATTCTACATCGAGCTTTTCCCGCCGTTCCACGCGCTCCGCGTGCTGGGCGAGGTGCAGAAAATCCTCATCCCGGTACTCTCCGGCGCGGGCAGCGGCTTTGCCATCGGCGCGGCGCAGAATCTCGACGCGGACCTGAAGAGCGCTGCGGTCATCACGCCGACTCTCATCGGCGGCCTCGAGCGGCTGGCGGAATGCCTCGACGGGGACAAGCTGGAAAGCCTCGCGCGGCTTCTGCTCGATCCGGATTATGTGGCCGTCTCCGCCGGCGGGAAGCAGGCGGTGCGCCTCGATGAAGACACGGCCATCGAAGTATTCACGGGCCGTCCAGCGGACATGATTGCGCTCATGGCGCACGTGTTCCGCGTGAATTATCTGGATTTTTCGAAGTCTTGCAGCATCCCGGCTGGCGTCCGAAACGCGCTGCAAGACATCGCGGGAGTCTTCCGGGATCTTACACAGAGGACTTCGGGCGCCGCGCTTACGTCTTCCGATGCATCAAGGAAGGCATGATTTCCTACACGGAAGCGGAAAACGGCCCTGCGACGCTCGCTGACGTGGCGAGGATGAATCAGTACCTCGACATGGTGAGCGACGTAGAGACGGCCGAAATGGACGCCGCAAGGGCGAAGAAAGGAGGGTCGCGCAGGTGGTAGTCCGCGAATTCGTGAACAAAATCACGTTCCAAGTGACGGGACAGGACAAGGCGGAGGCGTCTTCGGAGTCTGTCCGGAAAGAGCTGGAGCGGGCGGGCATCGCCGGCCAGCGCGCCGGAAAGACGGCGTCCCGTGGATTCCGTCAGATGGCGGGGGCGGCGGTCAGCGCGTCCCGGTCCGTGGCGTCTCTCTCGCGGGGCATCGCCGCCGCGGCGATCTCAGGCGGGCGGAACCTGACGCCGCTCCGCCGGTCCATTAACAGCATCGGCCTGGCAGCCTTGCAAGCGCGGTCGAGCATCCTCAGCATGGCCGCCGCCGGGGCCAGAGCGAGTGTGCGCGGCGTGGGGCGGGCCGCCATGGTTCCCGCGCGGGCCGCAGGCAGCGCCTTCATGCATCCAGTGAGGACCGCCGGGGCCATCACCGGCGCGGTGACATCGCTTCCGGGCATCGCCGGCGCGCTTGGCGTGTACCAGGTGAAGCAGACCGCAGATGAGGTGATGAACCTCGACGGCCGGCTCCGCGCGGTGACGTCGACCGATGAAGAGCGCCTTGCCATCGAGCAGCAGATCTACGACGTGTCGCAGAAAAACCGTCAGAGCATGACCGCCATTGGCGACCTGTACACGAAAGTCGCCCGCGCGGCAAAACCGATGGGCTATACCAACGAGCAGTCCATGCGCGTGGCGGACATCGTGTCGAAGGCACTCACCGCAGGCGGCGCGTCCACGGCGGAATCGGAAGCGACCATCCTCCAGCTCGGGCAGGCTTTGCAGGCGGGCACCCTTCAGGGAGACGAACTGGCAAGCCTCCGCGAAAACGGCGGCACCCTCATGACGCACATGGCAAAAGCGATGGGCGTTACAGTGGCGGACCTCAAGCAGATGGGCGCAGAGGGCGAGCTCACATCCGAGCGCGTCATGAACGCCATCCTCGCATCCGGCGCGGCCATCGATGCGGAGTTTGCGAAGATGCCCATGACTATCGGACAGGCGCTCACGAAAGCGTCGAACCGGTTTTCCCGCTTCACCATGCTGGTAGAGCAGAAAACGGGCATTTTCAGCGGCATCGCGGAGGGCATCGACAGCGCATTTGACGGTCTGGAAGAATACGCCCGCGTCTTCGAGCAGCTCATGAACGGGCCGAAAGGGGACGATTCGGGCGCATTTTCCGGTTTACAGCAGCAGTATCCGGTTCTGAACGCCATCGCGACGGCTGTTTTGCCGGCTATTCAGAGATTTGCCGCCAGCATCGCGAACACGTGGACGCACATCGGCGAACTCTGGGCACAATGGGGCGGAGATGAGACGGTTTCCAGCCTGCTCATGAACATTTTCGGCATCTGTCAGAATGTGCTCACCATCCTCGGGCCTATCGTTGACATTTTCAGCGTGGTCCTTGTGGGCGCCATCACGGCGGTTCTGAAGCTGCTCGAGCAGGTATCCGCTATCATCAAGAGCATCTCGGATTTCTTTGCGGAGAAATTCGGCGGCATCGTGCAGACGCTGTCCGAGGTGGCTGGGCTCTTCACCGGGGAAATCCCCGTGAACCGCGTATCCTCGCATCCGGTCTATGACAGCCGGACGCAGACATTCTCTTTCTATGTGAACAGTCCGAAAGAAGTAAATGATATCGGAAACGGCTTCACGGAACTGTCGCCGACAGTCTGACAAGGGGGCGGTCTTATGTATGAAGAAATAACGCAGTACCTTCATAAGACGGTCCCCGTGACCATCGGCGACAGCCTCACCGTGGACGCCGCGGTGGAATATGAGCCGAGGTTTGAATCGCAGGCCACGCAGTATCCCGTGGAAGATGGCTTTCCCGTGGCGGATCACGTGACGAGGGAGCCCATCCGGCTTTCCCTACTCGCGGTATTCACGCCGGCGTCGCTCACTAATCCGGACCCGAACCGGCTGGAGAATGTCATGGCGGCCATCCAGTCCATCTACAAGGCGGGCGAGCCGGTGACGGTGGTGCTTCCGAGCGCCATTTATGAGAACATGATTCTCACGTCGGCTCCGCTCCCGCGGACCGTGCAGGCGGGGATCTGCTACCGGAGCCGTCTGGAATTTGTCCAGGTGCGGCGCGTGGCACAGCGCACGGAAGAAATACCGGAGGATGGGGCGTCGGAAGAAGCGGCGGGAAGCGCCGGCGGGACCGAGACGGATGCAGGGAGCGCCTCGCAGACGGAAATCGGTACGGGCGTCATCATCGCGGAGGACCGCATCGATACGGCGGCCGCGGACTATACGGCGGCCGGCTCGATCCAGTCCGGCAGGGAGCTCACCGCACAGACCGCCATGAACGCGCTGAAAAATACCATCGGCGGGGAAATCGCCGCGGGAATTCTGTTTTGAGAGGGAGTGGAAGGGCATGCAGACGATTTCGCTTGCGGACCACAATGATTTCATCGAATCGGTCACCCTGGACGGCACGCTGTACAAGCTGCATTTCGGCTGGAATCCGCATGAAGGGTGGAACATGGACGTACGGGACGGACAGAATGCGGACATCATCCGCAGCATCGCCGTGGTGCCGAATTTCCCGCTCCTCGACAGGTACCGCCGCCATGGCGGAATCCCGCCGGGCGAGCTGCTTGCGGTCGTGAATGATGCGGCCGTCCGGCAGATCGGCCGGAGAGATTTCATCGACGGGAAGGCGGCGCTTGTGTATGTGCCGGCAGCGGAGGTAAAAGATGCTCTGGGACAGGACGTATAGGGTGGAATTTCCAGACCTGGGCTACGCCGTGGACAAGCTCCGCGTCACGTTCCAGGTGGAAAAGGACCTGACGGAAGAATCGAACAAGGCAGCGGTCCGCATCTACAATCTATCGCCGGAGAATCGGGCGAAGCTCGAGGCGCCGGACATCCGGGTCAATCTGTACGCGGGCTATGTGGACAATACGGGAGCGGTGCAGGTCTTTTCCGGCACGGTGACGCAGGCTTTCAGCCAAGAGGACGACACCGACGTCATGACGGAGCTCCGAGTCTCCGACGGGCAGATGAACCTCCGGGACAGCATCGTTTCCGTCTCCTACGCGCCGGGCACATCGGGCGAGACGGCCCTGAAAGACGTGGCCGGACGTATGGGCCTTGCGGTGCAGCTCGGGGAAGATGTGAGCTTTGCCGCGTATCCGAATGGCTTTTCCTACGTCGGATACGGCCGGCACGCGCTCACGGAAATCTGCAAGGCGTCGGGGCTCTCATGGAGCGTCCAGAATGGCATTTTGCAGGTCATCCTTGCGGGCGGCACGACGGGCGTGCGCGGCCTGGTATTCGCGCCGGATTCGGGGCTCATCGGCTCGCCGCAGCGCATCATCCGCGCCAATCCGAAAGCGGATGAGACGACGACGAAGCGCACGCAGAAGCAGAAAGCGAAAAAAGAAAAGCCGGAGAAGCAGGCCGGATGGACCATCACAGCGCTGCTTGCCCCGACGGTGCTTCCGGGCGACCTCGTAAAGGTAGAAAGCCGCATGATTTCCGGATGGTTCCGCGTGGAGGCGCTCAGGCACAGCGGAGACAGCCACGGCGGCCGGTGGGTAACGGAAATGGACCTCATCGAAAGGGAGAAAGCATGAATTCGGAAAATGATTTCAAGCAGAAAATAAAAGATCTCGCACGGGGCGAGATGAATCAGATGCACACGGCGCTTCCGGGCCGGGTGGTATCGTATGACGCGGGCAGCGGGCGCGCATCGGTGGCGCCGAAGGGCGCGTATAAGACGGAAGACGGCCGGAGCCTTGATTTCCCGGTCATCCACCAGGTGCCGGTCTGTTTCCCGACAGGCTGCGGCGGAGCGGTGGGGGTGACATTCCCCGTCAAGCCGGGCGACGGGGGCATCCTGATTTTCTCGGAGCAGCAGATGGATGATTTCCTTTCCGGCGGGGACAGCGACGACCCGCGGCGTTTTGCGCTGTCTGATGCGATGTTTGTGCCGGGTCTGTATGCGTCGGCCGATGCGGGCGCGTTGGGCCATCCCGATGAGCTTTGTCTTTCATACAACGGATACACGGCTGTACTCGGCGCGGCGGGATTCAAAGTCACGGTGGGCGGGAGCTTGATTTCTCTTACACCGTCCGGATTTTCCGGGAATATCGAGGGGACGGAATTTTCCGTCGGCGGAGGCGACCTCACGGTGGCAGGGATTTCCCTTGTGCATCACACGCACGGCGGCGTCGAAACCGGCGGCGGCTCCACAGGACAGCCGCAGTAGGAGGAAGTATGGCTTATGACATCAAATTGACGGACGGGTGGGACCTTTCTCCGGATATGGTGCTCATCGACGATGCGCGCCGCGTGGCACAGCAGATCAAAATCACGCTCGGATTCTGGCGCGGGGAATGGTTCCTCGACACATCGCAGGGCGTGCCGTACCTGGAACGGATTCTGGTGAAAAATCCGAATCTGAGCCACATCCGGCAGATCATCCAGCAGCAGATTTCTTCCGTGGACGGCGTGAAGTCGTCCCGCATCGACAGCGTGCTCATGGATAAGCAACAGCGGAGCGCGGTGGTGATGTATACCGCGGAGACGGATCGCGGGTTGATTCATGAGGAGGTGGGAATCGGTGGCAGAGGTTAAATACGGGTTGTCCCGCGAGGGATTCAAACGAAAGCGGCTTCCGGAGATCCGGTCGGATCTGGCGAGCCGCTTTTCTGATGCCATGGGGGTTCCGGTGGAAATTGGCGCAAACAGCGTCCTTGGACAGCTTTTCGGCGTCATCGCGTACGAAATCGCGGACCTCTGGCAGATGGGGGAAGCGACGTACCATGCGATGTACCCGTCCACGGCGACGGGGGCGAGTCTGTCCAATGCGGCGGGCATCGCAGGCATCACGGCCATCACGGCGGAGTATACGACGCTCACGGCGACGTGCACGGGTGTGAACGGCACGCTCATCCCGTACAATTCCCGCATCCAGTCTTCCTCGGATACGTCGAAGGTCTTCTCCTCGCTCGATGAGAATGTCTACATCGATGCAGCCGCGGCAAACGGCATTGAGTTTTCCCTCACGTCCACGCCGTCGGCCGGCGTGAAGTACAGCATCACGCTGGACGGGCAGGAAATTTCCTATACGGCGGCGTCTGGAAATGACGCATCGGTGATATTGGCGGGCATCGCTGTGGCGATGGCCGATGAGAGCCTGACGACGGCGGTGGTGAACAATGTGCTCCGCATCGAGAAGACGAATCCGCTCGAAACATTTTCCGCCGCAGCGGGCAGCGGAACGGCCATCGGCCGCGTGAGCTCGCCGGTGCGCTTCCGCTGCGAGACGGTTGGCGCGGTGAATCCGGCGCTCGGCGAGGTGAACCAGATCATCACACCGGTCTCCGGGTGGAATACCGTGTCGAATGACGCGCCGGCCGTCGTGGGGCGCGAAGCGGAGACGGATACGGAGCTCCGGCAGAGATGGTCCGGCGCGCTCTATGAACGGGCCTCCGCCATGGTGGAAGCCGTCCAGGCATCCGTCATGCAGAATGTGGATGGCGTAGAGAGCGCCATCGTCTATGAAAATACGTCAGATGAGACGGACAGTTTCGGCCGGCCGCCGCATAGCATCGAGGCCGTCGTGGACGGCGGGGATGAGACGGACATCGCGCGGCAGATCTGGCAGAAAAAGGCGGCGGGCATCGACACGTACGGTACGGTGACGGAAACCATCTACGACAGCCAGGGCGCGGCGCATGACATTCATTTCAACAGGCCGGAGCAGGTCAAAGTCTGGATGAAGATCGTCGTCTCCGAGAATCCGGACGAAATCATGCCGGCAGCGGCTTTGCAGGAAATCAAAGACGCGATTCTCGCAAAAGGGCAGGCACAGACCGTTGGGCAGGATGTCATTCTACAGAGGTATTTCTCCGAGATTTTCCGTGCTACGACCGGCGTGGGATATATCAGCCTGACCGCGGCCACAGGGGACAGCCCCTCCGCATACGGGACAGACAATATCAGTATCAATCCGCGTCAGGTTGCCGTCTTTGATTCATCCAGAATCGAGGTGACGAAGGATGAGTGACCGCGCGGCCGCCATGGAGAGGCACCTCATCGGACAATTTGCGGGGAATCCTGTTTTCGCGGCGTTCCTTGCAGCCGTTGCCGGCGAACTCGCAGAATTGGACACGATGTTTTCCGACCTCCGGGACAAGCGCTGGATTGATACCGGCGAAGGCGTGCAGCTCGACGGCATCGGAGAGCTTGTGGATCAGTCCCGGCAAATCACGGATGCGGTGCAGATTCCCTTTTTTGGATTCGAGGGTCAGCCGAATGCACAGGGCTTTGAAGTAGGGCGATTCCGCGACAGCTGGGAAGGTTGGCTAACGTCGGTCAATCTGGACGATCCGGAATACCGCATGGTGCTCCGCGCGAAAATCCGCAAGGATACCTCGCCGGGCACAACGGAAGACACCATCTCCAGTCTGCGCTTCATCTTCGACGCGGAAAAAGTCATCATCCATGACCGCGGGAATGCGAAGTTTTCGGCCGCCATCGGGCGGAGGCTCGAGGCGAATGAAATCACCGTGGCCCGGGCGCTGGACCTGTTTGTCCGCGCAGGCGGCGTGGGAATCCTCGAAGCAAGCCACTTCGACGCGGAGAATTATTTCGGATTTTATGGGCAGCCTGATGCAAAAGGCTTTGAAGTCGGCACTTTCGCCGATGCGATTTCTTTGAGTTGAGGAGGATATAAAAATGGCAGCAGCAGAAACACCGGATTTCTCTAAAATCTGGGCATCGAACAGCCCGCTCGGAAGGTATCCGATTTCCGATGCGGATTATCTCATCGGATTTTCTTCCATCGGGTCCACTCCGCCTTCCCGCGGCCTTTTCGATGAGTGGATGTACCGTGCGGACACAAAAATGAAGTGGATGTATGACAACATGTTTTCCGAAGACTCCATGGCGGGGTACCTGTTCTGGCGTCTTCCGAATACCTCCTATTTTGTCGGTGAAAAACTCGCACTCCAGAATGAATTCCCAGACGTTTATCTCGAATGCACCACCGCGGGCACAACCTCTTCCGAAAAAATGATGACGCTGCCGGAAGGGAAGAAGGCAGGTGACGTCTTCACCGACGGCACCGTCCAGTGGACCGTACGGCAGCGCGCGACGACGGCTCTTCTCGATACGTCCATCGGCGAGCACAACTCCGCAGCAAATGCGCACGCCGATTTTAACTGGGTGAAATCCCTGTCCGCTTCTTCCGATGGCCTCCATTTCCAGACGCGCAACGCAAGCGCGGATACGGTTCTCAACCTCATCAACACTCTTCAGGCCACACTGAATCAGGGCACTGTACCGACCGGGAACAACGGGACGATCCTTGAACTGCTCTCCGGCATCGTGCATCAGATCAAAGCGCTGTCCGGCAAGGCGAACTGGTGGGAAGCTCCGAAGGACAGCTTCGAATCTCTCTCTGCCGGGATCGTTGCAGGGGACGTGTCGGATTCAAACGCGTGGTGGGTCAAATTCGGTGGCGTTATCCCCATAATTATCCAAGGGGGATTGTTTGTAGAAGAAGACACATCGACCGTCACTCTTCCGATTAAAGCTCCTAACGGAATATTGATGGTCCTCATGCGGCACGGATCCAATATAGGCGATTATGGTTTTGATACTTGCGTGAATGATGGTGATAGCTTAACTACAATTCTATGCAGAACCAGATTGTCAGATGGAAGGGGGACATCCTTTTCTGGCGGATTCGTGGTCTTTTGCTATTAAACATCCAAGGGGGAAAAGATGAAGATTCTGCATCTGATTACAGGACGGAATTTCCAGTTGAATTTTCGACTGTTTTAACATTATTGGTAGTTCCTATCTACCAGACAACACAGCAATGGGCAGGGGACGGCGTGAATGTAAATGATGTGCATAACACATATTTTTTACATCATTCTTATGGCCGAAATTGGGGCATTTATCCATGTGCAAAATATTGGATTGCTGTTGGGAGTTAATAGCCGATGGCAAGTACAATCGGTCGCTCGTCCCCGGACGCCGCCCAATCTGCTCCATAGGTTACAGTGAATTGACTATTATTTATTAACTTCATACATGTATATCCTCCAGAAAACACGTCATAATCCCTATTCGGCGTTGCTGTAGCGGCTAATGCCAAGCTTTGGAACGATATTGGATATGATCTATAATCTGTCTCTCTTGTACTAACTTTATATATTCCCCCTTGGCTAAGTGCATATAGCTCTTCAAATAATGTTAGATGGGGTTACGCCATTGCTATAATCAAAAGTAATCGTTAATGAACTTCCTGAAAAGTCGACATACGCATTCATTATTCCGGTTATATTATTATTCTGTTTTACAGAGGAAACAACGGAAATGACACGGCTTACGGAAATGGGAAAAACGACTTTTTCTTGTTGTACTGAATTGCTTAATTGCCTTGTTATTCCCCCTTGGAGAATGAGGAAAAATGAGGACAGGAAAGAAAGGGGATATCGGTAAAAAGTGGAATTTTTTCAAAAATTTTGTTTTTGAAAACAGATGAAAACAGCGACAAATCCGGTATTGAGAAAAAATAAAATCCGGAAAACACCATAATTTATAAGAAAAAGCGAGTAACAGATTAGTAACACGTGCATCAAAGCGTGAAGGCGAATCCAGAATAAATAGTAACGGAAAAGTAACACAAATGGGATGCTCATTTTATTTTTTCTATGGCTTTTCGAAGCTGTCGCAGGTTCTTGTGCGTGTACACTCCATCCGTCACGTTTGTTCCGGCATGCCCGAGGATCCGGCGTTTCGCATTTTCGTTGACTTCGGCATTGTCCATGAGCGTAGCAAAAGTATGACGGCAATCATGCGTTGTATGTTTCTCGCCGTGGATTCGTTGCATCACTGATTTCCAAACAGTGCAGTATGCTCCATATGAGTATCCTTTTCCATCTGGTTGGGATATGAGAAAATTGCCAGGGGAAGTGAGACGTTGCTCAATCAGTGGCCAGATGAGGGAATGGATCGGAATGACTCTGATTCCACTCACAGTTTTTGATTGTTTGATATCAATATACTTCTGTCTGCGGTTCACATCAGATTTCCGGAGCCGCAGCATTTCAGACACGCGCATCCCTGTGTAAATCAAAATGAGCACCGTATCCGTACCTGGGCCGCCGTCTTTCCATAATCGGTTTATTTTTTGCCTGGAAAATGGATGGTGCGGACGGACAGCTTTATTTTTCCCAATGTTCAGCAGGCCGCGAAAGTCGCGGTCTATGTATTCCATGCGGCGAGCGTAATCGAAAAGCATCGTGATGAGAGAGCGAACTTTTTCCGGCTGCTGTACGAAAGACCAATGCGGGACATATCATCAATGACCATTTGAAGATGATGAAACCGGATATCTGCAAGAGGCATGTCCCATAGCTTGATGCAGTGGCCGAATGCGGCGCGGTATCCGTTCTGCGCGGAGACAGATGAGCCGTAATGCGCGATGTGATTTGGACGCCATCTATGATAGAGTTCTGCAAAGGTCATTTTATTATCAGAAAGACGGGGGTGATTGTGATGCAGATTGTAGTCTGTTTGGGCGATAAGCGCGTCTACGTGGGTTTCGTAGTAACCGATGATGCGCTGCTTTCCAGCATCCGATACAACAAAAGCATACGGCCTCCGCCGATGCCCTGAAAGTTTTTTGATGCAACCATAGCCGTTTGGATTTCTCATTTTATTACAGCCTCCTTTTCCGGAGGCTATTTTACATTAGAAAGGAAAAAGAAATGGAAGGCGAAGTCTATCTCTCTATTTTCGGAAAAGACGACGGGCGAAGAAAGACATCCTTTACGATCCTCGGTGGCGTGCATGGGGAATCTATGGATGATCTGAAACAGAAAGCGCAAAAAGAGTATCCGGATGATTATGCAGTACCTCAGACGGCGGCGGCATATCATGAAGTCATTTCCGGGGATCTACGCTGGAATGGGAGTGCATTTGTGGCCCCTCCGGAGCCGACTCCGGAAGAGTTGCAAGCGCAGGCGCTGACCGCTCTCGATGCTGAATATCAGTCGAAATTTGATGAACTGGATGACGAGATCGTAAAGGCGGCCGCGTTGAAAAACGAGACAATGCAGGATGAACTGATTGCAGAGCGCTCTGCGCTTGTCGAGGAATACACTCAGAAGAGAGGTGAGCTGTGATGGAAAAGAGATGTTTTTTGTGCATGTCTAAAATGGATGAATCTACAGGCCTTTGCACAAATCCGGAATGTGTCCGCAGTAAGCCGCTCCCTGAACCGAAAGCTGCAAAATACGGAGTTAATAAAGAAGAAGAAAAACAGGAGGCGTGATGGATTTCTGGGCGGTCGCAGGGCCAATGACAGCCCTGCTCACATTTCTCGGCGCAATCTTCAATTTTTCCGTAATTCGTCCGCTGAATCATTCTATTCTGAATTTGAAAGATATGATTATCGATGTGCGTGTAGAGCTGCGGGAATCTGAAAAGAAACGGCAGCAGATGGCGGAGGATCTCGCACGAGTGAACTCTTCTCTTGAAGATGCGCACCGAAGAATCAGCTATATCGAAGAACATTACATGAAGAATCCAAAATCATGATAGATAAAATCAAAGACTGGATAGGGAAACTGCTGCAAAAAATACAGACTCTCGGCGGGGACAGCGCGGCGATGAAGTATATCAGCGGGTATGCAATCCTGCTCGTGATGTGTGTGATCCTGTACGTCTGCATGATTCTCGCAGACTGGTACAGCGCCGGCCGCCCGAACCTACCCGAGATGCGGCAGTTTATCAGTACAGTGGTAAGCGGCGGCTTTGTTGCAGCCGTTTCCTTTGCCTGCAAATATCTTGTGGACGCCAATCATAATGGCGTCCCAGACGAAAATGAAAAGGAGGTGAGGCAGAATGAGAGAATGGTGGAAGAAACATGGAGAAAGCGTTAAAAAGGCAGCATTCTTTATTTCCGGCGTGATCGTCGGCGGTGTCGGACTCTCGGTTCTTTTTAATTGAGGGTTTGAAATTTCAATTTACACGAATTTTTTACAGTACAGTAAAACGGCGATTTCTGAAAAGAAGTCGCCGCTTTTTTTTACTATGGGAGGATATTATGACACCTGAAAATTTTATCGAAATGATCGGACCGGCGGCGCGCCGTGTCTGCCTCGCGTATAACCTTCCGGCAAGCGTGTGCATCGCGCAGGCGGCAATCGAGAGCGGGTGGGGCGCATCCGTCATCGGGAATTACAATTATTTCGGACGGAAGGCCGTGTCCGGCGATGCGTCGGAGTCTCACGCCACGCAGGAATATATCAATGGTCATTACGTGGATATCGTGGCTGATTTCAAGTCCTATTCTTGTCTGGACGATGCAATCGAAGACTGGTGCATTCTGATCCGAGAAGAGCCTTTATACGCTCATGCGGCGGCGGTCTGGGATAGTGGGTGGAACCTGACTGATTTCGTACAGGCTCTCGCGCCGGTCTATGCGACGGACCCTGATTATGCTGGAAAAGTGCTGGCTACTATTTCGGCAAATGGGCTCACGGTGTTCGATCATCCGGAGGTGTGACGTGGATGCGAGTACTATTAAGAAAAGTATTATTTATATTTGCATTGCTGCTTTGCTGTTTGGTGCCGGGTATTTCTTCGGCTGCGGATCAGTACACGATGACAGAGCAGGAAATGATCCAGCTGGAGGATATATTCAGTCAGCTCAAGACGAAGCGGAAGCAGCAGGAAACGCTCTTGACAGAGCAGACAGCGCGAATCGAGACGCTACAGCTACAGCTGGAGACATCGCGGAAGGAAATCGAGACATCGAAGCAGTCAACAGAAGCATTGCAGAGCTCATTGAACATGGCGAACGAATCCTTGCAGACATCCGCAGCCGAGGCGAAACGGGAACGCGATAGGTTGGAACGACAGCGGGACACTTGGGCATTTGTAGGGATTTTGACGTTGGGAATTCTCATATCGAGTTGATCTCAATTTTCCACAGACGAATGATCAGTAGAACTCCCGGCGGTGGTTATTCCGAAATGAACAGGCCAAAAAAAAGCCAAAATTTTCAAAAAGTGCCAAATTTTAACTGTGAAATTTTGTATTTCTTGTTTGGTATAATTTCTGATAAATCCGGTAAAATCTGATTATTTCAGAATGTTATGGAAAAAAACGGTGCAGACATATATAATAAAATGATCAATATTTCCGGCGGCAAGGCGTATTCCGGTTCCGGCAGCGCCGAGGCAAAGAATAATACGGTGACCATAAGCGGCGGCCGTATTACTGTCGGCAGTATCTTCGGAGGCTGTGTGACAAAGGGAAAAGCAGCTGATAATATCGTAAATATTACCGGCGGTACGGTCAGCGGTATAATAGTTCCTACAGGATTCCCTGGAATTAATGTTCCTGCTGGGTCCATTTCCGGCGGTCATGCGTCAGGTGCAGGCAGCTTTGTTACCGGCAACCGTGTAAATATAAGTGGAGAAACAATACTTAAAAATTTTTGCGAGATGGGGTTTATAGCTGGCGGTGATGCGACAGGCACAGACAGCACAGACAGCACAGACAGCACTGTTAAAGGCAACAGCGTGACAGTCAGCAGCGGTACGGTTGTGAATAGTCATATCTCTGGCGGTGATGCGATAGGCACAGACAGCAAGGTTAAAGGCAACAGCGTTGGCAAGGTCAGAGGCAACAGCGTGACGATCAGCGGCGGAACGGTTACAGGGGAGGTTTACGGCGGCTATGTGAGAAATATGGAAAGTAGTGTTACAGACAACAGCGTGACGATCAGCGGCGGAACGGTTACAGGGGAGGTTTACGGCGGCTATGTGAGAAATATGGAAAGTAGTGTTACAGACAACAGCGTGACGATCAGCGGCGGAACGGTTACAGGGGAGGTTTACGGCGGCTAT
>UQYL01000021.1 GCA_900545365.1 uncultured Dialister sp. | reverse complement strand
CTTGAATTGTTAGGCAGTTGTCGGTTCGTCCTGCGATTCCGGGCGGTGTGAATCCGAAACGATTCGTCCCGCTGGGGGAGTTGTTCCCTCCCTTCGGGTTTGGGTGTTTGAAAAATTATGCTTAACTTTAACAATCCATTTAAATTTAAGTATTGATCGTATGTTTTCCGGAATCATAGAGCAGACGGCGACCGTGGTGGCCGTCCGCAGCGAACGACAGAACAAGCATTTCACCCTGCGCGCCGATTTCTGCCGCGAATTGAAGATCGACCAGAGCATCGCCCACAACGGCGTGTGCCTGACCGTCGTAGACCTTACGGAGGATACCTACACGGTGACGGCCATGAAGGAGACGCTCGACAGGAGCAACCTCGGGCTGCTGCGCGAAGGCGATCTGGTCAACCTCGAACGGTCGATGAAACCCGATGCCCTGCTCAACGGGCACATCGTGCAGGGGCACGTCGACCAGACGGCGGTCTGCACGGCGAAGGAGGATGCCGACGGAAGCTGGTACTTCACCTTCGAGTACGAGCCGCAGGGAGCCGGACTCTGTACGGTCGAGAAGGGTTCGGTGGCCGTCAACGGAGTGAGTCTCACGGTGTGCGATTCGCGCGACGACGGTTTCCGTGTGGCGATCATTCCTTATACCTATGAGCATACCAATTTCTGCCGCATCGGGGTCGGTTCGGTGGTGAATCTCGAATTCGACATCGTGGGCAAGTACATCGCCCGCCTGATGCGCAATTACATGAAGCGTTGACGCACGGTCGTCCTTCGACGGGGCGGAGTGCGGATTTGTCTCACCTTTAATTTTTGTTACGATGAACATCAAGACGAAAGAGGCCTCCTCGCTGTTGGTTGCGGTGCTGGCGGCGGCGATCATGCCTTCTTACGGCTGGCGCGGCCTCTTCCTTGTGGGCGTGGCTCCGGCGCTGCTCGCGGCATGGTCCAGAAAGGGCATCCAGGAACCTCCGATGTGGCTGAAGCGCAAGGCTCTCAAGAAAGAGCTGAAAGAACGCTTTGACAGGGGCGAGACGCTCACGGAAAAGGAAATGGAGACCCTGGAAGCGACTCATAAATTCCCGCTGATCCTTCTCTTCAACAGCCCGTCCCGCATCATCACCACGGTGGCGCTCACCATCATGACGAGCGTGCAGAACTTCGGCTATTACGGCATCATGGTGTGGCTCCCGATGATCCTTCTGAAGGAACACGGCCTCACCACCAATTCCATGGCGGGCTGGATGATCGTCACCGTCATCGGCATGATCGCCGGCATCTACGTATTCGGCTGGCTCTCCGACCGACTGGGCCGCAAGAAGCCGTACCTGCTCTTCTACGTGTGCTCCGCGGCGATGGTCTATGTGTATGTCAATCTGGGCACGCCCATGGCGCTCCTCTTCGGCGGCGCGTTCCTCGGCTTCTTCTGCAACGGCATGATGGCCGGCTACGGCACGCTCCTTTCCGAGAATTACACCACAGACGCGCGCTCCACGGCGCAGAATTTCATCTTCAATACGGGCCGCGCGGTAGGCGGTTTCGCTCCGGTCATCATCGGCACGATCGCGCAGAACGAAGGCTTCGGCACGGCGTTCCTGCTCCTCTCCGGCGTATACCTGGCGGCGGCGCTCAATGTGCTCCTCTTCGTCAAGGACACAAAGGGCCAGGAGATCGAATGACAGATCAAAAGAGACGCTCTTCGGGGCGTCTTTTTTTCATGAGGGAAAAGGCCGGGAAAGCACGGGGAAATTTGTACTTTTCAGCCTTTTATGATAAAATTTATCTTGCAGTTTGTATCCTGACGAAAAGGATCCATGCCATGAAATTTGTCGGCGCAGCTGACTTAAGGAGGAATAGTATTTTATGAACGTAAAGGCAGAAGCACTGGATCAGCACAAGGTGAAATTGACCATCGAAGTCACCGCGGAAGATGTACAGAAGGGATTCAAGCAGGCGGTGGCCCGCATTGCGGATCAGATCCGTCTGAAAGGCTTCCGTAAGGGCAAGGCTCCGCGCAAGGTGCTGGAAATGTACATCGGCAAGGAAGGCGTGGCGAGCGAAGCGGAAGACATCGTCGCCAATCAGGCGATGAATGAAGCGCTGAGAGAACAGAAGCTCGTGCCGGTCACCACTCCGGAAGTCAATACCGTTTCTTTCTCCGAAACGGAAGGCGCCGTTTTCACTGCTGAATTCGTGAAGCAGCCGGAAGTCAAGCTCGGCGAATACAAGGGCCTCACCGCGCATCACGCGCATCCGGAGATCCCCGATGAAGCCGTGGAAGCGCAGCTCAAGAGAGCCGCTGAACAGGGCGCGCGCCTCGAAGTGAAGGAAGGCGCGGAACTCGAAAAGGGCGACTACGCGATCATCGACTTCCAGGGCAAGATCGACGGTCAGCCTTTCGCGGGCGGCGAAGGCAAGACCTACCCGCTGGAGATCGGCTCCCAGAGCTTTATCCCGGGATTTGAAGACCAGCTCGTCGGCCACAAGGCGGGCGAAGACGTCCTCGTGAAGGTCACCTTCCCGGCGGACTACTTCGTGAAAGACCTGGCAGGCAAGGAAGCGGAATTCTCCGTGCATATCAATGACGTGAAGCGTAAGGTCATTCCCGAACTGAACGACGAATTCGCGAAATCCGTGAGCAAGTACGACACGCTGGATGAACTGAAAGCGAGCCTGAAGCAGCAGATGCAGCTCCGCGCGTTCCAGGACGCGGAAGAAGCGTACCACAACGCGCTGGTCGATCAGGCCGTGGCAAACGCGGAAGTCGATATCCCGCAGGAAATGGTGGAACAGCGTATCGATGAAATGATTCAGGAAATGAAACTGAATATCGAAGCGAATAAATCCACTTTTGAAGATTACCTGAAGACCATCAATAAGACCGAAGCGGATCTTCGCAAAGATTATGAAGCGACCGCGAAGGAGACCGTCCGTCAGAGCCTCGTCCTCTCCGCTATCGCAGAGAAGGAAGATCTGAAAGTCACCGACCAGGACCTGTCCATGGAAGTATACAGCATGGCGCAGCAGTTCGGCGCTGACCCGAAGGACGTCGTCAAGATCATCAAAGAAGAAAACCGTGTAGGCATGCTGATCGCATCCGTTACCCGCAAGAAAGCGGCGGCTTTCATTTACGGCGCGGCAAAGAGAGAAGAAGAAGCGGCTGACAAGGCTGAAGAAGCACCGGCTGCGGAAGAAGCGCCGGCGGAAAAGCCGAAGAGAACGAGAAAAGCTCCGGCGAAGAAGACCGCGGCGAAGAAAGCCGAAAAGGAAGAGACGGAAGCGGCAGAAGCCGATAAGGAATAAGCCTCAGGCGAAAGGGGTTGATCTCATGGCTTATGTACCGATTGTTGTTGAACAGACGGCCCGCGGAGAACGCTCCTACGACATTTACTCCCGTCTTCTGAAAGACCGGATCATCTTCCTGGACGGGCCGATCGACGATCACTCCGCAAATGTGATCATCGCGCAGCTCCTTTTCCTGGAAGCGGAGAATCCGGATAAGGACATTCATTTGTATATCAACAGCCCCGGCGGCGTCGTGACCGCCGGTATGGCGATCTACGATACGATGCAGTATATCCGGCCGGATGTATCCACCATCTGTATCGGTTCCTGCGCGAGCATGGCGGCGGTGCTCCTCACGAGCGGCGCGGCGGGCAAGCGCTACGCTCTGCCCCATGCCAATGTGATGATCCATCAGCCTCTCGGAGGCGTGCAGGGCCAGGCGACGGAGATCGAGATCCACGCGAGAGAGATCCTCCGTCTCCGGGAAGAACTGAACGGCATCCTCTCCGCGCACAGCGGCCAGCCGGTCGAAAAGATCCGGCAGGATACGGAGAGAGATAACTTCATGACAGCGCAGCAGGCGCTCGACTACGGGCTCATCGACAAGATCCTGACCCGCAATGAATTGGCGAAAGCATAAGGAGGAGCAGTGGAAAATAATAACCGCGGCATGCCTCCGGTGTGCAGCTTCTGCGGCCGCTCCGGCGACGAAGTGGAGAAACTCATCGCCGGCCCGGGCGTCTATATCTGCAATGAGTGCATTGAAGTCTGCCAGAACATCCTGAAAGAAGAGATGAAGAATGATCCCCGTCGGCAGGCAGTGAAATTTGAACTGCCCGTCCCATCTGAGATCAAAGCGCATCTCGATCAGTACGTCATCGGCCAGGACGACGCGAAGATCGCCCTTGCCGTGGCGGTATACAATCATTACAAACGCATCCAGTCGGAAAATTCCGGCGACGATGTGGAGCTCCAGAAATCGAATATCGTCATGCTCGGGCCGACGGGGAGCGGCAAGACCCTCCTCGCGCAGACGCTGGCGCGCTTTCTCGATGTGCCCTTCGCCATTTCCGACGCGACGAGCCTTACGGAAGCGGGCTATGTGGGCGAGGATGTGGAGAATATCCTCCTCCGGCTCATCCAAGCGGCGGATTACGATATTGAGAAAGCGGAGCGGGGCATCATCTATATCGATGAGATCGATAAGATCGCCCGCAAATCGGACAATCCCTCCATCACGAGAGACGTATCCGGCGAAGGCGTGCAGCAGGCGCTCCTCAAGATCCTTGAGGGCACTGTGGCGAGCGTTCCGCCCCAGGGCGGGCGCAAGCACCCGAATCAGGAAATGATCCAGATCGATACGTCCAATATCCTCTTTATCTGCGGCGGCGCTTTCGACGGCATCGACCGGGTGATCGCGCGGCGCATGACGAAGAGCACCATCGGATTCGGCGCGGATATCCATCGGAAAGAGGAACGCCGCATGGGCGAGATCCTTCAGCAGGTGCAGCCGGAAGACCTCCTGAAATTCGGGCTCATCCCGGAATTCATCGGACGTCTCCCCGTGGTGGTGAGCCTGCATCCGCTCGATGAAGACGCTCTCGTCCGCATCCTGACGGAGCCGAAGAACGCCCTCGTGAAGCAGTACAAGAAGCTGCTTTCCATGGATCACGTGGATCTGGAATTTGATGAAGCGGCGATCCGGGCCATCGCGAAGAAGGCCATCGAGAGAAATACCGGCGCCCGCGGGCTCCGCGCGATCATTGAAAAGATCATGCAGCGGGTCATGTATGAAGTGCCGGGCATGAAAAATGTGAAGACATGCAGAATTACCGAGGATGTCGTGCTCAGCGGAAAAGAGCCGCTCCTCGAATGCGAAGAAGCAGCCTCTTCGGGAGACAGCTCCGCGCAGTAAGCTCAGAAAAGGCTGTAGTGGATCCATTCCATTACAGTCTTTTTCTTCATTTTTTCGAAACGGCCCTTGCCTATTAAATTGGAATGATAGAATCGAATAAAGATTAATAGAATTTGAAGGAAATTGATAGAGATAGATATGTAATTCACGCTGTGTTACAATACAAATACAACGGAGGAACATTATGAGTGAATTAGAAAATCAACATACAGAAATGCTGACGCTGCCGGTCGTCCCGCTGCGGGATGTGGTGGTGTATCCCCATATGACAGTCAATCTGGATATCGGCCGGAAGGAGTCGGCCGCCGCCGTGCGCCGCGCAGTGGACGCGGACCGGTACCTGGCGATGTTCATGCAGAAAGACGCGGAGACGGAAGCGCCGGCGCCGCAGGATCTGTACCAGACGGGCACAGTAGTCAAGATCAAGCAGATGCTCCAGCTGCCGGGCGGCATCATCCGCGTGCTGGCGGAGGGCATCTCCCGCGTAGAAGCCGTTTCCATGGAGCGGAAAGACGGCATCCTGCAGGCGGCTGTCCGGGATGTGGAAGAGATCCAGGGGGCGCACGTGGAGATGGAAGCGTACCGCCGGGTGATCCTGAAAGGATTCTTCCGGTGGCTATCGGAGACGAAGCAGAATCTGCCCGACGAACTCATGAATCAGCTGAAGGCCATGGAAGACGCGGGACAGACGGCGGATTTCATCGCTTCGCAGCTTCTCGTGGCGCCGAAAGAGCGGCAGCTCGTGCTGGAAGAGAACCACATCACAAAGCGTCTCGAGCGGGTGAAAGTGCTGGTCGATACGGAAGTGGAGATCGGCGCGATGGAAGCGAAGCTGAATGAAGAAGTGCGGCGCCGCATGGAAAAGGAGCAGCACGACTACTATCTCCGCCAGAAGATCAAGACCATCCATGATCAGCTGGGCGACCATATGACGTCGGAGGAAGAAGCGGAAGAATACCGGGAGAAGCTGGAGAAGAGCGCCATTCCGGGAGACATACGGGAAAAAGTGGAGAAGGAGATCTCCCGTCTGGAGACGATGCCTCCCATGATGGCGGAATCTGCGGTGATCCGGAATTATCTGGACTGGATCTTCGACATGCCCTGGGGCGAGGAGACGAAGGACAATCTGGATCTGCCGAAAGCACAGCGCATGCTCGACGAGGATCATTACGGCCTGAAAAAGGTGAAGGAGCGTATCCTGGAGTACCTGGCGGTGCGGATCCTCGCGCCGAACGCGAAAGGCTCCATCCTCTGCTTCATCGGACCGCCCGGCGTGGGCAAGACGAGCCTGGCCCGGTCGATCGCCCGGGCGATGGGCCGAAACTTTGCCCGCATCGCCCTCGGCGGCATCCACGATGAGGCGGAGATCCGCGGGCACCGGCGCACCTACATCGGCGCGATGCCGGGCCGCTTCATTGAGGCAGTGGCGCAGGCGAAGTCCATGAATCCGGTCATCCTTCTTGACGAGATCGACAAAGTGGGGTCCGATTTCCGCGGCGATCCCGCTTCGGCGCTGCTGGAGGCGCTCGATCCGGAGCAGAATAAGACCTTTACAGACAACTATCTGGACATGCCCTTCGATCTGTCCCACGTATTTTTCATCGCCACGGCGAACAGCGCCGCCACGATCCCGCCGGCGCTCATGGACCGCATGGAAGTGATCTCCCTTTCCGGCTATACGGAAGAGGAAAAAATGGAGATCGCAAAGCGCTATCTGGTGCCGCGGCAGAGGGAACGGAACGGCCTGACCGGTGAAGATATCCGCTTTCCCGCGCCGCTCCTCCGGCGGATCATCCGCAGCTATACGAGAGAGGCCGGGGTGCGCGAACTGGAGCGGACCATCGCGGCGCTCTGCCGGAAATCGGCGAAGAAGATCGTCTTGAAAGACGATACCGTACCGGCGCTCTCGGCGAAGACGCTGGAAGACTACCTGGGGCCGGTGAAATTCCTGCCCATGGCGGAAAGCCATCCGCCGGCGGTGGGCCGGGTGAACGGGCTGGCGTGGACCGCGGCGGGCGGCGAAGTGCTCGATACGGAAGCGGTGGCTCTCAAAGGCCACGGCAAACTGATCCTCACGGGACAGCTGGGCGACGTCATGAAAGAGTCGGCGGAAGCGGCGTACACCTATGTGCGGAGCCGCGCGGAGTCGCTGGGGCTGGCTGATGATTTCTATGAAAAGCTGGATATCCATATCCACCTGCCGGAAGGAGCCATCCCGAAGGACGGCCCGTCGGCGGGCATCACCATGGCGACGGCCATGGCGTCGGCTTTCACGAAACGGAAGGTGCGGAGCGATACCGCCATGACCGGGGAGATCACCCTGTCCGGCGAAGTGCTCCCCATCGGCGGAGTGAAAGAAAAAGTGCTCGCCGCCGACCAGTTCGGCATCACGCAGGTGCTCCTGCCGGTGCAGAACAAGAAGGATCTGGACGAGCTTCCCGAATCCGTGCGGGATAAATTGAATTTTGTCTATGTGAAAAACATGGATCAGGTATTGGAACATGCGTTGGTGAAAGAAAATGGCTGAAGTCAAAGAGATCGGGAAATTTCATATTTTCTCCTCGGCGTATGTGCGCTCCGCGGTGGGGCGCAGCCAGTACGCGGGAGACGGGAAACCGGAGATCGCCTTTCTCGGTCGTTCCAATGTGGGGAAATCGTCACTCATCAATTCTCTCTGCGGACAGCGCCGCCTCGCGCTGGTCAGCCGGGAGCCGGGCAAGACGAGGACCATCAATTATTTTTCCATCCAGTCGCGCCGGAAGAATGACGCCGGAGAAGAAGAGCGGCAGGACTGGTACCTGGTGGATCTGCCGGGGTACGGCTTCGCCAAGGCGGCGCAGCAGAATAAGGACACCTGGTCGGATTTCATCGCGGAGTACGTGAAGACCTCTCCCTCGCTCGCCCTGCTGTGCCTGCTGGTGGACCTGCGCCATCCCGGCCTTCCCATCGACAGGAAGGCGTATGAATGGCTGCGGGAGATCGGCATCCCCCTGCAGATCATCGGGACAAAGGCGGACAAACTGGGCAGCGGTGAGCGCGCCAAGAATCTGCGGGAAGTGCAGAAGCTTTTCCCCGGAAAAAATCCGCCCATCGCTTATTCCTCGCAGGATAACCGCGGACGGGAAGAGCTCCTCCGGGTCATCGAGCACACGGTGTGCGGATCATGAAAAAGATAGCCGCTGCGCTGACGGCGTTCTTCCTTCTCTTTTTCGCGGGGAGCGCGTCGGCGTACAATGTGTTCGCGCCCAATTCGTTCGAGGCGGCAGGAGAGAATACCTGGGAATACCGGGCAGTCGTCCGGATGTGCGGCGAAGAGAAGTCGCCGGGGTATCCGCCGACGTACTTTGAAGGGCGCACCGGCATGAGCCGGTATGAACTGGCGGGCGTCATGATCGACCTGATGGATAACGGCCGGGATCTCACCGACGCCGATCGGGAAGAACTGGGGAAGATGACGAAGAGCTACCGCCGGGAGCTGGCGGCTCACGGATGGAAAGGTCCGCATAAGGAAAAGAAAAAGCCCATCATCGAGATCCACGGCGACCTGCGCGCGCGCTACAGAAGCGGCGAGGGCACAGACGGCCGGGCGAGAGTGGGCTTCTCAGTGCCGGTGGGAGATCATACCACGATCAGCGCCGGGAAGGAAAAAGAATTTGACTGACGGAAGGCAATAAAAAAGCATCCCTTCTTTTGCAGATGGGATGCTTTTTTTTGCTGCGGATCAGAATGCGGCAATGATCGCGCCTTTGTACTTGTCGTTCAGGAAATCTTTGACTTTCTGGCTTTCGAGCGCTTTCACCAGTTTCTGGATCTCCGGACGATTTTCATCGCCCTTGCGGACAGCGACGATATTGACATAGGGAGAATCCTTGCTTTCCGTGAAGATGGCCTGAGACGGATCCAGTTTCGCCTGAAGCGCGAAATTGATGTTGATGACCGCTGCGTCGGTATCTTCCAGAGAGCGGGGAAGCTGCGGCGCTTCCAGCTCGGAAATCTGGAGATTCTTCGGGTTTTCCGCGATATCCTGCGGGGTCGCCGTGATGGGCGCGCCGTCGCGGAGCTTCAGGAGGCCTGCGGACTGGAGGACCAGCAGCGCGCGGCCGCCGTTGGTGGGATCATTCGGGATCGCCACATGCGCGCCTTCCGGCAGGTCTTTCAGATCTTTATACTTTGCGGAGTAGACGGACATCGGTTCCAGATGGATGCCCGCTGCGGAAACGAGCTCGATGCCGCGGTCTTTGCAGAATTCATCCAGGTACGGCTTGTGCTGGAAATAGTTCGCGTCCAGTTCCTTGTCGTTCAGCGCCAGATTCGGCTGCACGTAGTCGTTGAATTCTACGATTTCCAGATTGACGCCGTCCTTTGCCAGATCATCCTTGATAGCGGCGAGGATCTCGCCGTGGGGCACAGGCGTCGCGCCGACTTTGAGGGTGACCGCCTTGCCGCTGTCTGCTTTGGCGGGAGCCGCCTTGTCGGAAGAACCGCAGCCGGAGATGACGCCGGCCGCGAGGAGCCCCGCAGATGCGAGAGCGAGCCATTTCAGAGCTTTTTTCATGTACATACCTCCTTGAAAAACCATGCGGAAAGACCGCGCCGTCCCGCGGGACGGATCAGTGTAATTGAAAAAATCGTATCACCCCTATGGGAAACTGTCAATAACAAAGGGTTCAGGCACGGCATTTCTTCTTCAGGGCCTTCTTATTTTCAGGGCCTTCTTATATAATGGATAAAGCATTTTCCATTTCTTTACATTTGCTGAAATGAGGCGTCCCATGACCTCTCGCAGTCTGGGGAAGATCGATTCCCGGCAGGCCATCATCTATCTCACCTACGCGGCCGTTTTCCTGACGCCGCTCGACGCGTTCCTTCTCTACGTGCCCCTTCTGGCGGCGGCCGTCCTTGCCGTATACCGGCGGCTCCGCTTCGGGCGGGGGGAATGGCGGACGGGGCCTTTCCCGCTGGCGGCAGCGGGATTTTTTGCGTGCTCCGCGCTGTCCATCATTTTCTCCGTGGACCGGGCGTTCTCTCTTTTCAACTGGTGTTTCCTCCCCTGCATGTACGCCGCGATGTACCTGCTCATCGTCTCCTATATCCGGACGGAAAAGGAACGGCGCAGGATGCTCGCGGTCATCGCGGCGGCGGCGGTGTGCGTGATCGCCTACGGCCTGTGGCAGTTCGCTGACATCGGTCATATGTCCGCGGAGATCGCCGCGCAGGACTGGGTGGACCCGGAGCGGTTCCCCCTCCTGTACCGCCGGATGTATTCCACACTGGAAAATCCGAATCTCCTGGCAGGCTACCTCCTCATGATGATCGGCCTCTTCACGCCCTTTGCTCTGCTGGATACGCATAAGGGACAAAGGGGGATGATCCTTGGCTTCGCGGCGGCGCTCGTCCTGTGTCTGCTTCTCACCTATTCCCGCGGGGCCTGGGTGAGCCTTGCCGTCATGGCCGCCGTGCTGGGCTTCCTCTATGACCGGCGGATTTGGCTGCTCTTCCTTGCCGTGCCGGCGGTGCTCCTCCTGTATCACGGCCAGATCACGGAGCGGTTCCTGTCCCTTTTTTCCGGAGAGGATACATCCATCCTTCTCCGCGTGGCCCTGTGGGACAGCACGGAAATGATGATCGAGGAACATCCCCTGACCGGCGTCGGCTGGGGCGCGTACTTTGAAGCCTATCCGGCGTACAATTATTTTATCGCCGATCCGAACGTCATCATCTACCACGCGCATAATATGTACCTCTCCATTCCCGCGGAGATCGGCCTTCCCGGAGGGATCTTTTACTTCATTCTCTTCTTCGGCCACGGATTCGCGGCGGCGAGGCTCTGGCGGCGCGGGACTTCGGCTTTCGGACGGGCGGCGGGCCTCGGCGGGGCGCTCGCCGCGTCGGGCATGGCCGTGTACGGCCTGGGAGATTATGTCCTTTTCAGCCGGGCCGTATCTTTCTGCTTCTGGGCGCTCTGCGCTTTCTGCGTCTCCGAAGAGGAGGACGAAGAGGATAGAAAAATATAGAAACTATAACGAGATTTTTAGAAGCGGCGGTTTGTCAAGGGGCAGCCGCCGCTTTGCGGCAGAAACGGGGCCGGTACTTCAATAAGAAATTTTTATACCCTCTGTTAGACAATTTAGCGCCCGCCCGGCGAGAATAAGTGAAGACCGAAAGGGATTTTGTGATATAATATTACAGGTCAGGCAAAGGTATGCCCTGTGCCCGGCGAATGACCGGTATTTTCCGTCAGTTGACATTAAAGAATGACTCAACTACAATAAGATTGAGAGGAAATTTGTTTATAAATAGGTATAGACACCTGATCCTGTTCCAAAAGCTGAGGTAATCCTGCAGCTTTTAAAGCTGAGGTAATCCTGCAGCTTTTAATAAATTCATTTTTAGTTTTTTGGGAGGATGATAGTATGATCGATACCAACGACAGCGAATTTCTGAGCAGAATTGAGGACAAGTCCCTGCTTTCCAAAGTCTGCGACGCGAAAACCGCTGCGGCCATGATTCAGCCTGGCGACATCATCGGCATTTCCGGCTTTACGCCCTGCGGCTATCCGAAGATCACCATGCATGAACTGGCTGAAAGAATGAAGGAGACCCCCTTCAAGGTAGACATCTGGTCCGGCGCATCCACCGGCAGCCAGATCGACCAGGAACTGGTCGAAGCGAACGGCGTGCGTCTGCGCACTCCGTACCAGACCAACGCTACCCTGCGCAAAGCGATCAACTGCGGCGCCCTCGGCTATGCCGACCTGCACCTCAGCCACTCCGCTCAGCAGTTCCGTGAAGGTTTCTTCTGCAACGCGAAAGGCGAACGCGTCACCGGACCGGACTTTGCAGTAGTCGAAGCCTGCAAGATTACTCCGGAAGGCAACATTATTCCGACCACGGCGCTCGGCAATACCCCGGTATTTGTCAGCCAGGCAAAGAAAGTCATCATCGAAGTCAATACGACCCAGCCGGTGGCTCTCGAAGGCATGCACGACATCATCGAAATGCCGAATCCGCCTTTCCGCAAACCGATTCCGATCACCCATGCAGGCGACCGCATCGGCACCACCTACATTCCGGTCGATCCGGAAAAGATCGTCGCTATCGTTCCGTGCGACATGCCTGACGTGACCCGCGCTCTGGCTGCTCTCGACGACGACGCGATCAAGATGGGCGACAACCTGGTAGAATTCCTGACCAACGAAGTCAAACACGGCAGACTGCCGGAAAATCTGCTCCCGTTGCAGTCCGGCGTAGGCAACGTAGCGAACGCCGTCATCAACGGCCTCGTACGTTCCGACTTCAAGAACCTCTCCGTATACACCGAAGTCATCCAGGACGGCATGTTCGACCTGATCGACGCAGGCAAGATCGACATGATCTCCGGCACCTCCCTGTCCCCGTCTCCGGAAGGACTTCAGCGTTTCTACAAGAACATTGACACGTACCGTCAGAAGATCATCCTTCGTCCGGAAGAGATCTCCAACAACGGTGAAGTTGTACGCCGCATCGGCGTTATCGGCATGAACACCGCTCTGGAAATGGATATTTACGGCCATGTAAACTCCACCCACACCAGCGGCACGAAGATGATGAACGGCATCGGCGGTTCCGGCGACTTCGCCCGCAACGCTTACCTGTCCTGCTTCTTCTGCCACAGCACCGCGAAACACGGCGATATCTCCGCAGTTGTTCCGATGTGCTCTCATGTCGACCACACCGAACACGACACCCATGTGTTCATTTCCGAACAGGGCGTCGCAGATGTTCGCGGCCTGACCCCGAAGGAAAGAGCAAAAGTCATCATCAACAACGTTGCTCATCCTGACTACAGAGACCTGCTCATGGATTACTTCGAAAGAGCATGCGCGGCCTGCGGCAACTCCCAGACCCCGCATATCCTGGAAGAAGCATTCTCCTTCCATGAACGCCTGGCAAAGACCGGCACCATGAAGCTGGCGAAATAATCGCTCTATATCCATCTGCTTGATTCGCTGCCCGCTGGCAGTTAATCATAAAAGAATCCTGAGGAACTGCTGCGGCAGTGCAAACCGCAGCAGGGCATCCTCTGAGGATCCAACATTTGGAGCGGCGCATGCAGAAATTAGAAGACAGGAAATGCGCAGTTCCTGCACGGCGAAAAGCTCCGGTATCAATTCTTTTTAGGAGGAAGATGAACTTATGGCAAATGAATCCCTGAAAGCCAAACTCGAAAAGTACGAGGCAGACTGCAAAAAAGCTGAAGCAAAGTTCCCGGAAAGAGTAGGACTTAGACACAACAAAGTCTACACCCCTCTCGACATTGAAGGTTTCGACTACGAAAACGACCTGGGACTCCCGGGTGAATATCCTTACACCCGCGGCGTACAGCCGACCATGTACCGTTCTCGCTTCTGGACCATGCGTATGTACGCTGGCTTCGCTACCGCTGAAGAATCCAACAAGCGTTATCGTTACCTGATCGAAAACGGCGGCACCGGCCTGTCCGTTGCATTCGACCTCCCGACCCAGATCGGTTATGACTCCGACGATGCTATGGCTCAGGGCGAAATCGGCAAAGTGGGCGTAGCTATCGACACCCTGAAGGATATGGAAATCCTCTTCGACCAGATCGATCTCTCCAAGGTTTCCACCTCCATGACCATCAACGCTTCTGCATCCGTACTGCTCGCTATGTACATCGCAGTTGCTGAAAAACAGGGCGTACCGGCTTCCGCACTGCGCGGCACCATTCAGAACGATATTCTGAAAGAATACTCCGCACGCGGCACCTACATTTTCCCGGTTAAACCGTCCATGCGTCTGATCACCAACATTTTCGAATACTGCTCCAAGAACGTACCGAAGTGGAACACCATCTCCATTTCCGGCTACCACATCCGTGAAGCAGGCTCCACCGCTGCACAGGAAATCGCATTCACCATCGCTGACGGCATCGCTTACATCGAAGCGGCTCTGAAAGCTGGCATGAAGATCGACGACTTCGCTGGCCGTCTGTCCTTCTTCTGGAACGCTCACAACAACGTACTCGAAGAAGTTGCTAAATTCCGTGCATCCCGTCGTATTTGGGCTCGTATCCTGAAGGAACGTTTCCATGCAGAACAGTCCAAGTCCATGAAACTGCGCTTCCACACCCAGACCGCAGGCTCCATGCTGACCGCTCAGCAGCCGAACAACAACATCATTCGTGTAGCTCTCCAGGCAGCTGCAGCAGTTATGGGCGGAACCCAGTCCCTGCACACCAACTCCCGTGACGAAGCACTCGCTCTGCCGACCACTGAATCCGTAACCATCGCTCTGCGCACCCAGCAGATCATCGCTTACGAATCCGGCCTGGCTGACGTAGTCGATCCGCTCGGCGGCTCCTACTATGTAGAAGCTATGACCAATGCTATCGAAAAAGAAGCAATGGAATACATCAAGAAGATCGACGAAATGGGCGGCGCTGTCGAAGCAATCGAAAAAGGCTACATCCAGAAAGAAATTCAGGACGCTGCTTACGCTTGGCAGATGTCTGTTGAATCCGGCGAAAGAACCATTGTCGGCGTCAACAAGTTCCAGCAGGAAGAAAAACCGGTTGAAGGCCTGCTCCGCGTAGACGCTTCCGCTGGTGAATTCCAGAAGAAGAAACTCGCTCAGGTTAAAGCTGAACGCGACAACGCTAAGGTTGCTGAAGAACTGGCTAAACTCGAAGCCGCAGCTGCTGATGAATCCGTCAACCTCATGCCGGTCATCCTCGACTGCGTACGTGCTTACTGCTCCCTCGGCGAAATCTGCGGCGTACTCCGCAAGGTATTCGGCGAATTCAAACCGCATGTAACTCTCTAATTTGAAGGGAACTTTCTGGAGGTAATCAACTATGGCAGATAAGAAAATCAGAGTACTCGTAGCAAAACCGGGCCTCGACGGACATGACCGCGGCGCTAAAGTTGTCGCTCGCGCTCTCCGTGATGCAGGCATGGAAGTTATTTACACCGGCCTTCGTCAGACCGTACCGCAGATCGTTGAAGCAGCTGACGCAGAAGACGTTGATGTCGTAGCTCTGTCCCTGCTCTCCGGCGCTCACAACACCCTTTTCCCGGAAGTTGTTGAAGGCCTGAAAGCAAAAGGAATGGGCGACGTCCTCGTTATCGGCGGCGGCGTAATCCCGGCTGCTGATATCCCCGGCCTCGAAGCTGCTGGCGTGAAGGCTGTCTTCACCCCTGGCACCCCGACCAAAGAAATCATCGACTTCATCAAAGCTAACGTCTGATTCGGAAGACAGATACAGGCTTTTAGTTGCGGCGGGGCTGCCGTAAAGGCGGCCCCGTACACAACTTTTACTCTTATGTAAAGGCGGTACCATCCATGGAATTTTCTATGAAAGACTTTTGGAATGGTTCCAGACGTGCCTTGGCGAGAGCAATAACCATCGTAGAAAACGAGCAGGATGGCTATGAAGAGATCATGAAAGAGATCTATCACCATACTGGTCGTGCACAGGTCATCGGTGTTACCGGTGCGCCTGGTGCGGGTAAGAGCACACTGTCAGACAATCTCGTAAAATTCTACCGGAAGATGGGCAAAACCGTCGGCGTTTGTGCGATCGACCCGACAAGTCCATTCAGCGGCGGCGCGATTCTCGGCGACCGCATCCGTATGAATGATCTGACGTTGGATCAGGGTGTTTATATCCGCAGCATGGGTACGCGCGGCAGTCTGGGAGGTTTGTCCAGAAAGACAGCTGATGCAGTCAAATTGATGGATGCCTGGGGACTGGATGTCATCCTCATTGAAACCGTAGGCGTCGGTCAGTCTGAAGTTGATATTGTTAAAAATGCGGATACGACACTGATTGTGCTCGTACCTGGACTAGGCGACGACATCCAGGCGATCAAAGCGGGCATTCTGGAGATCGGCGACGTATACGCCATCAACAAATGCGACCGCGACGGTGCCGATCGTCTCAATGTAGAAATTGAGATGATGCTCGATCTCGGCGAAGCTCAGGATTGGAGACCTCCGATCGCGAGAACCATCGCCAATGAAGGCAAGGGCATCGAAGACGTCGTCAACGGCCTGAATGAACATCGCAAGTATCTTGAAGAATCCGGTCTTCTCGAAGAAAGACGCCGCGAACGCGTCAAGAGCGAGATGAGCGAGATGATTCATGATCGTATTTCCCGCCACGTAATGGAAGAAATTACGGCGTCGGGCAAATTTGCCGACTACGTGGAACGCGTCTATGAACGGGAGACAGATCCCTACACAGTCGTAGATTCCATCGTGGGAGATATATTCAAATAATTTCAAAGGAGGAATTATTATGGCATTTAAAGTTTTGTGCGTAGATCATGTCGGCATCGCAGTAAGCGATCTCGAAGGCAAGAAGAAAATGATGAAAGAAGTTCTTGGCCTTGATCCGACCATGGCAGACGAAACTGTCGAAGATCAGCACGTAACGACCAGCTTCTTCAAACCGTCCGCTCAGACGGAAGCATGCGAACTGGAATTCCTGGGATCCACCACGGAAGACGGCCCGATCGCTCGCTTCATCGCTAAGAACGGCGGCCATGACGGCTATCAGCATGTCGCTCTCCGCGTAGACGACATCACCGCAGCTCTGACCGAACTCCAGGAAAAGGGCGTAGCACTGATCGACAAACATTGGCGCGTAGGTGCCGGCGGCTGCCACATTGCTTTCCTGCACCCGAAAGCAACCGGCGTTCTCATCGAACTGACCGAACGTCAGGGAGGCCCGTCCTTCTAATTCGTTCTTTCTCAAGATGATTTAGAAGTTCAGCGCCGGGCTTTCCGGCTCGGCGCTTCCCCCAATGGGGATACCAATTTTTTGGAGGTGTAAGAATGTATTCTGTTGAAGCAAGAATTGAACTTCTTCACAAGAACCTCGCGCACGTAGAGGCTATGGGCGGGGAAAAACGCGTTGAAAAGCAGCATGAAAAAGGCAAGCTGACCGCGCGTGAAAGACTCGATCTCCTCTTCGACAAAGGCTCTTTTGTAGAAGTTGATGCATTTGTTAAATCCCGCTGCCACAACTTCGGCCAGGAAAAGAAAGATCTCCCGGGCGAAGGCGTAGTCACCGGCTACGGCACCGTTGACGGCAGACTCGTATTTGCATTCGCTCAGGACTTCACCGTTGAAGGCGGCTCCCTCGGCGAAATGCATGCTGCAAAGATCGTTCACGTACAGGAACTGGCTCTGAAAGTCGGCGCTCCGTGCGTAGGCCTGAACGACTCCGGCGGAGCTCGTATTCAGGAAGCTGTAGACGCACTGTCCGGCTACGGCAAGATCTTCTGGAACAACGTCATTTCTTCCGGCGTTATCCCGCAGATCTCCGCGATCATGGGACCGTCCGCAGGCGGCGCGGTATATTCCCCGGCTCTGACCGACTTCATTTACATGGTCAACGGCACCAGCCAGATGTTCCTCACCGGCCCGGCAGTCGTTAAATCTGTCACCGGCGAAGTCATCACTGCTGAAGCTCTCGGCGGCGCAAAGACCCACAACACCGTTTCCGGCGTTGCTCAGTTCCAGGCACCGAATGACGAAGACTGCATTAAGCAGATCCGTTACCTCCTGAGCTTCCTGCCGAGCAACAACATGGAAGATGCTCCGGTCGTAGAGACCACCGATGATCCGACCCGTACGGATGGATCTCTGAACACTCTTATGCCTGACAACCCGAATGCTCCGTACGATATGTACAAGATCATCAAATCCGTTGTCGACAATGGTGAATACTATGATGTAGCTAAGGACTGGGCTAAGAACATCATTACCTGCTTCGCTCGTATGGATGGCCAGACCGTCGGCATCATTGCGAACCAGCCGTCCTTCATGGCAGGCTGCCTCGACTACAATGCTTCCGATAAAGCTGCACGCTTCATTCGCTTCTGCGACTGCTTCAACATCCCGCTGCTGAACATCGTCGACGTTCCTGGCTTCCTGCCCGGCAAACAGCAGGAATACGCAGGCGTCATCCGTCACGGCGCTAAGATGCTGTTCGCATACTGCGAAGCAACCGTTCCGAAAGTCACCCTGATCGTTCGTAAAGCATACGGCGGTTCCTACATCGCTATGTGCTCCCGTGAACAGGGCGCTGACCAGGTATTCGCATGGCCGACCGCAGAAATCGCTGTTATGGGCCCGGCGGGTGCTGCCAACATCATCTTCAAGAAAGATCCCGAAAAGGATAAACGTACTGAAGAATATGTTGAAGAATTCGCTACTCCTTACAAAGCAGCTGAACGCGGCTATGTTGATGCGGTCATCGAACCGAAGGATTCCCGTCCGTATATCATCAATGCTCTGTCTATGCTCGCAAGCAAGAGAGAACTTCATCCGGCCAAGAAACACGACAATATTCCGCTGTAATATCAAGGCCGCTTGAATACAACATTATTTAGAAAGGATGGGGACAGATGGATATCTTAGTTTACATTACCGGCTTTACCGCCATTGTTGCAGTAGTTTGCCTCGTAATGTTGATGAACCTGCGTTCCGCTGTCGCTCCTGCCGAAGGTGGATCCACTTCTGCCGCAGCAGCTGCTCCTGCTCGTGCAGCGGCTCCGGCTCCGGCTGCAGCTCCTGCAGCGGCTCCGGCTGCTGACAATGGCGCAGTTGTTGCAGCTATTGCTGCAGCTATCGCCTGCATGGAAGGCGGCGAAGTAGCTTCCATTCGCCTTGCTCAGAAGAACAATGGTTGGACTACTGCGGCGCGCATTGCTGGTGCGCAGCAGAACTTCTGATCTGACGGTCAGAAATATAAATCTTAGGAGGAAAGACAATGAGAAAATTTACTGTAACGGTTAATGGTGTAGCTTACAATGTAGAAGTTAACGAAGGCGCAGCAGTAGCAGCTCCGGCAGCAGCACCGGCTCCGGCAGCAGCACCGGCTCCGGCTCCGGCTCCGGCTCCGGCTCCGGCTCCGGCGGCAGCACCGGCTCCGGCTCCGGCAGCAGCAGCTCCGGTTGCAGCTGGCGAAACCGCTGTTGACTCCCCGATGCCTGGCAAGATCACCACCATCTCCAAGAAGGTTGGCGACGCTGTTAAGGAAGGCGACGAAGTAATGGTTCTGGAAGCTATGAAGATGGGCAACCCGATCATGGCTCCGTGCGCTGGCACGATCAAGTCCATCGCTGTAACCATGGGTCAGTCCGTACAGGGCGGCGACCAGCTGTTCGTTGTTGGTTAATTTTTACAGAAAAGGCAGTGCTTCTGCACTGCTTTTTTTGTGCCCGTTTTCAGCAAGAAACACGGCTGTGCGGGAAAGCGGGGGCGGGTTTGAAGAGAGATGGAAAGCCAAAGACAGGGAATATTCGGAGACGGATCTTTTCTTCAGGTGATGCGCGGCGGCGCGCTGCGGGCATGGATTGTCCCTGTGATATACTGAAGAAAATACATGTCTTGCGATACAGGGACTGCCGAAGAGGCGGGCTTTGCAGAAATACATAGGAGGAATGCGCCATGACACCGCTCAATCAGTGCCAGATATGGACGGAACAGGACGAATACTGGAAAATTGTGGAAATGATCGAGGCGATCCCGAAAACGGAGCGGACGCCGGAGCTGGAAAGCGAGCTGGCGCGGGCCTATAACAATCTGGCCGGGCCGGAGGATCAGGCGCTGTTTGAAAAGGCGCTGGCGCTGCTCGCGCCGCATGAAGCGGAGCTGAAAGGGGATTACCGCTGGAATTTCCGCACGGGATACGCGCTGTACTATCTCGGCAGGGAAGGAGAGGCGATGCGGTATTTTCAGGAGGCTCTGAAAGCCCGCCCCGGAGATGAGGATACGGTCCGTTTTATCCGGGCCTGCGAGGACCATTTGGTGTGTCCGTTCTTTCGGAATAATTTCCGGAATCGCGCGGAAGCGTTTTGGGAAGCCTTCACGGAAAGGGAGGAAAGCATTTGGGATGCGCTCGCCGAAAGCGGGGAAGGCGCGGGGCGGGATGCTGTTTCCCGGCTTCTGGCGGAGGCGGAGATTCATGCGGCTTTTTCACTGGCATTCCGGGACGGACGGGGCGTGATCTGTTTTCATGGGGGAAGCGGAGCCGCGGCGTTCAGCGCGGCGTACCTGGCTTCCCGCGCGCCTTCGCCGCTCCGGGAGCGGTGGGACATCACAGCGGAAGCGCTGCCAGCGGAGGAGGCGTATCCATTTCGGCCCATCCGGGACAGGGAGGCGGACTGGCGCATCGATACAGTGCGGGGCCGCACGGCCTGCTCGGAGCTGCTGCGGGGCTATTTTGAGACCAATGACGGGCCGGACGACGCGGCAAGGCGGGACGGCATCGCGCCGGGCTTTTTCGCGTGGCGGCTTGATGAATTTGCCGAGGAAGACAGGGACGGCGCATCGGCCCGTTTCCGGGAGGAGCTGAAACGACATCTGGCGGAAAAAGCCGGGGAAACGGCGGTGGCCTTTATCGGGGAAGCGGACGGACTGTATACGGGATATCTCGATATCCTCGCGTGGGATCTGAAGCCTGTCATGGAAGCGGCAGAAGCGTTTTTCAAGGAGAAAGGATTCCGACAGGGCTATTTCCATACGTTCCGCCGGCGCATCGGGACAGCGTGGCTCCTGAAAACGGAGATGCCTCAGCCTTCTTCTTCGGGCAGGGAGCTTCTCGGAGAGAAGGAAAGAGAAGAGCTGCAAGGATTCACCGGGGAGACGGCAGGGTATTTCATGGCGATGTTCCAGTATCTTCAGCATTTTATGGAAGATGGCGTCCGCCGGGGCCGCTTCACGGCAGAGGAGGCGCGGAGCGACTTGGAGATCGCTCTGTGGTACGCTTATGCCTGCGCCAATCTGGACAGTTACGAATGGTATTACCGGGCGGCGCAGTGGATGCCCGCTTCGGAGGCGCGGGCCGCGGGGTGCGGCACGTGGTATTACCGCTATTCGGTGGCGCTCATGTACTGCGGGCGTCTGGAGGAAGCGCGGAAGTATGCCGAGCAGGGGACGAAGGAAGAGCCGGACTATCCGTGGATCTGGCTGCAGGCGGCTAAGCTGCGGAGCTGCTTCGGCGATAAGGAAGGAGCGCTTGCCGCCGTGGAGCGGGGGCTTTTCCTTGAGCCGGGCGACCACGAATTTACGGTGCTCCGGGAGGAGATCCTCCGCGGGGCGTCCATCGAGGAGATGGAATATCACTGGATCGATCCGGAATGCGATAAGAAGCTCCAGGAAGGGCTGGACGAATCGGCGGACGAAAAGCTCCGCTCGATTTCCTGCATCACGGTGAATGAGGAAAATTTCCGGGAATTTCAATCGCTTTTCGGGCCGGTCATGAAGGACTGGAAGGAAGAGGGCTACTGCCGCTTCACCTTCGATATGAGCGGGCACGCCGTGCAGGTGGTCTTCCAGATGAACCGGGCGGGCTTGTCGAAGCTGAATCCTGGCTGGCTCCGGCGGCTGAAAGAGGGGCTGGAAAGCAGCCGGTGGCTTACAAAGACGCGGGCCAGCGGCGTGGAAGGGCTGCTGGAGGCTGTCCTCATCGGGCTGGATTACAGCGTGAGCCTGCGGTACGCGCCGGATCGGGGCGACGAATTTTTTGACGCTTTCCCGGAAGCGGAGCGGCGGAATACGGCGGACACTTCCGGCCTCTGCCATGCGGCGGTGCTGCTGAGAGAGGCCGCGTGGGATCAGGAGGCCCTCGTTCAGGCGCTCGCGGCGGAGGGATTCCGGGCGGAAGCGGACGGGAGCGACGCGGTGATGGGCGCGCAGGAAGCGGCGACGGCCGTGCTGTGCTTCAGCGAGGGCCAGGCGGAGGCAGACTGTCCGCTGCCCGCGCACCGGGCGCGCATCGATGTGACCGTCATCGGCGGCGCGAAGCCGGAGAGGAAAGAGGCGTTTCTGAAAGCGGCGGCGGCAGCGGCGCTGCAGCAGAAGGGCGCGGCAGGCGTCCTGACGGACAGCGGCTATGTCCGGGCAGGCGATTTTCGGGAACAGGCAGAAAACAGATAAGAGGCGGCGCTTCGGCGCCGCTTTTTTGCTGTCCGCTTTTGGGAAAAGGAAGGAATGAAAAGAAATACGAAGGGCAGACCGCGCGGCGTGTGGAAATTTTGCTACAATGGAGAAAACGGAGTCTTTGGAAACAGGGCGGGAATTTTCCGCTGACAGAGGAGAGAGGTGGGAGATCATGGACAGCCGGAATGAGCAGGCGCTGCTGGAGCAGCTCGACGCGTGGGAGCGGGAAGGAAAGTACCGGGCCATGGCGGAGGCCGTGCTGTACCTGCCGCCGCAGGACAGGAGCAGCGCTTTTACAGCCCGCTTGGCCGCGGCCTACGCGGGACTGGGGGAATGGCAGAAGGCGATCCGCGCGCTGGAAGGGCTTTTCCCGGAGCAGGGAGAGGACGCGGATTTCCAATGCCGCCTCGCGGAGGCATGGCGCGGCTTCGCTTTGTCCGGGCAGGCGGAAGACCGGGACGACGCGCTGGAAAATGCCTGGTTCTGCGCGGAGCGGGCGCTGATGATCGGCGGCAGCCGCCGGGCGGAAGAGCTGGCCGCCGTCATCGAGGCGGATTACGGCAGGCCTTTCGCCGAAGTGTACACGCAGGAGGAGCGGGAAGCGGCGGAAGCGCATATCGCCGCGTATTTCGGCCCCATAGAGACGGTGTGGCGGGAGGCCATTTCCATCGGCGTGCGTCTCGATCTGGCGGTCATCCCGCCGCATGATGACAAGGATTATTATACTGTCGTGACGGTCGGCCTCGGCGCGCACCGCATGGACGTGCCGCCGGAGCTGGCGGAATACCGCCTCGAAAGGGCGGAGCTGGTCATCGCGGTGCCGGGAGACTGGAAGATCAATGATGACGGGGATGAGTGGTACTGGCCGATCAGGCAGCTGAAATCCACGGCCCGCGTGGGTGTGAGGAAAGGGGCCTGGCTCGGCTGGGGGCACACCATCGACTGCGGAGGTCCCCTCGCGGCGGATACCGATCTGTCAGGCATGCTCCTTATCATGCCGCAGCAGGTGGAAGAAGAGGGCTTCGTATGCCGCCGCCCCGGCGGAGAGGAGATCAATTTTTACCAGCTCATCCCGCTCTACCCGGAGGAGATCGCCTACAAGCAGAACCATGGCGCGGAAAAGCTGCTGGACGCGATGGAGCACGTGAGCTTCGTCGTCGACCCGCACCGCTGGCATCCGCTCCAGCACCGCATGGCCTACGACGCGGCGCGGGAAGATATCCTCGACGAGGCGGACTGGCGCGTCCGCGCCATCAGGGAAAAGCATCTCGCCGTGGGAGATATCGCGGCGTACAGCCATCAGGCGGTCTATCTCCGGTGGTGCATCGAGAAAAGTCTCATGAGCGGGGATCTTGAGAAGACATACGCCGCCGTGACGGAAACCGTGCGTCAGTCACCGGAAAAGGCGGCGCTTCGGGAATTTATCCGGGATAAACTGGGCGGCGTGCTGCGGCGGTCCTGCTTCAATCAGGAGGGACAGGATTTTTCCCGGTACTACTATGAATGGGGGCGGGCTCCCTATTATCCTTCTGATATTGACGACTATGCCCTCGCGTATTTCGGCGGAGAGGACTACCGCTCGAAACGCTTTGATGACGAGGCGTATCTCTTTCTTCCCTATGATGAGACGTACTACCGAGAGATGAAAGCCGTTATCGACCGGCGGTGGGCGGCGTGGCAGAAGATCCGGGACGGGCAGCGGGGAGACCTGCCGGAAGACAGCGGAACCGGGCCGGAAATATCCTGGGAAAAGATGACCTGTCTTGCGGCAAAGGAAACGGCGGCGGGCGCGCCGGTTCGGTTCATCCGACGGGAGCGGCCTCATGGGAAAGACAGCGGCTGGCGGCTCTTTACGGGCGTGTCCCGCGGGTACGGCTCGCGGGACTGGGGCGTGGAAATGACCATGGCCGAAGCGCTCGAGCTCTGCCCGGAACTGGTGGAGATCCTCGGCGCGCCGGCCGGGTCGTACCTGGCGCTCGGTGAGGACGGGCATTTCCGTCCCGGCCCGTATGTCCCGCCGGAAGATGAGTCCGCGCCGCCGGATTTTGCGGAAACATTTATGGCGCTCCTCGGCTGCCGGACACAGTACTTCCCGCCCATGGCGGACAGCGACCGGCTCACTGCCGCCTGGGGATACGCCCGGCGCATCGGGTTGGAAGAAGGGACTTTTCCTGTATTCATCGAGGCGGACGAGGCGCTCCTCGCCCACATCCGCGGCGCCTGGGAGGCGGCGGGCGGACGGGAAGCCTGCACGGCGTCGCTCCTTGCGGCGAAACGCCCGCGGCCGGAGGCGCTCTTCCCGAAGCGTTCCTTCTTTTCCCGGCTTTTCGGCGGCAGCGGAAAGAGCGGCGGAGGCCGGGCGGTGAACGGCTGGCCCTGCCTCTTCCGGGACGGGGCGACGAAGCCGGTGATCTTCGCCAGGATCCCCGCGGAAAAGGCAGAGGAGATCTTCGCCAGCTTCCCTTACGGCGGC
>UQYL01000020.1 GCA_900545365.1 uncultured Dialister sp. | reverse complement strand
TCTTCCGCAGGCTCCGCTGAATGAGCCCACGCAAAAAGCACGGTATTTCACCGTGCTTCTTTTTTATTTCTTTTCTTTTTCCGTTTTCTTCGCCGCCGTTTTCGGAGCGTCTTTCTTCACAGGCTTTTCTTCCGGCTCTTCGTCCGCTTCCTCTTCTGCGCCGTCTTCGTATTCTTCGTCATCGTACTCATCGTCGTACTCGTCATCATCATAGTCGTCGTCATCGTATTCCGCGTCTTCTTTCCGGCGGATGACTTCGCCCATGTGCTTGTAGGCGTTCCCCAGCACTTCTTCCTGAGGAATGTCCACCCGGTCGGGAAGGATCGCCGCGAATGCGTCCAGGAATTCGTCCGACGCCTTCAGCATGACACAGCCCGCCTTTTTCGTATTGTCGTTGTCATTGTAGAGGAGCACCCAGATGTCCCGGCGGTCCAGCTTGGAGTACATGTAGTACTGGCTCGTGTAGTCGATGCCGTTCTTTTTCTTCGCGTTGTACCGGTACACGCCGAAAATTTCCTCATAGGCGATGCGCATTTCCTTCGTGCCCCGGAAGAGGCTCTTTTTCACGATGACCAGCTCGTCTTTTTCCAGGCGGTATTCCGTCTTCGCCGTCGCCGTATTGACGATGTACCAGAGAAGGAGCGCCTGTACGGCGATGCTCGCCAGCCACGGCATTTCGCCCCGGCTGAGCGCGTCCGCCCAGATCCAGCCCACGTAGCCGACCCATCCGAGCAGGATCACGCCGATCGCCGCGCGGTACAGGGGATGGGGATGGGAATATTCCACATTGTGCTTCATTGTTTCCATAAATCTCTCCTTCAGCGTTTCTTCGCCGCTTTTCTCGCGCGGCGGCGGGCCTTCTTTTCCGCTTCCTTCTGCCGCACCAGCTCCGCGGCCTCGCGGGCTCTCTTATTTCTGAAATACAGGTTCACCGCGAATACGGCGAGGAGCATCACCCCGATGAGGGCATTGCCCAGCTGAAGTCCGTTGTCGTGGATATTCATGCCCACCATGCCGAGAGCCACCACGAAGAGGACTGTGCGCAAATGATCTTTCATCTTTTCCTCCGCAGGGGAAACACGTCCCCTTTTTATAAAGTATCATTTTTATTTTATACAACCGGCGGAAGAAAATCAATCAGCGCGGCGGAGGGGCGCGAAAAAACGCCTCCGAAGAAGCGTTTCTCTTATCGTATCTTTTTGAAATAGAGCGGCGCCGTTTTCGGCTCCATGGGGAGAAGAAATCCGGCGATCTCTCCCGCGGGCCCCGCGCAGAAGGTCAGGGGCAGCGCGTAGAGGTCAGTGTCTTCTTTGACGCCGTCCGCCCGGAAGGTGTCGTAGCAGAGGTGCGTGAGAGGAAGCCCTTCCACGTCCCGCTCGTCCAGAAGGAGACCGCCTCCGCCGCGGCGCACACGGAAGAGGCCGTACCCGGGATGGGCATAGAGCCCGGCGTAGGCTTCAAGGCTCCGGGAGGGCGGAGCGGAAGCGGTGCTCTCCGGCACGCAGTCAAATTCCAGATGGTGGTACATGTCTTCCGGCGCGTGTTCCCGCGCTTCCGTATAGAGTCCGTACCAGTCCGCCGGAGCGCGCCCGGTGAAGACGTCCAGCAGGTATCCCTGCACGGCGAAGATGAAGGGATTGTCCGGGGCGTGGAGATTCTGGAGATAGACCGCGCCTTTCCCGAAGCCCGGCAGGTAGAACTGGAAGGCGCTGTATCCTTCGATCTTCCCGGTGTGCTGCTGCACGATGCTGCCGTGGTATTCCATGACCCGCCAGCCCAGTCCGTAGCCGAGGGAGCGGCCGCCCCGTACGTGGGGATAGTCCATGATGACCTGCGGCGCGTGCATATCGAGGAAGCGCGAGGTCGAGAGGAGCGCCCGCCCGTCCGCCATGCCGCCGGAGATGTGGAAGGCGAGCCATTTCGCCATATCTTCCGCCGTGCTCATCACGGAGCCGCACGGCCCGGCCATGTCGATGTTCCACCGGGGGATGACATGGAGGCCCCGGTCCCACCGGTGCGGCGAGGCGAGATCGTTTTCTTTTTCCGCGTCTCCCATGAGGCAGAAGGTGCGCGTCATGCCAAGAGGCTGAAAGATCTCTTCTTCCAGAATGGTCTCCCACCGCTTCCCCGTGACCGCTTCCATCACGCCGCCCGCCGCGGCGTACATGACATTGCTGTATTGAGCGGCGGTGCGGAAATCCGCGTTCGGCTCAAGATAGCGGAGGCGGAGGAGAAATTCTTCCCTGGAAATGCTGTTGTCCGGCCACGCGCCGTCGTGCCCCGCCACGCCCGTGCGGTGGCAGAACATGTCCCGAAGCGTCACGAGCGGCGTCACCCGGCTGTCCCACATGGCAAATCCCGGCACATAGGAGGCGATGGGCTCGTCGATGGAGAGGAGCCCTTTCTCTTCCAGGCGGAGCGCCGCCGCGGCGGTCATGGATTTCGTGCACGAGCCGATGCCGGAGACGGTCTTCTCCGTGAAGGGCTCGCCGGTCTCCGCGTCGCGCGCGCCGAAGGAAAGAAAATGCACGCCCTCATCGATCACGGCCATGGCGCATCCGGGGATGCGGTAGTACGCGAGCATCTTCTCCGCCAGCGTCTCAAGGCCTTTCCATTCTTCGTCTGTCATGGCTCCTCCTTATTTTCACACCGTCTCCTGCATGTCCTCCGGCTCGCGGAAAGGCTTCCCGATCATGGGCACCGCCGCGATGAGCGCTTTCGTGTAGTCCGCTTCCGGCGCGGTGAGGATGCGCTCCGAAGGGCCTTCTTCCACGACCTGCCCTTTCCGCATGACCACTGTCCGGTCGGAAATGTACTTCACCACCACCAGATTGTGGGAGATGAAAAGATAGGTCAGCCCCAGTTTCTCCCGCAGATCGGTGAGGAGATTCAGCACCTGCGCCTGCACGGACACATCGAGGGCGCTCGTGGGCTCGTCGAGGATGAGGATCTCCGGCTCTGTCATGAGCGCTCTCGCGATGGAGATGCGCTGGCGCTGGCCGCCGGAAAATTCATGGGGATACCGCCCCATGGCCCCTGCCGTGAGGCCCACCATATGGAGCAGCCGTTCCGCCCGCTCTTCCGCTTCTTTTTCCGTGTGCCCTCCGAGGACGCGCATGGGCTCTTTCACGATCTCCCCTACGGTCATCCTCGGGGACAGGGACGAATAGGGATCCTGAAAGACGATCTGGATGCGCCGCCGCAGGGGCCGGAGAGCGTTCTCCGGGAGGTGGGAGATATCTTCCCCGTCCAGCAGGATGCGGCCCTCCGTGGGTTCTTCCAGCCGGACGATGAGATTGGCCAGGGTGGATTTGCCGCAGCCGGACTCGCCCACGATGCCGATGGACTCCCCTTTTTCGATGGAGAGGGACACGCCGTCGAGGGCGTGCACTTCTTTGGTCTTGCCGAAGAATCCCTTCGTGCGGAAGGTCTTCGTCACGTTTTCAATGGTGAGCAGGCTCATGCTTCCTCCTCCTTTCCGCGGATGACGGCGAAGGTCGGCGCGGCGCTCTGCCAGTTGTGGCAGTACACCAGATGGCCCGCGCCGGTAAGGGTGTCCGACGGCGGCGCGGTGCGGCAGAGCTCCGTGGCGAAGGGGCAGCGCGGCGCGAAGCGGCATCCCGCCATCTGTTCCGACGGGTCGGGCACGACGCCGGGAATGGCGAAGAGCCGGTCTCCCGCCGCGGCGGAGGCGGTGAATTTCGGCACCGCCGCCATGAGGGCCCGCGTGTAGGGATGCTCCGGCGTCTCGAAGACGTCGGCCGCTTTGCCCGCCTCCACGATGTGTCCGGAGTACATGACGGCCACGGTGTCGCAGATCTGGGAGATGACGCCCAGGTCGTGGGAGATGAAGAGCACCGCCGTGCCGAGCCGGCGGCAGGCTTCGCGGATGAGGGCGAGGATCTTCGCCTGCACCGTCACATCGAGGGCCGTGGTGGGCTCGTCGGCGATGAGGAGCTTCGGCCGGCACGAGAGGGCGATGCCGATCATCACACGCTGCCGCATGCCGCCGGAGAGCTCATAGGGATAGCACCGGAGCACGTCTGCCGCATTGCGGATGCGCACCGCCGTGAGCATGTCTTCCGCGGTCTTCATGGCCTCCTGACGGGAGACCTTCTGATGCGTCATGATGACGTCGGTCATCTGCCGCCCGATGGTGAAGACCGGATTCAGGCAGGTCATGGGTTCCTGGAAGATCATGGAGATATCCCGGCCCCGGATGGCCTGCATATCTCTTTCCGGCTTCTCCGTGAGCTCTTCCCCGCAGAAACGGATAGAGCCGCCCAGTTTCTCCCGCCCGCCGCCGGGAAGGAGCCGTGTCACGGAAAAGGCGGTGAGCGATTTCCCGCTGCCCGACTCGCCCACGAGGCCGAGGATCTCCCCCGGCGCGATGGACAGGGAAACATCGTGAAGGATGGAGACCATCCCTTTTTTCACCGGAAGCGCCAGAGACAGGTTCCGGATCTCAAGTATCGGTTCCATACGCCCTCACTTTCTCGACCGCGGATCCAGAATGTCCCGGATCCCGTCGCCGATCAGATTGAATCCCATAATGGTGATAAGGATGGACAGCCCCGGAAAGGCGGCGTACCACCACTGGTCAATGGCGTAGACGCGGGCCGTGGAGATCATGGCTCCCCATTCCGGCGTGGGCGGCTGCGCCCCGAGGCCGATGAAGCTCATGGAGGAAGCGATGAGGATGGCGTCGCCGATGCCGAGGGTCATCTGCACCATGAGCGGCGTGAGACAGTTCGGCACGATGTGGCGCGCCACGATCCAGAAGGGCTTCTCCCCGAAGGTGCGCGCCGCGCGGACGTACTGCTGTTCCTTCACCGCCAGCACCTGCCCGCGCATGAGGCGGGTATACATGGGGATGCGCACGATGATGACGGCGAGCATCGTATTCAGAAGCCCCGGCCCCATGGCCGCGGTGAGGGCGAGAGCCAGCACCATGGACGGGAAGGCGAGGATCATATCCGTCACGGCGAGCACCGCCTGATCCGCTTTCCCGCCGAAGTAGCCGGAGACGCTCCCCAGCACGACGCCGATCGCCGCCGACACCGCCACGATGATGACGCCTACGGCGATGGAGATGCGCGCGCCGTACATGACGCGGGACAGGATATCCCGCCCCATTTCATCGGTGCCGAAAAGATGCGCCGCGCTCGGCGCCTGAAGCCGCTCCGGCATATTCATAAAATTCGGGTCATAAGGAGCGATGACCGGCGCGAGCACGCCGATGGCCGCCACGAGCCCCACCAGGAGGAAGCCCGCGAGGGTGAGCTTATTCCGAAAGAGGATCTCCGCGATCTCTCTGCCCCGGGAAGGACGGGCCGCTGTCGTTTCTTCCGTCATTTCTCCGCCTCCTCCCTGACCTGCGGATTCAGGACGCCGTAGATGACGTCCACCGCCGTATTGATGAGCACATAACCGAAGGAGATCACCAGCGTGAATCCCATGATGGCGGGAAAATCAAGAAACGCGATGGAATCCATCACATATTTCCCCATGCCAGGCCAGGCGAAAATGGTCTCCGTGATGACCGCGCCGCCGAGAAGCTCGCCGATGGTGAGGCCCGTGAGCGTCACCGTAGGGATGAGAGCATTCTTCAGGGCGTACTTGTAAATGATGGTCTTCCGCGGAATGCCGCAGGCCCGGGCCGTGCGGATATAGTCCTGCTCCAGCACGTCGATCATGCTGCTCCGCACCTGCCGGGCGATGATGGCGAGCTGCACATACGCAAGGCACACCGCCGGGAGGAGCAGGTGATGGATCGCGGAGAGCACCACATCCATCTGTCCCGCCAGGAGCCCGTCCACGATGTAGAGCCCCGTCACGTGAGGCGGCGGCATGAGGAACGCGTCGATCCGCCCCGACGCGGGGAAGATGGGAAATACTTTATAAAAGAGGATGAGCGCGATGACGCCCGACCAGAAAAGGGGCATGGACACGCCCACCAGAGAAATGACGCGGCTCGCGTGGTCGATCCACGTATCGCGGTGCACCGCCGACGCCACGCCGAGAATGATGCCGAACACGACGGCGATCACCATGGCGGCGAGAGTCAGCTCCAGCGTCGCGGGAAAATATTTCGCCAGCTCATCCGCCACAGGCAGCTGCGTGCGGATGGAGAGCCCCATATCCCCGTGAAAAAGCCCCGTCATGTACTGGACGTACTGCGTCCATATGGGCTGATCGAGGCCGAGCGAAGCCCGCGCCGCGGCGAGCGTCTCCGGCGACGCGTGCGGCCCCACGAGCATCCGCGCCGGATCGCCGGGGATGACGTGGGAGATGCAGAACGTCACCACTGACACGCCGAAAAAGACCAGCGCCAGATGGAGCAGCCGCTTCCACAAAAAACGCGTAGATATCATACAATTCCCCCCACTGCCCATCGGCGGGAAAGGAAGCCCCTCCCCGCCGCAGGCTTTTATTTCTTCGACAGATGCTCGAAATCATACATCCGGTCGAGCATCGGATTATAGATGAAGCCCTCCACTTCCGAGCGCATCGGCGTGAGCACATTCATCTGGAAAAGGAAGAGATACGGCGCGTCCGCCAGCGCGAGCCGCTGCGCCTTCACATAGAGATCGGCCCGCGCCTTCTGATCCGTCAGCCCCTCGGCCTGCCGCAGGAGGCCGTCCACTTCGGGATTGCTGTAGAACGCCCGGTTCCCCGCCAGGCCCCAGTAATCGGAATCGAACCAGTAGGTCATGAAGAACTGCGGGTCCGCGTAGTCCGGGCTCCACGTGCCGAGAGCCATCTCGAAATCGCCCCGGTCGATGCGGTCCCGGAAAGCCGCCCAGGCGGTCTTCTCCAGCTTCAGGTCGATGCCGAGCGCCTTCATATTATTCTGGAGCATGAGCGCTTCCGCCTCATTGAAAGGCTGATTGTCCGAATAAAGGAGCGTCAGCTCTTTCGTATCCGCGCCGGACGACTGCGCGAGAAGAGCCTTTGCCTTATCGATATCCTGCTTGTACCCCTCGGCCGTCTCATCCCGGCCCCACATGCCCTTCGGCACCGGCGTCACCAGCTGCTCGCCGTATCCTTTCACCGCGCCGTCAATGATGCCCTGATAATCCACCGCGTAAGAGAGCGCCTGACGGAAGAGCGGATCATCGAGGGGCGCCTTCTGATTATTTAAGTAAACCAGGCTCGCCACCAGAGACGGATCCTCATACACACGGATATCCTTATTATTCCTCATCTGCTCGATCTGGTCTACAGGAAGATTCTGCACGATGTCCAGATCCCCCTTCTCCAGCTGGAGCCGCTGCGCCGACGGGTCTTTGACGATATTGAAGACCACATGCTCGATGGCCGGCTTTTTGCCGCTGTAATTCGGATTCAGCGCAAGAGTGATCTTCTGCCCCGGCACAGCCTCTTTCAGCTCATACGCGCCGGAGCCCATGGTGTGCGACGCCAGGTACGCCGATCCCAGATCGCCGTCCTTCTCGTGCTCCATGACCTTCGGATTCACGATAGACGCGCCGTTCACCGCAAGACTGGAGAGGAACGGAGCGAAAGGCCGATCCAGCGTGATGACCACCGTTTCGGCGTCGGGCGCTTCCACAGACCGCACCATCTTGAAATACTCCGAAGGCCCCTTGCCGATCTTCTGCGCGCGTTCGAAAGAAAATTTCACCGCCGCCGCTTCTACCGGCGAACCGTCGGAAAACTTGTGGCCCGGCTCCAGCTTGAACGTCCACACGAGACCGTCGTCCGACACCGTCCAGGACTTGGCGAGAGCTCCCTCTACCTCAGTAGAAGCCTTGCCGCCTTCCGTTTTGTACCGAACCAGCCGCTCATACGCAGGATACGTGACCTGCCAGTGCTGATTATCCATCTGCACCGCCGGGTCGAGCGACCCCAGATCCACACTGATGCCCACGGCGATCGTATTTTTCGGCACATGGCTGCTCCCGCTGCCGGAACCGCCTCCGCAGCCCGCCGCGCCGATCACGGCAGCCCCCGCCAAAGCCGCAGCCGCCAGTCCCTTTATCATCCGATTTTTCATACCGATCCCTCCTCTGATGCAAAAAAGCGCCTGTCCGCAGTTCCTGCGGAAACAGACGCCTTTGTACTTTATAAACTTGTCTTTTATTATACCGTCATTCCTTTTCCAAAAACAGAGGCCGGCCCCATATCTTGTATCTATATCGGCTATTCAAAAAACAGGCCCGCGGCCCGAAGGCTCACGCCACATCATACCCCGCGGCGCGCAGCGCATCCAGTGCGGCTTCATACCGCTCCGTCTTCACAAGCACATAGTCCGTATCATACGTGGACACCGCAAAGATCGGAATGCCCGCCGCCGCGAGGACAGAAGCGATCCCCGCGAGAATGCCGGTGAGGGAAAAATCCAGCGGTCCCGCCGCGCGGAAAGCCCGCCAGCCGTCTTCCCGGGCGAGCGCGTCCGCCGGGGCCCGCTCCGCGCGGCACACCAGCGACCGTTCCCCGTCGGTCTTCCCGATAAAACAGAAATCCCCCTCCAGATCCTCCGGGCGGTACGCCGCCACTTTGCACACGGAAAATTCTCCGCCGATCCGCTCGATCTTCATCGCTCTGTCCCTCCTGCTCCTGCCCGCGGCGGAAAGCCGCGAAAATTTTTTACAGTATACCACGCGGCGGCGCGCGTTTCACCGGCCTGCCATATGCGCAGGCGCATGAACGGCGCTGCCGCATGGCGCTTCATTTTTCTACGATTCATTCTATAGCTCCGAGCTGCATTTGAGGCTTCATTTCTCTTTTTCTCCAGAGAAAAAAGAGAAACGAAGCAAAGAGAAATCTGCCGCCCATTTGCCCCTGAAAAATCGGACCGGTCACTACCCTCCGCGCAACTCGCGGGCTGAAAGCTTTCAGCACATTCAGAACGATTTCTGATTATCTCACAAAGAACGACGCCCGCTCAGACAAGCGCTGCGGCTGACGCCACCGGCCGATTTTTCTCCCGCTTCGCGGGCACCGGGCGCAGACGGCATGGGCGGGGAGCTGTACCAGTGTTAGATGGAAGGTTATCAGGCGGTGCGAGTTCAGACGAGAGAGTTAAATTTCTCTCACACACGACGAAGCCAGACGGGAGAAATGGGTATATATGCATTTGAGGAAAGTCGTGTCGGCCCCTTCGGGGCCATCCTTGGATGATGGGCTTTCTCTGTCAGGCGAAGCAGACCCACATACTTCGTTGACGGCAGTACGCAGACGGTGCAGTTGTGTCGGCTTCCCTTTGGGAAGCCATCCTTGGAGGCTTACCATTATATGCAGGCGGTGCGGATGCAGACGAGTAAATAAGGAGTGTACGCAGACGAGGAAATTCTTTTTATAGGACTGTCGAAATGGATGAGAAAGGTAAGAGCCAGAGTGAGCGGGCCCGGCGTCGGGGCCGGGCGGACGGTGTGAGCCGCCTTTTGTTTTGCGGCGGCGCACTTTGCTGGCCGCTCCTAAGGTGAGCGGCTTGATGACACCGGCCATTAGAAAAATCCCGGTGGCGGCGCATGAAGCGCCGTCAGGAGAACGGACGCCGGGCCGCGTCCCGCAGCCTGTATTGTCACGGCAAAATATCGCACCGACGTTCAGGCCGAAAATGCGCTGACAGGGAATTACAGGCTGAGCGGAACGGCGTTCGGGCGACAGGGATTTTTCGCCTGGCCGGCGGCCCCTTTTCTTTGCGACCTTTCTTTTCCGGGCTGTGAAATGAAGTGACCATGGCATCATATGCCGGAGCAGCACACTGCCGGTGCTTCCCCAGCGGAAAGGAGAAAGATGGCTCCCGCGGCAGCGAAGGTTGTGCCGCCCGCGCCGACAGCTTCCGGCAGAACAGCATGGGCCTGCGCCCGCGCTGACAGCTCCTCGCGGGGCCGCGCAGCCAATGCGCCCCGCCCCGCGCGGGAATGCGGAACAGCGCCGCGCGTGTGTTTGCGTCCTTCCCGCTTTCCCGCGGAAATCCGCCGTTTCCATATGGGCCGCGGCAGGTTCGTATGATATAATAAAAAATATGATTTTTACACAAGTGGAGAGGAAACCGCCGATAGGAGTCGTCTGTGGTTTCTATTGTCCTGCTCGAAAGGAGCTGGCCTATGGCTGCGGAAGCGGCGAAAAATATCATGCTCCGCATCAGGAGCGTACAGCGCGATGAGACGGGCAAGGCGGAGGAGATCTCTCTGGAGACGCCCGGCCGGTACGGCGTGAGAAATCAAACGCCCTTCCTCACCTATGAGGAGACGGAGCTCACCGGCATGAAGGGGACGAGGACCACGCTTTTTCTCCGCCCCGGCTCGGTCAGTCTCGTCCGCACGGGCGCTTTTATGCAGAAGATCGAGTACTGCGAGGGAGAGGAGTCCCGTTCCGAATTGGTCACGCCTTTCGGGCGGGCAGATCTCACCGTGAAGACGGAGACCGTCGAGAATGCGGTGGACAGCGGCAGCGGACGGCTGCGCATCGTTTACCATGTCGATCTGGGCGGCGTGCTCCGCCAGTTGAATGAAATTGTCATTGACGTATGGGAGGATCAGTAAGTTTATGGATGTCAGAGAAGAACTGAAGCAGATCATTGAAGCGGCCAGGGCGGATGCCGTCGCCGCGGGAGACCTGCCGGAGGGCAGCTACGCGCCGGTGCAGCGCCTGGAAGTGCCGCCGCAGAAGGAATTCGGCGACTACTCTTCCAATGCGGCCATGCAGTGGGCGAGAACGGCCCGCCGCGCGCCGCGGATGATCGCGGAAGCTCTGGTGAAGCATATTTCTTCCCCGCTGGTGGAGCGCATGGAGATCGCCGGCGCGGGATTCATCAATTTCTATCTCACGAAGGACACGGTCTACACGGAGCTGCGGAATATCCTCCGCGCGGGCCCGTCTTACGGCGACCTGCCGCTCCGGGAAGAGGATACGGTGCTCGTGGAGTACGTTTCCGCCAATCCCACGGGGCCTCTTCATATCGGCCACGCCAGAGGGGCGGCCTACGGGGACTCCATGGTGCGTCTCTACCGCGCCGCGGGCTACAATGTGGCTTCCGAATACTACATCAATGACGCGGGCAGCCAGATCGTGCATCTGGCCGAATCGGTGAACGCCCGTTATCTCCAGCTCCTCGGACAGGACGCGGAAGTGCCGGAGAACGGCTACCACGGCCGGGATATCGTGGATACGGCGAAAGCGATCATCGAAAAGGACGGGGAGAAATACCTCGCCATGACGGAAGAAGAGCGTCTCGCCGCGTTCCGCACGATCGCCCTGGAAGAAAAGCTGGCGGCTCTCAAGAAGGATCTCGCCGATTTCCACGTCACCTTTGACCGCTGGTACAGCGAGAAATCCCTTTATCCCGACAAGGTGGAGAAAGCCCTCGCCGAGCTCCGTGAAAAGGGCCTCCTCTATGAGAAGGAAGGCGCGGAATGGCTCCGCACCACGGATAACGGCGACGACAAGGACCGCGTGGTCATCCGCGCGAACGGCGAGCCCACCTATTTCTGCTCGGATATCGCCTACGCGGCGGATAAATTCGAGCGGGGATTCAAGACACTCGTCGATATCTGGGGCGCTGATCACCACGGATACATCCTCCGCCTGAAAACGGCGATCAAATTCCTCGGCTACGATCCCGACGCCTTCCAGGTGGATCTCCTCCAGATGGTGACCCTTCTCCGGAACGGCAAGCCCGTGCGCATGTCCAAGCGCACCGGGGAAGCGGTGACCCTTGCCGAGCTCACCGAAGAAGTCGGGGCGGACGCGGCGCGGTATTTCTTCACGAGCCGCACCCTCGACAGCCAGATGGAATTTGACATCGATCTGGCGAAGAAAGAATCCAGCGAGAATCCGGTGTACTACATCCAGTACGCCAATGCCCGCATCCACAGCCTTCGGGCGCAGGCGAAGGAAGCCGGCGTCGTATGGGGCGGCGTAGATAACGCGGACTTCACCCTCCTCCGGGAAGAATCCGAGCTGGATCTCATCAAGAAAATGGATACCTATCATGATCTCATCGCCAATGCCGCCAGAGAAAGAGCGCCGCACCGCGTGGCGCGCTACGCTTATGAGCTGGCCGGCCTGTTCCACCATTTCTACCGGGAATGCCGCTGCCTCTGCGATGATCCTGCCCTGTCGCAGGCCCGCCTGGGGCTCATCCTGGCTGTTCAGTATGTACTTGTCCACGCATTGACAATTTTGGGCGTATCCGCACCGGAGCGCATGTAAAGGAGGAGTCATGAGCAAATACATTTTCGTCACCGGCGGCGTCGTATCGTCTCTGGGCAAAGGCATCACCGCGGCCTCTCTCGGCCGTCTGCTGAAAAACCGCGGCTATAAAGTCACCATCCAGAAGTTCGATCCCTACATCAATATCGACCCCGGCACCATGAGCCCGTACCAGCACGGCGAAGTCTTCGTCACCGACGACGGCGCGGAGACCGACCTCGACCTGGGCCACTACGAACGCTTCATCGACATGAATCTGTCCAAAGCGTCCAATGTGACCACCGGGAAAATTTACCAGTCCGTCATCAATAAGGAACGGAAAGGGGAATATCTGGGCTCCACCATCCAGGTCATCCCGCACATCACCAATGAGATCAAAGACCGTGTGCTCCGTGTGGGCCGCGAAGACAATGCGGACATCGTCATCACCGAGATCGGCGGCACCGTGGGCGATATCGAATCCCAGCCCTTCCTTGAAGCGATCCGTCAGGTGAAAAAAGACGTGCCGAACCGGAACGACGTGCTCTATATCCACGTCACCCTCATTCCCTACATCTCCGCGGCGGGCGAGCTCAAGACGAAGCCCACCCAGCACAGCGTCAAGGAACTGCGCAGCATCGGCATCCAGCCGGATATCATCGTGTGCCGCACGGAAAAGGAAATTTCCGACGACATGAAGCGGAAGATCGCCCTCTTCTGCGACGTCGATCCGGAAGCGGTCATCTCCAATATGACCTGCCGCAGCATCTATGAAGTGCCGCTCCTCCTCCAGCAGGAAGGACTCGACCGCATCGCTCTCCAGAAGCTCGGCCTCGAAGACAGACCCTGCGATATGGAAGAATGGACCTCTATGGTGGACCGCATCCTCTCCGCGGAAAAGCAGGTGGACATCGCCCTCGTAGGCAAGTACGTCGAGCTCCACGACGCGTACCTCTCCGTGGCGGAAGCCCTGTCCCACGCGGGATTTGCCTTCGGAACGAAAGTCAATATCCACTGGATCAATTCGGAAGAACTGGAAGACCATCTGGACACCCTCGATGAAGTCTTCGGCGGCGTAGGCGGCATCATCGTTCCCGGCGGCTTCGGCTCCCGCGGCATCGAAGGCAAGATCGCCTCCATCCGCTGGGCGCGGGAACACAAAGTGCCTTTCCTCGGTCTGTGCCTCGGCATGCAGTGCGCGGTCATCGAATTTGCCCGCCACGTGTGCGGCATGACAGACGCCAATTCCAGCGAGATCGCGCCGGACTGCGCGTACCCCGTCATCGACCTCATGGCCGACCAGGAAGACATCACCGACAAGGGCGGCACCATGCGCCTCGGCCTTTATCCGTGCAAACTCGCTGCCGGAACGAAAGCGAGAGCGCTCTACGGCGAAGAGATCGTCTATGAACGGCACCGCCACAGATATGAAGTCAATAACGAATACAGAGAAGCCATGGCGAAACACGGCCTCGTATTCTCCGGCACCAGCCCGGACGAACGTCTCGTGGAAATGATCGAGCTCTCCGATCATCCCTTCTTCATGGCGACCCAGGCGCATCCGGAATTCAAATCCCGCCCGACCCGCCCGCATCCCCTCTTCAGAGGATTTGTGGAAGCGGCCATCCGGTGCGAAGCGGAAAAGAAATAAGAGCAAAAGAGCGCATCCAGCGAGGGGCGCTCTTTTTTGCTGCCCTTTTCCGGCGCGCCGGTCACGGCCCCGCGCGGGGAGAGGGATTGTGGGCGCGGCCTTCGTGATGATACTGAAATCATAAAAACCAAAAGAGAGCGGAATCTCTGGAAAGGAAGGGGACATATGGAAAAGAAATGGGCAGCGCGGCTCGCCGCGGCGGCAGTTCTGGCCGGACTGGCAGGAGCGCCTTCCCTGATCGCGGGGGGGGCAAATATAAGCGGAAATAATAACGGGGGCAAGCTGACGTAAGCGGCGTGGTCAACGAAAGCGACAACGTCGCCGGCTGGTATCTTGGCGAAGGCGACGCGGTGAGCGGCGAGCTGCGGATCGACGGGGAGACGCAGGCTTCCGGCAATATTTTGGGCGGCTATACGGAGAAAGGCGGCGCGCTGGCGAACAGCGTGATGATCGACGGCAGCTCAGTACGTCCGGCCGAGAATGAGGCGGGCGAAGAGCTTGCAGCGCCCCTGATCGTCGGCGGCGGCTCGGCGGACGGGGACGCGTCGGATAACCGCGTGACGGTCACCGGAGGGGATATGAACCTTCCCGATGATCTGCCGGGTCATCTGGAGGATATGCCAGACATATCCGGAATGGTAAACGCGCAGGCGGCGATAATCGCCGGCGGCATGGCGGAAAAAGGGACGGCCTCGGGCAACAGCGTGGCCGTCGATGACCACAGCGCGGCAATGGCGGAGATGATGATCGTCGGCGGTGTCGGGATCGGCGCTTCCGGCAACGGCGCGGCGGTCAATGACCACAGCGCGGCATTGGCGGGAATGATGGCCGGCGGCATGGCGGCGGGGATTGATGAGACCGGCGCCGCGGCGGCGGAAGGCAATGTGTCCGGGAACAGGCTCGGTGTGTATGACAGCAGCGTGATCATGACGGTGATGGCCGGCGGCATGACGGGGAACGGCGCAGCGTCCGGCAATACGGTTCTCCTTTCGGGAAGCGACGTCAATGACCCGGACAGCTTTTCCGAAGGGCTGAAAGAACTGGCAGGTGAGGTCCCGCAGACGGTTCAGATCGCCGGCGGCCTGGCGGTGAACGGCGATGCGTCCGGCAATGCGGTCATCATTACGGACGGGACAACGGTCGGCGGAGAGGCAGTGATCGTCGGCGGCGTAGTCGGCGTGACCGCTGATGAGGGCGGACAGGCCGAAGCGGCCGGCGCGGCGAGGGATAATACGGTCATTCTCGCCGGAGAGGCGGATGTGTCCGGCGCCGAACTCTACGGATGGCGGGCTGAGGACGGCACAACGGAAGTACAGGAAACGTCGGGGAATACGCTTGTGATCGACAATTGGAGCGGCAGCGTGAAAAAAGCGAAGAATTTCGATGCGGTCCGCTTCGATTCAGTGACGTGGGAAGACGGCGGGACGGTCCTGGAGGCGACTGACGGCGAAGACGCCATGCTGGCGGACGCGGAGATCCTCGCGGATGATCTGGTCATCCGGGGAGAGAATATGCCGCAGGCCGGCGAGCGCATGACATTCATCAAGGGGACAGAGGCTTCCGCCGGGGAGCAGGAAGGGCCCCTGTCTTTCACGAAAGGCACCGTCACCCAGGGCACGGCAGTCATGGAGCAGGAGACGGCAGGTTCTCTGGATTACGTCATTCAGACCGTCGGACTGAATCCGCAGACCGCGGCGGTCAACCGCGGCCGGCTCACCGGCGCGGCTTTCGTCAATCAGGGGGGGCGGACATCGCGGCGGACGCGGTGAGCCTTCTCGACGACGGATATCACTGGGGCACGCGCACCTTCGGCGCGGTCTATGGCAGCCGGAGCGAATATGACGGGGCGGGAGGCATCCGCATCAACGGATGGAACACCATCGTCGGCGCGGGAAACGTCCATGAGATCAAAGACGGCCGTCTGGCGTGGGGCGTCTTCTACGAAAACGGCACGGGCAATTATCATACGCGGAACATGTTCAATAACGAGATCTTCCGCGGCGACGGGAGCCTGCCCTACAACGGCGGCGGCGCTGCGGTGCGCCTGACAAAAGACGGCGGAAGCTACTACGAAGCCAGCGTCCGGGCGGGCACTCTCGGCAATTCCATGACCGACGCGGTGAGAGACGGCGACGGGAACAGCTACGGATTTGATTCTGACAGCACATACTGGGGCGGCCACATCGGAGCGGGCAGACTGATCCCGGGCAGCCGGGGCCAGTGGGACGTCTATGGGAAATATTTCCACTCGGAGATCGAAGGAGACGCTTTCCTGATGGGCGGCGATGCATACCGGTTCGATGATATGACCAGCGACCGGCTCCGTCTCGGCGCGAGATACACGGCGGACACCGGCAGAGCGTGGAGCTTCTGCGGCGGCGCGGCGTACGAATACGAATTCAGCGGAGACAGCCGCATGAAGGCGGGCCCGTGGGAGGCGCGGGAAGAAAGCCTCCAGGGGAGCAGCGTCTTCGGCGAGATCGGCGTGCTGATGCGGGACAAAGATTCTCCGTGGAGCATGGACATCAATCTCCGGGGCTACACGGGAGAACGGGAAGGCATCAGCGGCATGCTGCAGCTGGCGTACAGTTTCTGAATAAAAGGAGAGGACTTGACCGGTCCTCTCTTTTTCTTTTGCCGCTTTCAGGGCGGGCGGCTTCCCTCCGTAAGAGAATGGGCGGGGATGATATAATAAGGGAAAGGAAAAACGGAAAGCAAAGGAGAATTTCTATGTACGAAGATACGACCATCGCCGCCATCGCCACGGCGCCCGGCGAGGGGGGCATCGGCATCATCCGCATCAGCGGCCCGGAAGCGGCCGCCATTGCGGACCGGGTATTTCAGAGGAAGCGCGGTCCCTCTTTCGCGCAGGCGGAGCCGCAGCGCATGTACTACGGCCACGTGATCAAGGAAGGGCGCTTCATCGATGAGGGGCTCGGCGTGTACATGAAGGGGCCCCATTCCTACACCGGCGAAGACGTGGTGGAGCTCCAGATCCACGGCAGCATGGAAGCGCTCCGGGAGACGCTGGCCCTCGTGCTGGAAGCGGGGGCGGCTCCGGCGGAGCGGGGAGAATTCACGAAGCGCGCTTTTCTGAACGGCCGCATCGATCTCACCCAGGCGGAAGCGGTGATGGACATCATCACGGCGAAGGGCCGCGCCGCGCTCACCCAGGCGGAGAGCCACCTGTCGGGGGCGCTTTCCCGGTATGTCCGGGCGTCCCGGGAGCAGCTGAAAGACCTCATCACGAAGCTGGAAGTGACCATCGATTATCCCGAAGAAGACATCGAAGACCTGACGCGGGAAGAGATCCGGGTGGGGCTGGCGGAGATCCGCGGACCCATGGAGACGCTGCTGGCGCGGTCGCAGCGGGGCCGCATGATCCGTGAAGGCCTGCGCACGGCCATCGTGGGGCGGCCGAACGCGGGGAAATCGAGCCTGCTGAACGCGCTCCTTCAGGAAGACCGGGCCATCGTGACGGACGTGCCCGGGACGACGCGGGACACCATCGAAGAATCCGTCCAGATCGGCGGCGTGCCGCTGGTGCTCATGGATACGGCGGGGCTGCGCCGCGCGTCGGATCAGGTGGAGCGGATCGGCATCGAGCGGGCGAAACGCTCCATGGAGCGGGCCGATCTCATCCTCGCCGTGCTGGACGGTTCCCGGCCCCTGGAAGAAGAGGACAGGGCGCTCCTCGCCTCGCTCGCGGGACGGCAGGCGGTGGTGATCCTGAATAAATACGACCTGCCCCAGGAAATTTCTCCGGAAGAAGCGGGAAAACTCGCCGGCGGCGCGCCGGTGATCTCCCTCTCCGCGCAGTACGGCAGCGGCATCGACGAGCTGGAAGCGGTGCTGGCGGAAATGACCGCCGCGCAGGACGCGGAATCCGGGCGGGAGCTCTTCCTGACGAATCTCCGCCATGTGGAACTGGTGCGGAAGGCCCTCGAAGCGGTGAAGCGGGCCGCCGCGTCGTGCGAAGGCTATCTCCCGGCGGACTGCATCGCCGTAGACCTCACGGAAGCGTGGAACGACCTCGGCGAGATCACCGGCGACACCGTGGACGATGAACTCATCGCGTCGATCTTCAAAAATTTCTGTGTAGGGAAATAAATCAAAAATCTTCACATTGCCTCTTGCCAAACGGCGGCGGTTCTGGTATTATATACAAGTCACCTGAGAGCAGTGTGATACAGGGGCATAGCTCAATTGATAGAGTAGCGGTCTCCAAAACCGTTGGTTGGGGGTTTGAGTCCCTCTGCCCCTGCCATGTGGCTCCATAGCTCAGTCTGGATAGAGCACTTGACTACGAATCAAGGTGTCGGGGGTTCGAATCCCTCTGGGGTCACCAAAGCAGGAATCCGACGGAATGTTCCGGCGGATTTTCTATTGCCCTTCTTCATTGCCCGCCTCGGGTAAAAACGGTACAATAGATAGAAACGGAAACGCGCTGCGCGTGAAATAGAGGTGTCTTATGGAAGTCAGAAAAGTCAGAAAAGCGGTCATCCCCGCGGCGGGGTTCGGCACGCGGTTCCTCCCGGCGACGAAGGCCATGCCGAAGGAAATGCTCCCCATCGTGGACACGCCCACCATCCAGTACATCGTGGAGGAGATCCTCGCCAGCGGCATCGAGGAGATCCTCATCATCAGCGGCCACGCGAAGCGGGCCATCGAAGATCATTTCGATTCCTCTCCGGAGCTGGAGCGCCATCTCTACGAGCACGGGAAGATCGAGCTGCTGAAGGAGATCCAGCGGATCTCGGAGATCCGCGTGCACTATGTGCGGCAGAAGCACATGCGCGGCCTCGGCGACGCCATTCTCTGCGCCCGGTCTTTCGTGGACAGGGAGCCCTTCGCGGTCATCCTCGGCGACGACGTGGTCTACAATGAAGGGCAGCCGGCGCTGTCTCAGCTCATCGACGTGTACGACCGCACGGGCTCGACCGTGCTGGGCTGTCAGGAAGTGCCGGAAGAGGAAGTGTCTTCCTACGGCATCGTGAAAGGCACGGCGGCCATTGACGACCCGCGGCTCATGAAAGTGTCCGACATGGTGGAGAAGCCGGAGATCGCCGAAGCGCCGAGCCGCATGGCCGTGCTGGGGCGGTACGTCATTACGCCGGATATTTTCCCCATTCTGGAAGAGACGCAGCCCGGCAAGGGCGGCGAGATCCAGCTCACCGACGCGCTCCGGGTGCTCGCGAAGAACAGCAGCGTCTGGGCCTATGCCTTTGAAGGCCGCCGCTACGACGTGGGCAGCAAGGAAGGATTCCTGGAAGCGACCGTGGAATACGCTCTCCGCCGGGACGACCTGGGCCCGGCTTTCGCGGCGTACCTCAAGCGGAAAGCGGCGGAGCTGTAAAACCGCATAAAAAAAGAGGCAGACTCTCCGGGGCCTGTCTTTTTTATGGATATATAACGGATAATTATGCAGAGCCGATGATTAATTTTCCGTCCGCGCGGCGGGTTCCCGCCATTCTTCCGCGCGGCGCGGCGCCGCCCTTCCCGGAGAAATGAGGGGAAATAGGGAAATCCTCAGAAATTTTTCAGAAAGTTTATTGACAGTACCTTTTGGAATCTGTATAATGCATACAATTTATACGGCGCCCTTCCGTCGGGAAGGACGGGCTTTTCCCCGTATGAAGCAAGGCGCGGAACCCGGCAGGCAGAGGAAACACGGACACTCTTGCGGGGGGACCGGCAGACGCTCCTTTACAAGGAAAAGCAAAAATCAGAAAGGAGCGAAGAATTACAATGAAAAAAATTCTCGCAATGGCAGCTGTAGCTGCTCTCGCCGCTGGCGCTTCCGCTTACGCGGCAAATCCGTTTGCTGATGTGTCCACCTCCGACTGGGCGTATCAGGCAGTGGCTGATCTTTCCGATCAGGGCATCGTAGAAGGCTATCCGGACGGCACCTTCAAGGGCGAAACCAACATCACCCGCTACGAAATGGCACAGATCATCGCCCGTCTCATGGCGAAAGAAGACCAGTACAACGCGGAACAGCGCGCGACCATCGACAAACTGGCCGGCGAATACGCTGACGAACTGGACACTCTGGGCGTTCGCGTTTCCAACCTGGAAAAGAAAGTCGGCAACATCTCCTGGAGCGGCGACGCTCGTATGCGTTACATCCAGGACTTCAAAGGCGACGATTCCTGGAACGGCCGTGTCCGTATCACCGCTAAGGGACAGGTCAATGAAAATACCACGGTCGTAGGCCGTCTCAGTTCCGGCAACGTGGACTTCAAAGACGATGGCGACGCTAACGTCACCATGGACCGCATGTACGTGCAGCACCAGTTCGGCGACAAAGTCGGCCTGACTCTCGGCCGCTATGAAGTCGACATGGGCACCCAGGCTTGCTGGTTCTACGGCAACGCTTTCGACGGCGCGGAAGCACAGATCAACTTCAATGACGACTACAGCCTGAAATTCGGCTTCGGCCGCTTCAAAGACGCGACCGCTGATTCCGACATCGATCCGACCGGCGACTTCGACGAAGCAGAAGCATTCTACGCACAGGCAAAAGCGAACTTCGGCTTCGCGAAACTGGGCGTTGACTACTTCCGCACTTCCGACTTCATGGAAAACTCCGTGAAGAAAGACGCTAACGTCATCGGCGCGAACCTCCTCATCCCGGTAGGCGACTTCCGCGTATTCGGCGACTACTACACCGATACCAACGCTTCCGGCGATCCGCAGATCTGGGCAGCAGGCATCGGCTACGGCGCGATGGACCTCCAGAAGCCGGGCACCTTCGACATCGATGTGGCATACTATGATGTGGAAGAAGGCGTGTACCACCACAACATGAGCGGCCTCGACATCGACGGCACGATCTTCGAAAAGGACGCGAACCTCTGGCTCGCTACCGCTGACGTGACCCTCATGAAGAATATGTACCTCCGCGGTGAATGGGCGTTCGCTTACGACGCTGACAACGGCGACGATTACGACGACGAATTCGAAATCGCTCTGAACTACGTATTCTGATCAGCGAAAAGACAAAAGACTTCCTTCGGGAGGTCTTTTTCTTTTGCCCCGCCGCCATGGTATAATGAAGGCGCAGAAGATCATTTTTATTTTTCATAAAGGAGGCGCGCTGTGAAGAAATATGTCTGCACCCTCTGCGGCTACGTCTATGACGAAGCGCTGGGCGATCCTGACGGCGGCATCGCTCCGGGCACGAAATTCGAGGATATCCCCGAAGACTGGGTCTGCCCGTTCTGCGGCGCCACGAAATCCGCTTTCGAACCGAAAGAAGACTGAGAAAACGCCTGCCCTGCGGGGCAGGTTTTTTCGTGCCGTCCGCGCCCTGGATGTAAAGGGATTTTCCTTGACAGGGGCTCCTTTCTTTTATATAATGAGACTCGTTGGTGATACCATGTCTCTTGAAAATATCGTATGGAAAGGCGGGCTCCTTGACTGTTACGGCGCGCTGCTCACGGCGCGGCAGCGGGAGTGCCTGGATCTGTATTATAATGAGAATCTCTCTCTCGGAGAGATCGCGGAGCATTTTCATATTTCCCGGCAGGCCGTGCACGATGCCATGCGCCACGGGGAAGAGCAGCTCATGGCCTACGAGGCGGCGCTCCACATGGAGGAAGGCCGGACGGCCAGAAAAGAAGCGGCCCGGGCGCTGGCGCGGATGATCCCGCCGCAGCGGTCGGAAGAAGCGGCGGAGCTGCTCAGGATTTTGAGCGAATGAGGTGAAGGGATGCCCTTTGAAAATTTAGGCGACAAGCTGCAGAGCGCTTTCAAAGATCTCCGCGGCCGGGGCAAGCTCTCGGAGAGCGACATCGACAGCGCCCTCCGGGAAGTGCGCCGGGCGCTCCTCGAAGCGGACGTCAATTTCAAGGTCGCGAAAGACTTCATCGCCCATGTGCGGGAGAAAGCCGTGGGCGAGGAAGTCTTCGGAAGCCTCAAGCCGGACCAGACGGTCATCAAGATCGTCCGGGACGAGCTGACCGATCTCCTCGGCGGCACGCAGAGCAAGATCACCCTCTCCTCTTCGGGCATGACGGTGATCATGCTGGTTGGCCTCCAGGGCGCGGGCAAGACGACCACTGCCGGCAAGCTCGCCCTCATGATGAAGAAGAAAGGCCACCGGCCGCTCCTCGCCGCGTGCGACGTGTACCGTCCCGCCGCGGTGAAGCAGCTGGAAGTCCTCGGCGAGCAGGTGGATGTGCCGGTCTACCGGATGCCGCCGAACGTTGATCCCGTGCGCATTGCCCGGGCCGCCGTGGACACGGCGCGGACCTACAATAAGGATGTGCTCATCCTCGATACGGCAGGGCGCCTCACCATCGACGAGAAGCTCATGGAAGAGCTGCGCAACATCAAGGCGGAAGTTCATCCCCACGAGATCCTGCTGGTGCTCGACTCCATGACGGGGCAGGACGCCGTCACCACGGCGAAGGCCTTCGACGACGATCTCGGCATCGACGGCACCATCCTCACGAAGATGGACGGCGACGCCAGAGGCGGTGCGGCGCTCTCCATCAAATCCGTCACGGGCAAGCCCATCAAGATGATCGGCGTCAGCGAAAAGCTCGACGGCGGCCTTGAAGATTTCTACCCCGACCGCATGGCGGGGCGCATCCTCGATCTGGGCGATCTCCAGTCCCTCTTCGAGCAGGCCCAGCGGAACCTCGACCAGGACGCCATGAAAGACGCCGTGGTGCGCATGAAGAAGGGCGAATTCACGCTGGACGATTTCCTGAAGCAGCTCCATCAGGTGAAGAAGCTCGGCTCCATGCAGAATCTCCTCGGCATGATCCCCGGCATGGGCAAGTATAAAGAACAGCTGAAAAATATCGACTTCGACGGCAAGGAGATCAAGCACATCGAAGCGATCATCCTCTCCATGACGGAAGAGGAGCGGCGGAATCCGGAGATCCTGAACGGCAGCCGCCGCAAGCGCATCGCCCAGGGCTCGGGCACGCACATTCAGGAAGTGAACCGCATGATGAAGCAGTTCAAAGAGATGAAGAAACAGATGAAGAAGATGAAAGGGAAGAACATGAAGGTGCCGAAAGGCTTCCGCTTCCCCGGAGGCATGCTTCCGAAGCTGTGATTCATAAAAAGGGATATTCCCCATGGAAGGAGAAGCGCATCTTCTTCCATGTCCATCCATCATGATTCCAAGGAGGTGAAACCATGTTAAAAATTCGTCTGACCCGTATGGGCGCAAAGAAGGTGCCGTTCTACCGCATCGTCGTCATCGACGCGCATGCAGCACGCAGCGGCGCTCCGGTAGCGACTGTCGGCTGGTATGATCCGGTCAAGACCGACGCTCCCGTAAAGCTGGATGAAGAACAGATTCTCCACTGGCTGAGCCAGGGCGCACAGCCGACCGAAACGGTTCGTTCCATCCTGAAAAAGAACGGCATCCTGGCTAAATTTGCCGAATCCAAGAAATAAGAGGGCAAAGCCATGAAAGAACTGGTTGAATGGATCGTGCAGTCTCTGGTGAAACACCCGGAGGCTGTCACGGTGACCGTGGTCCATAAGGGCGGCATGGAGATCTATCAGGTGCATGTGGCCCCGGAGGACATGGGTAAGGTGATCGGACGCCAGGGACGGATCGCGAATGCCATCCGCACCGTCGTCAAGGCGGGCGCGCTGAGAAAAGATCTCCGCGTGGCTGTCGATATTATCTGAGAGGTGTCTTATGGACGAAATGACGATTCTCGTGCCGGTCATGCTGAAATCCAAATTGACCGAAGCACTGAAAGCAAGACTGCTCGCGGAACTCGAGCAGAATATCAGCCGCGTCGAGCATGATATTGCTCAGCTCGAATTTGAAGGCAATGCCCGTCTGAATGAACAGGCGAAGATCAATGTGCAGGCGGTCGCTCCGCTCCGCGCGCAGATCGAAGCCCAGAAGGCGCAGATGCTCCAGGCGAAGAAAAAGCTCACCGATGACAAAGAACATCTGGAAAAGCTCGCCATCGGCGCAGAACTGCCCCGCGGCCCGGTGAACCGCGTCGTGACCATCCACGTCGGAGACGACATGAATGCGGTCCGCGGCGGGGAGATCCTTGTAGAAGACGGAAAGGTCATCGCTTTCCGTGAATAACGCATCCGATGAACTCATAGAGGTCGGAAAAATCGTTGCCCCGCATGGTGTGCGGGGTGATTTGCGTATTCTGCCGAATACGGAACGGCCGGAAATATTCAAAAAACTGAAGCGGCTCTTTCTCGATGGAAAGAGCGTCCGCCTCCTGTCCGCGCGTCCCCATAAAAACATTTATATCCTTCACATCGAAGGGACGGACGACCGGAACGGGGCGGAGCTCCTCGTGGGGAAGACCGTGTCCGTGCCGCGCTCCGAATTCCCGGAGCAGCCTGACGGAACTCACTATTATTTTGAACTGATCGGCCTCGCCGCGGTGACGGAAGACGGCAGCCCCGTGGGGACGGTGGCGGAGATCATCCAGACCGGCGCGAACGACGTGTACGTCATCCGCCCGGCGGAAGGAAAAGATATCCTGCTTCCCGCCATCCCGGACTGCGTTCTTTCCGTCGATCCGGCGGCGGGTCGCATGACTGTGCGCCTGCAGGAGTGGGATGACTGATGAAGATCGATATCCTGTCGCTCTTCCCGGAATTCATGGAAGCCTTTTTCCATCAGAGCATCATCGGGCGGGCCCTCTCCGCGGGGCTCATCGAAATGAGCGTCACCAATCCGAGAGATTTCGCCGTGAATAAACACCGCCAGGTGGATGACACCATCTGCGGCGGCGGCGCGGGCATGCTCATGATGTGCGCGCCTCTTTTTGACGCGTGCGAATCGGTGCTGCCGGAGAAGACGCCCCGGAGCCGGGTCATCCTGCTCTCGCCCGCGGGAGAGACCTTTACCCAGGACAAGGCGAAGCAGCTCGCCCGGGACTATGACCACCTCGTGCTCATCTGCGGGCACTACGAAGGGGTGGATCACCGCGTGGAAGAGCACCTCGCCGACGAGCTCATCTCCATCGGCGACTACGTGCTGACCGGCGGCGAGCTGGGAGCGATGGTCATCGCCGACGCGGTGGCCCGCATGGTGCCGGGCGTGCTGGGCGACGCGGGGAGCGCCGCGGAAGATTCCTTCTACGAGCCCATCCTCGAATATCCCCAGTACACGAAGCCCGCGGAATACCGGGGCTGGCGCGTGCCGGAGGTGCTCCTGTCGGGGCATCATGCCAATATCGCCCGCTGGCGCAGGAAAGAAGCGCTCCGGCGCACCATGAAATGCCGCCCCGACCTCATGGAGAAGCTCACCCTCTCCAAAGAAGACAGGAAATTGATCGACGAGATCAGAAAAGAGGAATGACAATGGCTCCCTGCTACATAGGACTCATTCATTACCCGATCTACAACAAGCACATGGAAGTCATCACCACGGCGCTCACGAATTATGACCTGCATGATATCGCACGCACCGCGAGGACCTACGATGTGCGCACCTATTTCATCATTCATCCCGTGGAAGCGCAGCGCCGCATGGCGTCCCTCATCATGGAACACTGGAAAACGGGCGCCGGCAGCCGGTACAATCCGAACCGCCGGGAAGCCTTCGAAGAGACGGCCCTCGTGCCCGACCTGGCGGCGGCAGTCGCGCAGATCGAAAAAGACTGCGGCGAAAAGCCGGCCATCGTCACCACCGATGCCAGGGTCTATCCCAATACGGTCTCCTACGCCAGAATGCGCCGGGAGATCCGCGAAGGGACGCGGCCCGTGCTCATCCTCTTCGGCACCGGATACGGCATGACGCGGGAAATGATGAAAGAGTTCGACTACATACTGGAACCGATTTACGGATGCGGCAGCTACAATCACCTCTGCGTGAGAAGCGCCGCAGCGATCATCCTCGACCGCCTGCTCGGCGAAGCATGGTGGGAAAAGGAAAAGGAGGATTAATATGTCCGGACATTCCAAATGGGAAAACATCAAGAGGAAAAAAGGTAAGACCGACGCGATCCGCGCGAAGATCACCACGAAGATCTCCAAGGAGATCACCATCGCGGCCCGCATGGGCGGCGGAGACCCTGTCGGCAATATGCGCCTGAAGCTCGCTCTCACCAAGGCGAAGCAGAACAACGTGCCGAAGGAAAATATCCAGAGAGCCATCGCCAAAGGCGTCGGCGCGGCAAGCGGCGTCGGCTTCGACGAAGTCACCTACGAAGGCTACGGCCCGGGCGGCGCGGCAGTCATCGCCGAATGCAATACGGACAACCGCAACCGCATGGCGGCGGACATCCGCCACGCCTTCACCCATCACGGCGGCAGCCTCGGCGCTACGGGATGCGTGGCGTGGATGTTCAAGAAAAAAGGCTCCATCATCGTCGACAAAGAAGCGGCGGATGAAGACACCATCATGATGATCGCCCTCGACGCGGGCGCGGAAGACGTAGCCGTCGGAGAAGACAGCTACGAGATCACCACCTCGCCGGAAGACTTCATGACCGTCTCCGACGCGCTCGACAAAGAAGGCATTGCCGTTTCCGCTTCCGAAGTGGGCATGGTGCCGGATACCACCGTATCCCTCACCGGCGACGCGGCGAAAACGATGCAGCATCTCATCGACGAACTGGAAGATATGGACGACGTGCAGGAAGTCTACACAAACGCCGATCTGCCTGACGAGGAATAAAACAGGAGAACACCGGGAGACCGGTGTTTTTTTGCGCCCTTTTTCGGGCGCGCGGAAATTTTTCCGGCGCTGAGCCGTGTTCCCGAGCGGTGCGGGTACAGGCTTACGCTGAGCTGTATTCCCGCGCGGTGCGGGCCCACATACGACGCTGCCGCGGGAGCTTCATTTTACTATGACTCATTCTGCAGCTCCGAGCTGCATTTGAGGCTTCATTTCTCTTTTTGGCCAGCCA
>UQYL01000019.1 GCA_900545365.1 uncultured Dialister sp. | reverse complement strand
TGTGGCCAAGGCCTACATCCTCTACCGCAAGCAGCGGGAGAAGGTGCGCAACCTCAAATCCACCGTACTGGACTACAAGGACCTGGTGGACAACTACCTGCAGATCAACGACTGGCGTGTCAAGGAAAACTCCACCGTCACCTACTCCGTGGGCGGCCTGATCCTCTCCAATTCCGGCGCGATCACCGCTAATTACTGGCTCTCCGAAGTCTATGATGATGAGATCGCCGACGCGCACCGCCAGTGCTTCATCCATCTCCACGACCTGTCCATGCTCACCGGGTACTGCGCTGGCTGGAGCCTGAAACAGCTCCTGCTGGAAGGGCTCGGCGGCGTGCCGGACCGCATCACCTCTTCCCCGGCAAAGCACCTCTCCACGCTCTGTAATCAGATGGTCAATTTCCTCGGCATCATGCAGAACGAATGGGCCGGCGCGCAGGCTTTCTCTTCTTTTGATACCTACCTGGCCCCCTTCGTCCGCGCGGATCACCTCTCCTATGAGGATGTCAAACAGTGCATCCAGTCCTTCATCTACGGCGTCAACACGCCGTCCCGCTGGGGCACGCAGGCGCCGTTCACCAATGTGACCCTCGACTGGACCGTGCCGGATGATCTGAAAGATATGCCCGCCATCGTCGGCGGCAAGCCCATGGATTTCACCTACGGCGACTGCAAGAAGGAAATGGACATGGTCAACAAAGCCTTCATCGAGATCATGATCGAAGGCGACGCCAACGGCCGCGGGTTCCAGTACCCCATCCCCACGTACTCCATCACGAAGGATTTCGACTGGAGCGAAACGGAAAACAACCGGCTCCTTTTCGAAATGACCGCCAAGTACGGCACCCCCTATTTTTCCAATTACATCAATTCCGACATGAAGCCGTCCGACGTACGCTCCATGTGCTGCCGTCTCCGTCTCGACCTGCGGGAGCTCCGCAAGAAAGGCGGCGGCTATTTCGGCTCCGGAGAATCCACAGGCTCCATCGGCGTGGTCACGCTGAACCTGCCCCGCATGGCTTATCTCTCCGGCACGAAGGAAGCCTTCTTCCGCATGCTCGACAAATACATGGACATCGCCGCCCGTTCCCTTTCTGTAAAGAGAAAGGTCATCACCCGGCTCATGAACGAAGGCCTCTATCCGTACACAAAGAGATACCTGGGCACCTTTGACAATCACTTCTCCACCATCGGCCTCGTGGGTATGAATGAAGCGCTCCTCAACGCGAAATGGATGGACGGAAAAGATCTCACCACCGCAGAAGGCCGCGCCGCCGCTGTCGAGATCCTGAATCACATGCGGGCCCGCCTCGCCGATTATCAGGAACAGTACGGCGACCTGTACAATCTGGAAGCCACCCCGGCGGAGTCTACCACCTACCGCTTCGCCAAGCACGATACGGAAGAATTCCCGCGCATCATCACGGCGGCAAAAGACGGCGGCGCGCCGTACTACACGAACAGTTCTCATCTCCCCGTGGGCTATACGGACGACATCTTCGACGCGCTGGAAATGGAAGACGAGATGCAGACGCTCTACACATCGGGCACCGTATTCCACGCCTTCCTCGGCGAACGACTGCCCGACTGGAGAGCGGCGGCCACGCTTGTCCGCAAGATCGCCGAAAATTTCAGACTTCCCTATTACACCCTTTCCCCGACATACTCTGTCTGCACGGAGCACGGCTACATTGCGGGCGAACATTTCACCTGCCCGAAATGCGGAAAAGCGGCGGAAGTCTATTCCCGCATCACCGGCTATTACCGGCCCGTGCGGAACTGGAACGACGGCAAAGTCTCGGAATTTAAAAACCGCCGCACCTATGACCCGCTCACCATCGACCGGACCGGCGCCGCTTCCTGCGGAGCCCTCTCGGAAACAGAGAAGCCGAAACGCGCCGCGGAAGCGCCCGTGCCAAAGCAGGCCGCCGCGCCGCTCCCGGAAAGCAGCGTGATCCTCCTCTCCACAAAGACCTGCCCGAACTGCCGCATGGCAAAACGCATGCTCTCCGACGCGGGCATCCCCTTCCGCCTCCTCTACGCGGAAGACGCGGACGGCGCGGCTGTCGCAAAGGCCTATGACATTTCCGCCGTGCCGACGCTCCTGGCGAAGGAAAACGACGCGGTGCAGCTCTATTACAATGTGAACAGCATCAAGAACTTCATTCATCATCAGCACTGATCTTTCATCCCCGGATCTCCGGGGATATTTTTTATGCAAAATCCCCAGCAAAAAAGGACACCCCTCAGGATGTCCTCTTTTTTTTATGATCCCATCAGCTTCCTGTGAAGCTCTTCCGTAATGCGCTGCCCCGTGGGCGTCACCGCAAGCCCGGCCTGGCTCGTCTCCCGGAGAGATTCCGGCAGGAGCTTGCCGATCTTTCCCATGGCATCGATCACTTCATCCGGCGGGATGACGCTGCGGATGCCGGCGAGCGCCATTTCCGCCGCCGTGAGCGCCGCCACCGCGCCGAAGCCGTTCCGCTTCACACAGGGCACCTCCACCAGCCCGGCCACGGGATCGCACACAAGGCCAAGCATATTTTTGATGCCCAGCGCCAGCGCGTCGCCCATCTGCTCCGTGGAGCCGCCGTAAAGATCGACCACAGCCGCTGCCGCCATGCCCACTGCCGTGCCGCATTCCGCCTGACAGCCGCCGACCGCGCCCGCGATGGACGCGTTTTCCGCGGCGATCCGGCCGACTGCGCCCGCAGTAAAGAGCGCCCGCGTATATTCGTCTTCCGTCGCGCGGATCTCCTGTCCCGCCGCTCCCAGCACAGCGGGCACGATGCCGCAGGAACCCGCCGTGGGACACGCCACGATGCGGTACATTTTCGCATTCGCCTCCGCCGCGGCGATGGCATAGGCGCAGGCCCGGCGGCAGACGGGACTCAGGAAGCGCATCTCATGGCGGCAGAGCTGGTTCGCATCGCCGCCGATCATCCCGCTCGCCGATTTGGATTTATCCGCCAGTCCTCTCCGGATGGCGTGGCTGAAAATGGGGATCATTTTCTTCATCCGCGCCCACGCCGCGTCAAATTCGATTCCCTGCTGCTCCGCTTCTTTCCGGCAGGCAATGATCCCCGGCGAACAATGCCGCTCTTCCGCTTCCTCAAAAAGCTCTCTGATCGAATGATAATCTTTCATCATGCCTCCTCAGATAATATCCAGCGCCATGATCTGGCTGATGTGGCGGTTGCAGGCGCGCAGCTCGCCGAGCACCTCCGCGGGGATCTTTTCATCGGTGTGGATGATCATCACCGCGTCGTCGCCCTTTCCTTTGCGAAATACTTTCATATTGGAAATATTCAAATGGTGCCCTGCCAGCACGAGGCAGACCTGCGCAATGACGCCGGGCACGTCCTGATGGTGCGCGATGAGAGTATATTCCTCGCCGCTGATCTCTACGGGATAGCCGTCCACGCAGGTGATCAGGATGCGCCCCCCGCCGAGAGACCGGCCCGTCACGTTTACGGTGCGGCCGCTCTTCCCTGTGGCGCGGATGGACGCCACATTGGGATGCCCCATGTCTTCATCGGAAAACGAAAAACGGATGGCCACTCCCATTTTCCGCGCCAGCTCCAGGGCGCTCCGGATCTTGTCGGAAGACGGCGGAAAGCCGAGGAGTCCCGCCGCCAGCGCCTTGTCCGTCCCGTGTCCTTTCCCGGTTTTCGCGAAAGAGCCGTACAGCGTGACTTCCACCTCGGCGATCTCTTCTCCCAGTATCTCCAGAGTCATCCGCCCGATGCGGGCCGCTCCGGCTGTATGCGAGCTGGACGGTCCGATCATGACGGGCCCTATGATATCAAAAATCCCCATATATCCTCCTTATCCGCAGAAATATCATTTGTCCAGAAAAGAAACTCATACATCCCCGTGAAAAAGAACGCCGCAGTATGTGCGGCGTCCGCTGAACTTTCTGCGGCCGGGCCATCCCGGCGTTTTTATTATCTTACATCCAGTGGGACAGGTCAAATTCCTCGCCCACGGCTTCCCGCAGGAAGATCTGCGCGATATACATGCCCATCAGCGTCAGAGACGACCGGCGGAGCAGGCTCCCGTCCCACGTCTTCTGGAGCGCCGACAGCGCGGGCGAAACTTCCTCGAGGATACGTTCCATTTCCTTCCGGTCATACGGCGCCGGGCGGGAATGGAGGAGCGCGGCCAGCTTCATCTGCTCCGTTCCGTCGGTGATGCGGAAGTGTTCGAAATATTCCGGCAGCAGGGAATCGTCAATGACCGCCGCTTTCCAGTAGGAATTGAAGAGACTCTTCGCCAGCGAGCCTTTCGGCCAGTCCCCGCGGATGCCGTCCAGCTCCGCTTTCATGCAGCCGCGGAAACAGAAGATCAGAGGATAGGAATCGCGGAGCACCTGCCCGAAAGCGATGTCCTTATTCTCCAGCGACAGGCAGTGCAGATATTCCAGCTGCTGATAGCCGCTGTACTCGTCGGGCAGGTCTTTCATGAGGGGCTCCACATAGCGCGCCGCATAGGCAGAGAGCGCTTCCGCATCGACATTTTCCACATTCCGCAAATAATGGAAGAGCAGCAGCAGCCCCAGCGCGCGGAACTGTCCCATTTCCATGCGGGGCATGACGCGCAGCGCGTCGTAGGCCAGGATCGTGCGGGTATCGCTCTTCCGGCCCTGCGCCACATCGCGGAAGGCATCGCACACCATGGCGAGCACCGTTTCATTGGGAAGCATCACATAGGTGCGCTGTGCGTTCTGCAGCGCCTCCTGCACCATGATGTGCATCAGCACATCCCCCGCGTCCCGTCCATCCAGCGACCGGACGCATTCGATCAGGTGGTGCGTCACCGTGCGCGTATCCTGCGCCGCCGTGCGGGACACCGCGCCGTACTGATTCAAGAAATGCCGGACGAAGTATTCTTCCAGCACTTCCGGCGGCTGCGGTTTTTCCAGCACTTCCGGCTCCGGCTCCATTTCAAACGCCGGCGAAGCGGGCTGCTTCATGCGCGTCCGGCGGTACGCCTCGCTCAGAGACGCCGTCTCGAAAACGCGCGTTGCCTCGCTGCGGAGCGCTTCTTTTCCGCTTTCTGAAATATCAAAGATCTGTGTCGCGTCGCTGACCGTTTTCGCCCCGGAAGGAACGGCCGCCGTTTCCGTCCGCCGGGGTTCTTCACGGGGAGGAGCGGGCGCGCGCCGCCTCATCCGGGCCGCTGAGTTTTTCCACGCCCGCAGCGCCGCGCCGTCAGGCAGTCCGCAGACCATCACGAAGCAGACACAGAAAAAGGCCGCCGCCACCAGGAGCACGATGAAAATGGAAAAATAAATGGACAGCACGCCATTCCTTCCTTTCAGAGAATCTAAGGTTTAAAATAAAAAAAGCTGCGATCAAAAATCGACTTCATATTATCATACTCGCTATAAACCTTCAAGAAAACGGCGCCGGCGGCGCCGCACCGATCGCGCAGAAAGGACGATCCATGACCACACTTGCAACGGGAGGCACATTCTCCGCTTCCGACACGGCGCTCATCCTCCGCTGGGAACAGCCCCGGCGGGCGCTCTCCACCGGCATCTGGGGCGGCGGATTCCGCTCTGTCCGGTGGGCCGTCAATCAGAAGCTCACCGGATTTTACGCGACGGAAAAAGATTTCCCCGGCGGCTCCGTCGCCGAATATCTCCGTCTCTCCCTGGAGGAGGCCGGAGCCGATCCCTCGGAGAGCACGGCGCTCCTCACGTCCGCGCGGCTCGCCTGGCACAGCCACATCGTAAAAGCCGAAGGCCCGCTCATCGTGGAGGCCGTCGCCACCGCGGGCATGGAAAAGACCGCCGCCCGCGCCGGCGACCCGCCGCTCTATCGGGAAGAGGAGGGCCGTTTCTGCCCGGCGGGCACGATCAATCTCATGATCCTCGTCAACTGTTCCCTGCCGGACGGCATCATGGCGCGCGCCCTCATCACCGTCACCGAAGGAAAAACGGCGGCGCTCCAGGACGCGGGCATCGCCAGCGTCTACACCGGTCTTCCCGCAACGGGCACCGCGACGGACGGCGTCATCCTCGTCACCGATCCGGAAGCGCCGCGGCTCACCGACGCAGGCACCTATTCCCTCCTCGGCTCCCTGCTCGCCTCCGCCGCGCGCGACGCTGTCGCCTACTGCATCACCCATTACAAACGCCCCTGGAACCAGTTCGACAGCCTCCGCACACCGCCGGCCGTCCCGCTCCCAAAGGAATGAGGCTCTCTTTACGGAAAACTGACAAAAAGCCCGCCCTTTCATCGACAAAAGGGGCGAGCTTTGCTATGATGAAATTATACACCGTACACGCCGGGGCGCGCTGACAGCCCCGTTTTCAAAAAGAAAGAGAAGTGGTCCGGCTATGCCTTATGGCGAGCGAACTGTCCGTGAACTGATGGAATCCGCTGAGATCACCCCGATGGGGATCCAGCTGGAAGTCAATGCCGAAATTTTTACCGTGATCCGCAATCTGCTGGCGGGAATGCGGGACGCCTCCGATATTTCCGCCGACGACGACGCCACGCTGTACAATCTGTGGCGCAGGACCGTGCGCGAAATGGCCAAAGTCGAGCTCCGCGCCGGCTACGGCATTCCCATGGAAGAGCAGATCGCCATGCTCCGTCAGGCCTTCGACATCGAGAGCAAGTACATCTCCGATCAGGTCTTCCATCCCATCACCGGAATCAAGCTCACCAAAAAGCTCATCGAGAAGGAAAGCGCTTTCGACGAGGATGAAATGCGCCTTCTTTTTGAAGAAAAAGTATGGCCCTCCATCGCTGTCAACAAATCCGGCGACCTGCCGAATCCCGCCGCCTACATCGTGGCCGGACAGCCAGGCTCCGGCAAGACCCGCATGTCTTCCGTGGTCATCGAAGAATACAACGCGGACATCATCCAGTCCATGGGCGACAATTTCCGGGGCTTCCACCCGCGCTATCAGAAACTGCTCAAAAAATACGGCCAGTACTGCGCCTATTTCACCCTGCCCCAGGCGAAGTTTCTCTCTGAGCTCACCCTGCACCGCGCGGCGGAAGGCCGATACAACATCATCCAGGAAGGCGCGCTGGAAAATGTGAAGCACACCATGGAAATGATCGAATTTCTCAAGCGCAAGGGATATACCGTCGTCATCATGCTCCGCGCGTGCCCCCGCAAAAAGAGCTGGAAAGCCATCCATCAGCTCTTCCTGCAGCAGCGTCTCAAAGCGCCGGGCCTGTCCCGCCTCATTACGAAAGAATACCACGACGCGGCCTGCCTTTCTTTCCTCTCCGCGACGAACGACCTCATCAAGCAGAACCTCATGGACCGGCTCATCATCAAGAGCCCGAAAGGCCTTCTTTACGACAGCGACGACATGCCCACGGAAAGCGTGGCGGACATCCTCGCCAAACGAATGAAACAGTGACCCATCCCGCAGCAGATCTCTGCTGCTTTTCTTTTGACCGGAGGCTCTCATGGACATCCGTACAGACATAAAAAAAGCCGCCGCCTCTCTCGGCCTCGACGCGTGCGGCATCTGCGGCCGGGAAGAATACGGCGCGCTCAGGAAACGCCTGGAAAACGAGGGCCCCGTCCCCTTTGCGCCCGCCGCCGCGGAAGACCGCCTCTCGTGGGACGCTCTCCTCCCCGGCGCGCGCTCCGCGGCGGTCGTCCTCTTTCCCTACCGCCCCGCGGAGGAAGAGAAAGGAAATATCGCGCTCTATGCCCGCCCCCGCGACTACCACGCCGTCAACCGCCGCCGGCTGGACGCCCTCGCCGGACGCCTTCGGGAAGCATATCCCGACGCCGGGTTCCGTGCCGTCACCGACACGAGCCCTCTTGCCGACCGCTGGCTCGCCTGGTGCGCGGGGCTCGGCTTCTTCGGCAAGAACCACTGCCTCATCCATCCCCGGTACGGGTCTCTCTTCACCATCGGCGCGCTTCTCACCACGCTCAGCGCCGCCCCCGACCGTCCCATGGAGGACAGCTGCGGCAGCTGCCGCCGGTGCATTGATGCCTGCCCGGGCCGGGCTCTTTCTGAAACATCTATGGACCCATGGCGCTGCAAGTCCTACCTGACCCAGAAAAAGGAAGCCCTCACTGACGAAGAAAAAGCCATCCTCCGCTGCACGCCCCTCATCTTCGGCTGCGACGAATGCCAGCGCTGCTGCCCGCGGAACGGGAATGCCGCTCCTTCTCCCCTGCCGGAAATCCGGAAAGACCGTATCCCCCTCCTTACAAAAGAAGCGCTCGCCGCCCTCTCCAACAGGGCTTTTGAAAAGCGCTTCCGCGGCTACGCTTTCTCATGGCGCGGCAAAAAAATACTGGAACGCAACCTGGACATCCTGGAAGGCAGCCCGCGGACTGAAAATTCCCCTGAAACATAAGACGCACAAAAAAAGCAGGTACTCAGCTTTGAGTCCTGCTTTTTCTGTCTGTCAAAATCCGAAAAGCGACAGCTGCTCTTCATCGGGCAGCCCTTTCAAAATGCCCATGCCGTCCATGGTCTCCATGAGGGTCTGGCTCACCTTTGCCCGCTTCTGGAGATCCTCTTTCGAAGTGAACGCGCCGTCTTCCCTGGCGCGGACGATCATCTTCGCCGCCTGATTGCCGAGGGCGGGGATGCAGTTGAACGGCGGCAGTATCTTCCCGTCCACGATGAGGAATTCCGTCGCGCTGGAACGCATGAGGTCGATGGGAAGAAATTCATAGCCGCGGAGATACATTTCCGCGGCCACTTCCGTGACGACGGCGTTCTTTTTGTCCACATCACTGACATTATCCATGGTATTTGCCCGGGCGATCTCCGCTTTCTGCGCTTCCAGCCCTTTCAGATTCACGAGAGCGTTGAACTTCCCTTCCGCACGGATCGTGAAATACGACGCGTAGAAGGCAAGCGGCTGGTAGACCTTGAACCAGGCGATGCGGAAAGCCATCATGACGTACGCCACGGCGTGCGCCCGCGGGAAGAGGTAGGATATCTTCTTGCACGAATCAATGAACCATTCCGGCACCTTCGCCTTGCGGATGGCGTCTTCATTGTGGGACAGATTGCCCTTCTTGTCGGCTTTTTCCAGCCCCTTCCCCTTGCGGACGTTTTCCATGGTCTTGAAGGAAATGAGCGGCTCCACCCCGTGCTCAATGAGATAGTTCATCACGTCGTCGCGGGTAGAAATGGCTTCTTCCAGTTTGACCGTGCCGTTTTTGATCAGGTCCTGCGCATTGCCCACCCACACGTTCGTGCCGTGAGAAAAGCCTGAAATGCGGACGAGTTCGGAGAAATTCTTCGGTTTCGTATCTTCCAGCATCTTCCGCACGAAAAGCGTGCCGTACTCGGGAAGGCCCAGCGAACCTACCGTATTTCCCCTGTTTCCGATGATCTTCGCCAGATCATCCGGTGTATAGCCGAGAGCGTCGGTGGAGCGGAAAATGGACACCGTTTTCTGGTCGTCGAAGGGAATGTGGAGCGGATCGATGCCGGTGATATCCTGGAGCATGCGGATGACTTTCGGATCGTCGTGGCCGAGTATGTCCAGTTTCAGCATGCGCCCGGAAATAGAGTGGTAATCGAAATGGGTCGTGATGGTACCCGGGATGCGGTTGCCGTCTTCATCCTTTTCGTACTTTTTATCCGCTGAATACTGAAGAGGCGTGAAATTGTGGATATCCATATCGCGGGGGCAGACCATGATGCCCGCCGGGTGCTGGCCGGTATTCGTCTTCACGCCGAGCACGCCGCCGGCGATCTTTTCCAGATAAATATCATTGCATGAAAGGCCCCGCACTTCCGCGTACCGACGCGCGACGCCATAGGCGTTCTTCTCCTGAAGGCCGGAGATGGTCCCGGCGCGAAAGACATTGTCTCTGCCGAAAAGCTCTTCCGTGTACTTGTGCGCCACGCTCTGGTCGTCGCCAGAAGAAAAATTCAGATCGATATCAGGCACCTTGTCCCCGTCAAAGCCGAGGAACACGGCAAAAGGAATATTATGGCCGTTCTTATTGAGCGGCGCGCCGCACTGCGGGCAGGGTCTGTCCGCCAGGTCGAAACCGCCGCCTACGGAACCGTCCGTGTAGAAATGCGTCCAGTGGCATTTCGGGCAAACGTAGTGCGGCGGGAGGGGATTCACTTCCGTGATGCCCGCCATGGTGGCGACAAAGGAAGAGCCTACGGAGCCCCGGGAGCCGACCAGGTAGCCTCTGTCGTTGGAGTGCTTCACCAGCTTGTGGGCGATGTAGTAGAGGACGCCGTAGCCGTGCTTGATGATCGGCGTCAGTTCCTGCTTCAGCCGCGCCTCAACGAGTTCCGGCAGCGGGTCGCCGTATATGGCTTTCGCGTTATCATAGCACATCTTCACGAGCGCTTCGTCGGCGCCGGAGATCTTCGGGTTATAGGATTTCCATTCTTCCGCGAGCGGCTCCAGCCTTTCGCACATGGCTGCGATCTTCCGCGTATTGGTCACAACGATCTCATAGGCCTTTTCCGGCGGGAGATAATCAAATTCCGCCAGCATTTCCTTTGTCGTGCGGATAAAGACAGGCGGATGGTCGCCTTTCTGCCCCGGCTTGTCCCATTTGGCGAGGAGGATATCCCGGTTGATCTGGTCTTCCCGGAAAAGAAAATGCGCGTCCGAAGTGGCGCAGCAGGGAATGCCCGCCTTGTCGGCGATGTCGATGACTTTCCTGTTCAGCGCCTGCAGATCTTTCACGCCGGTGATCTTCGGGAATTTATCATCGCTCATGAGGAATTCGTTATTCCCGAGGGGCTGCACTTCCAGATAGTCGTAAAATTTCGCCAGCTTGACCAGTTCTTCGTCGCTCTTCTCCGCGAGGACGGCCCGGAAAAATTCTCCCATCACGCAGGCCGAGCCGTAGATCAGTCCGTCGCGAAGCTCTTCCAGAAGAGGTTTCGGGATAAGAGGACGCTTCTTGTAATATTTCAGGCAGGAGAACGTGACGAGGCGGTACAGATTGCGCAGGCCCGTCATATTTTTCGCGAGGATGATGATGTGGCTGTACTTCTGCCGGTCCGTATCGATATCGTCGGGGATCTTCTCGATCATGTAGCCTTCCATGCCGTAGAGGATCTTCACATTGTATTTCTTCGCGTAGTCCTGGATCTTCGGGAAGGCCTGGATGACACCGTGGTCGGTGAAGGCGATGGCCGGCGCGCCCCACTTCGCCGCGGTCTTCACCGCTTTTTCCGCGTCGATGAGGCCGTCCAAGCTCATTTTCGTGTGCAGGTGGAGCTCCACCCGCACTTCTTCCGCATCGTCTTCATGATCGATCTCCGCGGTCTCGCCTTTTTCCATCTGCACGATGTTCATGGTGAGGCCGCCGGAAAATTTATCGATCCGCACATTGCCGCGGATGCGCACGGTCATGCCGGTCTTCAGATTTTTGTCCGCCGCTTCCGCTTCCCCGGCGCTGTCGAAAAAACGCTTGCAGTTCATGCCGTTCGTATCATCCGCCACTTTCAGGATGTACAGTTTTTTATTGTCCCGAAGCTCCCGGGAATCAAAAGAAACGAGCGTCCCCTGAATGACGGCGCCGTCTGTTTCTTCCGTAATGGAAGAGATGGGGACCGCCTCGCCCCGGATGGGCTTCTTGCCGATGAAGATGCCGCTGAAGGCTTTTTTCTCATCCTTCTTTGCGGCCGGGCGCATCTCATCTGCGGAGAGCACGTCGTGAAGGGAGGGCAGGCCGCCGGGCATGGCAAAGCCGCCGCTCCGCGGCGCTTCGTCAAAAACTTCCTCCGGCTCTTCCGCCGTGCACGACGCCGCCAGGATGTCTTCCGGCGTGGGCGGACGGTACCCGCCTTCCTGTTCGTCATCGGGAAGCGGGATCTCTTCTCCGCAGAGCGGTTCTTCTTCAGGGAGCGGAGTCTCTTCCGGAAGAGAAGAAGCCAGAGTCAGTCCCTCATGCGGCACGCGGCGGAATATCGCTTCCGTCACGTCCTCCCCATTAATGAGGATCTCTTCCACACCGATGAGCGCCGCCCCCATGCCGGAGAGCGCATGGAGCGCCGCCGCCCGGTCTTCCGCCTGGATGTACCAGGCGCGGCTCTCCGTATCTATTTCCATCAGCGTGATCGTGCCGCCGTTCTGCCGGCAGCGGAGCCGGTATTTCGCCATGCAGTCCCCTTCTTCCTTTATCTTTCAGCGGCGGCCGGTCCTGTCTCCGGCTGCGCCTCTGCGGGCGCTTTCTTCGCTTTCTCTTTCTTTTCCTTCTGTTCCGCGGCGGCCTTCTTTGCCGCGTTCTCTTTCTTTATATCCGCTTTCATTGCTTTTTCGCTGTTGTACGTAATGACCGTATCCACGGCGTCATAGACAGAGCGGAAGCTGTCATACTGCCCGGAGCCGTCGGAAAAAGTCACGCGCCGGATGACGGTCGCGTCGCAGCCGTCGCTGCCTTCTTCCGTCTTTTTCTCTTCTTTCTGCGACGGATCGACCTTTCTCACCGTCTTATGGGGGAGCGTTTTGCATTCCGTCTCCTGAACCACCGCCGACTGCGGCTCATCTCTCCTGCTGCCGAGGATGCGCACCGTGAGAGCGCCCGGCTCATAGTCCGCCTGGATATAGACCGGACCGGAGAGCGTATTCACGAAGCGGAAATCCAGGTATTTGTCCGCCACCGTTGCGTCCTGTCCGATTGGCACATAGGCGACCGGCGCGAAATGGCAGGTCCGCTCCGTCACGGCAAGCCCCGCAAGGAGCACCGCATTGAACAGCGTGGTACTCACCTGGCACACGCCGCCCCCCGCGTCGGGCACGAGCTTCCCGTCAATAAATACCGGCGCGTCGAGATAGCCGTTCGCCTTCGTGCGGAGACCCGTCGCCTCGTTGAAAGAGAAAGATTCTCCCGGCATCAGGATCCGCCCGTCGATGCTGGCCGCGGCGCGGGCGATATTGCTGCACCGGTTCTCATCCATGGAAAAATAGGTGGTATATTCCGCCAGCACCCGGTCGATCTTCTTTTTCGCCTCCGCCCCGGCGGCGTCTTTCTTTTCCTCCTGCACGGGGATCAGCACTGTCCCGCTCTGCCCGGAGAGAAGCTGCGCTTCCGCCAGCGACCAGAGCAGCGCCGTATCGATCTTCATGGACGGCCGCCCTTCCGTGAAGGTCACAGCCCCGTCCCCGCCGATCACCGGCCGGGACGCTTCCGGCGGACGGCTGTATTCCCGCGCCAGCGCGGCGATCTTTTTCTCCAGCCGGTCCCGGTCATAGAGAATGCGGAGATGCGTTTCTTTCCTGCCGAGGATCGCTTCCCACCGCACGGCCCAGTCGGAGAAGAAACCGCCGTCTCTTCCCAGCGCGAGGAGGCGGGCCGCTTCCGCTTCCGCGTCCATCTTCACGCCAAGGTCCGCGAAAGGCCAGACTTCCCGTATGGCGCCGTGCTCCACCGTGAGGGACCGCCCGGATAATTTTTCATTTTTCTCCCGTACGAAAGCTTCCACTTCGCCGCGGGTCATGCCGCCGGCCTGCACGCCGTCCACAGAGACGCCCTGAATGACCGCGCCGCTCCCGGTGCAGGCAAAAGGCGCGGCTGCCGCCGCGATGCACAGCACGGCCGCCGCCGCGATAAACAGATTTCTCTTCATTTCCGTATTTCCATCTCCCGTTCCGCCGCCTTCAGACCGGCCTCTTTCCGCCGGTGACGCCGCGCCTTCCCGGTTTCCCCCGCAGGCAGAAGCGGAGGAGCACGTCGGCGAGCTCCTCTCCGCCTCCGCCGAGGCGCCGGCGGTACTGATACCGGAAGAGCGCCAGCAGGAAATCTTCCGCTTCTTTCTCCGACACTTTCGCCGCGGAAGCTTCCAGCCCTTTCAGCTGCCACTGCCCGCGCAGGCCGAGGAGCGACATTTTCTCCAAAGAAGACGCATGATTCCGGGAAAGCTCTTTCAGCATCTTGATCTTCCGGAACTGCGCCGCCAGAAATCCCACATTTTTCAGCTCCGCATCGGTGCTCGTGAACACTCTCGGCGCGTCGGCGCGCACCGCTTCCGCGTCCCTGTCCAGGAGCCGCTCAAAAAAGCCGAATATCCCCTGATCCATATAGTCGGTGAGAGCCTCTTCCAGCAGCGTTTTCGTCACCTGCTTCGCTTCTCCGCACATCAGTATTATTTTATCACATTCCGTTTCAAGGAAAGGCTGAGAGATCTCCGCCCACGACGACAGCGCCTCCTCCAGGTACGCCCGTGCGTCCGGGGCGAGCCGCTTTCCCGCGTCGTACAGGTATTCCTCCATGCGCTGCGCCCCATCCTGGGGCTTCATGAACCCGCACTCGATGACCGATGCGAAATCAAGGAGCGCCTTCACCGCTTTCGTCCGCTTGTCCGGCTTTCCGTCCAGCGTCATCACCGCGAATATCTCCGGTCCTGCCGACTTCAGCGTCTCCAGGAACGCCGCGTAAGGCTTTTCGTCTTCCTTCCGAAGCGCTTTTTTCAGAAAGAACGGATTCCTGAGGATCACCGCCGTCTCCGCGGAAAAAAGCGACTGTCCCTCGATGCTGTCCCGGTATTCCTCGAAGCTCCCCGTCCCGTCGAATACGATCGGGTCCGGCGGATCTCCCTTGAAATACCGGCGGATCAGCTCTTCCCGCTTCGACTGGACGAGCGCCGTATCTTCGCCGCACACCAGCCATATATTTTTCTGCCTGACTTTGACTGCCATAGTTCCTCCGTCACCGCGCACCTTTCACGGAAAAGACCGGCTCCGTCAGGCCGCTCGCTCTGTATTTTTCCATCTCCCACCCGCCGCCGCGGAAGGAGAGCGTCACCATGCCGTCCAGCCAGGGATCGCCCACAGGGATGCCTGTGAGGAGAAAATAGTCCCTGTCCTCGCCCGCTTCCCGCGAGCGGTTCCCCGCATAGACCGCGGCGGCCGGATGAAGCGCTTCCATTGTATCATGATTTACCGCCCCGCGGAATGCGGCGGCCCCGCCGAACCAGAACCACCGCGCCGCCTGCGGCCTTGCTTCCATGAGCGGTCCGCCGCCGTCGAGATAGAAGCCGTTTCCGCCGGACACGACGGCCCAGCTCTTTCCGTCCGACACAGCCCGCGTCCCGTCGGACAGCGTGAGATCGAACGTCTCCGCCCGGCGCACGGTGCTCTCCGGGTGGGACGCCGCAAAGTCCGCAGCAGCCCCGCTTTCTCCGGCGAGCCAGATCTCCCGCACAGGCAGATCCAGCGTAAATGGAGACACGCCGCGGGCCCCGCTGAAATCGACGATCACCACGTCCGCCCGGCTGATGCCGCGGTACGTCAGCGCCGGAAGCAGCTCCCGCTCCCCGATATCGAAGGGAAGGCCTCCGTCTTTGTAATAGACGATGGTCTTCTTTCCGTCCGTCAGCACAGCGGCGCGGGACGCCCCCAGATCAGGCGCGAAAAATTCCGCCTCCGCCGTCTGCCATCGTTCCCACGTGAAGCCGCCCAGCAGGAACAGCGCCAAAGAAGCCGCCCCCGCTTTCCGCCGCCGGTCCGCGCTCCACCACTGCCGCGTCCCCGCCAGCAGGAGGCCGCCGTAATACAGCGCCGTCTCCCCCGCGGCCATGCTGCCTGTGAGCAGCACCGCATGCGGCAGCCGGGAAAGAACGGACGCCGACCGGAGCGCCGCCCACACGAGATAATCCGCCAGCTGTAAAAATCCCCCGCCAGCGGCGGGATCACGGCGATCCAGACCGCCGCCAGGAGCCCAAGAATGATCGACCATTCCAGAAGAGGCGTCACGACGAGATTCGCCGGCACAAAGTACAGCGGCAGCTGATGGAAATCATACAGCACCACCGGCACGGTCAGGATCTGCGCCGCAAAGGCGAGGGCCGTTCCCTCGGCGATCCATCGGGGCAGACGCGGCACGCGCCGGAGCGCTCTGAGGAAGGGCCCGTAGAAAAGCAGGATCCCTGCCGACGCGCCGACGGAAAGCTGGAAGCTCACGTCAAAAAGATAAAAGGGATCCCACAGGAGCATGCCGAAGACCGCCGCGCCGAGAAGGTGAAGCCCCTCCCGCTCCCGTCCGAAAAAGAGCGCCCCCGCGGAAAGCACGCCCATCGCCGCCGCGCGGATGACAGGCGGCACGAATCCCGCCAGCGCCGCGTAGAAGACGATGGCCACCGCGGCCAGGGGAAAGACGGCCTTTTCCGGCAGGCGCAGCCACCGGCCGAGAAGGCAGAGAAATCCGAAAAGCAGTGCCACGTGCGAACCGGAAACGGAAAGGATGTGCACGATCCCCGTCCGTGTGAAATCGTCCAGCACGCCCTCGGGAAGCTCCTGATAATGTCCGCCGAAGAGGAGCGTCATCAGCACCTTGAGACGCTGTCCGTCCATGTACGGCTCGAACGCCGTCCGCAGCGCGCCCGTGCACCGCGCGGAAAACGCCGCCAGTCTCTCCGTGCCCGCTGCCCCTTCCGCCCGGACACCGCCGGTGTCTTCCGCATAGATCCTGCCGATGAGGCGCTGGCTCTTGTACCGGCTCTCCAGATCCATTTTCCCCGGATTTTTATAAAAGCGGAATGACGTGAGCTTCCCTTTCGCCGACACCGCCGTATCCGGAGGAAACGCCTCGGCTTTCCCGTCCCACGGCGCATAGATATAGACCGCTCCCCGCATCTCTCCCGTTTCCCCGCTGTCATAGCGCACCGAAGAAAGTTCCGCAGGATACCGGATATACCCGTCCGGCCCGGCTCTGCACAGCGCCTCACCCGATACGGTCCCGTAAAATACGCCTTCCGTCCCGGTCCTGTCCTCGGACTGCCGCTCCCAGTCCGCCTCCGCTAATCCCATGCGCACCGCGCCGCAGGTGCACAAAAAAAGCAGCGCCATGCCCCATGCCGCCGCCTTTTTTCCCCTGACCGCCGCCGCGAAGGAAATGCACGCGAAAAGAACGCCCGCCGCGGCGCAGGGCATGACAGGAAGTCCGCCCCAATCTCCCAGCCATATCCCGGCAGCCAGCGCGCACGCGCTCCATACGATCAGGTATTTCTCTCTCATAACGTGATCCTGTCGGCGATCTTTCCATACCGCCCCTCGCCGATGGAAGGCACTTTCATCAGATCTTCCTTTTCCGCGAAAGGCCCGTGCTCCGCGCGGTAATCAAGGATCTTCTTCGCCGTCACTTCGCCGATTCCGGGCAGCGTCTCCAGCTCCGCCGCACCGGCGGTATTGATATTCACCACGGACTCAGCCGCGGCCGTCACCCGATCCGGGTCGACAGGAATGTGCACCCGCTCCCCGTCGCTGAGCTCCTTCGACAGGTTCACCGCCTCCACATCGGCATAGGGCACCACATCTCCCGCCGCTTTGACCAGCTCATACACACGGCTTCCCTCAGGCACTTCGTATACGCCGGGATGCTTCACGCCTCCGGAAATATAGACCGTCACAGCGGGGGCGCGTTCTTCCGCCGCCGCGCCGGATTCCACGAAGACCGTTTCCTCCTCTGAAAAAGAAACCACCCCGTACAGCGCGATGCCGGCAAGACAGACCGCGGCCGCGCAAAAAAGAAGGAGGTATCTCCGATCTGCCGCTCTCCAATCTGACAGCCGCATACCGCGCCTCCTTCCGCCTGTCTCATTTCAAATCTTTCCCCTATTTTACTACTGAAAAAGGCGCCCTGCGGAAAGAGCGTCTTTATTCTCTGATATTTTATACTTTTAAGAATCGTTATTCCTGCCGGCTCAGCAGGTACTGATAGACCTCGCGCCGGGAAAGCTTCCACTTCGCCGCCGCTTTCCGCGCCGCTTCCTTCACGGGCATTTCCGCGGCGTATGCCTCGGCATCTTCCTGCCAGCTTCCCGATGCTTCCTCTTCCTCCGCTTCGCCGTTGAATCCTTCCACAAGCACCACATACTCGCCGCGTGGTTCTTCCGTCTCCGCTGCCGCGAGAAGCCCGGAAAGCGTGTCCCTGCGGAAAGTCTCAAATTTCTTCGTCAGCTCCCGCGCCGTCACCGCCCGGCGGTCGCCCAGCGCGGCGAGGAGCAGTCTCAGCGTTTCTTTCAGCCGATGAGGCGCTTCATAGAAAATGAGCGTGAAAGGAATGCGCCGCACCGACTCGAGGAGCGCTTTCCGGTTCGCCGCCGTCCTCGGCAGGAATCCCACGAAAACGAACTGCCGCGCGTCGAGCCCGGAAGCGACGAGCGCCGTGAGCGCCGCATTCGGGCCGGGGAGCGGGATCACGGAAATTCCTTCCGCCAGAGCGAGCCGCACCAGGTCCGCGCCGGGGTCGGAAATGACGGGCATCCCTGCGTCGCTCACCTGCGCCACGGTCTTCCCCGCGAGAAGCGCTTCGATGAGTTTCGGCCCGGCTTCCTTTTTATTATGTTCATGATACGACACCACCTGCCGCTCGATGCCGAGATGCGTCAGCAGGATGCGGGTGTGCCGCGTATCTTCGCACGCCACCACGTCCGCCGCGCGCAGCACCGCCGCCGCGCGCTCCGTCATATCCCCCAGATTTCCGATAGGCGTCGGCACAAGGTACAGCGCGCCCTTTTCCAATTCTTCCATAATGCCTCATTTCTTTCCGTAGATGCGCAGGATCTCTTCCGTATACCTGCCGTCCTTTTCATGCACGATGAGCGGCGGCCCGATCTTCACATCCGCCCGTCCGCCGTACTTCCACTCGCAGAGCAGACGAGACGCCTCCTCTCCCTCATGGCTGTACACGAAACGGAGCCGCTTTGCCTCCATGCGGTGCGCCCGCCCGCAGGCAATGAGATCGCAGAGTCTGTCCGCGCGGTGCACCATGGCGAGCCGCCCGCCGTAGCACAGCAGGTACTGCGCCGCGCGAAATACATCGTCCAGCGACGCCGTCAGCTCGTGGCATGCCGCCGCCACACCCGCCTTACCGCTGAGCCGCCCCGTCCCCGCCGCGCGGTACGGCGGATTCACCACCACAGAGGTGAACGCGCCGGACGGGAAAAGCGTCTCAGGGCGCGTATAGTCCCCCTCCGTGATCCGTATCCGGTCTTCCCGGTGATTTCCCGATACGCTCCGCGCCGCCATGTCCGCCGTGACGGGATTCATCTCGATGCCCGTCACATTTTCCGCGCCGAATGCCGTGAGCAGCAGCGGGATCACCGCCGTCCCCGTCCCCAGATCGGCGATCCGGTCTCCCCGGCGGATCTTCACAAAATGCGCCAGCAGCACCGAATCGATGGAAAAGCAGAACTGATCCGGCCTCTGGATGATCTTCATGCCGTCCCGCACCAGATCATCCAGCCGTTCGCCTTCTTTCAATATAAAATCCACTATGTTTTCTCCTCGAAAAAAGGCAGCTCCCGCTGCCTTCTGTTTCAGCCGTTCTCCATCGGCACGATCTCGTCCCAGGGGATCATCTTCGTCTTCTGCCCGCCCATTTGCACTTTCGCGAGCCGCTTCTGCGCGTTTACATAGACGATGCACCCTTCGCCGCTGTCCGTGACGACCTTCATTCCTACGCGGAGAGCCGGCGTCTCCCCGCCCTTCCGGTCCGCGGCAGCCAGCTTCTGGCACTTCAGCTCGCCCGACGCATACATATCATTCTCATAGCGCAGGCAGCACATCAGGCGGCCGCACACGCCGGAGATCTTCGTCGGATTGAGAGAGAGTCCCTGCACCTTCGCCATCTTGATGGAGACCGGCGCGAAATCACCGAGAAAAGACGCACAGCACAGCGCCCTGCCGCAGGGGCCGATGCCGGAGACCTGTTTCGCCTCGTCCCGCACGCCTACCTGCCGCAGCTCGATCCGCGTGTGGAAGACCGACGCCAGATCCTTTACGAGCTCCCGGAAATCCACCCGTCCTTCCGCGGTAAAAAAGAAAACGATCTTGCTCCGGTCGAAGGTGTACTCCACGCGGAGCAGCTTCATGGGACACTTGAATTTTTCGATTTTTTTCAGGCATACGTCGAAAGCGTATTCCTCCCGCTTCCGGTTCCTCTCCAGCTGGAGGAGATCCTTCTCCGTCGCCTTCCGGAGGATCGGCTTCAGCTCGCCGTCCGCCTCCGTCCGCTCCACTTCCCGCGGAAGCGTCGCCACATACCCGTACTCCATGCCCCGCGCCGTCTCCACGATGACGCCGTCGCCCTCGTGCAGCTCCAGCCCGTTGGGCGCGAAATCATAGATCTTTCCGGCCCGTTTGAACCGGACCCCTGCTACCGTTTCCATCTATCTGTGCCTGTCCTCCCGGATGCGAATCAAAGAAATCAGGATCATATCCCATATATTTTTCACAGAAATATACCGGCGGCACGCTTCATCCGCCTGTTTCAGCACTTCCAGCGCTTCTTCCGCCCGTCCGCCGCTCCACGCGGGCGCGATGCGGCGCTCCCGCGCCTCCGCCCGGCGGCACCGCGCCAGATCGGCTTCCGGCGCTTCCGACAGCACCATCAGATCGCGGCCGATCATAATCATCCACCGAAGCATCTTCCGAAATTCTTTCCTGTCCGCCGCCGCGGAAGACGCCGCCTCCGAGAAAGGCGTCCCGCTGTCCGTGAGCCGTTCCCAGAATTCCATGGCCGTATCCGGCTGCGGCGCGCCGCTCTCGCCGAACATCTCCAGGGTCATCCCCGGATTTCCCTCGGAAAGGAAGAACGCCTCTTCCAGCGCCTCGGGGCTCTCGAAATGAAATTCCTCCGGCCTCGCCGCGGCGAGCGCCTCATAGTCCGCCCGGCTGAGCGGGAAAAAGGGAAACCGCTCCGCCCGGGAAACGATCGTCGGCAGGAGCGCGTCCAGATCATGGGTAATGAGAATGAAGTACACATTCTCCGGCGGCTCTTCCAGCGATTTCAGCATCACATTCGCCGCCGCGGGCATCATGGTCTGCGCTTCGTCGATGACGCACACATGGAGCGCGCCGCCGAAAGACGGCATGGCATCCAGAAAGAGCCGCAGCTGATCGATACGCAGCTCGATGCCGGAAGGGCGGATATACCAGACGCTGTCCCCGGCAGCCGTCAGCACCGGCGCTTTCGCCGCCACTTCATCATTCCAGGAAGCGGCTTCCTGAAAAATATCCTTTCCCGCGAGCGTTCCCGCCAAGTCGAGCGCGGCTGTAGTCTTTCCGAGGCCCTCCTCGCCGTAAAAGATCATCGTATGCGGCAGGCGCCCTTCCTCAAGAAGGCGGGACAGCTCCGCTTTCACCCGTGTCTGTCCGTACACATGAGAAAGAAACCCCATGCCGCCCTCCTTCACTGTTATTTTCCGCCGCTGAAATCCCTATTTTATGCCTATCTGTTATATTATATGCGAAATACGCCGCATTTTCTACATGTCACCGCGCCCTGCCGGGCACCAAAAAAGCCGCGCTCCCGCGCAGCTCTTCCTCTCCTCAGTACGGATAATAATTGACGACGATAAATTCCGTGCGCCCGCTGTCCCGGTTGACATACTTGTGAGGAACGGACGCTTCGGCGAACCTGAGCGCATCCCCCTCGCGAAGCGCCCATTCTCCGCCGCCCGCGCGCACGGCGAGCGCGCCGCGCAGCACGTACACATATTCCTGCGACCGCCGGGAATGCCCCACCGTGGCATGCGCTGCTCCCTCTTCAAGCTCCGCGTAAAAAAACTCAAAATTCCGTTCCGCCGTACGGGGGAAATAACAGCGGATACGGTAATCGTCCCCGTCCCGCTGCTCGCCCACATCCTCCCGGCGGACGACGGCAGGCTCCCGCTCCCCCTGCTCCAGCAGGCGCGTATACGGCACCTGAAGACCGTTGGCGATCTTCCAGATCGTATTCACCGTGGGGTTCCCCGCGCCCCTTTCCATCTCCGACAGGACGGCCTTGCTGATCCCGCAGGCCCGCGACAAGTCCCCCAGAGACATTCCCCGTTCCCTTCGGAGCGCGCTCATATTTTCCGCAATGATCTTACCCGGTTCCATTCGGTATATCCTCCATATTGTATTTTATATCGAGCGATCATGTAATATAGCCAACACGAGTGTTCACTTTTTCTGACATTCATTCTGTATTTCAAACACCGGACAGTTTCATTATAAAATGCCCGCGGAACGGCGCGCAAGCTGTCCGGTACGGAAAGGAGACCTTCTATGGTAAAAAAAATTAGCGAGAGAAGAAGCCTGGGCGCTGCTCACGGAATACACGGAAACCGCCGCCCTCCGCCGCCACGCTCTGACAGTGGAAGCGGTGATGCGCCATTTTGCCCGCCTCGCCGGAGAGGATGAAGACATCTGGGGCGCGGCCGGGCTTCTGCACGACCTGGACTGGGAAAAATTCCCCGGCGAACACTGCGCGAAAGCCGCGGAGATCATGCGCGCCCGCGGCATTGACGAGCTGTACATCCGCGCCATGCAGAGCCACGCCTGGGGACTCTGCACGGATGTCCGCCCGGAGAGCGCCATGGAAAAAACGCTCTTCACCATTGACGAACTGACAGGACTCATTTACGCGCTCTGCCTCATGCGTCCCTCGCGGAGCGTCCTCGATCTGGAAGTGAAATCGGTAAAGAAAAAATTCAAAGACAAATCTTTCGCCGCCGGCGTCAACCGTGATCTGATCCGCCAAGGATGCGAGATGCTCGGCATGACGCTGGACGACGTCATCCGTGAAACGATCGCCGGGATGCGGGAAGCCGCGCCTGCGATCGGCCTTCAGGGAACGCTCTGAAAAAAGAAAAGACCGGTGCTCATCTGCCGCACCGGTCTTTTTTTATCCCACAATCTGTTCTATCGCAGTCACCCGTTCCGCTGCGGGCACCCCGGCCCGGCGGAAATGCTCTGCCGCCCGCGTTCCTTCGAGTCCGGTCAGAACGCCGAGGAACCGGAACCCTGCCGCTTCCGCGCCGAGCCTGTCCGCTTCCGAATCGCCGATCACCCAGATCTCATCCCCAGCCGCCGGTCTGACAGCTCCCGCCGCATACTCCCTGTACGCCTCGGAACGGCGGCCGTAGGCCGCGCATTCATAGAGGAAAGGATGCGGCTTGTCCAGGAAAACGCCGCCCAGTTTTTTCGACGCTTCCCACGCGTCGCTTCCCGAGGCGATGAAGAGCGGATCGAATTCTTCATGCCAGCCGAACTGACGGAAAGGAATCTCCGTCTCTTCCCGGGAGCGGCCCGTCGCCACGGCGAGCTCCCAGCCCTCCGCCTTCAGCCGCCGAAAGAGCGCAAGGATTTCCCCCGCCGGCGCCAGCGGCTGCTCTTTCCGCAGAAATCCCTTCTTGCCCCCGCTCACAGGCAGCCGGCGGTTTCTCGCGATGAATCCGTCGTCGCCGAGATACCACAACTGAAAGGCTTCCGCGCACATGCGGCTGAAATCAGACCCGGCAGCCGTCCATTCGGGGATCTCACCGAACGCCGGCCGCATCGCTTCCGCCAACGCGCGGATCACCGCCGCGCCCTCCGCGGTCTCCGGCACGGATACTTCCCAGCGGGCCAGCACAGCGTCCGCCTTCGGCACGGGCAGCCCCATGAGTTCCATCCCGGCCCGGCGGAAATCGCTCTCCGTCCGGAAAGACAGAGGCAGCACATCGCCGCCGGTCCGCCGCTGATACTCTTCCGCCATCAGCCAGAAAGCCGTGATCAGCCAGGCATGGACCATATCCCAGTTCGAATTGAGCCCTTTTCCGCGAAGCCACGCAAGGAGCCGGTCTCCGCCCCACACCGCCTGCCGGATCGCCGCGGTCTGGCCGTCTGTCACCGCGGCGGGCACAAAATCTTCCCGCTCCGACGGCAGCCCCATGTATGCCCTGCCGTAGAGGATCTCCCACACCGTCAGCCCGGACACATCGTAATAATGCTCCTCGCTGAGCAGCACACCGTCCACATCAAAAATGATCTTTTTCATTTCATCCCCCGATCGCCGCTGAAATTTCTTTTATTGTATCACAAGAAAAAACAGGCGCCGAAACGCCTGCTTCTCATGACTCATTTAAAAGATAATCCCTGGCCATCCACCGGCGGGACGCAGTGAAATTGATGGTCAGCCACTGCTGGCTGTCGGGATAGCCCAGTTTCTCATCAATGCTCTCCCGGATCGCGTCCAGTTCCTCCACGGTCTGCGCGGGAAAATCCCTGCCCAGCAGGATATCGATCTCGATGATCTTCGTATTTCCATACTGCTGCACGCTGGATACATAATCCTTGAAGCCGTACCGCGCGAGGCTCTCGTCCATGACCTGCTGTACCCGTTCATGCAGCTCCGCGGGAGCCGCGCCGAGGATCTGCCGGAACGACGGCGCGAGGATGCGGTACGCCGGCACCGCCATGTGGAGCGAAAGCACCAGCATGATGAGCGGATCCGCATATCTCGCGTACGCCCCGTATCCCGTCTGCGCCAGCGCCCACGCCGCCGCGAAAGACACCATCAGCCCCGCCGCCAGCACCAGATCGATGTACCAGCTCACATTGTCAAAATGCACCAGATTCGATTTCAGTTTCCGGTTCTGCCGCTTCAGGTGCGTATAAAATCCCGCGGACATGATCATGAAGAAGAGCCCGTAATACACCGCCAGGCCGAAGTCTACATTCCGCCCTCCCGCAAGGATGCCCTGCACGCCCGCAGCCGCCGCATAGGCCACCACGAACATGGTGAAAACGCCTTCCGTGAAGAGCACGAGCGGCTCCATCTGCCAGTATCCGAACTGGAAACGGACGCTCGTTTCCTTTGAAATCAGCCGGGACGTGCCCAGCATGAGCAGCTTGATGATGACGGCGAGGCATGAAAAAAGCCCGTCAGCCAGCACCGCCCGCGAATCGCTCAGTATCCCCAGCGCGAGCCCCGCAATACCGATCGTCCCCATCACCGCAGCCGACTGCGTCAGGAGCCGCTGCTCCATTTTTTGTTTTATTGTACACATAAAAGCCTCCAAGTCTGAAAATCCCTTCCTGTTCTCACATTCCGCTTTCTACAGATTTGATGGCTCCTTCTCCCTTCCGCAAAATACAGTATATTGTATTTCTATATTTAGCATACCATCTCTTCTATTATTGTCAAATTTTCTATATTATCATAAAAATCTTCAATAAATAAATGAACTTCCTTTTCCGCCGTTCGGACTTTTCCTTCCGGCGCATACAAAAAACTTCCCGCTGAACCGCTGCCGGTCATGCGGGAAGGGAAATGTATGGGGGTATCATTCAAATTCACGGGGAAAAGACGTGAGCCTCTCTTTTCTCGCCTTCCAATCAGGCAGCCAGCGGGTCATGAGGCGGCGGAAACGGACGCTGTGCGGGCCTTCCAACAGATGATTGAGCTCATGAACAGCAACGGACTCGATGCAGGCGACGGGTTTTGCCGAGAGGTCGAGCGCGAATGTGAGAGCGCCCGTGCGGAGATCGCAGCTCCCCCAGCGGCCCCGCATACGCCGGATGGTAAATCCCGCCGGATGAACGCCCATTTTCGGAGCCCACTCTTCGATGAGCATGGACAGCACCGCCGAGAGCTCCCGCGCCCAGCACGCGGCGAGTAACTTCTCCCTGTCCGTGCGGCTGCTCCTCACCGTCATAAGCGCTTCATCGTCCCGGATGCGGCAGGCATTTTCGCTGCCCCGGCGCACACGGAGAATGACTTTCCGCCCGAGGAGCCAGTGAGTCTCTCCATCGGTATATAAATATTCCTTTCTCTCCGGGAAACGGGCCGCTGCCTTTTCGATCCATTCCCGGCGGCTCTCCACCAAAGCCCGCCATTTTTCTTCCGGAACGCCGAAAGGCACGGTGACACGCACGGTCCGATCCCGAAGGACGCGGATGTACATGCGGCGCACGTCCTTGTAAATGACCTCCGGTTCCCTGCCGCTCACAGCCCGGCCTCCGCCAGCGTTTCCCGGAGCGCCGCTTCGATTTCTTCCCTCGCCGCGGAGAACTGCCCCTGCACCAGCTCATCCGATCCGCCGCCGCGGCCCCGGAGCCGCTTGTTCAGCGCCTGTCCCAGCGCCCGCGCGCCGCCTTTTCCCGAGGCGATGACATAGCGGAAACATCCGTCCCCGCCGGACAGGAGCACATAGACCGGCGCCCCGCCCTCTTCCAGGAGCGTCTCCGCCCCTTTGCGGAGCGCCCACGGCGACAGATCCTCTTCGAAATCCACGGCGATCCCCTCCCGCGGGAGCATGGCCGCGCGGAGGCGGAAATAGTTCCGGCTCATATCCGCCAGCTTCTGCCGCTCCTCCGTGGCGGCGGCCATTTCTTTCCTTACCGCCTCCGCGGTCTGCCGCGGCTTCACCGAGAGGAGCCGCGCGATCTCCCCGTTATTCTCCATGACGCCGTCCATATAGGCCAGCGCCGCCTTCCCGCAGAGCAGCTCCAGCCGGACGCCGCCCCTGTGATTCATGAGCGAAAGGATCTTGATGACGCCGATCTCTCCGGCGCGGCGCACATGCGTCCCGCAGCAGGCGCACACGTCCGCCCCGGGGAAAGCCACGATGCGCACCGCCCCGGTCAGCGCCTTTTTGCTTCGGTACTCCAGCGCCGCCAGCTCTTCCGGAGAAGGGAAGAAGATCTCCGTCTCCCTGTTTTCCCAGATGACAGCGTTCGCCGCCGCTTCGACGCGAAGCGCGTCCTCCCATGTCATGGGGCCGTTGAAATCGACAGTGACCGTCTCCCCCATATGAAATCCCACATTGTCCCAGCCGAAAAGCCGGTGGATCAGACCGGATACGATGTGCTCCCCGGAATGATTCTGCATATGAGAAAAACGCCGCTCCCAGTCGATCTCTCCCCGCACGGAAGCGCCCTCCGGAAGCGGTCCGTCCGTATAATGGACGATCTCCCCGCCGCGGCGCTTCACATCCGTCACACGGACGCCGCCGAGCGTCCCCTGATCGGCAGGCTGTCCGCCGCCTTCCGGATAAAAAGCCGTGTCGTCCAGCACCACGGCAAATCCCTTTTTCTCCTTTTCGCACCGCAGCACCTTCGCGTCAAATTCCCGCGCGTACCCGTCACGGTAAAAAAGTTCATGCATTTCTTCCGCCATCGTCATTCCTCCATTCACGCAGCTGTTCTGCCGTATCATACCATTTTTCCGAAAGCCCCCGCAAAATGCTGCCGCTTTCCCGGGAATCGTGCTATCATACGGATAAAAGCATTTTCAGGAGGCGCCTATGCATTCAGATACACAGCCGGACATGCTCCGCACCATGGTCTTCTCCGCCGTCGTGACGGCGCTCACCGTTCTTCTCTCCCCGGTCTTCTCCTTTCCCCTCGGCGTGACGCGGGCCTTCCC
>UQYL01000018.1 GCA_900545365.1 uncultured Dialister sp. | reverse complement strand
GGACGCGGGTCGGAAGCCGTTACAGACAGTCTGGATGCCCTCCGCGGCAGCGGGGAAGGTCTTGACACCTTTGCAGCGGTCGTTGGCAGCCGGAGCCGCTATGATACGGGCAGCCATGTGGACGTGAACGGCTGGAACGGCATTGCCGGCACGGCCTGGACCCGGGAGCTCTCCTCGGGCACCCTGCGCTATGGCGCCTTTTATGAAAACGGCGGCGGCAGCTACGACACCTTCAATACGATCAATGGCAGCTCCTACCGCGGCAGCGGCGACACCGTCTACAATGGCGGCGGCCTTCTCCTGCGCTGGGAGACTCGCAGCGGGACCTACACCGAAGCCTCCCTCCGGGCCGGCATGGTGAAGAACGAAGTGGGACAGGCGCTGGAATTTGCAGGAAACCGGTACGGCTTCAAGACAGAAAACAACTACTACGGAGGCCACGTGGGCATCGGCCGGATCATGGAACGGGACGACGGGGATGCGTGGGATATTTACGGAAAATATTTCCATATGCACCACGAGGGAGACACCGTGACCATAGCGGGCGACGAATTCGCCTTTAATGCCGTGGACAGCAACCGGCTGCGCGTGGGCGCACGCTACCTCGACCGGAAGAACGACCGCTTCACCGGCTACTACGGCGTGGCGTGGGACTACGAATTCAGCGGAGACACGGGAGGCACGGCGAACCATCACGCCATGTACACGCCGTCTCTGAAAGGCAGCACGCTGATCGCGGAGATCGGCTTCCGCGGAACGCCGGGCGGAGATTCTCCGTGGAGCTTCGGCGTGGACCTGAGAGGCTACGCCGGAGAACAGGAAGGCCTGAGCGGCACCGTGACGGCGGCATATTCTTTCTAAAAAGGAAAAATAAAAAAGACCGGGGAGACTCGGTCTTTTTGTGTGGAAAAAGGGAAACACAGCAGGTCCATGCCCGCAAAGGCAGAAGTGCGGAAGAAACTACCAAAAGCCCCATACGAGCTCGGGCCGAAAATTCTTTTCTGCCGGAGACGAACCGCGAGGCATGGCAGGGATATGCAAATGCGTGATGGCGGAAAGCGGTTCCGCAATAGGGAATGCTCAGGCGAAATATCAAAAGGATGATAATTTATAGGATTTATTTTCCTTTGTTCCTAGTGATAGCACTTTTACTGCGGGGGTGCCAAACTGAAAAATAAAAAAGACAGTTTCTTAGATCGTATCGTAAGAAACTGTCTTTTTTTGTCTGGCGGAGTGGGGGGGATTCGAACCCCCGCACCGGTTACCCGGTCTAACGATTTAGCAAACCGTCCTCTTCAGCCACTTGAGTACCACTCCATATCGGTGACTTATCTAAAATACTATATTTCCCGGAGCTTGTCAAGCATCGGCGCCGAGGGAAATCTTTGGCAAATGGCGGGGGGAGAAGGATGGTTATGATATAATTAAAAACAGAAATGAATGAGCCGGGGATGCCCGGTTTTCGCTGAGATGCCTTGCGGGCATGTGAGGAAACTATGAGAAAAATCAGATATATGGCGGTTTTGCTGGCGGCATGTCTCTTTTCGCCGGTGTGGGCCGCGGAGGAAGCGGGAAAAGCGCTTCCCGCCGTTCCCGAGGCGCAGGCGCAGACGGCCGGAACGGAAGCGGAGACTGTGAAAGCGCGCCCTGCCGTGAAGAACAGTGCCGACAGCGCTCCGGGAAAGGAAAAAGAGACGGATGTCCGTTCTTCGGAAAAGCGGATGAAGAAAGACCGGGGAGACCGAAAGACAGTCCTCCGCGGCGGCGGGAAAACGGTGAAAGCGGAAAAGGACCGCCGGAACAGCCCGGAGGATCGGAAAGAGAAGGCTTTCCGGGGCGGCAGAGAAAAAAGCCGGCTGAAGAACGGCGCGGGGCCGGACAGTCGGGCGGAGAAAGCCGGAAAGGCAGATGAAAAAGAGAAAGAAGACAGCTCCGGCGGAAAAGACGGCGGCGTGATCGTGGAGGTGCGCAGCTATGAGCCGCAGGTCACCATCGAGCCGCTGCCGGTGGTGGAGATCCGCGCCGATGAGAAATAGGAAAATATACTGGCGGTATAGGTAAAATCAATATCGCTTCCGGCAGGATTTCATTTACAATGTAAGATAGAGTCTGACTTGTGTAGAACGGGAGGGAATTATGACCATATCCAGTTTGCTTAGAATATTGGCGGAGACACAGATGAATGACAGCGGACGCGATGATCTGACGAATCTTCATGAAGAAGCGCAGAAAGCGTGGCGCCGCGCGGACCGCCGCATTGAAAGAGCCCGCGCGGGAGCGCAGGAAGCGATGGGTGTGCTGGAACGGATCCGCATCAATGTCATGGCGGTGCAGATGGATGAATTCCTGAAAGAATTTGAATCGCTCCGCAATGTGGACCTCAGCGACTGCGCGGATGTGATCCCCCTGCCTGCGGAGCCGCTTGACCTGAAGAAGCTCCACACGCTGGTGGACATGTATGACCGCATCCGGGACGCGGGGACGCTGGGATATTCCGCGAGCACCGAGTCGACATTTTACTTCGGCCCGGGGCTGCTCACGCTGTACGCGCGCACGCCTGAATTTCACTTCACGCAGGAAACCATCTCCGACGGATCAAAAGAGTCGCTGGAAATGGTCGCCAGAGATCTGCAGAATTTCGGTGCGAAAGTGACGGAGATCTGCTCTCACCTCCAGTCCATCCGCCATGCCGCGGAGAAGGCCGCCAGCGTCATGTACGACCTGGGGGATTTCCTCGACGACGGGATGAAGGACATTCAGATGCTGAAATCGACCCGCGGGAACAATTGGAAAAATTTCAGCCGCAATGACAAGCTCTTCGTGGCCAGAGGCGTGCAGATCGCGATCCTCGTCCAGGACATGGCGGATTTCCACGTGCTCACGGAAGACGGACATATCAAGGAATCGCTGAAAACGGCGACGAAACACGCCAGGGATGTCATCCATCTGCTGGGCGCATAAAACCATAAAATAGGCAGGCTCTCTACGGGGCCTGCTTTTTTTCGCGGGAGGATAGTATAATAAAAAGAAAGACAGAGAGAGGCCGCTTTTCTTTTGCCGCGGGAAAATGCGGAAAATTTCTCTTTCTATACGTATTTCTATTTGGTATAATAATTGATCATGTGAACCAATGTATCAGGGAGGGAAGTAATGAAACATCAGGAAACAGTGATCATCGTCGACTTCGGCGGACAGTACGCGCAGCTCATCGCGCGGCGCGTCCGGGAATGCGGCGTTTACTGCGAGATCCTTCCGTACACGAAGACGGCGGAAGAGATCCTGGCGCACGACCCAAAAGGCATCATCCTCTCCGGCGGCCCGTCCAGCGTGAACGCGGAAGGGGCTCCGAAAATGGATACGGCCGTATTCAATGCGGGCGTGCCGGTGCTGGGCATCTGCTACGGCATGCAGCTCATGTGCAGCTCCCTCGGCGGGAAAGTGGCCCGCCCGGACAAGCACGAATACGGGCACACCCTGTTCTTCCGCGACGGCAGCTGCCCGCTCTTTGAGGGCGTTTCCGAAAAAACGGCGGTATGGATGAGCCACGGCGATTCCGTCGCCGACATGCCGGCGGGATTCGGCCTCGCGGGCCATACGGAGCTCACGCCCACCGCGGCGGTCGCCGATGAAGCGCGCCGCCTCTACGGCGTACAGTTCCATCCGGAAGTCGTCCATACGGAAGAAGGCACGCAGATGCTGAAGAATTTCCTCTTCGGGATCTGCCGGTGCGAAGGCGGCTGGTCCATGGGCAGCTACATCGACATTGCGGTGCAGCAGATCCGTGAGCAGGTAGGCAGCCATAAAGTCATCTGCGCGCTCTCCGGCGGCGTGGATTCCTCCGTGGCGGCTGTTCTCGTGCACAGAGCCATCGGCGATCAGCTGACCTGCGTATTTGTCGATCACGGATTCCTCCGCCTCGGCGAAGCGGAACAGGTCGTGGAAACGTTCCGCAACAAATTCCATATGAACCTCATCCATGTGGACGCTTCGGAACATTTCATGTCCCTCCTGAAAGGCGTGACCGATCCGGAAACGAAGCGCAAGACCATCGGCGCGGAATTCATCCATACCTTCCAGAGAGAAGCGGACAAGCTGGACGACGTGAAATTCCTCGTCCAGGGCACGCTCTATCCGGACGTGGTGGAAAGCGGCACCGCCACCGCGGCGACCATCAAGAGCCACCACAACGTGGGCGGCCTCCCGAAAGATATGAAATTCCAGCTCATCGAACCGCTCCGCGAACTCTTCAAAGACGAAGTAAGAGAACTGGGCCGTCAGCTGGATATGCCGGAAGAAGTCGTGAACCGCCAGCCCTTCCCGGGGCCGGGCCTCGCGATCCGCATCATCGGCGAGATCACCGAAGAGCGGCTGGACATCCTGCGCCGCGCTGATTTCATCGTGAGAGACGTCATCCAGAAGAGAGGCCTCTACAATGACATCTGGCAGTCCTTCGTCATCCTGCCGGCTTCGATCCGCAGCGTCGGCGTCATGGGCGACGAACGCACTTACGACTACACCGTGGGCATCCGCGCCGTGACCAGCTCCGACGGCATGACGGCAGACTACGTCCGCTTCCCGTGGGAAGTCCTCGACGAAATGAGCCGCCGCATCGTAAACGAAGTAGAAGGCGTGAACCGCGTAGTCTACGACGTCACCTCCAAGCCGCCGAGCACCATCGAGTGGGAATAAGAAAATAAACGATAAAAAAGACATCTCTGTTTTAGGCAGGGATGTCTTTTTTGCGTGGGAAAATGGGAAAGAAAAAAGCGGCGCGGGCCGCTATCACATAGGAAAAGCCGGGGTGCCGATATGGCCCCGGCTTTTTTATCAGGTTATTCTTCGTCTCCGCAAAGTTCCTGGAAGAGTTCGTGTACGGACTGGATCTTATCGATACGCCATGCGTTGGCGCCGCAGAAGATGAGGGCATTGTCCACATCGCCGCGGGCCGCGCGGATGAGCGCCATGCTGATGCAGTACTGCGTCGTTTTCGGGTCGCAGGTCTTCAGGCAGTGGAAGCAGGTTTCCGGCGGTACTCTTTCCGTGGACATTCTCTTGACGAAAGGATTGAGCAGCGCGCGGCCCACCATGTGCACCGGGCTGTTTACGAGGGTGATGTCCTCTTTTTTCGCCTTTACGTACATTTCCTTGAAGGCCTGCGCGGCGTCGCATTCCCAGGTCGCCACGAAGCGGGTCGCCATCTGCACGCCGGAGAGGCCGAGAGAGAGGTAGTGTTCAATGTCTTTCCGGTCGAAGACGCCGCCGCCGAATACGACGGGGATCTTGCGCTGGAATTTTTCTTCAAAGGTATGGATGACGGCGAGGATCTCGAGGATCTCTTTTTCATAGCCATCATTTTCGTGTTCCGCCACCTGTTCGCGGGTGTAGCCCAGATGGCCGCCGGCCTTCGGGCCTTCGATGACGACCAGATCGGCGGTGCGCTTGTGGTGGCGCGCCCACACGTTGAGCAGGACTTTCGCCGCTTTCGCGGAAGAAACGATGGGAGCGATCTTGACATTGGTGCCTTCCACGAGGCCGGGCAGATCCATGGGGAGGCCCGCGCCGGAGACGATGAGGTCCGCGCCGCCTTCGACAGCGCATTTCACGTAGTCGTCATAGTAGTAGCCGCGGGACATGATGTTGACGCCGATGATGCCGTTCGGCGCGGTCTCACGGGCTTTTTTCAGTTCCTGCTTGAGGATGCGGCAGTTCGCTTTGAAACTGCTGGCGAAGAAATCCGGTTCATTGAAGCCGGGCTGCGCGGCGGAGATGATGCCGACGCCGCCTTCTTTCGCCACGGCGCCCGCCAGCCCGGAAAGGCTGATGCCGATGCCCATGCCGCCCTGGACGATGGGATAGCGCGCGGTGAGATCGCCGATTTTAAGTTCTGGAAGTTTCATACATAGACTCCTTTATGGCATTGCTGCCTGTGTATTTTATGCCGGTGAGCGATTGATATCCAAATGATTATCACTGTAAAGCTTTATTCTCATAGTCTACTCTAAATCTTGACAGATATCAATACTTTTTGCGGGAGCCGGGACTGGCGGGACATGACGGGCCGCGTTCCGCCGGAGAGTGCTCATTTTTTCCTTGTTGATGATTTCCCGCTGCCCGCCGGGGCCCGCTCATTTTCCGTCGCGCGTTTTCCCGCGCCTTTTCGTTCCGCCGCCGCTGCAGATTTTCCGCTGCTCATTTTCCGGCGGCCCATGCGGGACGGCTGAAAAATGAGCGCCGCCGGCCGTCGGGGTGCGGGGATTGACTGGTTATGATATAGTATTATCAGCAGGTGATAATTATGACGACGCAGATCCGTCTCGACAAGGACACAAGAAGGGAACGCATAGCCGCCATGCTGCGGCAGGATCCGGGCAGGACCGACCGCTCTCTGGCCGAAGCTTTTGGCGTGTCCGTCGCGACGGTGCGCCTCGACCGGAGGATGCTGGGCATCCCGCAGATGCGGGACCGCCTGGAAGCGGCTGTGCAGGGCGCTTCGGAGCATCTCCGGGATATGGAGATCATCGCGCTCGAAAAAGGGAAAAACGGTCTAGCCCTCGTTCATACGACGGATGAGATGACCGGCGCGGACGGGATCGTCCCGGCGGAGAAGCTCTACGGCATTTCCGCGGAGCTCGCGCAGACGGTGGTGGATCAGCCTTTCGCGCCGACGCAGGTGGGCAATATCAAGTACAAGACGCCCTGCGGGAGCGGCGCGCAGCTTGCGGTAAGGGCGAAAGTCGTCCGCATGCACGGCAGCAAGCAGTATATTTACGTGCAGATCATCACGAAGGATATAGAAATTTTCCGCGCGAAGTTTATCATGAACGTCGCAGGACGGGATAAAGGAGCAATGGATGGAAAAAATAGCGGTTGACGCGATGGGCGGGGATTACGCGCCTCTGGAGATCGTACTCGGCGCCATACAGGCGGTGAGGGATTTCCGTATCCCCGTGGTTCTCGTGGGCGCGGAGGATCAGATACGGGAGATTCTGAAAAAGAACGGCGCCGATAAGGAAGAGCTGATCGAGATCCACAATACGACGGAAGTCATCGGCATGGACGAGCATCCGGGAATGGCGTACCGCAAGAAGAAGGACGCCTCCGTTTCCGTGGGCGCGAGAATGGTGCGCAACGGAGAGTGCGGGGCGCTGGTCGCTCCTGGCTCGACCGGCGCGGCGGTGACGGCGGGACTTTTCGGCATCGGCCGCATCCGCGGCATCGAGCGTCCGGCGATCCTGACGCCGATCCCGAATAAAAAGGGAGGATACACGTTTCTCATCGATTCCGGCGCGAGCTCTCAGGCAAAGCCGGTGAATCTGGTGCAGAATGCCGTCCTCGGCTACTGGTATGCGAAGCGGGTGCATCATATTGAAGATCCGAAGATCGGCCTGCTCAATATCGGTACGGAGAGCATCAAAGGCAGTCCCCTCGTGGCGGAAGTTTTCGAGATGCTGGAGAAGCAGAATCTTTTCACTTTCGCGGGAAACTGCGAAGGCCGGGACATCCCGTCCGGCGATTTCGACGTGGTCGTCACCGACGGGTTTACGGGCAATGTGGTGCTGAAATTCGGCGAAGGCGTGGGAGGCCTTTTCCTGACGATCCTGAAGGACGCCGTCGAGAAGGGCGGGATCACCGCCAAGATCGGCGCGCTGCTTCTGAAGCCGGCCCTCAAGAAATACATGATGAAACGTCTGGATTACGCGGAATACGGCGGCGCGCCCCTGCTCGGACTGAAGGGGGGACTCGTCATCTGCCACGGCGCGTCCAAGGCCTGGGCGATCCGCAATGCCATCCATGTGGCGGAGCAGCTGGCGAGCGAGCACATTCCCGAGCTCGTCGCAGACGCGTTGAAAGGGGAATCCCTGACCGTGGCCGACCTGAAAGAAAACGATGACTGATATAGATTTTGCGTGGATTTATGACAGAGGAAGGTACGCAGTATGACAGAATTATTATCCGCAGGCATTCTGGCGACGGGCCATTATGCGCCGAAAAAGATTCTTTCCAATGAAGATCTGGAAAGAATGGTGGAAACTTCGGATGACTGGATCCGCACGCGCACGGGGATCGAGACCCGGCACATCGCGGCGGACAGCGAAGATACGTCCGACCTGTGCGTCGCCGCGGCCAAAGCGGCTCTGGAGAAGGCGGGACTCACGCCGGACGACATTGATTTCGTCATGGTAGGCACCGCGTCTCCGGACTATGTGGTTCCGTCCACGGCGTGCCTCGTACAGGCAAAGCTCGGCTGTTCCCATGCGGGGGCGATGGATTTCTCCGCGGGATGCTCCGGCTATATTTACGGGATCACGCTGGCGTCTCAGTTCGTGAGGAGCGGGCTCTATAAGCACGTCCTCGTCATCGGCGCGGAAGTGCTCTCCCGCCTCGTGAACTGGCAGGACCGCACGACGTGCATCCTTTTCGGCGACGGCGCGGGCGCGGCGATCGTCGGCCCCGTGGAAGACGGCTACGGTTACATCGCCTCGGATCTCGGCAGCGACGGCAGCCTCGGCGGCATCCTGAATATTCCCGCCAGCGGCATCGCGGAACCGGTCACGCACAGAGCCATCGATTCCGGGCGGATCTACATCCATATGGAAGGTTCGGAAGTCTTCAAGCACGCCGTCCGCCATATGGAAGGCGTCACGAAGAGCGTCATGGCCAAAGCGGGCATTTCCATCGACGACGTGGCCCTCTTCATCGCGCATCAGGCGAATTACCGCATCATCAGCGCGACGGCGAAGAAGCTGGGCGTGCCTGATGAAAAGGTCTATATCAACGTAAATAAATACGGCAATACGTCGGCCGCGTCCATCGGCATCGCTCTGGACGAAGCGGTGGCGGAAGGCCGTCTGAAGAAAGGCGATTATCTCGTTCTCACCGGCTTCGGCGCGGGCCTGACCTGGGGCTGCGTCGTGCTGAAGTGGTGCTGAGCGGAGACAGAAGACGAAGAGCGCGCCGGAAGGCGGCATTATAAAAAATGAGGTGGTACAGTTGAAGAAAGCATTTATTTTCCCCGGGCAGGGGTCTCAGAAAGTGGGCATGGTGAAAGACCTGTACGACAAGTACGATTCCGTCAAGGCGATCATCAGAGACGCTGACGAGACGCTGGGATTCTCCATTTCCGGGATGATGTTTGAAGGACCCGATACGGAGCTCATGAAGACGGAATTCACGCAGCCGGCCATCCTCACGGCGAGCGTCGCCTGCTGGCAGGTGCTCCGGGAAAACGGCATCTCCGCGGAAGCGGCGGCAGGCCACAGCCTGGGCGAATATTCCGCGCTGGTAGCGGCGGGAGCGATCCCCTTCTCCGACGCGGTGCACACGGTGCATCTCCGTGGACGCTTCATGCAGGAAGCGGTGCCGCTGGGCGAAGGCGGCATGGCGGCAGTCATCGGACTCGACCCGGAAAAGATCGTCGAGATCTGCGGAAAAGTCTCTGAAACCGAGGGCGCCGTGCAGGCAGTCAATTTCAACTGCCCCGGGCAGACAGTCATCGCCGGCGCGACGAAAGCCGTCGAAGCGGCGTGCGGCGAACTGAAAGCAGCCGGCGCGAAGCGCGCCCTCATGCTGAAAGTCAGCGCTCCTTTCCACTCTACGCTGATGGAACCGGCGGCGCTCCGCCTGAAAGAAGTGCTGGACAAGATCACCATCCGCGACGCGGAGATCCCCGTCTATGCGAACTTCAATGCGAAGGCGGAAACGAAAGCCGACGAGATCCGGGAGAACCTCATCATGCAGGCGGCGCATGCCGTGCACTGGGAAGAATCGGTGCGCCGCATGATCGCAGACGGCTTCGATACCTATGTGGAAGTCGGCCCGGGCACTGTGCTCTCCGGATTCATGCGCAAGATCGACAAGACGCAGACCTCCATGCACGCGGAAGATATTCAGACCATCGAAGATACAGTAAAGGCACTCAAAGGAGAAGAATGATGGAAAACGTAGAAAAAGCAGCGCTCGTCACCGGCGCTTCCCGCGGCATCGGCCGCGCCGTCGCCATCGCGCTGGCGAAGAAAGGCTATGCCGTAGCCGTCAACTACGCAGGCAGCCAGAAAGCGGCGGAAGACGTGAAAGCCGCCATTGAAGCGGAAGGCGGCCGGGCGATCGTCATCCAGGGCGACGTATCCAAAGCGGAAGATGTGGAAAAAGTATTCGCCGCGGTGAAGGCGGAATTCGGCCGCCTGGACGTGCTCGTCAACAACGCGGGCATTACGAGAGACAGCCTGCTGCTCCGGATGAAGGAAGAAAACTGGGACGCCGTCATCGACACCGACCTGAAGAGCGGCTTCCTCGCCATCAAAGCGGCCGCGCCGATCATGATGAAGCAGAGAAAAGGCGCGATCATCAATATCGCCTCCGTCGTGGGCATCACGGGCAATGTGGGCCAGATCAATTATTCCGCCGCGAAAGCCGGCGTGATCGGCATGACGAAGACCGCAGCGAAAGAACTGGCGGCCCGCGGCATCCGCGTGAACGCGGTGGCGCCCGGATTCATTGAAACATCCATGACCGATGTCATTCCCGAAAAGATCAGAGAAGACATGATCCATTCCGTACCGCTGGGACGCATGGGCCAGGCGGAAGACGTTGCCAATGCGGTATGCTTCCTCGCATCGGAAGAAGCATCCTACATCACCGGACAGGTTTTGAAGGTAGACGGTGGAATGGTAATGTAATATAATCAGTGTGTATAATCATCCAATGAAAGGTGGTGAAAACGAATGAGCACTTTTGACAGAGTCAAGAAAATTGTTGTCGACCAGCTGGGCGTCAACGAAGCTGATGTACAGATCGACTCCACGTTTATCGACGATCTCGGCGCAGATTCTCTGGATATCGTTGAACTGATCATGGCATTTGAAGAAGAATTCGAAATCGAAATTCCGGACGATGCAGCAGAAAAGATCAAGACTGTACGCGATGCAGTAGACTACATCGACAATCAGCTCCAGAAATAAGAGACTGGAATGGCAGTGCGGGGAATGTGCAGTGCATTCCCCAGCGGCCATTTTTTTGCGAGGATGCTTCACAAAAGCGGACGTGCGGAATGCCCGCTTTTTTGAGGTATTGTCACAGAAAGTCCGAAAGGAATTTTGTATTAATAGGTATAAAAATAAAGAGAAACAAAAAGCCGCGCGGAGGAGTGTTCCGCGGGCAGTGCGGTTTCAGTATGCAGAGAGGTGTTGTAAAGAATGAAAAGAAGAGTAGTCATTACCGGTATCGGCGTCGTATCCCCCGTGGGCATCGGTGTGGAAGATTTCTGGAACAATCTGCTGGCAGGCAAATCCGGCATCGGCCCGATCACCCAGTTTGACGCGGAAAATTTCCCGGTCAAGATCGCCGGAGAAGTGAAAGATTTTGATCCCGTCAAGTATGCGGGCGACAGGAAGACCGTCCGCCACATGGACAGAAACGCCCAGTTCGCCGTAGCGGCGGCTAAGATGGCGGCGGCTGACGCGAAACTCGACATGTCGCAGGAAGATTCGAACCGTGCGGGCACCATCATCGGTACCGGCATCGGCGGCATCTATACAATGGAAGATACGGTAAAGAAGATCGAACAGCGCGGCCCGGGCAAGGTCAATCCTTTCGTCGTGCCCATGATGATCGCTAATATGGCGTCCGCCCACGTTTCCATCCAGTTCGGGCTGCAGGGCCCGGTGCTGACGGATGTGACGGCCTGCGCGTCCGGCACGAACGCCATCGGCCAGGCGGCCCGCATGATCCAGTACGGCGACGCGGACATCATGTTCGCCGGCGGCACGGAAGCGGCAGTATGCCCGAGCCCCATGGCGGGATTCGCGGCCATGAAGGCGCTCTCCTCCAGAGACTGCCCGCCGGAAGAAGCGTCCTGCCCCTTTGACATCCGCCGCGACGGATTTGTCCTCGGTGAAGGCAGCGGCGTCCTGATCCTGGAAGAACTGGAACACGCGCAGAAGCGCGGCGCGCACATCTATGCGGAACTGGCGGGCTACGGCACGAACGGTGACGCCTATCATATCACCGCTCCGAGACCGGACGGCTCCACCCAGCTCCGGTGCATGCGGAATGCCCTCGCCGACGCGGGCGTCGCTCCGGAAGAAGTCGACTATATCAATGCGCACGGCACATCCACGCATCTGAACGATATGAGCGAGACCGCGGCGGTAAAAGAACTGCTCGGAAAGCATGCTTATGAAATCCCCATGAATTCCACGAAATCCATGACGGGCCACCTCCTCGGCGCGGCCGGCGCGGTGGAAGCGGTGGTCTGTGTCCTCTCCATGGAGCACGGCAAAGTGCATCCCACCATCAATCTGAAAGAGAGAGATCCCGAATGCGATCTGGACTATGTCGCCGAGGGCTCGAGAGACGCGAAGATCGACGTGGCCATGTCCAATTCCTTCGGCTTCGGCGGCCATAATGCCGTTATCGTCCTGCGCCGCTGGAAAGCATGAGCAGCGCGGAGGCGCGGCGGAAAAACCGCCTGGCGCAGCTCCGGCAGTTTGCGGAAGAAAATAATATCCCCGTTCAGAATATCCAGCTCCTGGATACGGCGCTCACGCACACATCCTATGCCAACGAGCACAGGAATGAAGTGATTCATGACAATGAACGGCTGGAATTTCTCGGCGACGCCGTGCTGGATCTGGTGGTGGGGGAATACCTTTTCCTCCGGTTCCCGAATTGGCCGGAAGGCGATCTGACCCGCGCGAAAGCCAGCGCCGTATGCAAACCGGCCTGCGCGGAATGCGCGGCGAAATTCCGCATCGGCGAATACATGCGTCTCGGCAGAGGCGAAGAAATGTCCGGCGGGCGGACGCGCATCTCCATCCTCGGCGACGCTTTTGAAGCGGTCATCGGCGCGATCTACCTGGACAATAATTATGAAGTGGCGGCCCGCTTCATCCTGGGGCACATGAAAAAATTCCTCGACTTGATCGACCGGGGAGATTATGACCACGATTATAAATCCGATCTGCAGGAGCTCGTTCAGAAAAACGGCGACGTGGATATCCATTACGAAGTGATAAAGGACGAAGGGCCGGATCACGACAAGACGATCTGGATGGAGATCGCTGTCAACGGGAAACCCATGGGACGCGGCGTAGGCAAGAGCAAAAAAGAAGCGGCGCAGATGGCGGCGAAAGAGGCCATCTCGCACATCCGCGGCGGAGAGAGCTGGCCTGCGGCGCCGAGAGGATGAGCATGTCCGCGGAAGGAGGCTGTATGGCAGAAGTACTTTCTTCACCGGAAGAGATCGTCGCCCGGATCAGGGAAATCTACGGGCCGAATCATTTCATGATGGATTATTTCCAGATTTCCATTGATGAGATCCACTGCGGCAGCGTCACCGTGAGCCTGCGCACAGACCCGGCAAAGCACTGCAACCACCGGGGCGTCATCCACGGCGGCGTCATGGCGGCGCTGGCGGATTCCGTCACGGGCGTGACCGGAGCGAGCATGGGCTGCATGGTCGTCACGGTAAGTATGACTCTCGATTATATCCGCAACATCACACCGGGGAAAAAGATGAGCGTTACCAGTCATGTGAAGCACTGCGGGCACACCACCATGTCGATCGTGGCAGAGCTTCGCGATGAGGACGGACGGCTCATGTCCAATATCCTCGCGTCCATGATGATCATCGGCCATTTCCCGGAGATTCCCAGAAAGTGGTAAAAAATTATCCCTGCACGCGCAGCGCGTGCGGGGACTTTTTTTGCGTGCTTCCGCGGAGGCCCGCCCGGTCCCGCGTCCGAAGAGCCGCGGGCGGAGAGAATGCGGCCCGGCATTGACGGCGGCGGCGCGCCGTTTTACAATGGGGGCGTCTTTGAATAAGAAAGGCGCATGAAACGCGACTGTTTTGGATGAGGAGGAGCGTATGAAACTTCGCGCAAAGACCGCGGCTGTAATGACCGCGGCATTGCTGGCAACGGGTCTGTCCGCGGAAGCGGCGGCGCAGACATGGCCGGAAGCGGCGGGGAAAAATCTCCTTGTCGGGACATGGCGCGGACGGTACGGCGAGCTCCTGCGCGTGTCCGGGACGGCCGTGAACGGCGTGCCTTATCGGGTGGAGAGCGTGACGGATGACGGTTGGACGACGGTGGTGCGGATCGTGCTGAACGGCGGAGAGAAGCGGCTCGCTTTCTCCTTTCCCGGAGGGAACCGGAATTATATGATGAAGAATGATCTCACCACGGGCCGTTTCTCCGATGCCATGGATTACACCCGGAAGAGCGGCTTTTTCTGAAAATAGAAAACAGAGCAAACAAAAAAGCGGAAGATCCGAAGAGGGTCTCCGCTTTTTCGTTTCAGTCTTCCACGCCTTTCCTCGCCTGTACGCCCCGGTCATAGTAATGGCGGACTTTTTTCATTTCCGTGATGAGATCAGCCGCGTCGAGAAGGAGCTGGGGCGCGTTCCGTCCCGTGAAAATGAGCTCCACCTCCGGGCGGCGCGCGCTGAGGATGCGGCGGGTGTCATCGTCCGTGGCGAGGTCGTACCAGCAGGCCATATTGTATTCGTCGAGAATGACCACGTCATAATCTCCGGATACGGCTTTCACCGCTTCCTCAATGCCGTGAAGGATAAGATCACGGTATTCCTGCGGCGGATGGCCGGCGGGATAGACCGTGACGGCGTCTCCCCAGCGGCGGAGCTGCTCTTCGGAGAACATGCCTTCCTTGGCGATAAAGTAAGGCTTGCCGCAGGTGATGAGGGTCACGCCGGGGAGCGTCTGAAGGATCTTCTGCTCCGAATAGGCCAGTGATTTCATGAACTGAATGATGCAGATTTTTTTGCCGGCGCCGGCCGCGCGCACGGCGAGCCCGATGGCGGCGGTGGTTTTCCCCTTGCCGTCGCCCGTGTAGACCTGGATGTATCCTTTTTCCTTTTCCATGATGCCTCCTGAATAGACGGTTCTGTCTGTATTATACCCCGCCGCGGGAAGACCCGCGAACGGCCCGCGGAGGAAACGCGGGGCGCATGGAAATATTTCGGGGCATCAGGTATAATAAATTAATTTCTCTGCAAGGAGGCGCGGAATGGAGCGGGATGGATGGAACGGGGAATGGGCGGGACGCCTTTTCCGGCTGACGGCGGCGTACTGGATGGGCGGCGAGCGGCGGACGGCCGCGCTGTACCTGGCGGGGATCATCATCCTGACCGGGGCGGCGGTGTACATGATGCTCCTCCTGAACGACTGGTTCAATGATTTCTACAGCGCGCTTCAGGCGTATGACGCGGACGCCGTCTACAGCGGGCTCCTGCGGTTCACGGGGCTGGCCTTCGCGTACATTGCCTTTTCCGTCTATGCCTTTTATTTACAGCAGTGCCTGTCTCTCCGGTGGCGGAACTGGATGACCCGCGAATATCTGGAGAAGTGGACGGGGCGGCAGGTGTATTACCGCATGGAGATGTTTCTGCCCGGCGCGGATAATCCCGATCAGAGGATCTCCGAGGATATCCGCCTTTTCACGGCGAATACCCTTTCTTTTGCCATGGGTCTTTTTAAGGCAGTGGTGACGATCTTCTGCTTCATCTTTGTCCTTTGGGATCTGTCCGGCCCGCTCAGTGTGACCATCGGCGGGGAGACCTATGCCATTCACGGGTACCTGGTGTGGGCGGCGCTTTTTTATTCCGCCGCGGGCACGTGGCTCACGCACCGCGTGGGGAAGCGCCTCACGGGGTTGAATTTTGACCAGCAGCGGTACGAGGCGGATTTCCGCTTCGGCATGGTGCGCCTCAGAGATACGGCGGAGAGCGTCGCTTTTTACGACGGCGCGGCGAAGGAAAAGAGCCTGCTCCTGCGGCGTTTCCTTCTTGTCCTGTCGAATACGGTGCTCATTATCCGCAAGCAGAAGCAGCTCTCCTGGCTGACGAACAGCTACGGGCAGATCGCCATCATCTTTCCCTTTGTCGTGGCGGCGCCGCGGTACCTGGCGAAGGAGATCTCCCTGGGCGGGCTCATGCAGATCGGAAACTGTTTCGGCAAGGTGCAGGAATCCATGTCGTACTTCGTGGACATTTACGCGGCACTGGCGGAATGGCGGGCCTGCGCGGACCGCCTCCTCACCTTTGACAGCCACGTGCGGGCACTGGAAAGGGAAGCGGCGGCAGCAGCGGGCGGCCTCGTGCGGACGGAAGCGGATGAGGCCGCGCTGCGCCGCGTGGATATCGGCCTTCCCGGCGGAAGGCGGCTCATTTCCGGGGCGGACTGCGTCATCGCGGCGGGGGAGAAAGTCCTCATCAAAGGCCCCTCCGGCGCGGGGAAATCAACGCTTCTCCGCGTGCTGGCGGGATTCTGGCCCTACGCGTCGGGAGAGATCATCTCGCCGCGGAAAGAAGAGACGATGTTCATTCCGCAGAAGCCCTACATGCCCATAGGGACGCTCCGGGAAGCGGCGTCCTATCCGGGCGCGCCGGCGGACGACGCGGTACTGGCGCCGCTCCTTGCCTTCTGCGGCCTCGCCCATCTGACAGAGCATCTCGATGAAGCGCGGGACTGGTCTCATGTGCTCTCCCTCGGAGAACAGCAGCGCCTTGCTTTCGTGCGGATCTTCCTGCGGAAACCGAAGTGGGTATTCCTCGATGAAGCGACTTCCGCCATGGACGAGGACATGGAAATGAAATTGTATGAAAAACTGACGGCAGAGCCGGGGCGGACTGTAGTCAGCGTCGGCCACCGGTCGACCCTGGCCCGGTGGCATGACCGGCAGATCACGATCCGCGGCGGCGTGGTGGAAACGGAAGGATAATATGGAAGACTGGTCCAGATTTCTCATCGTATTCGCGGATATCCTCGTCCCGCTCTTTCTGGGGAAGTCTCTGCGGGCGCGGGGGATCGCCCGGGAATGGATGCGCTTCCTCATCCGGGCGAATGTGGTGGGGGCGCTCTCCGGGCTTTCCCTCATCTCCTTCTGGTCGCTCCGGGTATCGGCGGAGCTGCTTTGGCTGCCTCTGTCCATCCTGCCCATCTGTTTTCTTCCGATCCCCCTGTTTTACCTGCTGGAAAAGCGGCGTTTCTCCGATCCCCGTGACCAGGGGAGCTATTTCCTGGCCATGATCCTCGGAAATATCGGGACGCTCGCGGGGCTCTGCGCGTACACCCTCTTTGGGGAGACCGGATTTGCGTACATCCAGCTCATCGCGGTGCCGCAGGTCCTCGTGATCGTGCTCTTCTGCTTTCCGGCGGCGCAGCGGTTCTACGACCGGTGGGCGAGCAGCGGTGAAACGCGGCATGCGCGGCTCCGGCTCCGGGATATGCTCCTCACATGGAATCAGCTGCCTGCGGCGTGCGTCGCGGCGGGACTCCTCCTCGGCGCTTCCGGCGTACACCGGCCGGAAAGCGTGTCGGCAGTATTTACGGTGCTCATCCACGCCAGCGCCTGGCTCGGCATGATCCCCGTCGGCTACGATCTCGATATGGTTGGCGTCAGGAAATACGCGCGGACGCTGTGGCCGCTCTTTCCGGTGAAATTTCTGTACCTTCCGGTCTGCATCGGCGCGATGACGCTCTGTGTGACCGGAGACCCCGTCATCCTGTGGTGCGCCGTGCTCGCTGCTGCCGCTCCGACGGCGATCTTTGCCGTGGCGGCGTCGCAGCTCTACCGGCTGAATGTGGATATCGCCGAATCGGCGTTTCTCACGACCACCGCTGTCTTTCTCTTCCTCGTCTATCCGCTGATCTATTATTTTGCGCGGATGTAAAGGAGTGCTTCATGATTGAGCTAAAAGAAAATCCTGTCATGGAGGTCAAAGAAATTCGGAGCCGCAAAAAAGAATTCCTGCCGCTTCTTCTGATGGGAGATGAAGAAGAGCGGATGATCGACCGCTACCTGGAGCGGGGGACGCTCTATGCGGCGGAAATCGGAAAAAAGACGGCAGCGGTATGTGTCGTGACGGAAGAAGAGGGCTTCGCGGAAGTGAAAAATCTCGCCGTCGCGCCGGAATGGCGGCGGCAAGGCGTCGGCCGGGCGCTGCTGGAATGGGCGGGCGCTTCGTACCGGGATAGGTACGCCCGTCTCCGCCTCGGTACGGGAGACGTCTCGCCGGCGCTCGCTTTTTACCGGCGCTGCGGATTCTGGGAGATCGGCAGGCTTCAGGAGTTCTTCACAAAAAATTACAGCCGGCCTATCTATGAAGAAGGGCGGCTCCTGCGGGACATGATCATTCTGGAAAAAACACTGTGACTGCGGGACGTCCCGGCGCCTTCAGATATCCGTTATACAGCAGTATTCCATAAGAATAAGAAGGGATATTCGGTCTGTTCCGCACGAAAAAAGACACCATCGGAAATTTCACTGATGGTGTCTTTTGGCGTGTCTGGAAATTTTTCTGCGGCAGCGCTCAGGGGCGGCAGACTTTGCACGGGCGGTAACCGGCGCTGACGGCTTCACCGCGGGTGCTGAAATATACGCGGTTCTCTTCTTTGATCCGCTTTCCGCCGAAACGGCAGTTTTCTTCGTGAAAGATCATGCTGTTTATGTTGCCGATGTAAGCGGCGGCAGCGAGCGCGGGGGAAGCGAAGGAGAGGAGCAGCGCGAGGGCGAGAGCTTTCTTCATAGCGGAAGCGCCCGGCTTATTTTTTCTGCTTCCGGATTTCCGTGATCGGCACGCCGCCGATGCCCCAGTTATCCGTGTCCACTTCATCGATGGTGACGACCGTGGTGGCCTTATTCTTTCCGAGCACATCGTGGAGCAGATTCGTCGCCCCCTCGATGAGCTGCCGTTTCTGTTCCGGCGTGACGTTTCCTTCTTTCGTGATCTTGATATTGACGTATGGCATGATGGGTCTCCTTTCCAGTAACATGTTTTTATTATTATACTTCGCATAAAGGCGGGAAAAAAGAAATTTTATTCGCAAATGCGGCAAAGGATGAAAGCCGTTATAATAAAAGAAAACGTTTTGGGACTGATAAAAATATTATAGGAGGGAAAATGATCGATCAGGAGAAATTGAAGGAGACCCTTAAGGCGTACAAAAAGGATTTTTCCGGGAACTGGTGGAAAGATGAAAAGTATAAATGGGAAGCCGTCCGGTGGTTTCAGGATCACTGGGATATCGAGGCCGCGGATTTTCCGGCGATGCTGGAATCTGCGCTTGAGAAGACAGGAAATCTTTTGACGGCGGCGAATTTCTTTCCCCGGCGTATGATCATCGAAATGAGCGGCTGGGCTCCCGAAGAGGTGAGAGCTCTGTTTCGGGCGCTGTTCGATGAAAGCTCGGATGTTGTGGAGCGGATACTGACTTTTAAGGCAGCTGCGGATGAGCTGTTTCATGCGTACGGAAATCAGGAACGGCTTGGAAATACAAAGAAAGGGTATAGTACTTATCAGTCGGAATACGCGGTCAGCACGTATTTGTGGCTTCGTTTTCCCGATACATATTACGTTTATAAGTTCAGTATCGCATCTGCCGCCGCGAAAGTGCTGAATGCGGATTATCATTTTGTTCAGGGCAGATACAGGGAAAATCTGCAAAATTTCTTTTCTTTTTATGATGAGATCAGGTCAGAAGTAAAGAAAGACAGCCAGTTGGCAGAGCTGCTGAACAGCCGATTGACAGAGTCCTGCTGGCCGGATATCAGCCTTCATATTTTGACTATGGATATAGGGTATTATATCCAGCAGAAATATGGGGGAAAAAAGAAGAGCGGGAAACAGGAGCAGGAACCGGCCGGGTATGAGCCGGGACTGTTAAAATCGGCATGGAAGAAATTAATGAAAGACGAGACCGTATTTACCCCGGAGAGCCTGACGATCCTGCGGCGGATGGCAGCATTCGGAGGAGAAGCGTCCTGCACGGAATTGGCGGAGCGCTATGGAGAAACAAAAAATTTTTATAACAGCGGTTCTTCGGCTCTGGCAAAGCGGGTGGCGGAAAAAACAGGATGCCCGCTGTATAAAGACGAAAAAGGCAAAGTCTGGTACTGGCCGGTACTTTACTTTGGACGCATGGCGAAAAAGGGAGAACATGGACAGTATATATGGCGGTTGAGAACGGAGCTGGCAGAGGCATTACGGGAAACATTTTCAGATGTGCCGACTTCTGTGCATGAGGCCGATAGAGAGGACGGCGAAGCGCAGCGGGAGAAAACAGAATCATATACGCGGCGTGATTTTCTGAACGAAGTATATATGAATGAAGCGGATTATGACGAATTGAGGCAGCTGCTCTTACGACGAAAGAATATCATTCTTGAAGGCGCGCCCGGTGTCGGAAAGACCTTTGCCGCGCAGCGGCTGGCGTATTCGCTGATTGGGAAAAAGGAGGAGCGGCATATCCTTCTGGTACAGTTTCATCCCGGCTATTCATATGAAGATTTTATCCTCGGGTACAGGCCGGAGGGAGAAACTTTTTCGCTGCGGGACGGCGTATTTCTGAAGTTCTGTCGGGAAGCGGCGGCGCATCCGGGGGAAATGTTCTTCTGCCTGATTGATGAGATCAATCGCGGGAATCTGAGCAAGATATTCGGGGAAGCATTCATGCTGATCGAGAAGGAATACAGAGGCCGGGAGATCGCGCTTCCCTATGCGGGAAGGACGTTCAGCATTCCGGAAAATCTGTACATCATCGGGACGATGAATACCGCGGACCGCAGCCTGGCGCTGATGGATTACGCGCTGCGCCGACGGTTCGGATTTTTTGAAATGGCTCCGGGATTCGATACGGCAGTGTTTCAGGAACAGGTCATGTCCGGTGCTTCGGAGACGGCGAGGGCTCTGCTTGCGGTGATACGGGAGCTGAATGAAGAGATCAAAAATGATCTGTCGCTCGGGAAGGGATTCCTCATCGGGCACAGTTATTTGTGCGGGGCTCTTTCTGTTTCTGCTCTCATGAGTATGGTGAAGTACGATCTGATGCCCATGCTGGAGGAATACTGGTTCGATGACCGTCAGAAGGCGGAAACGTGGCGGTCACGGCTGATGGGAGTATTCCATGAAGAAAAATAAGCATATTCCGATACGCAATATTTATTATATGCTGGCCTATGCATTTCGGACGGTGCGTTTCGGCGCATGGGAACGGGCCGGTTCGGAGCCTTTTGAAAATATACAGGAACTGCTGGCCGCTGTTTTGACAGAAGGCCTGCGTGTCCAGCTGAAGCAGGGGCTGAAACGGGACTATGTCCTGCGGCGGGAACCTCTTCAGCGGCTGCGGGGACGATTGTATATGCCGGAAGTGATCAAGGAAAGGGCGGGGAGACAAGGGCGTCTGACCTGTGAATTTGATGACCTTTCAGAAGATACCCCAAGTAATCGGCTAATCAAGACGGCTGCGGCCCTTCTTGCGAACAGCGGCGGCGTCAGCCCCGCCCGTAGAGAGAAGCTGAGGCGGCTGCTCGCATACCTGTCTTCCGTCGGGAAAGCCGATCCCCGGTGCATTTTATGGAAAACGGTCCGTGCGGAACGATGCGGCAGCAATTACGCGCTTCTTCTTGCGGCGGCGGAATTCGTGCTGAGGGAACTTCTGCGGACGGAGTCGGGCGGTCGGTACCGGCTGGCTTCTTTTCTGGATGATCTGGCCATGAGCCGTCTGTATGAGAAATTTATTCTGGAATATTACCGGTATCATTTTCCGCAGCTGTCTGCGCGGGCGGAACAGATCAGCTGGGCGCTGGATGACGGCATGAGAGATTTTCTGCCCGTCATGCAGAGCGATGTGCTGCTGAGGCAGCGGGAAAAGGTGCTGGTCATTGACGCCAAATATTATTCGCATACTATGCAGGATCATCACGGGGTGAGGACGCAGCATTCACACAATTTGTATCAGATATTTACGTATGTGAAAAATATGGATTATTCTTTTGGGGAAAGACCGCATCATGTGGCGGGCATGCTGCTGTACGCCGGCACGGACGAAGCAGTGCAGCCGGATCAGGTTTACCAGATGCACGGAAACCCAATCACGGTGAAAACGCTGAATCTGAATCGGGATTTCATGCAGATCGCACGAAGTCTGAATGAAATGGCGGAGACGTATTTTGAAGGCGCGGCGGCGGTCGGGGAAATACCGGGCGGCGCGGCGGTGTGATAAAATAAAGGAAATAGGATTTTTGTGAGGAGGGATAGTATGTTTGTTGCGAATCGTATGTCGAAGAATCCGATCACCATTTCGCCGGACACGACGGTGGTGCAGGCGGCGGATATCATGAAGGCGCACAAGATCAACCGCCTTCCCGTGCTGGATCACGGGAAGCTGGTGGGGCTGGTGAGCGACGGCGATATCACGCGGGTCTCTCCGTCTCCGGCGACGACGCTCTCGCAGTATGAGATCAGTTCTCTTCTGGACGCGCTCAAGGTGCGGGAGGTCATGTCGAAGCGGGTGATCGCGATCAACGCGGATGCGACGCTGGAGGAAGCGGCGTACTTGATGGAGCGGAATAATATCAGCGGGCTGCCCGTGGTGGACGGTTCCGGCGCGGTGGTGGGCGTCATCACGGCGAGAGATATTCTCCGGGCGTTCATCAATATCATGGGCCTGACCGACGGGAAGACCCGCATTGCCCTCGATGTGAAGGACCGTGTCGGAGCGATGGAGGAAATTTCTCATATCCTTGCGGAGGACGGGGTGAATATCGACAGCCTTGCCACGTACAAGGAGGAGGCCGACCGGTATGAGATCGTCATCCGCGGCGATTTCCCGAATCTGGCGGAGAGCATCAAGAAACTGGAAGAGAAGGGCTACAAGATCGCGCACACGGTGGAGATCCGCTGAATCATGAAAGACGTCTTCGGGCGTCTTTTTTTGATGCCTTGCGCGGGGACGGCGGCTGTGGTAGTATGGACTGCATTTTAATTTTTCGGGAGGGATAGTTTGCGGGAGAATCCATACAGGAGCCGGTTCGCGGTCTTTTCCATGTCTGTGCCGATCTTCATAGAGACGGCGCTGCAGATGATGGTGCCGAACGTGGATCAGTTCATGCTGAGCCGCTATTCGCAGGACGCCGTGGCGGCGGTGGGCAATGATAATGTGGTCTTTAATATGATCGTGCTGACGCTGGCGGTGATGTGCCAGGCGGCGACGATCCTCATCGCCCATTACCGGGGCGCGGGAAATATGGAGAAGGTGAGCGAGGTCTGCATGGTGGCGCTGGCGGCGAATTTTGTGCTTGGCGCGGCGATCAGCGCGGTCCTTTTTCTGCACGACGAGTTTTTCCTGGAGATCATCGGCGTGCCGCGGGAGATCTGGGGCGACGCTTCGCTGTATTTGCGGTGGATCGGGGTGTTCGTGTGGGTGCAGAGCATGTACATGGCGTTCATTTCTTTTCTCCGCGGGTATTCGCTGCTGAAGCTGACCATGGTCTGTTCGCTCGTGATGAATGTGCTGAATATCGGGGGCAATCTCGTCCTCATCAACGGCTGGGGCCCGGTGCCGGCGCTGGGCGTGGCGGGGGTGTGCGTTTCCACCAATATTTCCAAATGCCTCGGATTCCTGCTCATCGTCTGGCTCTTCCGCCGTCATACGCAGGCGCGGCTGTCGTTCCGGTACCTGCGGCCTTTCCCTTTCGGGACGCTTCGGAAGATCCTGTCGCTGGGCATCCCCTGCGGCGGGGAGACTTTTTCGTACCAGTTTTCGCAGACGGTCATCATGAAGTTTGTGAATGTTTTCGGCATCGCTGTCATCACGACGAAGATCTACGCGTACATCATCGCCATGGTGAGCTATGTGTATTCCCAGTCGCTCGCCATGGCGACGCAGATCCTGGTGGGGTATTTTAAAGGGGCCGGGGACAATGAGGAGGTGGACCGGAGGGTGAAATTTACCATTCTCGTGTCGGTGCTGCTCTCCGGGACGATCTCGCTGCTGGTGTACCTTCACAGCGACGCGGTGTTTTCCATTTTCACGGACGATCCGGAAGTGCACGCCCTGGGGCGGACCATCCTTTTTATAGAGATCTTCCTTGAGATCGGCCGTGCGGTGAATATGAGCATGGTCATGGCGCTCAATGCGGCAGGCGATGTGCGCGCCCCCATCACGGTGGGCATCATTTTCATGTGGGGCATCGCGACCTTCGGCGCGTGGCTCTTCGGCATCCATCTGGGCTGGGGACTCGCCGGGATATGGACGGCGATGGCGCTGGATGAGTGCAGCCGCGGGGCGGTCTTTCTCTGGCGGTGGCGCAGCGGCGTGTGGCGGAGGAAATTGGTGTGAGCGGAAAGGTCTCCCGCGGCTCTGGCGGGCGATCTTTTTTGCTCCCTCCGCGCTGCCGCGGCAAGAAAAGTTTTGCTGTTTTCAGTTACCTGTGATATTATTAATTGTAACAATATGATTTGTATTTTACAGAGGAGGAAATCATGAAGAAAATATATGGCGCGCTGCTGGCGGCTCTGGCGCTGTCGGCTTCGGGCACGGCATCGGCAATGGATCAGGAAACGCTTTTGGCCGATCCGGCGAGATACCGTGTGATCTATGCGGATGAGAGGGAAGCGGTCTACGCGGACATGGACACGGCGCTCGCTATGAGTTCACGCGATTATCCGGGGAGCATCGAGAATATTTCTTTCACCATGTATGTGGAGTCTTTCGCGAAGAAGCCCGACGCGATGGCTTTCCAGAAAGAGGAGACCGTCGACTGCATTCAGGAATATGAGGCGACGCTCTACGGGAACAAGGCGAAAGATGAGTATGATCTGGAAAAGAAGCTCTCCGCCGTCTACAGCCGGGACGGGGAGAAGCTGGATGAAGGGGCATGGAAAGGCGCGAAGTCCCGGGCGGAAGCGGATGATATGTATTACAGCCTGTTCCGCGCGGTGCGCGCTTCTTCCGCGGATGAAGGGACGTTCCTGGCCGATCCGGAGAGGTACCGCGTGATCGCTGCCGGGGAGGATGAGGTGATCTACGCGGACATGACGACGGTCATGGGCATGCAGACCATGGATTATCCGGGAAGCATTGAAAATGTGCATTTCACGATGTACGCGGAGTCGTACCGGGACAAGGTGGACGCCTGGGATTTCGCGAAAGACCGGCTGGTGACGGATGTGCGGACATTCGACGCGGCGATCCATGCGGATAAGCGGAAGCAGAAGTATTCCGCGGAACTGAAGCTCACCGATGTGCGCGGCGCGGCGGACAATGAGGCGGCAGATCAGGAGCGGAAAGAGGACGGACGCATCCGCGCGGACGCGAAGGATCTGTACATGAATCTGTACCGGCTGGAACGGCTTCCGAAGGAAACGCCAGCGGCTGAGGCGGAGGAAAAATAAGGAAAGAAACGGCAGCTCTTCAGGGGCTGCTGTTTTTTCGCGGATATTTTTTTGTATAATAGAAGAAAAGCGGGGAAGGAGGCGGAGCCGATGAGGTGGGCCGGTGTGCTGCGGGACAGGATGCGGAGCGGCATGCGCCGTTTCAGGACGGCGTTTTTCTGGTGCGCCGCTCTTTTCTGCGCGCTCCTCTGGGGGACGTTCTGCGAGCCGACGCCGGAAGGGCGGGCCATGACGGGCGCCTTTTTCTGCGCCGCCTGTTTTGCCGCGGCGGCGCAGTGCTTCCGGGAATCGGGGAAGGCTGGCGCGGGCCTTCAATGGATGCCGCTGCTGTCTTTCCCCGCGGCGGGACTGTGGTATCTGTATTTCTTTTCCCTCGGTGCGCAGGGGCGGCTCATGGAAGCGGCGGCCGGTTCCGCCGGAGCGGCGGGGGCGCTTGCGGTGTGCTTCCCTACGGCGCGGCATGGGGAGGCTGTGTTTTCCCGGATCTTCGCCGCGGCGTGGAAGGCGCTGGGCCTTTCGCTGCTGCTGACGGCGTCGCTCTTTGTCTGCCTTTTCGCGGCGGATGAGCTGCTCTTCGATATTCGCGGTGAATGGTACAGCGTGGCGGCGGAATTTGCGTTCTTCCTGGTGGGGCTGCCGTTCTTCTTCTCGTGGCTTCCGGAGGAACGGGCCGGGCCGCCGCACTTGCTGTCGGCTCTTTTCCGGCGCGTCCTTTTCCCCGTATATCTGATCCTGCTGGCGATCTTGTACGGATACATCGGCAAGATCCTCCTTTCCGGCGTAATGCCCGTAGGGCAGATGAATTGGTTTGCTTCTCTCGCCGTGCTGGGGTACGCGTTCTTTTACTTTTTGCTGCCTGATGAGACGTGGCGGGGAATGCGCCTTTTTCAGCGCTTCGGCGGGCCGCTGCTCCTGCCGGTGGTGGCGGCGCAGCTCGTGGGCGTATGGATCCGCGTCGATGCGTACGGCCTGACGGAAGCGCGGTACGCGTCGCTCCTGTGCACCGTTTTCGGCCTCGTCGTGATGGGGTTCGGCTTTTTCCGGCGCGGGCGGGGGATGCTTTTTCTTCTCGCCGCGGCGGTGCTGGCAGCGGCTTCCATGGGGCCTTTCGCGGTGTGGGAAGTCCCGCTCCGCGATCAGGTGTACCGCGCGCAGACGGTCATGGCGCGGTACGGCATGATGCGGGAAGGCGAGATCGTCCGGGGAGAAGCGCTGCCGAAAGAGGAGCGGGACCGGCTCCTGTCGGCATACTGGTATATCCGGCGGGATGCGGCGGACAGCGGGACCTATTCTTTCGTGAAGCAGATCGCCGCCTCGCCGGTGATCCGGGAACTCGCGGAAGAAGCGGCGAGAGAAAAGGAGGAAGTGCGGTCTCTCGCGGAAGAGGGGCCGGTCTCTGTGGCAGGTTATGACCGGTTCTATGTGTTCCGCAGCACCGATGACGGCGTGATCCGCGCCGCCGGTCTGTCTTACGATGCAAGGCCGCAGCTGGAAGCGTTTTTCCGGACGAGGACGGCCGGGCCGCAGACGGAGCCCATGGTGTGGGAGCCCGACGGGAGGCACCGCGTCGTGTTCCGGCGGTGCACACAGTTTATCAAACCGGGGAAACCGGTATCGTACTGGGCAGAAGGATTGATTCTGGAAAGGGATTGAGATGGAGATCAGAAAAGCGGTAATGAATGATCTGAAGCAGGTGGCTGCTGTGGAAGCGGCGTGCTTTCCCGCGGCGGAAGCGGCTACAGAGGAGCAGTTCCGGCAGCGCCTCGCCGCGTACGGCGCGCATTTTCTGCTCCTTTTCGACGAAGGAAAGCTCGTGGGATTCATTGACGGCATGGTGACAGACGAAAAGGACCTGACCGACGCCATGTATGAGGACGCGTCCATGCACCGGGAAGACGGAGCGTGGCAGATGATCTTCGGGCTGAATACGATCCCCGAACGGCGCAGGGAAGGGCTGGCGGCGCGGCTCATGCGGGCTTTTATCGAAGAGGCCCGGCAGGAAGGGCGGCGGGGCGTGGTGCTCACCTGTAAAGAGCGGCTCATCCATTATTACGGGGGATTCGGATTTACTGACGAAGGCGTATCCGGTTCGGAACACGGCGGCGCGGTGTGGCACCAGATGCGGCTGGTCTTTGAGAAACATTGAGCGGGAGGCTGTCATGACGGATAGGGAAATGCTGGAAGAAGCGAGAAGGACGATCGCCGTGCTCCGCGGAGCGGGGACGGTGCTGGAGAGAGAACTGGAAGAGATCAGGACGCACCGGGCGGGCGAATCGCTCACGGCGGAGGCGCTCTATAGGGAGATAGACCAGATGCGGGCGGCGCTCGCGGAAAGGGACGCGCGCATTGCCGCGCTGGAAGAAAAGACGCGCCTCCTTCATGAGCAGAAAGAGGAAGCGGAATCCGGGAAGACGCTGCCGGAGAGCGAGCTGGCGCCGCGGCTCCAATTTTATTACCGCGATTTTCTCCGCGTCTCGCCGAAGAAGCTTACCGCGGAGGATGCGGCCCGGCTCTATGAAGTGCTGAAGTATCTTTTCCGGGAATTGAAGAAAGCGGGCCTTGTGATTAAAGAAAAATAAAAAAGCATGACCTTGAAAGATCATGCTTCTGAAAAGGATCGTCTGCGGACGGTCTTTTTATTTTGCCTCCATGACGAGGGGCACGAGCTGTTGGTTCTTCACATCGACGATGCCCTTGTCCGTGACTTTAAGCGCCGGACTGACGGGCAGGGCCAGTGTCGCCATGGACATGACGGGATTGTCCTGCGTCCATCCGAGCGCGGAGAGGCTCTCGCGGACGCGTTCGATCTCTTCTCCGAGGAGCTCTACCGGCTCTTCGGAGAGAATGCCCGCCACGGGGAGCGCGGCGGAGGCGAGCAGGTGTCCGTCGGCGGCGACGGAGATCCCGCCCTGCTTTTCGATGACGTCATTGGCAGCGGCTGCCATGTCCCGGCCGTTCTGCCCGATGACGAGGAGATTGTGCGCGTCGTGGGAATAGGTGGAAGCCGCCGCGCCGTGTCTCAGCGCCGCGCCGCCCACGAAGAGGAAGCCCCGGCCGCCGCCCAGGCCGTGCCGCTCGATGACGGACGCCAGCGCCCAGGGGGAGGATTCCCAGTCGATATATCCGCCGCGCACGGGGAGCTCCGCCTCCGCCGGGACAGTCATGGTGGAATGTTCCTGCACGAGCGCCGCCCGGCAGCGGACCGTGCCTTCTTCTATGGGGGCGGGCACGCGGAAGTCTTTCTCCTCCTGCGGCGGCACATGGACGCTGTTGTAGAACTCCGCCGGATAGAAGCCGGAGGAATAGGACAGGCTCCGGCGCTGCGGCACACGGCGGCCTTTTTTCCAGACGGAGGAAATCGTGAAGCGCGCCGGGTCATCGAGGATGACGAAATCGGCGATGCGGCCCGGATCGAGGGCGCCCCGGTCGAAGAGGCGCATGCGCTGCGCCGGTGTCCAGGTCGCGCAGTAGACTGCTTTTTCCGCGGGATATCCCATGGAGACGGCGATGCGCAGGATCTCGTCCAAATGGCCTTCCCGGAGGAGCGTGTCCGGCATGGTGTCGTCTGTGACAAAGGAGAGCGAGTCTTCCAGCCCTTCCTGATCGATATAGGCGAGAAGCTCCGGGCGGAGGGATTTCCGCTGGAGCTGGATGATCATGCCCATGCGGATGCGTTCTTTCATGCCTTCCAGGGTCTGCTCCGTGTGGTCGGAACCAATGCCGGCGGCGATGACCGCGGCGAGATCTTTTCCGGAGACGCGCGGGCAGTGGCCTTCGATGGGCCAGTGCGGACGGTTTTCCCGGACGGAGCGGATGATCTGATTGATGCGTCCGTTCGGTTCGCTGATGACGTCGTGCATGTTCATGACTTCGCCCAGGCAGACCGTGCGGGGCCACTCCATCATTTCCATGATCTCCGAGAGGCCGATCTCGCCGCCTGCCGTTTCCAGATCGGGCCGCGCGGAGGGGACGGAGCTCGGCATGGCGAGGCGGATATCCAGGGCGCACGCTCCGGCGGCGCGGAGCGATTCCCGGACGCCGTCGAGGCCGAAGACATTGGCGATCTCATGGGGCTCGGAGACGACGGTGGTCACTCCGTGGGGCAGGACGGCTGCGGAGAAGGCGCGGGGCGACATCATGGAGCTCTGGATGTGCATGTGGCTGTCGATGAGGCCGGGAATGATGAACTGCCCGGAGACGTTGACGGTCTCTTCCGCCTCAAAAAGTTCCGCGCCCTTCGGCCCGGCGTAGACGATCTTTCCATGATGGACGGCCAGATCGGCGGGGATGAATCGTTTCAGGTG
>UQYL01000017.1 GCA_900545365.1 uncultured Dialister sp. | reverse complement strand
TGTATTTCTCTTTGTATATCTTATTTATATAACTTATCAATATTCTGTAAAAAGCCGTAATTTACCAGCGCGCTTCTTCCTTCCGCTTATTTCTGATTCTCATCCCTTTCATCGGAAAATCTTCCCAAAAGCTCCGCCGTTTCCCCACGGATGATGTAAAATAAAATAGAAACTTTTGCAAAATCACCGTTCAGATTCCGGAAGCCCGCCGGGTTTCCATTTCCCACAGAAAAGAGAATGCCATGGAACGCATCGCCATTATTGATCTCGGTTCCAATTCCATCCGCTTTGTTATCATGCAGGTCGCGGGAACCGGCGCATACAAGCTGATCTATCAGGAAAAGAAATCCATTCGTCTCTCTGAAGGCATGACGAGAGACGGTCTCATGCTCACGGAGGCGGCGCAGCAGCGGGCGCTGTCGTGCCTGAAAGTCTACGCCCACGCGGCCAAAGTCCTTCACGTGACGAAGATCCTCGCCGTCGCCACCGCGGCTGTCCGCTCCGCCAGAAACGGCGCATCCTTCCTGAAGCGGGTCCGCACGCTGACGGGCATCCCCATGACGATTATCAGCGGCCGCGAAGAAGCGCGCCTCGGATTTTCCGGCGTCATTCACACGATCGACCAGAGCGACTTTCTCCTCTTCGATCTGGGCGGCGCCAGCGTGGAGATCTCCCTCATCCGCGGCAAGCAGCGCCTTCACTCCGTAAGCATCCCCATGGGCGCCGTCACGCTCACCGAGCGGTTCGGCTCCAGTGAGACCGTCACGCCGGAGAAAAAAGCAGAAATGCAGGAATATATCCGGAGCCGGCTCCGGGAGATCCCGTGGCTCCCCAAGAAGCCCATTCCCGTGATCGGCATCGGCGGCACCGTGCGCAACCTGGCGAAAGTCCACCAGCGCCGTATCCAGTATCCCCTGCCGAAGCTGCACAATTACCAATTTCCCGCCAAGAGCCTTTTCCCTCTCGTCGATGAGATCTGCGGGAAAAACCTCGCCGAAAGGAAACGCATCTCCGGCCTCTCCTCCGAGCGGGCAGACATCATCATCGCGGGCGCGCTCGTCGTGGCAGAGCTCGTGCGCTTCACAAAGGCGGAAAACCTTACCATTTCCGGCTGCGGCATCCGGGAAGGTCTCTTTTTCCATTACTACGACCCGATCTACGGAAAAAATAAAGACTGGGAGCGCCACATGCTTCTCGCTTCTGTCCGCAATTACCGGAAGACCCTTCCCCTCGACGACCTGTCTCATTCCCGCTACGTCACCTCCATGGCGGTCTATCTTTTTGATCACTGGCAGGCCCTCCACGGCCTCACCGAACGGGATCGGCTCCTCCTCATTGCCGCAGGTCTCCTGCACGACGTGGGCAGCCTTATCAACTACTACAGCCACGCCCGCCACAGCGCCTACATGATCGCCAACGCCCATCTCTTCGGCCTGACCCACAAGGAACAGCTCATCTGCTCTTTGATCGCGGCCTTCCATCACGGCTACTCCGGCAAGCTGCTGAAATCCAATCTTCATGTGACCCTTCTCTCAGAAGAAGACCTGCAGAAGGTCAAGATCATGTCGCTTTTCCTCTGCATCGCGGAAGGGCTGGATGAAACCAAAGAGCAGTGCATCACCCGCCTCGTCTGCCAGGCGTCGCCGAAAACGGCGGAACTCCGCGTCTATACCAATCAGGACAGCTTCGATGTCCAGGCCCACGCCATCGAGCCTTCGATCCGCGTCTTTGAAAAACTGTTCCGCCTCCCTCTTGGCATCCAGTGGTTCCCCGGCACCCGCCAGGCTTCCACATTCAAAAAAGATCAGGAACTGACAAAATAAAAAATCCCTGCCTCGGAAATCCGGGCAGGGATTTTTCTGCGCAAAAGCGGCAAAATTGTTATATACAAAAAGGAGGGCACCCGCATAGCGAATAGCTTTCTATCCGTCTGTCCTCTATTCTGAATAAAGACGGGGCAATATTGAAGATGATAAACAATAGAAGATATGGTAAAATAACAATAGATAAAGAAGATGTTTTCAAGGACATTCAAACGGTTATAAATTGGATTCGTAAAGAAGAGTGATTATCATGCGAAGAAAGAAAGAAGAAGACCCCATGACTCATATCATAGATACTGAATGGGAAGAAAAATATTTACAAACTCTAACCCCACAAGAAAAATTCTGGTACCATGTTTGTGGTGTTATCATGTTTATCCTTTGCATTGGGTCCCCCATTTTCATCTTTGTATCATTCGGGATTGCTATCTATACCAATAAGCCATTTTTGTGGTATTTGTTTCATTAATGAAATAGTAACGTCTCAGGGCTTCATCAGATCTGTGATGAAGCCTTATTTTTATGAAAAACATTCCGGATTAAGGCCCGCAGAAAATCCGCACTATAGGCAATGAAAAAAGGACATTCCGTAGAACGTCCTCCAATTGTAAACACCGCCATTATCTGAAAGTCTGAAAACACCGATAAAGACGGAGTTTAATTGTCATGGTGGGACTACTGTGGCTCGAACACAGGACCTCTTCGATGTGAGCGAAGCGCTCTAACCAACTGAGCTATAGCCCCTTATTCATTTTTTAATTATAGCACGGCCATCCGCAGTTTTCAAGAAAAATGATCAGACTTTTCTTTCTTCCAGGATTTTTTCCGCGGCGCCCATGACGGCAAGGACGGCGTGCTCAAAGGTCAGGCTCCCCTGAAGGTACATGGTATAGGGCGGACGCACGGGGCCGTCGGCGGAGATCTCGATGGTCGAACCCTGCACAAAGGTGCCCGCCGCCATGATGATGGGGTCTTCATATCCCGGCATCGGTCCGGGGATCGGCTTCGCGTTGGAATCGACAGGCGACCAGCTCTGCACGGCTTCCGCGAAGAGGCACATATTTTTCTCCGAATCCAGGTCGATCGCCGTGATGAGATCGCTTCTGAGATGGCCCGGCTCCGGGGATACACGGAATCCCAATTTCGTAAATACGGCAGCCGCAAATTCCGCCCCCATCATAGCCTGCCGGGTCATGTGCGGCGCGAGGAAGAGTCCCTGAAAAAAGGGCCGGTAGCTCGCCGCGTAGGAGCCCATTTCCCCGCCGAGCCCGGGCGCCGTCAGTTCCTGCGCGCAGAGATCGACCAGATCCGCGCGGCCGCAGATATATCCGCCGGTGGGCGCCATGCCGCCGCCGGCATTTTTGATGAGCGAGCCGGCGGTGATGTCCGCGCCGAGTTCGATCGGTTCTTCCCGGCAGGTAAATTCGCCGTAGCAGTTATCGACAAAGCAGATCGCTGCCGGATTTTTTTCTTTCACCGCCGCGATGATCTTTCGGATATCTTCCGGGAAGAGCGCTTTTCTGTCCATGTAGCCGCGGGAGCGCTGGATGAGAACCATCTTTGTCTTTTCATCCACGGCGTCCCGGATGGCTTCCAGGTCGTACGTATCCCCGCGGAGCGGCGCTTCCCTGTAGCGGACGCCCCTGGCTTTCAGGCTGTGCGGCGCGTTTCCCGTGATGCCGATGACGCTCTGCATCGTATCGTAAGGTGCGCCCGCGGCGGAGAGAAGCGTATCTCCCGGATCCAGCAGGGCCAGCAGCACCGTCGCCAGCGCGTGCGTGCCGGATACGAACTGCGGACGTACCAGCGCCGCTTCCGCGCCGAATACGTCGCTCCAGATCTCTTCCAGTTTTTCCCTTCCCGGGTCGCCGTAGCCGTATCCGTTGGACGGGGCAAAATGAAAGGCCGACAGCTGATGTTTCCGAAACGCTTTCAGCACTTTCTCCGTATTGTATAAAGAGATCTCCTCCATTTCCCGGAATACCGGTTTCAGAGATTCCATCGCTTCGCCGTAAATTTTTTCCAGTGTCTCCGTCATTGCTTTCCTTCCTTTATCTATTGTCCACCGTGTCCGGATTCATGTCATGCCGCAGCAGGCGGTACCTCGCCATATCTTTCCACTCCGTGCCGGGCCGCCCGTAATTGCAGTACGGATCGATGGAGAGCCCTCCCCGCGGCAGGAACCGGCCCCATACTTCGATGTACCGCGGATCGAGCAGGCGAATCAGGTCGTCCATGATCATATTTACGCAGTCTTCGTGAAACGCCCCGTGATTGCGGAAGCTGAAAAGGTAGAGCTTCAGCGATTTGCTCTCCACGATCACTTTATCGGGAATATACGAAATATAGATCGCCGCGAAATCGGGCTGGCCTGTTTTCGGACAGAGGCTCGTAAATTCGGGGCAGTTGAATTTCACGAAATAATCTCTGTCGGGATGAGCGTTCGCTACGGCTTCCAGCACGCTCGGATCGTAATCAAAACGATATTTTGTATTCTGGTTTCCCAAAAGTGTCAGATTTTCTATTCCTTCTCTTTCGCTCATAGTGTCTCCTTCATAAAATCGGCAATACGCTTATTATTATATCGAATGCGCCTCCCGCTGAAAAGCACAAAAAAAGCAGCCCTTCTCTCAGAAAGAGCTACTTTCTTTTTACAGTCCCAGCAGAATGCGCCCGGCGATCACGCCTGCCGTCACCGCGGCGATGACCGCCATGAAAAGGTAGTCCGCCGTCTTCGGCGCCACGCTGTCCATGAACGTCCTTTTTTCGCCGCCGAATCCGCGCAGTTCCAGAGAGAGCGCCATGGTCTCGCTCCGGCCGAGGGACCGCAGCATGAGCGGCCGCACGATGGACATGTAGCGGTGGACTTTTCTCAGGAAATTTCCCTCCATGGAAAGTCCCCGGCAGGCCTGCGCTTCCGCGACGGCCCGGTTCTCTTCAATGAAGTCCGGCACAAAGCGGAGCCCCGCGGTAAACATGAAGGCGTATTCATAGGGGATCTTCATCTGCTGCACCATGGAAGCGGTGAGATCCTGCAGGCGCGTCGTCCCGAGAAGGTAAATAAATATGACAGTCATATCCATCATGCGGAGCGCCGCCGTGAGGCACTCTTTTTCCGTACCGCCGCCGATATATTCGATCAGACCCAGCGCCGCGGCAAAAACGCCCAGCATGACGACGGCTTTCAGATTTTTCGGAAGCTGTCCCGCCAGGAGAAGAATGCCCGCTTCCGCCGCGAGAAGAATGGCCAGATTTTCCGGCTGCTGCAGCACGAGCGCCCATACGGCTGTCCCCGCGGTCAGCAGAATTTTGGTGATCGGCACCAATCCTTTCATTTCCCTTCCCTCGCTTTCCTGTACATATCGCAAAAGGCAGCCATATCTTTGCAGTACGGCCCGCCGGGAAGTTCCCTTCCGAGACGGACCGAAGCGGGAAGCGCCAGCCCCCATTCTTCCGGCCTCTTCTCCCTGCCGAAGAGTTCTTCCGGCACGCCGTCAAAGGCTACTTCATGGTCGGCGATGACGACAGCCCGCGTGCATTCTCCCGCGACGATATCCATATCGTGCGTCACGAGGATCACCGTGATCCCCGCCTCTTTCATCCGCCGCATGAGCGCGCAGAGGCGTTTCTTTTCCCGCCCGTCCTGACCGCTCGTCGGCTCGTCGAGCACGATGTACTCCGTATTCATGGCAAGCGCCGAAGCGATGGCGATGCGCTGCTGATCCCCCCGGGAGAGCGTCCTCGGATAATCATCAGCAAATTTCAGCACATCAGCCTGCTCCATGGCCCGGTCTTCCGTCTCTATGAGTTCCTGCCCGCGTTTCCCCTGCTGGTACGGTCCGAATCCCACTTCTTCCCGGACGGTGGGCATGAACATCTGCCGGTCCGGCTGCTGGAACACATAGCCGATGAAGCGGCTCCGTTCCGCCGCGCCTTCCCCCGTCACATCGGCCCCGTCATAAACGACGCTGCCTTCTGTCGGCTTTTCCAGCCCTGTCAGCAGGCGGGTGATCGTCGTCTTTCCGCTGCCGTTCCTCCCGGTGACAGCGATAAATTCGCCTTTCCCAAAGGACAGATTGATATTCCGGAGAATCTCCGGCCCGTCCTTGCCGTAATGGAAGGATACGTTTTTCAATTCCAGCATATCACTCCGCCTCCTTTCCGAGATTCTTTCTGACCGAAGCGGCGGCCGCCTCCATACTGAGGAAGGAGCAGGGGAAGGTCTCTCCCGTTTCTTCCAGATCGAGCTGCGCCCGGAAAAGGTCGGGCACCGCTTCTTCGTAAATGTGATTTTTATACATGCATCTCATGACCTCTTCCGGCGTGCCTTCGCTGACGATCTGCCCGCCGTCGAGCAGGACGAAGCGTTTCGCGTACGGAAGGACCGCTTCCAGATGATGTTCCGCCACCACCACGGTCAGCCCGTATTCCCGGTTCAGACTGCCTACCAGCCGGTAAAATTCCTGGATGCCTTCCGGATCGAGAGCGGATGTGGGTTCATCGAAAACGAGGATCTTCGGCTCCTCCGCGAGAACCGCCGCGATGGCCAGGCGCTGCCGCTGTCCGCCGGAGAGCATGGATACTTTTCTGTCCTCCAGCCCGTCCAGGTGTACTTTTGCCAGCGCTTCTTTTGACCGGCGAACGATCTCATCCGGCGGGAAGCCGTGGTTTTCCAGAGTGAACGCCATTTCTTCTCCCACCGTCATCGTGACGATCTGTGCACCGTAGTCCGCGAGGATAACGCCGATGCTCGACGCGAGATCGGAGATATTCGTCTGCGTCGTCGCCCGCCCGTCCGTGTAGACCATGCCGCGCATGACGCCGCCGTAATAATGCGGAACCGCGCCGATCATCGCCATGAGGAGCGTCGTTTTCCCCGCTCCGTTCGGCCCGGTGAGCACGACGAAATCTTTTTCCCGGATCTGGAGCGACACATCGGTCAGAGCGGGCTTCTCCGAAAACGGATAGGTATAGGTCAGATGCTCCACGCTGACAAGGCCCGGTTTTTCCTGCTTCAGCACAAGCCAGCTGTGGTCGCTGTCCGCTTCCTCGCTCTCCGACATGTAGTGCATGGATTCAAAGAGCCGCAGCGCCGGGAAGTACAGGAATGGCGTGATCACCGCGTTCCCCACCGCCACAAGAAGGACCGCCGGCATGATCCCGTAAAGGAATACGCTCATGGGTATATCCATGACCAGTTTCAGGATCGTCACAAAGATCGTGCCGGACACCATGGTCGTCACGAATCCGCAGAGCATGGGCCGCACGGAAAAGCGGCCGATGTGGATCGGCGGCACCTTGTGGGCGAAGAAGCCCGCCACGTAAGCGCCGGCAAATTCACTGGCAAAATCGCCGTATGGGAATGCGGACTTGCTCGTGAAGACTTCCATAAGCGCCGCCACCATGCAGATGCCGAGGCACTGGCGGAAGGTAGGCTTCGTCAGCAGGATCGCCACGCAGTAGGTCGCGATCATCCAGTTCGGCGTGAATCCCGCGATGGACGGAGAAACAAGATGAAGGATCATCCCGATGGCAAGCATCAGCGTCGCTACGGTGAGCCAGCGGAAACGGCCCCCTCTCGCTTTGGTAAATACAAGCTGCGACACGTCTTTGACCTGCTCCATTTCTTTCACCTCTCTGAAACGAATCTTTTCCGCCCGCGGCGGAGAATAACAAAAAAGCCTTTCATCCTCTGCACATCTGTGCAAGGGACGAAAGGCTCATATTCCGCGGTGCCACCCTGATTGACTGAAACAGTCCGGCTCTGTATGCATGATAGCATAGACTTTCTTTCTAACGGCGAAAGACTCCGTCAGCGCCTACCCCGCTCCGGATCGGGCTGCTTCTCCCGGGCCCATTCATCAGACGATATCATGCCGGACTCTCACCGCCGCCGGCTCTCTTTGATGCGTCTCGTCAGACTACTCTTCCCGCTCATTGAATTTACAAGTTGTTTCTCTCTTAAATTGGGATAAGTATATCACCCGCCCGGGCGTCTGTCAACGGGCGGAAACGGCGGTCAGTCTTTTTTCGAGCTCGGGAAGCCTTCTCTCTTCGTGATGACTTCCTGACCGCCCATGTACGGACGGAGCGCTTCCGGGATCACCACAGAGCCGTCGGCCTGCTGGTAATTTTCCAGGATCGCCGCGACAGTTCTTCCCACAGCGAGGCCGGAACCGTTCAGGGTATGCACGAATTCCGGCTTGTCCCCCGGATTGCGGCGGAAGCGGATATTCGCGCGGCGCGCCTGGAAATCGAGGCAGTTCGAGCAGGAAGAGATTTCTCTGTACTTGTTCTGCGCCGGCATCCAGACTTCCAGGTCATAGGTCTTCGCGGAAGAGAATCCGATGTCGCCCGTGCAGAGGCAGACCACATGGTACGGCAGGCCCAGGCGCTGGAGCACCCGTTCCGCTTCGGCAGTGAGGCTCTCCAGCTCGTCCCAGCTGTCTTCCGGCTTGCAGTACTTCACCATTTCCACCTTGTGGAACTGATGCTGACGGATCAGGCCGCGCGTGTCCTTGCCGGCAGACCCCGCTTCTTTACGGAAGCACGGAGTAAAGGCCGTCACATGCACCGGCAGGTCTCTGCCGTCCAGGATCTCCCCTGCGAAATAATTGGTCAGCGGCACTTCCGCGGTCGGGGTCATGTACATATCTTCCCCTTCCACTTTGTACATATCTTCCGCAAATTTCGGCAGCTGCCCCGTGCCGGTCATGGATGCTCCATTGATGATGTACGGCGGAATGACTTCCGTATAATCATTTTCCTGCGTGTGCATATCGAGCATCAGGTTATACACCGCCCGTTCCAGACGGGCCGCCGCGCCGAGGTAAAAATAGAACCGCGCGCCGGAGACTTTGCCCGCTCTTTCCGAATCGAGAATGCCCAGATCTTCGCCGATCTCATAATGCGCTTTAATGGGGAAATCAAATGTCGGGATCTCGCCCCAGCGGCGGACTTCCGGATTTTCGCTGTCGTCCTTGCCGATCGGCACGGTCTTGTCGGTCATGTTCGGGATGCGGAGCAGGAGCGCGTGGAGCTTCTCTTCCACGGTTTTCAGCTCTTTGTCGATGGCGGCGATCTTTTCGCCCACTTCCTTCATTTCAGCGATCGCCGCGGAAGCATCTTCCCCATTTTTCTTGGCCTGAGCGATCTTCTTCGTCTCCGCGTTGCGCTGACTCTTCAGCTGTTCCGTCTGCTGCAGGAGATTTCTTCTCTCCTCATCCAGCCTGATGACTTCGTCAATGTCGAATGGATTGTGGCGGTTTTTCAGGTTTTCCCTGACTTCGTCCGTGTGTTCTCTGATGAATTTGATGTCCAGCATAATTGTCTCCTTTTTATAAAATCCGCTTCGGGCAAACAAAAAAGCCTTTCTCCCAAGGGACGAAAGACTTCGCGGTGCCACCCAAATTGCATTTCTGCCAGCTCTTTGTATGATATCGGATACGCCGTCCGGCTCATCACCGGCCGCTCCGGAGCGGAAACTCATCTCTCCATACAGGCTCGCACCGGCCGCCTGCTCTCTTTTGATTTCTGAAATGAGATTTTCTCCTTCTCTGCGTTAGAAATATTATAGTCAGTTCCTCCGCATTTTGCAACTTTCCCGCAATAAAAAGCGGCGCTCCGCGCCGCTCTTCTCTCTGTTATTTCTCTTCCCGGAGAAGATCGTACCAGGCGTCGGCCAGGCGCCCGTATTCTTCCAGCGAAAACGTCTCGCCCCGCCGCTTCCCATCAATGCCCGCCCGCCGCAGGATCTCTTCTCCCGCCGCCGGGGGAATGCCGCCGGTCTTCATGGCGTTGGTAAATACTTTCCGCCGCTGTCCGAAACCCATCTTCACGAGACGGAAAAAGAGCTTCTCATCTTTCACCGCCACCGCCGGTTGTTCCCTCCGCTTCATTTTCAGCACGGCCGAGGTCACCGCCGGGCGGGGAATGAATGCCGACGGCGGGATCTCCATGACTTCCTCCACGGTACAGTAATACTGCACGGCGATAGTCAGCGCGCCGTAGGCTTTGCTTCCCGGCTCCGCCATGATCCGCTCCGCCACTTCTTTCTGCATCATGAAGACAAAAAGGGAAATGGGCAGCTCTGACTGGATCAGGTACAGCAGGATGGGCGTCGTGATATAGTACGGCAGATTGGCCGCGGCATGCCAGACCTTTCCCGCCAGCAGCTTCGGCAGATCCGCTTTCAGCACGTCTTCATAAATGACGCGCACATTCGGATACGGCTCCAGCGTATGGGCCAGCACTTTTTCCAGGGACGTGTCGATCTCAAAAGCCGTCACGTCCGCTCCTGTCCGGGCGAGAGCCTGCGTCAGCGTACCGATGCCCGGGCCGATCTCCATGACGGGCACGCCCGGCCCGATCTCCGCCGCTTCCGCGATCTTCCTGACCACTTCCGGGCGGATCAGGAAATTCTGGCCCAGGTGATGCTTGATGCGTATATTAAAGCGGCGGACGATATACTGCACCGCGCCGCGGTCTGCCAGTTCGACTTCAATCATATTATTCCTCCCCGCAGGCGCTGAGCGCGCGTTCCCACTCTTCTCTGGTAATGCCGAAATGATTCAGTCTTTTCAAAAACTGACGGCTGTTTCCCCACCCGATCCCGAGGAGCGCGCCCACGGCCGCTCTTTTTGCGGAAGAGTTTTCACCGCCCGACAGCCCGGCCCGAAAAAGATCGGCCGCGCTGAAGAGGCGGGAATCTTCCTGCCGGCAGGGGCGTACTTTCTCCAGCGCTTTCCGTATCGATGCAGGCGACGCGTTCTCTATGCCTACATCATCATCCGTCTTTGCTTCATCCTTCGGAACGAACGCGTGGAGCGCTTTCGGGAAAAGCGCCGCCAGTCTGGCCCGTATCCGTTCTCCCGGCCCGTCCGGATCGGTCAGGATGATAATGCCCCTTTTTTCATAAGCCGCCAGAATGTCGCGCAGCACCGCCGGACGGAGCGTATAGCCTTCCGTGGCGATCACATCCGCTTCCACGGCCCGCTGTATCCTTGCGATGTCGGACTTTCCTTCCGCGATGATGACCTGCCGTATCATATCAGTCCCGCACCACGTAGCCGATGCCGCGGATGGTGTGAATATATTTCCGGCCAATTTTTTCGTCGATCTTGCTGCGGAGATATCTCACATAGACATCGACAATATTCGTATTTCCCACATACCCGTAGCCCCAGACTTCTTCCAGGATCTGCTGCCGCGTCAGGACGCGGTTTTTGTTTTTCGCCAGGAACAGGATCAGGTCAAATTCTTTCTTCGTCAGATCAATGTACTCATCGCCGACGCGCACTTCGTGGCGGTCGGGATAAATATACAGATCCCGGATCGTATAGGCCGGATCGACGACGACCGCCGGTTCTTCACGGCGCCGCAGCGCCGCGCGGATGCGCGCCACCAGCTCTTTGGTCGCATAAGGTTTCGTCAGGTAATCGTCGGCCCCCGCGTCGAGCGCCGCCACTTTTGCGTCGACGCTGCCGTTTTCCGACAGATAAATCACCGGCACCGGGCTGACCGCCCGCACTTTCCCCAGGATCTCGCTGCCCCCTTTCATGGGCGCGTCCGGATCCAAAATGATCAGATCAACCTGCCGTTGGCCCGCCAGATCCACCGCGGATTCGCCCGTGCCGTCATACAGGCTGGAAAAGCCTTCCGATTCCAGCTTCATCTGCAAAAAATGCCCTACGCTTTTGTCATTCTCAATGATCAATACACAGTTTCTCATTTTTCCCCTCCAAATGTCTGACCCATTCTCTATCCGGGAATGCTCTTATTATTGTTGTCGTTCTTATGATTTTCTTTATTTTCCCGGAAAATTCTCTCAGCATTTCCATTTTTCTCTAATTTTATTTTTTATTATCATAACATATCGCCCCATAAAATTAAATATGACGGAACCCGAGGTCCCCGGAAAGCACACAAAAAGCGTCCCTGAAGGACGCTTCTTAGACGTTCAGATGATATATACATTCACTCTCCGGCGTCCCCAGCCGTAGGCCTGATCGAGCGTGTCCACACAGACGTCGATCACATCCCCGCTGACGCTTCCGCCGATATCGTCAGCCACCGCATAGCCGTAGCCTTCGATATAAATGAGGCTGCCCAGCGGGATCACCGACGGATCGACAGCGGCATGCCCTTTCCCCGCAATATTGCCGCTCGCCGTATGTCCCGTACCGCCGCTGTCATGAGGCGTGTACGCGGAAGCCTGCATGCGGAGCACTTTTCTGTACCTGCCCTGAAAGAGAGGCGCGGAACGCAGCTTTTCCCAGACGTCCTCATCGGCTTTTCCCGTTTCTTTCAGACCGTTGTAGCGCTGGAATTTCCGCACCTGCTCCGCCGTCCCCTGGCCGTAAATGCCGTCAGACGCGTCCGGAGCGAATCCGTGGTGGGTGAGCAGATTCTGAAGCTCCGCGACTTTTCTGCCCCGGCTCCCCGGCTGAAGCGTCTTTTCTCCCGAAGAACGCTTTCCTCTGTCTTCGCGCCGCGAGAACGCTTTCATCGTCTCTTCATCGATCACGCCGGATACGGGAAGGCCTTTCTCTTTCTGAAATTCCCGCACCGCTTTTTCCGTAGCGGGACCGAAAACAGAGTCCGCCGCGCCGCTGAGGAATCCTGCCCGGATGAGGCTCAGCTGGCATTCCTGCACATCCTGCCCGCGATTCCCTGCCGTCATGAGGATGCCGCCGCCTTTCCGTCCGCCTTTTTTCTTCGCTTTTTGCACTGCCTTCTGCGTCTTCTCATCTGCCGTTCCCGTCGCCGCAAGTCCATGCTCAGACTGGAAGACCGCGACGGCCTTTGCCGTGGCCGAGCCGTACTCTCCGTCGGCCGCGCGGGCAAAATATCCCGCGTCAGAAAGCGCTGTCTGAAAGGCCGCCACCTCGCCGCCGCTCATTCCCGTCCGAAGCGTCTGCGCCGGGACCGCCTGCACGGAGAGCATCCACAGGACCGCCGCGCAAATCCCTATTGTTTTTCCGCGCAAATCGTTCACCTCCGCTCATTTTCCATATTTTATCACCTTTCCCCCACTTTTGTAAAAAAATCGCCTCTTTCCCGTAAGAATTCCAACGATTCTGCAAGATTTTCTTCTCTTTCTTTCCACATTCGCCCATTTCGCAAAAGAAAAGCGGGGAGCGTTTCCACTTCCCCGTTTGTCTGTCTTATTTGGCTTCCGCCGCGCTGGGACATACGTCCCGCAGGACACAGCCGGAGCATTTCGGATTCCGCGCCGTGCATACCCGCCGGCCGTGCCAGATCAGCCAATGGTGCGCCGATGACCAGTCCTCCATGGGGATCGCTTTCTGCAGTCCCAGCTCCACATCAATGGGCGTTTTCCCCGTCGCCAGCTTCAGCCGGTTCGCCACGCGGAACACATGCGTATCCACAGCGATCGCCGGATATCCCCAGAGCACGCTCCGCACCACATTGGCCGTCTTGCGCCCGACGCCGGGCAGCTTCGTCAGCTCGTCGAAATCCTGCGGCACTTCGCCGCCGTACTGATCAAGCAGCATCCGGCATGTCTCCAGCAGATGCTTTGCCTTCGCATGGTAGAGTCCGCAGTCGCGGATCTCATTCTCCAGCTCCGGCAGAGTCAGGGCGATCATTTTCTCCGGGCTGTCCAGCCGCGGAAAGATCCTTCCGGTGATGACATTGACCCGCGCGTCCGTGCACTGCGCCGACAGCATGACCGCCACCAGAAAAGTAAAGGGATTTGTATAATGAAGCGCCGTTTTTTCCATGCCGTACGTCTCACGGAGCCGTTTCAGCTGCTCCGCCCGGACCGCTTTCGTGACTCTCATGCTCTCGTCAGGAGATACTCGTGCGCCGCCAGCGCCGCCGCCGCTCCTTCCCCGGCGGCAATGATGACCTGTTTATACGGATTGTCCGTCACATCACCGGCCGCAAAAAAGCCTGGCACATTGGTGCGGCCCGATTTATCCGTCACGATCTCTCCGGCCCGGTTCAGCGCCGTCTCTGCCGGAAGGAAGCCGCTGTTCGGAATGCCCCCCGCTTCGACGAAGCAGCCGTCCACGGCGAGCGTCCGTTCTTCACCGGATTCCCTGTTCTTTACAAGGACCGACTCGACCTTTTTTGTCCCCTCGATCGCTTCCGGCGCGTATCCGAGAAGGACTTCGATATTTTCATGCTCTTTCATGCGCTTAATGAGGATCTCCTGCGCGCGGATACGGCTCCGCACCACCAAATAGACTTTGGGGCAGATCGCCGCCAGCTCGATTGCCGCCTGCACCGCGCTGTCGCCGCCGCCGACGACGGCAACGGTTTTATTCCTGTAAAACGGCCCGTCGCAGGTCGCGCAGTAGCTGACGCCCCGTCCGGTAAACGACGCTTCCCCGGGAATATCCAGTGTGCGGCTCCGCTTTCCCGCCGTCACGATGCACGCCTTCCCGCGGTATTCCTGGCCGTCGTCAAGATGCGCCGCGAAGGAGCCGTCTTCCAGCCGTTCCAGGCGCTCCACCTGCGCCGTCTCAAAATCGACAGGATACTGACGGACATGAGCTTCCATTTTATCCGACAGCTCAAAGCCGGAAATGGAAGGGAAACCGAGATAATTCTCGATCTCGCTCGTCAGAAGGATCTGGCCGCCGAAGTCAGTGGTGATCACCGCCGCGCGCAGCTCTTTTCTCGCCGCGTACATTGCCGCGTTCATTCCCGCCGGACCGCCGCCGATAATGATTACGTCATACTCTTTCATGGTCATCGCCTCTTTCTATATCGATAAATTTCGTTTTCCTGTTTTTATTATATCCTTTCTTTTCCCGGAGCGCAACGAAAATTTCCGCCCGTCAGGATTCCCGCTTCCCGATAAATTCCCGGAGGATGGAATTATCCGGCACGAACCGTTCGTCCAGCTCCGCAAAAGGCATCAGAAAGGTCAGGAGCCGCTGCGCTTCCGCATACTGCGGGCAGTCTTTTCCGATCGCCCGAAGAAGAGGTTCCGCCTTCTTCTTCAGCACCGGGAGCTCATAGAGGAGGGCCGTATTGAAGATCTCTTCCGCGCGCCCCTGAAAGAGAAAAATATTTTCCTCTTCGCCGCGGCGCACCCGGTTCCATGAAGCGAGGGTATGTTCGGCTGACATGCCTCTCGCGTGGGAATCCCGTACCAGCCGGCGCAGCAGGCGCGTATCTGTCGTGGATATGCGGTTGTGCTGATTGATGGAGAGCTGCGTCAGCGCGCCCAGATAGATGTGCATGCACTGGTAACCGGGCACAAAATGCGTCAGCTCCGGATTCAGCGCGTGGAGCCCTTCCACGAGGACGGGCTGGCCTTTTTCCAGGCGGAATGTTTCTTCGCTCCACCGGCGCAGGCCGTCCCGGAAATCAAATCGGGGCAGCCGCACGGCCTTCCCTTCGAGCAGATCTCCCATGAGCTCCTGAAAAAGTTCCACATCGAGGGCGGACAGGTTCTCATAATTGACCTTTTCTCCTGCCTGTCTCTCCCTGTAAAAGTCATCGAGCGACACCATGACCGGACGCACGCCGTTCACCCAGAGATGAATAATGAGCCGGTTCATAAACGTGGTCTTCCCTGCGGAAGACGGCCCGGCGATGCAGACCATGCGGATCTTCGGCGTCTCCCCGCTGATGCGGTCTGCCAGACGGGCCAGATTCTTTTCATGGCGCGCCTCCGCCATGGCGATCAGATCCCTGATCCTGCCGCTGCCGACAGCCGAGTTGAGCTCTGTCACATTGTGGCAGCCGATGATCTCGCCCCACTCCTCCGCTTCCAGGAAGACCTTCGCAAAGAGCGGCTCCTCTTTGTATGTACCGATCTCGTTCTCCCCCTGTCCCGGAAAGCGGAGCAGGAATCCCGGCGCGTACGGCTCCAGGCGGAAAGCGCCGACACAGCCCATGTGCGGAAACATGGGGCCGAAATAATAGTCCTTCACTTCGCCGCACTGGTAGATCCCGAACCGGCGGAATCCCCGCTTCTCCAAAAGATCCGCTTCCTGCCCGCATCCGCGGGTGCGGAGAAACTGCACCGCTTTCCCGCAGTCGATCTCGATCTGCCGGATCGGCCTTTTCTCCGCGGAGATCTCCCGCATCTTTTCTTCCAGACGGGCCAGCTCCTGCGCGAGCGGCGTATGATCCCCGGGAAATTCGCAGTACAGGCCGTGACCCAGAGAGTGCTTCACGAGCACATCCGCCGCCTCTCCGCCGAGTTCTTTCACAGCGCACACCAGCAGCATGATGAGCGTCCGCTGCCGGGCCAGGTATCCCGCCTTCGATCCGGCCGGCACCCACTGGCAGACGCATCCGTCGGAGAGCGGCGTCTGCATGTCGATAATCTCGCCGCCGCAGTCGGCCAGTGCCGCGTCTTCCGACCAATCTTCCCCGTACAGCATTTCATGCTGAACCGCTCTTCCGATCTCAAGTTTATTTCATGGAAACCGCCTGCCGTGCAGCCTTCCGGCACTGTGTATTCCCGGCCTTCACAGAAAATCCGCATAGTACCCTCCTTCTCATGAAAATTTATCTGTCTTTACATAGCCTTCTATGATTATGATACAATAAAAATACAGGAAAAGATAATTGCATTTCGGAAAGGAGAATCCCAATGAATTCTTATAATGAAGCGGAATCCCTGAGCCGCGGTATTTCCATCAATATGCCCGGTCTCATGAAAGACGTCTACGCATGGATGGCCATCGCTCTCGTCATCACCGGATTCACGGCTTACAACGTCTCATCCAGCCCCTTCCTGCTCTCCCTTATCCTGGGCAGCAGATTCAGCATGTGGGGACTTCTTATCGCGACAGTCGCGCTCGTGTGGCATCTCTCCGGCTCCGTCGGCCGCATGTCCCTCAAGACCGTCACCGCATCCTTCTTGATCTATTCCATCCTGAACGGCCTCATGATGGCTTCTATTTTCGTCGTGTACACGATGGCCTCCATCGGCAGCGTATTTCTCATCACCGCCGGCACGTTCGGCATCATGTCCGTATACGGCACAGTCACAAAGGCCGATCTTTCCCGCATGGGAAGCCTCTGTCTGATGGGGCTCTTCGGCCTCATCCTCGCGACGGTGGTCAATTTCTTTTTTGACAACTCCATGCTGGAGCTTCTGCTTTCTTACGCGGGCATCCTCATTTTCGTCGGCCTCACCGCCGCGGACACGCAGAAGATCCGCCGCATCGCGGAAACGCACGACACCGGAGCCACCGACGCCGGACAGAAGATCGCCATCATGGGCGCTCTCACGCTCTATCTTGATTTCATCAATCTTTTCCTCTACATGCTCCGCATCTTCGGAGACAGAAAATAAGAAAACAAAAATCCCTCCCGCTGATTTCCCCGGGAGGGATTTTTTGTTTGAGGAAAACCGCGCGGCTCCCCGTATTACAGCTGGCCCGCCTCTTCCATGGCCGCTTTGATCTTTGCGGCAATGCCGTGCATTTTGGCTTTCGGGATCGCGCAGACCGCTACGCGCACGCCTGCCTTGAGCGGGACAAGATAGATGTGATCTTTTTTGAGAATCTCACAGACCGCCTGCGAATCGGGCGAAGGGATGCTGAGGAAAAATCCCGCTTGATAAGGAAGCATGGGCAGGCCGGCCTCTTTCGCTTCTTTCACAAAGATCTCCGCTCTTTCCTGAATGAGCCGATAATAGCTCTGCTGCTCTTCTTTCCACGATCTGCGCAGCTCCGGGTCTTCCCAGATGCGGATGAAACACTCCATACCGCCATGGCAGTTGTTCGACCAGGTCGCGCGGTTTGTGTAACTGTTGATGTCTTTAAATTCCCGCGCGATCTCCCTGCTGGAAGAAACGGCGATCATCGCGCCGACACGCTGTCCGTACATAGTAAAACTCTTGGACATGCTGAACGCGATGATGACGAGAATCTCCGCGGGCAGGCCGGAAAATTTCAGGAAGAACCGCCGTGCGTCCTCCCCGGCGTAATCGATATAAGACGCGTCCACGAGAAGCGCGATCTTTTTCCCCGCCGCTGCAAGGCCTTTCAGAAAATCAAGAACTCTGTCCCAGTCTCCGTCGGTCAGGCTGTAGCCGGTGGGATTATGAGCCGGCGTATTCAGGATGACCGCCAGATGTTCCTGGCGCTGCGCCATTTCGCCGAGCTGCTTCTCAAAATCTTCATGGTCGAAGACGCAGTCCTCATTGAGCATGCGGAAGGTGCGCAGTTTCCGTCCGTTGTCGGCGCAGAGCATGTTGTAGGCGCTCCAGTACCAGTTGCTCGTGAGCACCTCATCGCCGGGCTCCGTATAATTGTGGATCACGTGGTGGATCGCGCCCGTGCCGCCCGTGGTGGAGACGGCTTCCATATAGCCTTCCGGCCGGTATTCACCGAAGCAGCAGTCCTGGATCTCCTTCAAAAATGCCGGGACGCCCGCCACCGGCGCGTAAGAAATGATCTGTTCCATGGCGAGCGAGCGGTAGGCCTTTTCCACCGTCGGAAGACAGACCAGACGCTCCTCCTCATCAAGGATCGCTCCCACCGTTGCGTTCACGACCTTTTCGCTGCCGTTTGCCACGATGTCCGCTTTTGCCGCCGTGCTCGCGCCGAAGATCGCGTCATGCGCCACTTTTCCCCGCGCCTGCGGAGCTGCCATACTTTCCATACTGATTCCCCCCTGTGTTGTATTTTGATTGTCTTTACACACATATATTATATAACTTCCCGGCAGGAACTTCTCATAGGTAAATCCTATTCCCGTCATACCCGGAAATTTCCCGCAAAAAAAGCAGGTCTCCCTGCTTTCCCGCTTATTATTTTTTCCGCTGCCTCATGAATTCTTCCAGCGCCGCGAGCGCCCGTTCCGCGAGGCGGGCGTTCTTTTCTTTTTTCGGCACGCGCCCCGGAAGCGGCGGGAACAGCCCGAAATTTACGTTCATGGGCTGGAAATTTTTTCCCTGAAAATGAGAAATATAATGCGTCAGCGCGCCGACAGCCGTCTCCCGAGGAAACGGAACAGGGTCTTCCCCGCGCACGCGGGCCGCCGCTGCCCATGCCGCCGCGATGCCTGATGCCGCCGATTCCACATAGCCTTCCACGCCCGTCATCTGTCCGGCAAAGAAGAGCCCGGGCCGCTGTCTCGTTTCCATCGCCGCCGTCAGCAGATCCGGCGAATCGATATAGGTGTTCCGGTGCATCACGCCGTACCGGATAAATTCCGCGCCGCCGAGGCCGGGGATCATGCCGAAAACGCGGCGCTGCTCGCCCCACTTGAGGTGCGTCTGGAAACCGACGATATTGTACATCGTGCCTTCCTCATTGTCCTGGCGGAGCTGCACCACCGCATAGGGGTCTTTCCCCGTGCGCGGGTCGGGCAGTCCCACCGGCTTCAGCGGGCCGAAGCGCATCGTATCTTCCCCGCGCTGGGCCATGACTTCTATGGGCATGCATCCTTCAAAGACTTTTTTATTTTCAAAGCCGTGCACTTCCGCCGTTTCCGCCGCCGCCAGCTCTTTCTGGAACGCTTTGTATTCCGCTTCATCCATGGGACAGTTGAGGTACGCCGCTTCTCCCTTGCCGTAGCGGGACGCGCGGTATACGACGGACATATCCAGCGAATCTTTCGTCACGATGGGCGCGGCGGCGTCATAGAAATGAAAGCCTTCTCCGCCGCAGAAACGTTCGATGTCTTCCGCCAGTTTTCCCTCGGTGAGCGGACCCGTCGCCATAATGACGATCCCTTCTTTCGGGATCTCATCGACCCGCGCTTCTTCGATCTCGATGAGCGGACAGCTCCGCACTTTCTCCGTCACCGCCGCGGCGTAGCCCATGCGGTCCACCGCCAGCGCGCCGCCGGCGGGGACGCTGTGCGCGTCCGCGCAGGAAATGATGAGCGAATCCAGACGGCGCATCTCCTCTTTGAGCAGCCCCACCGCATTGGTCAGCGCCGCCGCGCGGAGGGAATTGCTGCACACGAGCTCGCCGAAATAGGCGGTATGGTGAGCCGGTGTCGTTTCTTTCGGGCGCATTTCGATGAGGCGCACCGGAATATTCTGCCGGGCCAGCTGCCATGCCGCTTCGCTGCCCGCAAGGCCCGCGCCGATCACGGTTACTTTTTCCATATCATTCTCCTGTTTCCTGCGGCGCATTTTCTTCCGCCGTTTTTTTCTTCGCCGCCGTGCGCCGTTTGGGCTGTGTCGGGCATTCCGGATTGGAGCAGACGATATGCTCCGTCTTGTCCCGCCCGACTTTTTTCACCATGATGTGCCCGCACTCCGGGCAGAACTGATCCACCGGCTCATTCCAGAGCGCCATGTCGCACGCCGGATATTCGCTGCATCCGTAAAAATACCGGCCTTTCCGGGAACGGCGGCGGATGAGGTGTCCCTTGTGACATTTCGGGCATTCGATGCCCGTATCGACGACGATGGATTTTGTCGCGCCGCATTCCGGACACGCCAGGTATTTCCCGTAGGGTCCCATGCGGTAGACCATTTTCGCGCCGCATTTTTCACAGGGCGTATCGGATTCTTCGTCAGGCGCGCCGTCTTTCTTATACGGTTTGATGTTGCTGCACTTCGGATAATTCGGGCACGCCAGATATTTCCCGTAACGCCCCATTTTCACGATCATGTGAGCGCCGCATTTCTCGCAGACCACGTCGGATACTTCCTGATTTTTTTCTCTGTCTTCCACGGCCTGAGCGTCCGCTTTTTTCAGCTCATCGCTGAAAATGCCGTAAAAATCGGAGAGCACTTTCCCGTATTCCGCCTTGCCCGCGGCGATCTTGTCGAGCCAGTCTTCCAGCTCCGCCGTGAAATCCACATTGATGATGCCGCTGAAATATTTTTTCAGGAGCTCCACGATGCGAAATCCCAGCTCTGTCGGCACGAACTGCTTGTTTTCTTTTTCCACATACTTCCGCTTCTGGATCGTGTCCAGGATCGGCGCGTATGTGGAAGGGCGGCCGATCCCCTTTTCTTCCAGGGTCTTGATGAGGCTCGCCTCGGTATACCGCGGCGGCGGCGCGGTGAAATGCTGTTCGCTGCTGATGGACAGATTGTGGACGACGTCTCCTTTCGCCATGGCGGGAAGCCTGTTTTCCTTTTCTTCGTCCTTTGCCTTTTCCTTCGCCGTCTGGAGCACGGTAAAGCCGTCGAAAAGCACGCGCATCCCCGCCGCGCGCAGGGTATAGCTGCCGCACTGGAGCACGGCAGACGTATTTTCCGTCACCTGCGGCGTCATCTGGCTCGCGAGGAAACGGTTCCAGATGAGCGTGTACAGCTTCAGCTGATCTCTGGTGAGCGAATCCGCCACCGCTTCCGGAGGAAATTTCATGGATGTCGGACGGATGGCTTCGTGCGCGTCCTGGGCGTCTTTGGCCTTCGCGTAGACGTTCGGCTTCGCCGGCACATAATCCGCGCCGTAAATCTCCCCGATGTAAGGCAGGACGGATTTCACCATCTCGTCGGAGATGCGGGTCGAATCCGTGCGCATGTAGGTGATGAGCCCCACATGGCCGTGACCGGCGATCTCCACGCCTTCATAAAGGGCCTGCGCGAGCATCATCGTCTTTTTCGAGCCGAAAGACAGCTTGTTCACCGCTTCCTGCTGCATGGTGGACGTGGTGAAAGGCGGCTTCGGCTTTCTCTGTTTCTTCTGCTTGGTGAGCGCCGTGACGACCGCGTCTTTCCCTTTCAGTCCTTCTTCCGCTGCCGCCGCGTCATCTCCGCTGCGGAGCTTCGCTTCTTTGCCGTCAATCTGCGTCAGCCGCGCCCGGAAGCTTTCTTTTCCGTCAGTCTTGTATTTTCCTTCGATCGTCCAGTATTCTTCCGGATGGAACGCCCGGATCTCTTCCTCCCGTTCGCAGATCAGACGCACCGCCACAGACTGCACGCGTCCCGCGGAAAGGCCGCGGTACACCTGCCGCCACAGCCAGGGCGACAGCTTGTAGCCTACGAGCCGGTCCAGCACGCGCCGGGCCTGCTGCGCGTCCACACGGTTCTCATCGATCGGTTCCGGATGCTTGACCGCTTCCCGAATCGCCGGCGGCGTGATCTCATGGAAAGCGATGCGCACAGGCGCTTTCGGATCCACATCGAGAAGTTTGGACAGATGCCAGGAAATGGCTTCCCCTTCGCGGTCAGGGTCCGTCGCGAGAAGGACGTCTTTCGCTTTATTCGCTTCCTTCTGCAGCTCCCGGATCACATCTTCCCTGCCGTCCGCATGAACGTACTGCGGCCGGAAGCCGTGCTCCACATCCACGCCGAGCGTGCGCTTCGGCAGATCCCGCAGATGCCCCATAGACGCCATGACCCTGTAGTCCGGGCCGAGGATTCTCTCGATCGTCCGCGCTTTGGCCGGGGATTCCACCACGACCAGATGCTTTCCTTTCGGGTTCGGCGTGCGCTGAAAAGCAGGCTCTTCCCGAGGCACGGCAGCCGTCCTCTTTTTCCGGTCTCCGATAGTGATCGTTCTCTTGATCGACATAGCTCTCCATTCCTGTCAGAAATAATAAAACGCTTCCGTGAAGCTCCCGTCAGCGGGCGGCGTAAAGTCCCGGCCCCTCTTCCGAAATATAGCCCTTCACTGTAAGCGACAGCAAAATCATCGTCAGTTTATCCACGGGAAGCGCGCTCTGCTCGAGGATCTCCTCGGCCGACACGGTCTCCCCCGCACAGCAGAAACGATACACCATTTCTTCTTCCAGTGTCAACTGTTCCGCGGGCTTTTTCTCCGGCGCCTTTCCGGTGCGTTCCCATCCGTATTCACTGAGAATATCTTCCGCTCCGGTGCAGCAGACCGCGCCGCCCCGGATGAGGCGGTTCGTGCCCCGGCTCATGGATGACCAGATGCTTCCCGGAACGGCGAAGACATCCCGTCCCTCTTCCAGCGCAAAATCCGCCGTGATGAGCGAGCCGCTCCGCTCTGCCGCCTCCGTGACGACCACAGCGCGGCACATGCCTGCGATGATGCGGTTCCGCGCGGGAAACTGCCGCCCAAGCGGCATCGTGCCGAGAGGATATTCCGAAAGGACCGTCCCGCCGGCATCGCAGATCTTCTGAAAGAGATTCCTGTTTTCCGGAGGATAGGTCACATCCAAACCGCACGCCATGACCGCCGCTGTCGGCGCGCCTCCGGAGAGACAGCCTTTATGCGCCGCCGTATCGATGCCTCTCGCCCCGCCGGACACAATGACAACGCCTTCCTTCGCCAGCCCTTCCGCGATGTGCTCCGCCGCGTTCACGCCATAGGCCGTCGCCTTCCGCGCGCCCACCACGGCGACAGTCTTCTTCCACGACGGAGCGCTGCCGCGGTAAAAGAGGACAGCCGGCGGATTGGCAGTCTCCCGCAGAAGGGGCGGATAAGCCTCCTCTTCCCACGTCACGGCCTGGACGTCCCGCTTCCGCAGCTCTTCCCCGGCGCGCACGGGATCCTCCTGCCCGCGCCAGGCGCAGAACTTTGACGCCAGCGCCGGAGACAGGACGCCCGACTCCCGTATCTCCGCGTCCGACGCTCTCCACACATTTTCCGCCGTATGAAAAAAGGCGATCAGCCCCCGTATCCGCCGGGCTCCCAGCTGCGGCATCCCCGGCAGCGCCGCTGCATAGATATCCATGGTTCTCTCCTTTCAAAAACTTTTCTTCATTATAACGCGGCGCTCCAATGAAAAGCGGTCCTAGCGGAAACGGCGCCGAAAAATCTCCCGTTTTCCCCTGTCGGCCTGTCATTTCCCGCCCGTTTCGCGGAAGCCGCTGAAAATTTTTTCTTGATAATCGAAACCGATATACCTATGATTGAAACAGACAGAAAAACTTTTGATTTTGCCGCGCGAAAAGTACAGGAGACGCCATGGAGACCACTGCTTTCGGCCGGGAAGGAGAGACTCTTGCCCGGGCCTATCTGGAAAAGAAGGGCATGCGCTTTATCGAAAGAAATTTCAGACGCACCCACGGAGAGATCGATCTCATCATGAAAGACGGCGAATTTCTTGTCTTCGTGGAAGTCAAGACCCGGCGCAGCCTGCGGTGGGGCCTTCCCATCGAGGCGGTGACCCCGCTTAAGCAGCGCCGCATCCGGGACTGCGCGGCCCTTTATTACGCGGAGCGCCATGTATCCGGCTGCCCCGCCCGCTTTGACATCGTCGAAATTCTTGCCCTTCCGGGAAAAGAGCTGAAGATCCGCCACCTTGCCAACGCGTTCTGATCCGTTTTCACAGGAGGTACCATGTTCGCACAGGCATACGGCTCCGCCACGTTCGGCCTGAACGGCCACATCATCACCGTCGAAGTCGACATCAATGCCCATGTCCCCAGCTTCGACATCGTCGGCCTGCCCGCGGCGTCCGTCAAAGAATCCAAGGAGCGCGTCCGCTCCGCCATCAAAAATTCCGGCTACCGGTTCCCGGTCTATAAGCTGACCGTCAATCTGGCCCCGGCCGATCTGAAGAAAGAAGGGTCCGGCCTTGACCTTCCCATCGCCGTGGGGATCCTCGCCGCCAGCGGCCAGCTCCCGCAGGAAGCGCTGGAAAAATGTCTCTTCATCGGTGAGCTCTCCCTCCGCGGCGAGATCCGCCCCGTACCGGGCATCCTTTCCATGGCGCTCGCCGGAGCGGAAGCGGGATTTGAAAACTATTTCCTCGCGCCGGAAGCCGCGGGTGAAGCCCTCCTCTGCCGGGGCATTCGGGTCTACGCGCCGAAAACGCTGGCTGAACTGGCCGAGCATCTTCTCGGCCGGCAGCCTCTCGCCCCGGCGGAGAAGGAAGAGTATCCCTTCCAGCCGGAAAATTCCGCGGACTTCTCCGAAGTGCAGGGGCAGGTCGTCGCCAAACGCGCCATGGAGATCGCCGCGGCAGGCGCGCACAATCTGCTCATGACAGGCCCGCCCGGATCGGGAAAGACGATGCTTGCCCGGCGCGTCGCCACCATTCTTCCGCCCATGTCCGATGAAGAAGCGCTGGAAGTGACGAAGATCTACAGCGTAGCCGGGCTCTTCCGGGCTGAACGCATCATGAGAGAGCGCCCCTTCCGCAGCCCTCATCACACCATCTCCATGGCGGGACTGATCGGCGGCGGCACCATTCCCCGTCCCGGCGAAGTGACCCTCGCCCACAGGGGCGTGCTTTTCCTTGACGAACTGCCTGAATTTCCCCGGTCTGTGCTGGAAGTCCTCCGGCAGCCCCTGGAAGACCGGGCCGTGCATATCTCCAGAGTCAACGCCTCCTTTACATATCCGGCGGATTTTATTCTCATCGCCGCCATGAACCCCTGCCCCTGCGGATACCTCGGTGATCCCGACCATGAATGCACCTGCACGGACGGCGAGATCCAGCGGTACCGGCGGCGCATCTCCGGCCCCCTGCTGGACCGCATCGATCTCCACGTCTCCGTCCAGCGTCCCCGGTACAGCGAGCTCACCGCGGAGATCCGCGGTGAGCCTTCCGCCGCCATCGCCGCCCGCGTCGCTGCTGCCCGCGATATACAGCGGGAACGCCTTGCCCGCTGGCACATGCACACCAACGCGGAAATGGGACACAGCCAGCTGAAAGAAACGTGCCGCCTCGTCCCGGAAGCATCCGGCCTGCTCCGCGCCGTCTTTGAAAAGCTCCATCTCTCCGCCCGCAGCTACGACCGCATCATCAAAGTCGCCCGCACCATCGCGGACCTCGCGGGCAGCGAAAATATCGATGCCGCTCACATAGCGGAAGCGGTGAGCCTCAGAAATATGATCTCCCGAAAATGATCGGTCTTTTCAAGAATGCCGCCGCGTAAAAAACTGGAAAGCTTTTATGCTTTCCAGTTTTTTTCTGCGTGTTCTCTCTTTATTCCAAAAGCTCCGCGCGCTTATTTTCTGGAAGCGGCTTTCACGAGAGCCTGGAAGAAGCGAAGACAGATCGTGTTGTCACAGAATCCGGACGCATCTTTTCCCCTCTGCCCGACTTCCACCAGATCGTTTTCCGGATGGAACTGTACGCCGACACAGAATTTCTTATACGGATTCTCCACGCCTTCCACGATGGCCACGCCGTTCGAAACAGTCTGCGCGGTCTGTACCAGAGGCGTGCCCGTCAGGCTTTCCACGGCCTGATGATGCCAGGAGGAAACTTTCTCCAGCTTCGTATCTCCTACGATCTGATAAAGATGAGACGGAATGGGGAATATCTCCACATCGTGGTGAGCATACGTCCGATTCGGCACGCCCGCCGGCATCCGGTGCAGATCATTGTAGTCCGCTCCTTTGTCCGCATAATACGCAGGAATATCCTGAATGAACGTCACCCCGGAAACGATGCCCATCATCTGTTCTCCCCGGCATACCGCCAGCACGGGGATATCTTTCGCAATGCAGTACGACATGAGCGTATAGTCGGAGATATCCCGGGCCGCGTTGATTGCTTCGCCCTTGTTCTCTTCTTTCTGCGGAACTTTGAAGAGAGACGGACTGATGTCTTCTCCGCCCGTAAAGAAAACGCCGTCCACCTGTTTCATGACCTCTGCCGCATTGGTCTCATCGAAACGGTTCGCTTTCACCGCCGCCGCTTCTTCCGTGAGCATGCCGGAAGGATACACATCGTCCGCCGCTACGGTACCGTCCGCGTTATAGCCGATCTTTTCATTTCTGACCTGCCCCAGCTCTACCGGGACGCCTCCCGCGTCTTCAATGATCTTTTTAAACGCCGCATAATCCTGGGTATTGCTTTTCCACGTAATGCCGATGACCGGCCCGTCATGGCGGATACCGCAGCCGGAGCTGCCGCCGCAAATCCTGCCGCCGCCATCAGCACGGCGGCGATCTTCACGCGAAGTTTCATAGAGAGGCTCCTTTTTTTGCGCAAAAACGCCGCTCCGAAGAGCAGCGTCCTTGCAAAAACAAAAGCGCCGTCTCTCTGAGACAGCGCCTTTACTGATATAAATTTAGCTGTATTTAAACGGTTTTCCCCGCGCTGTCAATGAGCGGTTCCTTTCGCGGGCTTTCCTCCGGATTCAGAAAAGACTGTCCTCCTCTTTCTCCGGCGTCCCGGCGCTTCCGCCGCCGGCTCCCGCCCGTTTCAGAAATTCCTCTTCCGTCAGGATCGGTATGCCTTTGGCCCGCGCCTTTTCCAGCTTGCTTCCCGCGTCCTCTCCGGCGATCACGAGGGTCGTCGTCTTCGTCACCGACGACTGCACCTCGCCGCCGAGCCTGCGGATGAGCTCGCCCGCTTCCCGGCGGCCCATGGAGGACAATTTTCCCGTGAGCACGGCCCGCTCGCCTTCAAAAGCGCCGCCCGCCGTTTCTTCCTTCACTTCCTCCGTCACGACGCCCGCCGCTTCCAGCTTGCGGACGATCTCCAGATTCCGCTCATCCCGGAAATAATCGTACACGCTCCGGGCGATGACTTTCCCGATGCCTTCCGTCTCCTGCAGCGACTCTTCATCCGCCTCCATGACGGCGCGCAGCGTATGGTACCGCGCGGCGAGGAGCTCCGCTCCCTTCGCGCCGAGGAAGCGGATGCCCAGCCCGAAGAGGAGCTTCGCCAGGCCTCTGCCCCGGCTGTCCGCGGCGGCGGCGACGAGATTATTGGCGCTCTTCTCACCCATCCGCTCGATCTGCCGGAGCTCTTCCGTGCGGAGCGTGTAGAAATCGGCGGGATCTTTCACGAGGCCGTACGCCAGCAGGCTGTCCACCACGGACGGCCCGAGACCTTCGATGTTCATGGCGTCACGGGAAGCGAAATGAATGAGCTTTTCCCGCACTACGCCGCCGCACTGCGGATTCACGCAGCGGTACGCCGCCTCGCCTTCCACGCGCTCCACTTTCCCGCCGCATACGGGACAGGAATCCGGCATTTGAAATTCCTTTTCTTTTCCGCTGCGCTTCTCCTTCAGCACCGCCGCGATCTCGGGAATGATCTCGCCCGCCTTGTAGATGCGCACCCAGTCGCCTTCGCGGATATCCTTCTCCCGGATGAAATCCAGATTGTGCAGCGTCGCCCGCTTCACCGTCGTCCCGGCAAGACGCACCGGCGTGAGATCAGCGGACGGCGTGAGGACGCCTGTGCGCCCCATGGTCACGACGATGCGCTCCACCTGTGTCACCGCTTCTTCCGGCGGGTACTTGTAGGCCGTCGCCCATTTCGGGTCCTTCACCGTCGCGCCGAGCTCCTCCTGCTGGAGGAAACTGTTCACCTTGATCACCATGCCGTCCGTGTCGTAAGCCAGCCCGTGGCGCTTCTCCGCCCATTCGCTGACGCCTTCAATGACGCCTTCGATGGAATCCCATTTCCGGTAATTCGGATTCACCCGGAAATGGAAATCCGCCAGCCGCTTCAGCAGCTCCTCCTGCGTGCGGATATCCAGCCCGTCCGTCTCTCCGATGGCGTAGGCGAAGAAGTCCAGATTCCTCGCCGCCGTCACGTGCGGGTCCAGCTGGCGGAGCGACCCCGCCGCCGCGTTCCGGCAGTTCGCAAAGGGCATGAGGCCCGCCTCGTCCCGCTCCTCATTGAGACGGGCGAAGCTCTTCCGCGGCATATAGACCTCGCCGCGGATTTCCATGTAAGGCGGCGCGTTTTCTATGTAGAGGGGGATCGTTTTGATGGTCTTCACATTGGCCGTCACATCTTCCCCGACCCGCCCGTCGCCGCGGGTCAGCCCCTGCACGAGCCGCCCGTCCTCGTAGACGAGATTCATGGAGAGCCCGTCGATCTTCAGCTCCGTGATATACTCCACCGCGTCCGTGCCGAGGGACGACTTCACGCGCCGGTCAAATTCGCGGAGCTCCTCCGCATTAAAGACATTCGTCAGACTGAGCATGGGCTTTCTGAAGCGGACCTTGCGGAAATCGTCGCTCGCCTTCCCGCCCACGCGCTGTGTCGGCGAATCGGGCGTGATGATCTCGGGATGGGCCTTTTCCAGATCGACCAGCTCCCGGTACATCCTGTCGAATTCAAAATCGGTGATCTCCGGGCGGTCCAGCACATAATACAGATAACTGTGGCGGCGCAGCTCCTTCCGCAGCGCTTCCGCCTTTTTCTCTATTTCTACCGAAGCCATACGTACCTTCCTGTTCAAAAAATTTTACCCCTCTATTGTAACACGGCGGAAAATGAGAAGCGCTCATCCATTTCCGAAAAATTTCCGCCGCCTTCCGGGTTTCCCCTTCCTGTTGAGCATCCGTCCCGCCGCTGTTATAATGCAAGAAACAAACGTTCTGTAAGGAGGTATCCCATGTCTGACTTGCTGCAAGACCCCTCTCCGGCGCAGCGGGAAGCCGTCACGTCCACAGAAGGCTTCGTCCGCGTCATCGCCGGCGCGGGTTCCGGGAAAACACGGGCGCTCTCCCGGCGCTTCGCCTATCTCGTCAATGAACTGGGCATCCTGCCCGGCCGCATCCTCTGCGTCACCTTCACCAATAAATCCGCCGAAGAAATGCGGCAGCGCATCCGCCGCCTCACCGGCGACGACAGCACCGGCTACATCAATACGTTTCACGGATTCTGCGTCTCCGTTCTTCAGGAAGACAGCCACGCCGTGCAGTATCCGAAAAAATTTCTCGTTCTCGACAACGGCGACATCGATGCCATGCTCCAGATCATCTACGAAGAACGGGGCCTCACCCTCCGGGACATGACATTCGCCGCCGCCAGGGACATGATCGAAATACGGAAACTTTTCCGGGAGCCCGATTATTACCGCGACATGGCCGCCATGCCCCTGGACGCGCTGAAAGAGAAATACGACGGCGCGTCCGCCGCGGAAGACATCATTTTTTACGGCTATCTCTATCAGGAAAAGAAATGCTTCGGCCTGGATTACAACGACCTCATCAAATTCACGCTCTTCATTTTCCGGGAGAATGAAGCGATCCGCCGGAAATGGCAGGAACGGCTGGAATACATCATGATCGATGAATTTCAGGACATCGACGGGCTCCAGTACGAGCTGATGGACGCTCTCTGCGGGTACCACAAAAATCTTTTCGTCGTGGGCGATCCCGACCAGACGATCTATACCTGGCGCGGAGCGAACATCCGGTATCTGCTGGACTTTGATCAGGTCTTTCCCGGTACGCGCACGATCCTGATGATGGAAAATTACCGCTCCACGCCGCAGATCCTGTCCGTGGCAAATTCGCTCATCGCCAGAAACACGGACCGCATGGAAAAATCCCTGCTCCCCACCCTGCCGGACGGCGCACCGGTCCGTCTGCACCATGCGCGCAGCGCGGCGGACGAGGCCGCGTGGATGGCGGCGCAGATGCAGGCCCTGCACGACGGCGGAACGCCCTACCGCGATATGACCGTGCTCTACCGCGCGCATTATCTCACGCGGACGGTCGAGGAGGTGCTCCAGCGGGAGAAGATCCCCTATACCATCTACAGCGGCGTGCAGTTTTTCGGCCGCGCCGAGATCAAGGACGCCCTGTCCTACCTGCGCA
>UQYL01000016.1 GCA_900545365.1 uncultured Dialister sp. | reverse complement strand
GCGTGGACTACCAGGGTATCTAATCCTGTTTGCTCCCCACGCTTTCGCGCCTCAGCGTCAGTTGTCGTCCAGAAAGCCGCCTTCGCCACCGGTGTTCTTCCTAATCTCTACGCATTTCACCGCTACACTAGGAATTCCGCTTTCCTCTCCGATACTCCAGCTCTCCAGTTTCCATCCCATCATGGGGTTGAGCCCCACGCTTTTAAGATGGACTTAAAAAGCCGCCTGCGCGCGCTTTACGCCCAATAATTCCGGACAACGCTTGCCACCTACGTATTACCGCGGCTGCTGGCACGTAGTTAGCCGTGGCTTGTTCTTCCGGTACCGTCATTCAGAACAGGTATTAGCTGTCCTGCCGTTCGTCCCGGATCAAAGAGCTTTACAACCCGAAGGCCGTCTTCACTCACGCGGCGTTGCTCCGTCAGACTTTCGTCCATTGCGGAAGATTCCCCACTGCTGCCTCCCGTAGGAGTCTGGACCGTGTCTCAGTTCCAGTGTGGCCGTTCATCCTCTCAGACCGGCTACTGATCGTCGGTTTGGTGGGCCGTTACCCCGCCAACTGCCTAATCAGACGCAAACCCCTCTTCAGGCGATAGCTTACAGGTAGAGGCCACCCTTTCTTCCATCGGTCATGCGGCCATTGGAAGGTATTCGGTATTAGCAGTCGTTTCCGTCTGTTGTCCCCATCCTGAAGGCAGGTTGTTTACGCGTTACTCACCCGTTTGCCACTCGGCTTTAAAAGCAAGCTTCCAAAGCCTCGTTCGACTTGCATGTGTTAAGCACGCCGCCAGCGTTCGTCCTGAGCCAGGATCAAACTCTCCATGATAGATCGTTTGATGGCTCGATGCCATTGTTATTTCTCAAATGATTTGCGGGATATTGCTATCCTGCACATCGGCATATAGTTCGCTGTACTGTTCAGTTTTCAAAGAACCAGCCGCTCGATGCGACTTTCACATGATAGCAAATTTGTCATTTGCTGTCAAGCCCTTTTTTGAAATTTCTTTTTGAAGAAGTTTCGGGAGGGCGCCGCCGTTCGGCGACGTTGGTTATCTTATCACGGCCGCCGCTTTCCGTCAACGGTTTTTCTCGCTTTTCTTTTAAGACAGTCTCTATCTGAAATTAGGCTGTATTTATTCTTCGTTTCCCCGGAACAAATATCCGCCCGTCAGCCGCGCCGCTTCCTTTCTCTGCCGCTTCTCTGTATAATGGGGGTAATAATAAAAAGGTAAATTTCTGCAAAGGAGGTCTCACGATGAATAAAAAGATCCTGGCAGCTGCCGCATGTGCGCTGTTTCTTTTTCCGTTCTCCGCGCGCGCCGACTGGATGGAAAGCGCGGAAGCCCGTTTTTTCACGGAAGGCGGAACGAGCGCGGCCCGTATTTCTCTGTCGTCTGAACAATTTCTGAAGGTCTCCGTTTCTCCTGCTGAGGACACGGCATCGTTCTATTTCCTGTACGGCGACATGGCTGACGAGGATGCCTTCGCTCTGCAGCTTCCCTGCCTGACGCAGACTTCCGGCGCGGTAAAGAATGCGATCGTTTCCGTGACGCCCGTCATCAATACGGATAACGGGAAACGATTCTACATTATCGACACGGGCGCGCCCGGCGGATGCCTCGTCGTTTCTTACAGCGGCGGAAAATTCAAGACCGCCTTCGACGCGTCATCGGTTCCGGGCGACTGGACGTCCGCTTCCATTGAAGTACAGAAAAAGGACCTGATCCTCCATTTATCCGACGCGGCGGGCACCACGCAGGATCACGTTCTTGTCTACGATAAGAAAGCCGGTACATTCACCGCGGAGGATTCGGCGGTGAGCACGATCGTCATCCAGTAAATCAAAAAAGGCCTGAGTTTTTCTCAGGTCTTTTTTTGATGCCCTTATTCCAGGGCAGACAGATCGGAGCCGGTAAAGAGGAATACGATCCCGCAGAAGGTCACCGCGCCGGCGGCGATGGCCGCTTCATTGAAAATGAGCCGGTTATTGTGGAGCGGCAGGCAGCTTTCCGCGGATTCTCCGCCCGTGCCGATCCGGAAGAATGCGCCCGGCTTCTTTTCCAAATAGAAGGCAAAGTCTTCGGAGCCCATGGAGGCGGAAGGAAGGATCTCCACTTTCTCCTCTCCGAGAAGCCGCGCCGCCGATGCTTCCGCCATGCTGACCAGTTCATCCGCGCCGATCACCGGGCCGCAGCCGGGAATGATCTCTACCGCGGTCTTTACGTGGAGCGCCGTTCCCGTCCCTTCCGCGATGCGCCGGAGGCTGTCATGGATCTGCGCGCGCACCGCCGGAAGCAGGTATCGCATGGAGCCTTCCAGCACGACTTCAGACGGAATGATGTTGGCCGCCGTGCCGGCTGTCATTTTCCCCACGGTGATCACGGCGGAATCGAGGGGATTCAGCTCCCGCGCCACGATGGTCTGGATCTGGGTGATCATGTACGCCGCCGCTGCGATGGGATCCGGCGTTTTGTGGGGATGCGCCGCGTGGCCGCCCGGGGCGGTGATGGTGATGCGGAAGGTATCCGAACCGGCCATGGCCGCGCCTCTTTTTATCCCTACGGAGCCGCCCGGCACGTCCGGCCAGGTGTGCGCGCCGAAGATGGCGTCCGCGTCGTCCAGGAATCCATGGGCGATCAGGCTCTTCGCGCCGCCCAGCTTTTCCTCCGCCGGCTGAAAGAAAAATTTCACCGTCCCGCGCAGCTGCTCCCGATGCTCGCTGAGGAGCCGCGCCGCGGCCAGGAGCGCTGCCGTATGGATATCATGACCGCAGGCATGGCACCGGCCGGGAATTTCCGAAGCAAAGGGAAGCCCCGTCTCTTCCTGCATGGGCAGCGCGTCGATGTCTGCCCGGAGAGCGACGGTCTTTCCCGGCAGGGCGCCGCGCAGCACGCCCACGGCGCCGGTGTCTTCCCCGTTCCGAAAGACTTCGATGCCGTACCGCTCCAGCTCTCTCACGACCAGCTCCGTCGTTTCCTTTTTTCTCGAAAGCCGTCTCCGGATGCTGGTGGATGGCCCGGCGGATCTCGATATACTCCGCTTCCAGTTCTTTCATTCTGTCCATGATCTTCGACATATTTTCCTCCGTTTCTCCGCCGGGCTCACAGTTCGCCCGCATTGTACTGCACGCGGTAATCCCATTTTTCAGAATTGACATAATATTCGCCGCAGATGACTGGACGGTATTCCCCGTCCAGTTCCCGCCGAACGATCTTCAGAAGCGGATAGCCTTCCGGCACGGAAAGGATCCGCCCCAGCGCCCCGTCCGCCGCCACCGCCTGGACCCGTTCCGACACATACGCCGGGCGCACGCCGTACGGCGCGAGGAACCGGCGGAGCGATTTGATCTCTCCCGCCCGGAAAACTTCTTCCGGCCCCGGCCTTTCAAAATAATGATTCAGATAAAACAGGGGCTGCCCGTTCACATAGCGCACGCGGGAGAGAAACGTCCATTCCTTCCCTTCTTCCGTCCGAAACAGCCGCCTCACCTCTTCCGGCATGACTTTCCGCCGGCATTCTTCCGTCGGGCACCGCACGTCATCGCTGTCGATCTTTTTATCGATGAAATGAACACCGAATCCGCTCATGGCCAGCATGTTTTCCCACGGCATGGACTCCGCCACGAAAGTCCCCTTCCCGGGCACGCGCACGATGAGCTGCCCGCTCTCCAGTTTTCCCAGCGCCTGCCGCACCGGAGAAAGGCTGGCATTATACATTTCCGAAAGGACGACTTCCGTGGGGAGCTGCTCCCCGGGCTTGTAAAAATGGCTGCGGATCTTGCTGTACAGATCCTGATAGATCCGCAGGCTCAAAGTCTGCCGCATGTCTCTCCCTCCTTCTTCCTGCTTCTATCTTATCCTATCCGTCCTCTGCTCGCCAGATTCCTTGATTCTCCCTATTCTTTGTAATATTATGATATTAGAAACTCATAATTATATGAAGAAAGTGAATAGGAGGGATTCTTATGGAAAAACACGCACTGTACCATATGACATGGAAGGAAATTGAAAAAGTCTTCGCGGAGGACCCGGTCATCCTCATTCCCATGGGCTCCACGGAGCAGCAGGGCATTCACACGCTCACCGGCGATTATCTGGCGGCGGAAGCCATCGCCCGGCGGGTCGCGGAGCGCTCCGGCGCTTACTACATTCCCGTCATCCCCTTCGGATGCAGCGAATATTTCCGCGGATTTCCCGGCACCATTTCCCTCCGCCCCTCCACGGTGGAAGCGGTCATCACCGACGTGGTGCAGAGCCTCACGGAGCACGGCGTGACAAAGCTCTTCTTCATCAACGGCCACGCCGGCAATACGCCCACCATTGAAGATGTGGCGCGTCGTCTCCGCCGGGAGAAAGGCCTCACGTGCTTCTCCATCGACCTCTGGCAGGGCCTTACGGAAAAAGCGAAAAAGGAAATCTACGGGGACGGCCCGGATTCCTCCGGCCACGGCGGCGATCCGGTCACCTCCGTCATGCTCTACCTGTATCCGGAATTCATGCGCATGGATCTGCTCGGCCCGGTGGAGACCATCAAAGAGTATAAAGGCGTCCCCGTGGCAGGCCTCAAAAAGGGCATGGTCGGCGGCGTGCCGTTCAATCTCTACATGGATATGGACGACGTCACGAAGCAGGGCGTCATGGGCGATCCCTTCGCGTCCAGCGCGGAGCGGGGCGAGAAGATCGTGGAGCACCTTGTCAGCGCCTGCTGTGAAATGGTGCGGATCATCAAAGAAAACGATACCCATATCTGAACCGGAAAGGAGGGCCTCTTATGATCGCCGCATTGGGTTTTGCCTCTATTATTATTTTCCTCTACACGACGATGACGAAAAAGCTCTCCATCCAGGCCGCGCTCATCGGCATTCCCGTCATTGCCGCCCTCATCGGCGGATTCGGCCTGGACATCGGGAAAATGATGATCAACGGCGTGCTCAAGGTCACACCTTCCGCCATGATCCCGATCTTTGCCGTCATGTACTTCGGGCTGATGATCGACGCCGGGCTTTTTGACCCCATGGTGAACCGCATTCTGAAGCTCGTGAAGGGCGATCCCGTCAAGATCACCATCGGAGCGGCGGTGCTTGCCATGCTCGTCTCTCTCGACGGCGACGGCACGACTACATTTATCATTTCCATCACCGCCATGCTCCCCATCACGACGAAGCTCAAGATGAATCCCCTCATCCTGCCTTTCGCCGTCGGCATGGCGGCGGGCGTCATGAACGTCCTTCCCTGGAGCGGACCGACCACCCGCGTCATGGCCGTGCTCCACGCCGATTCTTCTCTCGTCTTCAATCCCATCGTGCCCGCCATGTTCGCCGGCATCGCGTGGGTGCTCTTCGCCTGCTGGTATGTGGGGCGGAAGGAGCGGCAGCGCCTCGGCGTATTTAAGATCGACGCGCACACCTTTGACGGTCTCGGCAGCGATCCCGCCGCCAAGCGGCCGAAATTGTTCTGGTTCAATTTCCTCCTCACCGTCGCCATGATCGCCATCCTTCTCATGGACGTCATGCCCATGGCAACCATCTTCATGATCGGCTTCGCCATCGCGCTCACCGTCAATTATCCCCGTCTGGACGACCAGACCGCGCGCCTCAAAAATTACGCCGGAGAAGTCCTCATGATCGTGGCGCTCATCTTCTCCGCCGGCTGTTTCACAGGCATCCTTTCGGAAACGAAAATGGTCGCGGAAATGGCGAAGACGCTCGTCTCATTCATTCCCGCCCATATGGGCAGCTTCCTGCCGCTGGCCGTCGCCGTCACGAGCATGCCCCTCAGCCTCGTCTTCCCGACAGATGCCTACTACTTCGGCGTTCTCCCTGTCATCTATGAAATGGCCGTCCCCCTCGGCGTCGATCCCGTCGAAGTGGGCCGCGCCGCCGTTCTCGGGCAGATGACCGTGGGCTTCCCGCTCTCCCCGCTCGCCGCGGCGACGCTCGTGCTCATCAGCCTTTCCCGGGTCGACCTTGTGGATCACCAGAAATTTATTTTCCTCTGGGCCTTCGGCTCCACCCTCGTCATGACCGCCGTGTGCTATCTCACCGGCGCGCTCACGTTCTGAATGCGAAAAGCCCCGCAGACCGGCATGCGATCCGGCCCGCGGGGCTTTTCTCTGGAATTTTCGCAAAATGAAAACACCGGCCCGCCAAAGCGTTCCGGTGTTTTTCTGTGCTTTTTTTATTTTTCCCGCGCCAGCTGTTTGGCAAGGCCCGGCTGCTCCATGACCTGCGGTTTCTTCATCTGATTGTACGCCTGGATCATGAGCGCGCATTCGATGCGTTTTTTCTGGATCTCGCAGCTGATATGGAAGGGCTTGTGAATATCGCCGGCATAGGTCTCGTTATTGGCATGGCAGCCGCCGGAGCAGAAGAATTTCGCCCAGCAGTCCACGCATTCCGGTTTGCTCAGCACGTGATTTTCCCGGAATTCCTTCATCATCTTCATATTGGTGAGGCCGTCGTATACATTGCCGATGACATAGCCGTCGCGGCCGACGAACTGATGGCACGGATAGATGTCGCCGTTCGGCACGACCGCAAGGTATTCGTGGCCCGCGCCGCAGCCGCGGAGTCGCTTCGGCAGGCACGGTCCCTGCCAGAGGTTCATATTGAAATGGAAATAGAAGAAAGGATGCCCTTCTTCTTCCCGCTGGATAAAGACCTTCGCCAGCGTCTCATATTCCTCTTTCACCCGGGGCAGATCTTCTTCCTGAATGGCGTAGGGTTCGGTCAGGTCGCCCACGACGGGCTCCATGGAAACGGCGGGGAATCCTTTATCCACCATGTCGAGGACATCATTGGTGAAGTCCAGATTGTACTTGGTGTAGGTGCCGCGGACGTAATACTCTTCCCCGTCGCGGTGCGCCACGCAGTACTGGAGATTTTTCAGCACCCTGTCATAGGTGCCTTCGCCGTGCACGCCGGGGCGCATGCGGTCGTGGTTTTCTTTCCGCCCGTCCAGCGAGAGAATGAGGGCGATGTGATTGTCCGTGAGGTACTTGACCTTCTCCTCATCGAGGTACATGCCGTTCGTAGTGAGCGACAGCTTGATGATCTTATTGTGTTTCTTCTCCTGCTCCCGCACATAGGAAACGGTCTGCTGCACCACATGCCAGTTCATGAGCGGTTCGCCGCCGAAGAAGTCCATCTCGCAGTGCTGCCGGGGCCCGCTGTGGGCGATGAGGAAATCCACGGCGCGCCGCGCCACGTCGAAGCTCATGAGCATGCGCCACTTGCCGTAGCCGCCCTGTCCGGCGAAGCAGTACCGGCACCGCAGATTGCAGTCGTGAGCGATATTCAGGCAAAGCGCCTTGATGATGGGCCTGTCTTCGATGGCCACTTTATAATCCGGATCCATTTCAGCAAAGAGCATGCCCTTCGCGATAAGGCCGTCCAGATCGTCCATGACCTCGGCAAGCTCTTTTTCATCATACGCGCCGGCGAAGCGCGCCAGCACATCTTCCCTGTTTTTTCCGGTATAGACATCCAGCACATCATAAGTCATATCGTCCACAACATGAACGATGCCGCTGTTCACATCCATGACGATATTCATGCCGTTCTGTTTAAATTTATGGATCATGGGTTTTACTCTGTTATCCATGCAAGTTCTCCCCCGTGTAGAAAATATCCATGAAAAAAGCCCCGGCCACTTTCAGGCCCGGGGCCAGGGATGCGAATCAGTCCTTCTTCGCTTCTTCCGTGCAGACCAGGTTTCCGATGGTGCAGCTGGTCTTGCATGCGGACTGGCAGGACGTCTGGCATTCGCTGCAGCTCTCAAATTTGATCGTGTCCTGCAGAGATCCCTTGTTGATCGTAACGATGTGTTTGGACATGATGACACCTCCCGTTCAATCCTGAATTTATTTTATCATATCATAAAAATCATGGGAAATAAAGCGCTCTTACAGGATCTGAAAGAGCCCGTACACCGCGGCGAGCGGCGCCAGCAGGAGCATGAGCGTCACGCCGAGGCAGCCTTCTTCCGGGTTTTCTTCGATCCACCGGTCGGCGGTCTTTTTCATCTGCTTGTACTCCCGGTTCATTCCCTGGTAGATGCGCCACAGCTCTTTGCAGTCCGCTTCCGTCATAGTCTCTCCCGCTCCGGCGGCGATCTCTTCTTCCAGGCTCTCTTCCGGCTCATCCTCCTCTTCTTCCAGCTCCCGCTGCTCGGCGAGGGCCATCTGTTCCTTCAGGCTGAGCTTTTCTTCTTCCTGCTTCCGCTTCTCCGCTTCCTCTTTTGCCCGGGCGGCGGCTTCCTTTTCTTCATCGCTCTTCGCCGCTTCGCAGGCTTCCACCGCCCGCTGGAGCGCGTCTTTCAGCTTGTCCATTTCTTCGCCGTACTTATGCATCGCCGCGGCCCACACGTTCCGTTCCAGCTTCTTCTGATAATCGTACACCGTGCCGGACAGGGCCTGTTCAAACAGGTACCGGGCGCTCTCCATCTCCGCGAAGATCGGACCGATCTCCTTTTTATGCCGGAATTTTTCCTTTCCCGTTTTGACCCAGTACATGTATGTAGACACATATTCCCGCAAAATATTGACCGGGCTGACGGTGCCCTTCTTTTTCTTAAAAGGCATGAGACCTCCTCCGCAGGCCGGGCCTGCGCGTTCAGATTGTATTTCTCTTATTATATCGGATTTGCCCTTTCTGACAAAGGGAGGAAATGAGCGCCTCTCCGAAAACAGACGCTTCCCGAAAAGCGCCGAAATCCATCTGCCGCAAAATTTTTCCGGGCTGCCAAAAATTTTTGAAAAAACATTTGACAGCTGAAAAAATACCTGCTATAATTCCACATGTTGTCGGGGCATAGCGCAGTTTGGTAGCGCACTTGGTTCGGGACCAAGGGGTCGCAGGTTCAAATCCTGCTGCTCCGACCATTCTTTTGCGGGTGTAGCTCAATGGTAGAGCGCCAGCCTTCCAAGCTGGTTACGAGGGTTCGATTCCCTTCACCCGCTCCATTTTATTTGTGCGCGCTTCGGCGCTTTTTTTATTTTCATCATTTCATATTTCCGCAAAAAAACAACGGCCTTCACATGATCGTGAAAGCCGTTTGTTCTTATTGCTTTACCCCTGTCGTCACGGATATCTTGATTTTCTCCACATACATCCCTGTCGTGTACTCGATCTCTTTCTGCACCCGCCGCCGCGCTTCGTGGACGGTCTCTTTGACTTTCTGCGGGCTTCCGCCGCGCACGGTCACATCCAGAGAAAGGATGATGCCGTTCGTCATGCCCTGCGTCTTCTGACTCGACACGGAATGTACCTGCAGGTCATCTTTCATGTCGCGGAGAGAATAATTCACCAGCGCCCGCACGACGCGGTTCGCAAACGTCAACTTCCCGTAATAGCTGAATACGGGACGCACCACGGATTTTTCCATCCGCTCGTCGCCGCCGCGGCCCCGGTGAAATAATGTGCGCAGCGGATCGATGAGATAGCCTTTAAATTCCGGCGCGAGCTCCATGGTCGGCACGGGGATGACGTGCTTGCCCTCCTTGTGGCGCGCGTCGTGGGCGCGCTGCATTTCCTCCGGCCTGGCGATGTCCTGGATGCGGATATATTTCTTCGGAAGCGGGAGCGAAAGGGCCGCCGTGATCTTTCCGATCATTTTTTCCGACGTGCCCAGGATCAGGATGCGGTTCGGACAGATATTGCGGAGCACGCGGATCACGTCTTCCGCCTGGTCTCTGTCCTCGAAAATGGCGCGGCGCACCGCGGCGATGGGATTGGCTTCCTTCTTCGCCGATCGGCCCGCGACGATGCGGTTTCTGTAGATCAGTATCCCATCGTCGATGATGCAGCTGCATTTGTTCTCATAAGCCACCACCAGCGCGCGGTCGCTCTTGCCCGTCCCCGCCGGCCCGATAAATGCGATAACGTCCATCTTCCTCACCGTTCCTTTGCTGTTTTCCCTATTATATCATTCCCGCCGCCCGTCCAAAAGCGGCACGAAAAAAGCGCCTCTTCGGCGCTCTTTTTAATATGTCCTTTTCAGTTCCCACTGATACGCGTCAGCCAGGATCGTCTCGAGGCGGCTCTTCTCCGGCGTCCAGCCGAGGAGCGTTTTCGCCTTTTCATTGCCCGCCACGAGCACGGCAGGGTCTCCCGCGCGGCGTCCGGCCATCGCATAGGGCACGGGGATGCCGGCCACTTTTTCAAAAGCGCGGATGATCTCCAGCACAGTGAATCCGTTCTCGCTGCCCAGATTAAACTGTTCCGACACATTGTGCTCCATGATATACCGCAGGCCCAGGTAATGCGCGGACGCCAGATCTTCCACATGGACATAGTCCCGGATGCAGCTGCCGTCCCGCGTATCGTAATCTCCGCCGAATACCTGCAGCGGCGGGCGTTTCCCGAGAGCCGCCCGGATCACGAGCGGAATAAGGTGCGTTTCCGGATCGTGAGACTCGCCGATGAGGGAATCCGAGGAGTCCCCGGCGGCATTAAAATAACGGAAGCTGCACGAATGGAGGCCGTAGGCCCGTTCATAATCCGCCAGCATGCGCTCGCCGATCATCTTCGTTTCCCCGTACGGATTGATGGGGCGCTGCGGATGGTCTTCCCTGATGGGGATCTCCTCCGGCTCGCCGAACACCGCGGCGGACGAAGAAAAGACGAAGTATCCGATGCCGTGGTCGACGGCGGCGTCCATGAGAGTCATCATATTTCCCACGTTGTTGCGGAAATATTTCCGCGGCTCCGCCACCGATTCGCCGACGGAAGTAAACGCCGCAAAATGGATCACCGCGTCATACGGTTCTTCCGAAAAAATGCGGTCCAGCAGCTGGCCGTCGCCGCAGTCTCCCACGATGAGCCGGCTGCCCAGCGCCGCTTCCCGGTGGCCCTCGCAGAGATTATCCAGAATGACCGTCTCTATGCCTTTTTCATTGAAATATCGGCTGCAGTGGCTCCCGATATACCCGGCGCCGCCGGTAACGAGTACTCTCATGGTGTCCTCCTTTTATTCTTCTCCGATGATCTGCACTTCCGGCTCCAAGTCCACACCATACCGCGCTCTCACTTTTTCCTGTATATCCCGGATGAGGGCCAGCATGTCCGCACAGGTCGCCCGCCCTTTATTGATGAGGAAGCCCGCGTGGACATCCGATACGGCCGCGTCGCCCACGGCGTAGCCCTTAAGCCCCAGTTCTTCGATCATGGCTCCGGCAAAATGGCCTTCCGGCCGTTTGAATGTGCTTCCCGCGCTCCGCGAGCTGACGGGCTGCCTGGCATGGCGGCTTTCATTGATCTCCGTCATTTTCTTTTGAATCACCTCGGGATCATCCGGCTGGAGAGAGAGGCGCAGCTCCACGAGGATCTCTCCGGGATGCTCCATGAAGAAGCTGTGCCGGTAGGCGTATCCCATCTCACCGGCCCGGTAAGTGCGGACATGTCCTTCCGCGTCGCACGTCACGGCGCTCTCCACGATCTTCGACATGTCCCCGCCGAACGCGCCGGCATTCATGAAGGCGGCCCCGCCGATCGTGCCGGGAATGCCGCCGGCAAATTCCATTCCCGAAAGACCGTGCTCCATGGCGAAGCGGGCCACCCGCGCCGTGGCGGCGCCCGCTTCCGCGATCACCCGGCATCCTTCCTGCCGGACATGCTGGAGACGCCCCATAAAGATCACCGCGCCGCGGATGCCCTTGTCCCGGACAAGCAGATTCGCTCCGCCGCCGAGAATGAAAAAGGGCATGTTTTCTTCTCGGATCACCGCGCAGACCCGGAGAAGCTCTTCCCTGCTGGAAGGTACGAGAAAACAGTCTGCCGGGCCCCCGATGCCGAACGTGGTGTGCCGTGCCATGGGCTCATGCAGACGGATCTGTTCTTTTTTCAATATGTCTCTGAACCTGTCGAAATTCATAAACTCTTCTCTTTCCGCTCTGACAATAATCACAACCATTATATGGTTTTCCCTCTCCCCCGTCAACGGAACGGCGGCGCGCGAAAAAAGAGCGGAAAATTTCCGCTCTTCCTCTTTTTACTTTTATTTTTCGCTCTTGTTTTTCTTCGCCATGATCTCCTTGATGATCCGCTGCGCCACTTCAGAAACGGAGATGCCCCGCTTCATGCTGGTCACCTGCATCCGGCGGTGCGCTTCTTCTTCGGAGATGCCGTAATACTTCATGAGCAGCCCCTTGGCGCGGTCCACGATTTTCCGCGCCGCCAGCTCTTGCTCCACATCCTGCACATGGCCGATCATCTCTTTCCGCCGCTCAAACTGGCTTACCGCGATCTCAATGGTCGGAAAGAGCACCCGCTCACTGACGGGCTTCATGACATAACCGAAAACGAAAGATTTTTTCGCGCGCTCCACCATTTCTTCATCGCCGAACGCGGTGAGGAGCACCACCGGCGCGAGACCGCTGTGGGCGATCATCTGCGCCGCCTGGATGCCGTCGAGCCGGGGCATCTTCACATCCAGGATGACCAGGTCCGGACGGAGCTTCTTCGTCAGCTCCAGCGCCTCCACGCCGTCCGCGCCCATGCCCGCCACTTCGTGGCCTTCTTCTTCCAGCATTTCCTTGAGATCCATCAGACTGAGCGCCTCGTCGTCGGCAATCACGATGCGGTATTTCTTTTTCATCTTATTCCTCCAACTTTTCCAGCGGGCATATGATGTGCGCCGTTACCAGACCGTCTTCATTGCCGAAGCGGAAACTTCCTTTCAGCTCGACCACGGAAAGAGTCTTCACGATCTGAAGTCCCAGGTCATATCCGTCCTTTCCGAAGCCTTCCGGCAACAGATGTCCGTCATTTTTCACGCAGATATGGAGGCTGCCGCCTTCCCGCTTTGCGCTGATGGTGAGCGTCCCCGAAGGCAGCCCCCGGAATCCGTGATCGATGGCGTTATGGATCAGTTCATTCACAGCGATGGCAAGCGTCACCGCTCTTTCCGAACTCATGATGAGCGGCGTCTCGTCATTTTCCAGGACGAGCTTCACCCGCGACCCGGCGGTAAGGCTCTCCAGCGACAGACGGCACAGCCGTCCCAGGAGCTCCTGCCAGTCCACATTCTCGCCGCTCTGCCGCGCGAGGATCTCGTGGATCTGCGAAATGCCGAGGATGCGTCCCACTGCCCGGCGAAGCGCTTCCTTCGTCTCTTCATTGGACGCGCGCCGCGCCTGCATGCGCAGGATCCCGGCGATGGTATTCAGATTATTTTTGACCCGGTGATGGATCTCCTTGATGACGGAATTTTTGACGAGGATCTGCTGTTCTTTCTCCCGCACCGCCGTGACATCGGTCAGCACGAGGATGGTGCGCTGCACTTTTCCCTGGGCGAGGAGGGGGATGCCCCAGGCGGACAGCGTCAGGCCCTCGGCCTTTTCCTCGCCATACGCCGGGCGGCCCTCATCCATGATCTTTTCCACCAGCGGCAGATGGACCATGGCGCGGCCCACGATGTTTCTCGGCTCCGCCGCTTCCTTCTCCAGTACGAAGCACAGTCCCGCCGCCATATCGTTGGCATAGAGGATGCGTCCCACAGAATCCAGCACGATGAGGCCGTCCTGGAGGCGCGGCGAGAGGTAGGGCTCATCCGCCAGCGGGAGGAGCAGCGCCATGTAGGCCGTATCGGTGAGCACCTGCTGCTGGCTGAGGGAATTGGAAATGAATCCCACCACCGCAAAAACGACGCCCGCATTGTCCGTGATCGGATAAGCCGTCACCGCCACCTGGCGGCCCACTTCCAGCTCTTTCCGCCCCACGACTTTCCGCCCCGTCGCAAAGACGCTCTCCGCGAGGGCCGCTTCCTCCATGAAGAAAACGTCCCCTTCCTGGAAATAGGCGTAGCTGCCGGTATAGGCGGGGCGCATCATGCACAGGACGACAACCATGTCCGGATTCTTTCCGCGGGTCATCACGCACACCTGATCCCGGGATACGTCAGCGGCGAACTGCAGCGCTTCCTGCATGTGGCCGATAATGCGCATCTGCACTTCGGTAATATCCGTTTTTCCCCGCGCCAGCGAGTACAGCAGCCCTTTTTCCATTTATTTCACCTGATCCGCGAGAAAGGGCAGGCGGGGATCCGCGTTGAGCGTCATCGGCGCGAAATCTCCGGCCTGCGCCATGTAATAGGCCCGGCAGCCGATCATGGCGCCGTTGTCTGTGCAGAGGACGGGATCGGGGCGGCACATGCGGACGCCTTCTTTTTCGCAGGCCGCGGAGAGAGCGCCCCGGAGGCCGCTGTTCGCCGCGACGCCCCCGGCGAGGACGATCGTTTTCAGGCCCGTCTTTTTCACGGCTGCCATGGTCTTCGCCACGAGCACATCCACCACGGCTTTCTGGAAAGACGCCGCCACGTCTTCATGAGAAACAGGCTGCTTTTTCATTTCCGCCGTGTGGAGATAATTGATGACCGCCGATTTCAGGCCGCTGAACGAAAAGTCGAAATTATGCTCCTTCGCCATGGCCGCCGGGAAATGGATGGCTTCCGCATCGCCCGCCTGCGCGAGGCGATCGATATGCGGGCCGCCCGGATAGGGATAGCCCATGACGCGGGCGATCTTGTCGAAGGCTTCCCCCGCCGCGTCGTCCCGCGTCTGGCCGAGGAGCTCGAACGTATTATAATCCCGCACGGCGACGATCATCGTATGGCCGCCGGATACGACCAGCGCCAGAAAGGGCGGCTCCAAATCGGGATACTGGAGGAGATTCGCGAAGATGTGCCCCTCCATGTGATTCACCGCGATCAGCGGCTTCCCGAGAGCCCATGCCGCAGCCTTTGCCGCCGCGACACCCACAAGGAGAGCCCCCACGAGGCCCGGCCCCTGGGTGACCGCCACGGCATCAATGCCGTCCCAGGAGCAGCCCGCTTCCCGAAGCGCCTCTTCCGCCACGGGGAGCACGTCCTCGATGTGGTGGCGCGACGCGATCTCCGGCACGACGCCGCCGAATTTTTTATGGATCGGCACCTGCGAAGAAATGACGTCGGACAAAATCTTCCGTCCGTCCTCAATGACGGCGCACGACGTCTCGTCGCAGCTCGATTCAAATGCCAGTATTTTCATCGTATCTCCTGTCTGTCAATCTGTCGGCGCGAGCGTCCGCGCCATGATGTATCCGTCTTCCCGGGGAAGGTCATACACGCCCTTTCGGAGGGCCTGCACGGCAAATCCGTACTTCCGGTACAGCGCCTGCGCGGGGAAATTGGATACACGCACTTCCAGGTACATGGACGCCATGGCCCGTTTCCGCGCCGCCTCCATGCCCCTTTCGAGGAGCGCTTCCGCCGCGCCCTGACGCCGCGCTTCCGGCCGCACGCCGATATTGACCAGCTGTGATTCGTCAGCGACGAACCAGAAGCAGGCGTATCCCAGCATTTCCCCGTCTTTTTCCGCCGCGAAGTACAGGCTGTGGGGACGCTCCATATCGGCGCGCACCGTCTCTTCCCGCCATGCGTCGGAAAAGCAGAGCCTGCCGATCTCATAGACTGTACGCGCGTCGGCGGGGCCCGCTTCCCGGATGTTTATTTCTCCGGATGTCTCTGTTCCCACAGCACTTCCGCCTCGCTTCTCCGGATATAATTGGGCACCAGCGTCATGGGATCGGCGGTCTCGCCGCGCTTCCATTTCGCCCACGCCGCCATGGCGACGCTTCCCGCCCGGCAGCACCGGTTCTGCGGAGGCGCCAGACGGATGCCGGCGGCGAGGAGCTTCTCCCTGTACATATCCGCGCCCTCGCCCACGGCAATGATCGTGCCCCCGTGGCGCACCGCCGCCGCGATGACCTCATCCACCGGCGCGGCTTCCGCCGGAGCTTCCTGCCACATGTGCGAGAAAGCGCCGTAGAGCGCGGCATATACATTGCCCCGCTGCGCGTCCTCAAGGGGCAGAATGAAGGCGTCCGCCCCCGCCATGTTCCAAGCGAGGCCTTCCAGCGTATCCACCGCGATGAGCGGCACATTCCAGATGCGCGCCGCCATCTTCGCCGTGGCGAGGCCGATGCGGAGTCCCGTAAAGGAGCCAGGCCCGGCGGCGCAGGCCACCGCGGTGATGTCTTTCTTATCGATGCCCGCTTCCCGGAGCATGCCGTCCATGTGCGGGATCAGCTGCTCCGAATGGGTGAGCCGGCGCTGCACCGTCCACTCCGCGACGAGCTTATCCTCCTCACACACCGCGCAGGACAGTACGAGCGAAGAGGTATCAATGGCCAAGAGCATATGTTTCGATCTCCTTTGTGACAGCGGCAGGCGCCCGGTCTCCCCACGACACGGTGATGCGCCGCCGCGTTTCCGATTCCGCTTCGAGCCGCACCGTCACCGCTTCCGGCGGGATGACGCCGGGGAAAAGATCGGCCCATTCCGCCACGGTGACGCCGCCGGCGCTGTATTCTTCCCAGCCGATATTGTACAGTTCCTCTTCATCGTCGAGCCGGTAGAAATCAAAATGTTTCAGCGGAAGCGCTCCGTCGTAATAATTCATGATGGTAAATGTGGGGCTCGTCACGGCGCCTTCGATGCCGAGGCCCGCCGCCAGGCCCTGCACGAAATGGGTCTTCCCCGTGCCGAGATCCCCGATGAGTGCGAGAAAAAGGCCGTCTGCGGCGTGTTCCCCGATCATCCGGCCGAACCGCACCGTCTCTTCTTCGCTTTCCGTGTAAAACCGGACGCTCTGTTCCACCCTTTCCTCCTTATTTCTTCGCCGCGGACTGCTGCTTCACCGCTTCGATCTTCGCGCGGATTGCTTCCTGATCGCCCAGGTATCCCACATCATGGACGGTGAAATCTTCATTCAGATGGTACACGCGGGGAATGCCCGTGGGTACATTGATGCCCGCGATCGCTTCATCGGAAGTCCCTTCCAGATGCTTGATGAGAGCGCGGATGGAATTGCCGTGCGCCGCGATGAGCACCTTCCGTCCCGCTGCGATCTGCGGGCGGATGACTTCGTCAAAATAAGGAGCTGTCCGGGCGACAGTGTCTTTCAGACATTCCGTGAGAGGCAGAGCCGTTCCCGCCGCGGCCGCTTCCCTGTACGGCGCAAGGAAGACCGGATTCCGCGGGTCGTCCGCGGAGAGCGCCGGCGGACGCACGTCATAGCTCCGCCGCCAGAGATGCACCTGCTCCTCGCCGTACTTCGCTGTGGTCTCGCTCTTATTGAGCCCCTGCAGCGCGCCGTAATGGCGTTCGTTCAGGTGATAGTCCTTGATGACGGGGATCCACGTGAGATCCATCTCATCCAGCACGGTATACGCCGTGTGGATCGCCCTCTTCAGGACAGACGTGTAGCACAGGTCAAAGGTGTACCCTTCCTGTTTCAGGAGCTGTCCCGCTTTACGCGCTTCCCCGTAGCCGTTCTCCGTCAGCTCCACATCCGTCCAGCCGCAGAAAAGGTTCTTCTGATTCCATTCGCTTTCTCCATGTCTGATCACGACCAGTGTATACATGGCGCACCATCCTTTCCATGCCGAAGCATATGCCTGTATATAAAACTAATGATCTCTGAAATGATCGTAGCCGATGCGGGGGAGAGGCTCCTTTGTCCCGTTTCCTGTCAGAAATACGCCGCTTCCTTCTTCCGCGCGGCCGATGACGGTGAGTGGCAGCTTCTCCGCCGCGCGGGCGATGCACGCCGCCGGGCCCGCCGCGAGGAGCTGATAATCTTCCCCGCCGGTCAGGGCGTACCGGAGCGGATCTTTCCCGAATGCCGCCGCCGCGCGGCGCGCCTCCTCCGAAAGGGGCACTTTCTCCGCCCCGATCACGAGCGAGACGCCTGACGCTTCCGCGATCTCCGCCGCTTCTTCCGCGAGGCCGTCGGTGATGTCGTCCAGCGCATGAACGCCCGCTTCCCTGAGGATACGGCCCGCTTCGATCTGCGGGAGCGGCCGCCGGTGTTTCTCCGCCAGAGCGGGATACGCCTCCGCCCGGCCCGCGAAGATGGCATCCAGCCCCGCCGCGGAATCGCCGAGCGTCCCCGTCACGGCGAGCAGATCGCCCGGCACGGCCCCGCTCCGGCGCACCGCCTGATCTTCAGGGACAAAGCCGACGACCGTTCCCGTGAGGACGACGCCCTGCCGGGAGCCGGTGATATCCCCGCCGAGGAGATTCACCCGGAAAGCGCGGCACGCCGCCCGCAGCCCCTCATAGCATCCGAGGACCCACGCCATGGGAAGCCCGGCGGGAAGCGCCGCGGAAACGACAAACTGCGCCGGTTCCGCCCCCATGGCGGCCATGTCGCTGAAATTGGCAGCGGCCAGCTTCCATCCCACATCGGCGGGCGTCATCGTCTCCGCGGTGAAATGGATCCCCTCCACCATGGTATCCGTGGAAATGACCTGATCCATATCCGGCGGCGACACATACACGGCGCCGTCGTCTCCCGCGCCGATCTTCACCAGCTCGGGACGGTAGATGAGATCCCGGCAGATCTCCCGGATGCAGCCGAATTCTCCCGCGTCGGCGACCGTCCTTTCCTTACTCTTCAAACAGCGTCACGCCTCTTTCTTTCAGATCAGCCAGATTCTTTCGGTGATCCTCCGCCGATACCCAGGCGAGCCCCTTCACGAGGAGCGTCACCGTATGGCCTGCCGCGAGCAGATCGAGGACTGTCTCCCGCACGCAGTATTCCGAAGCGATGCCGCCCACCCAGACATGGGCCGTCACGGCATCCGCCAGTTTGACGCCGCTGTCCGTCTCTCCGCGGAAGGCGGAATACTCTTCCACATCGTCGGCCTTCCCTTTGCGGAAGATATTCGCCGCGACCGGCTTTTCTCCTTCCGGAGCCTCTTCATAAAACACGGAAGAAATGTCCGCGCCCGCCGTTCCCGCCACGCAGTGCGGCGGCCAGACACCTCCGTTCTCCCGGAAAGAACCGTTTTTCGCCGAATGCCAGTCCGCGGTATACGCCGCGCGCACTTCATGCTCTCTCATAAAAGATACCAGGTATTTCACCGCCGCTTCCGCGCCCTCGCAGGCCAGCGTCCCGCTGATGAAATCATTCTGGCAGTCCACGATGACCAGGCTGTCCATCGATCCGCGCCTCCTCTCTGCCATATACCGCCTATATCTTTTATATAGAATACAGATTTACAGCAGTTATATTGTAGCAGTTTTTCCGCCGCCTGTACAAGAAAAAACCGCCGCCGCGCCGCCGGAAAATGCGCGTTTTCTTCTCTCCGGGCGCTCAAAAACAGCGGCGGGAAATGAGCGCTCTCCCGCCTTCATCTTGCGCCGGGTTCTTTTTGCCGGTATACTAAAAAAGATATATTTTTTTATAAGGAGATGGATTTTTTGGACCTCATCAGTGCTCTCATTTCTTTTCTGAACGTGGGCTTCTTCAGCGCGATCGTATCCCGCTTCACCGGCGCGAATATTTCGATCCTCATTTTCTGCTCGCTTCTCTATATCGGCGGCAAGCCGCTGGAGACGATGGGCATCATGCTCACGTACCTCGTTTTCATGCGCCTCACCATGTACACGCAGGGAAACCCCGTCAATTACAGGGAATTTCAGATCTTCCGGGGCTGGCGCATCCTCATTCCGGCGGTGCTCATCATCCTCGGCCTCATCGTGTATCCCTTCGCGGCACTCGCCGTTTTCCTCGCCGCTTTCATTACGGAGCTGCTCCTCCGCCTGTACCGCAGCATGCCGAAAGAAGACCGTCTCCCTGCCGGGAAGATCGCTCCCGTCACTGCGGTATGCGCGGTCATCATGACGGCCTGCTTCGGCGCGGTCTCTGTGATCCCCGCCGAATGGTACTACGGCATCGCGGGCTTCTGCATTTTCCTCATCTGCGCGTTCTTCTGGTGGGTCGGCCAGGACCGGAGACGCCTCGCCTCCTCGTGGGACGCGGTCATCACGGCGACATTCGTGCCTGCAGGCCTCTTCGGCTTTGACCTTTCTGACTGGATCGAAGATATGCGCCGCACCGCAGGTCCTTCGAAGCTCGCCCGCAATCTGCCCTTCATCTACCTGCCGGCGTTCTTCGTCACCTTTGTGTGCGCGAATCTTTTCTTCGGGATCTTTTCCTTCTCCGGGCTGATCCTCACGTTCTTCTCCGCGCTGGCGATCCGCTTCTTCGGATACTACCAGATGTCCGGCCGCGGCAAGACCAACCTGGTCGCCGTCGCCGTGACGGTGCTCGCCGCGGTCTGCCTCTTCCTGACGGCGCCGCAGCCCACGGGCATTACGGAAGCGATTGATCTCTTCCTGCCCGCGCAGCCCATCGCCGATGTTTTCGATCTGATCTGACCGGTAAAAAGGACGGGGATCTCCCGTTCTTTTTTTGTGCACGCGAAAAGCCGCCCCTTTCGGGACGGCTCTTTTTTCTGCCCAGGTTATCTGTAGAGGCCCATGGCGTGAATGGCCGCTTCGTAGGTCTTATGCGCTTTCGCATGCGCTTTTTCCCGGCCTTCATCGAGGATCAGATCCAGTTCGGGCGAGCCCATGAGCTCTTTGTACCGCGTGAGGATCGGTTTCATTTCGCCCACCACCAGATCGGCCACGTCCTTCTTGAGCACGCCGTAGCCCTGTCCTTCGTACATCGCTTCGATCTCTTCAAAGCTTTTGCCGGAAACGGCGGCGTGGATGCTCATGAGATTGGAGACGCCGGGCTGATTTTCCTTATCATAATGCACATGGCCGAGGGAATCCGTCACGGCCCGCTTGATTTTCTTCACGATCACGTCCGGTTCGTCCAGCATGTGGATGGTGGCCATTTCGTTGTCGTCGGACTTGCTCATCTTGCTCGTCGGGTCCTGAAGGCTCATGACCCGCGCGCCGCCTTTCGGCGCCCACATCTTCGGCAGCGTGAAGACTTCTCCGTATTTCCGGTTGAACCTTTCCGCCAGATCCCGGGTGATCTCCATGTGCTGGCGCTGGTCTTCGCCGACCGGCACGAGCGTCGCCTGATAGAGCAGGATATCCGCGGCCATGAGCGGCGGATAGGTCATGAGCCCCAGCGGAATGAAGCCTTCCTTCGCTTCTTCTTTTCTCGCCTTGGATTTATACTGGGTCATGCGCTCCATCTCACCCACATAGGCCGTGCAGATGATCATCCAGCCGAGCTGCGCGTGTTCCGGCACTTCGGACTGTACGAAGATCGTCGCTTTCTTCGGATCGAGGCCCGCCGCGATATAGAGCGCTGCCAGATTTCTCGTGCGTTCATGCAGCTGCTTCGGGTCCTGCGGCACGGTGATAGCATGCTGATTAACGATACAGTAATAGCATTCCGCGCTGTCCTGGAAAGGAATGAAATTTTTCAGCGCTCCCAGATAATTCCCGAGCGTCAGATCGCCGCTCGGCTGAATCCCGGAAAAAATAGTCTCCATGATTTGCCTCCTCATTTCAACGAAACGCTGACCTCCCTGGGAAATCAGCGTCTCTGCCATGTATGAAATTATTCTACCGTGACCGACTTGGCCAGGTTCCTCGGCTTGTCCACGTCGTTGCCTCTCTTGATCCCGGTGTAGTACGCAAGGAGCTGCATGGGGATGACGGAAAGGATGGGCGCGATAAATTCGGCGACCCGCGGAATGCGGACCACGGCGGTGGTGTATTTTTCGATCTCTTCATCGTCTTCGTAACCGATGCCGATGACTTCCGCGCCGCGGGCGCGCACTTCCTGAATATTGCTGTACATCTTCGGCGCGATCTCATCCTGCGTCACCACGGAAATGACCGGCGTCTCCGGCGTAATGAGCGCGAGCGTGCCGTGCTTCAGTTCACCGCCGGCATAGGCTTCCGCATGGATGTAAGAAATTTCTTTCAGCTTGAGCGCGCCTTCCATGGCAATGGCGTAGTCGATGGAGCGGCCCAGGTAGAAGATATCGTTCGCGCGGATGAGGGAATCCGCAAATCCCGCCATGCGCTCCCGTTCTTTGTCGGCCAGCACCTTTTCAATGTCGTCGGGCAGCGCTTTCAGCGCGGCGATGATATCCTTCACCTCTTCCGGAGAGACCGTCCCTTTCACCTGCCCCATGTAGAGCGCCAGCATGAGAAGCGCCACGAGCTGCGTGGTATACGCTTTCGTGGACGCTACGGCGATCTCCGGTCCCGCGAGAGTATACACGGTGTAATCCGCTTCGCGGGCGATGGAGGAACCGATGGAATTCGTCACAGCCAGGCTCTGCGCGCCGAGGCGCTTCGCTTCCTTGAGCGCCGCCAGCGTGTCGATGGTCTCGCCGGACTGGCTCACCACGATCACGAACGTCCCTTCCGACGTGAGCGGATGGCTGTAGCGGTATTCCGACGCGATCTCCACGGACACGGGAATGCGTGCAAAGCGCTCGATATAATACTTCGCCACAAGACCCGCGTGATACGCCGTGCCGCAGGCCGTGATGAGAATGTGGTCGATCCGGCCGATGTCGGCCTTCGTCCATTTCAGATTATCGAAGACGACTTCGTCGGCGTCGTTTACGTGGATCTGCACGGTATCGCGCACCGCTTTCGGCTGTTCATAGATCTCTTTCAGCATGAAGTGCGGGTAGCCGCCCTTTTCCGCCGCTTCCGCCGTCCAGGTCACTTCCTGGACTTTCTTGGAGATCGGCAGCCCTTCCGAGTCATATACGGTGACGCCGTCTTTCCGCACCACCGCGATCTCGCCGTCGTCGAGCACATAGATGCGCCGTGTGCGGCTGATGATGGCGGGAATATCGGAAGCGATGAAATTCTCTCCGTCCCCGAGGCCGATGACGAGGGGATTATCCTTCTTGGTGCAGATGATCGTATCCGGATCATTCTTATCCATGAAGAGCAGCGTATAGGTGCCGGTGATGTACTTCAGCACCTTCCGCACCGTGGAAAGGAAATCGCCGTCGTCCAGCTCCTCCGCCAGGTGCGCCGCCACTTCCGAGTCCGTTTCGGATTTGAACACATGCCCTTTTTTGATGAGCTCCTGTTTGATCTCCATGTAATTTTCAATGATGCCGTTATGGACGATCACGAAATGATTATGGCAGTCGCCGTGAGGATGGGCGTTGATGTCCGAAGGCGCGCCGTGCGTCGCCCAGCGGGTGTGGCCGATGCCCACATGTCCCCGGAGGGGATGCGCTTTCAGTGCGTCTTCCAGATTGGCGAGACGCCCTTCTTTCTTCTCAATGACGATCTTTTCACCGTCGTATACGGCGATGCCGGCGGAATCATATCCGCGGTATTCCAGACGGCGAAGCCCGTCAATCAGAAACTCCGACGCTTCTCCTTTGCCTGTGTAGCCTACAATACCGCACATAAATTGTCCTCCCTTGAATCTTTCTATCCCATATGAAACACTGTCATTTTTATCATTTTATCTTCTCCCGAAGGGGAAAATATACTTTCATATTATAGCATTTCCACCGGCAGCGCACAATGAAGAGAACGTTTCCCACAGCCGCCGCGGCATGGGGTTCACATACGACGCTGTGCCGCATTCCCGCGCGGTGCGGGCGCAGGCCCATGTTGTCCTGTCGGGAGCTGTCGGCGCGGGCCCACATGCAATACAGTACTATATTCCCGCGCGGAGCGGGCCCACACACTTCGCTGCCGCGGGAGCTACATTTTTCTATATTCATTCTGCAGCTCCGAGCTGCATTTGAGGCTTCATTTCTCTTTTTGGCCAGCCAAAAAAGAGAAACGAAGCAAAGAGAAAAAGCTGCCGCCCACGTCAGCGCCCTGAAAAATCGGACCGGTCACTACCCTCCGCGCAACTCGCGGGCTGAAAGCTTTCAGCACATTCAGAACGATTTCTGATTATCTCACAAAGAACGACGCCCGCTCAGACAAGCGCTCCGGCTGACGCCACCGGCCGATTTTTCTCCCGCTCCGCGGGCACCGGGCGCAGACGGCATGGGCGGGGAGCTGCACCAATGCTTGTCTGTGTCGTGCATCCTTGCGGACGCACATCCCGTATGAGGACGTATTTTCTCATACAGATGCGAGCCCACATAGAGGACGTTCCCTTTCTCTCATGCCCGTGGAAGATTTGTGTCGCCGCTTTGCGGCTCCCTTGTAGCAGCGTGATTTCTCATGGGACGCGGGCCCACATGAGAATATTTCCTTTCCACTCATGCCCATGAGAATTTTGTGCCGCGCGCAAGCGCGCTCCCTTATGGACATTCTATTCTCTCGTGCCCGCGGGAATTTTGCGCTGGAGTTCTCCTTTTTTTCAGGCGGTGAGCTTGAGGCCGATGATGCCGCAGAGGAGGAGGCCGGCGAAGAAGCACCGCGGGAGGGTGACGGGTTCGTGGAAGATGAGGATGCCGCAGAGGAAGGCCCCCACGGCGCCGATGCCGGTCCAGATGACGTAGGATGTGCCGAGTGGCAGGACTTTCACGGCGTGCGCGAGGAACCAGAAGCTCGCGAGCATCCCGGCGATCGTGGCCACGGACCACGGCAGGCTGGAAAAGCCATGGGATTCTTTGAGGCAGGTGGACCAGACGACTTCGAGGATGCCTGCGAGGAGCAGATCGAGCCATGCGGAAATCATATGCTGTTTCTCCTTTCTGAAAAACAAAAAGCGCCCCGCCGCGTATCTTCTATGGCCTGACGATACGCGGCAAAGCGCTTCTTCCCTACCCGGCGGCAGGGATTTTTATTTGTTTCCTGTATCTTACCACGGGCGAGCTCGCCCGGCAAGGCATTCAAAGGCGGTGGCGGTCGCCCCATTCGCACATGCCGTCCAGGATGGGCATGAGGGAGCGGCCCCGCTCGGTGAGGCTGTACTCCACCTTCGGCGGGATCTGCGGGTATTCTTCCCGGTGCACGAGGCCGTCCGCTTCGAGCTCTTTGAGCGCGGTGCTGAGGGTCTTGTAGGAAATGGTCCCGATGTAGCGCTTCATTTCATTGAACCGCACCACGCCGAATTCCATGAGCGTGTAGAGGATGGTCATCTTGTACTTCCCCTGGATGAGGGAGAGCGTATAGCTGAATCCGGTCTGTTTCAGGTTTTCGTCGGCGATGCACCGCTGCCCCATGGCTGCCTCCTTTATGCTTTCCTTTTCGTAAGTACCACACTTTATTGTGCGTACTTGTGAGATGATCTATTCTTTCCTAAGATTATAGAAGAAACCGGGGACGCCCGTCAATGTCCCCATTGTCCTGAAGGAGGCATCATCATGAGAGCACCACTGTCTGAATACGAAGCCGTCCAGGAAGCGGCCATGAAATTCGTGCGGAGCGTCGCCGAAGGAAACAGCGCCTACGCGAAGGAGCTGTTCACAGACGACGCGGTCCTCTTCGGCTGGCTCGACGGCCGGCTGGAGCACGGCTCTATCGAGCAGTTCTACCACAATGTGGACACCGTCCCCGGCGGCGACCATTTCAAGGCCCGCGTGGACGTGCTCCTCGTAGAAGAGTCGCTCGCCGTGGCGCGCGTGCTTGAGGAGGGCTGGGGCGGCCGCATCGATTTCACGGACGTGCTGCTCCTCCTGAAGATGGACGGCCAGTGGAAATGCGTAGCCAAGGCGTACAACCAGAATTCGGACACCATCCGGAAGGAGGGCTGACATGGGCAAGCGCATCATCATCCTGAACGGCAGTCCCCGCCGCACGGGGAATACGTCCCTCCTCGCGAAAGCCTTCCGCGAAGGAGCGGAGAGCGCCGGCCACGAAGTGAAAGAATTTTTCCTCGCCGGCATGGACATCCATCCCTGCCGCGGCTGCTGGGGCGGCGGCAAAGACCCGGCCCATCCGTGCGTGCAGCGCGACGGCATGGACGAGATCTACCCCGCCTACCGCGAAGCCGACGTGGTGGTCCTCGCTTCGCCGGTGTACTACTGGGCGATCTCCGGCACGCTGAAGACCGCCTTCGACCGCCTCTTCACCGTGGCAGAATGCACCCCGGACTACGCGAATCCTGTGAAAGACACGGTGCTCCTCATGGCGGCAGAAGGTCATGAATTCACCGACCCGGAGACGTGGTACGACCGTCTCGAAGCACACATCGGCTGGCGGAGCCTGGGCAAAGTCCTCTGCGGCGGCGTGGTGAAGCCCGGCGACATCGCCGGACGGAAGGAGCTCGAAGATGCCCGCGCCCTCGGTGCCTCCCTCTGAGCCCGCAACTCGGACACACAAAAAGACCGGACCTCCTTGAAGGGAGCCGGCCTTTTTATTGTGCCATTTATTTACTTTCAAAGAAGGCTTTGTACGCCTTGTACGTCTCGTAGGCATCCGCCTTGGAGAGGAGGTCGTACGGCGCGTGCATGGAGAGCATCGCTGTGCCGCAGTCCACCACTTCCGCGCCCCAGTTGGCCATCATGAAGGCGATGGTGCCGCCGCCGCCCTGGTCGACTTTGCCGAGTTCGCCGATCTGCCAGGCTACGCCGGCTTCGTTGAAGATGGTGCGGATCTTCTGGAGGAATTCGGCGTTGGCGTCGTTGCTGCCCGCTTTGCCGCGGGAGCCGCCGTACTTGGTGAGGGAGATGCCGTAGCCGAGGAGGGCGGAGTTGTCTTTTTCGGAGACTTCCGCGAACATCGGGTCGAGGCAGCTGTTCACGTCGGCGGAGAGCATTTCGCTGGCTTCCATGGCCTCGTAGAAGTCGAGGAGCCCGCCGCGGCCCTGGAGGGCGAGGAGTTTCATGACGAATTTCACGAAGTACGAGGATTCCATGCCCGTATTGCCGTAGGAGCCGATCTCTTCTTTGTCGGTGAGGAGCGCCGCCTGGGTCTTCGTGCCGGGCTTCGCGTCGAAGATGGCTTTCATATTGGCGTAGGAGCAGACGCGGTCGTCCTGGCCGTAGGAGGCGATGAGGGAGCGGTCGAATCCGACGTCGCGGCTCTTCATGGCGGGCACGAGTTCGAGTTCCGCCGCGGCGAAGTCTTCTTCTTCGATGCCGTAGGCGTCTTTCAGGAGTTTCATGATCGCTTCTTTCGGCGTTTCTCCTTCGTCGGCGTTCGTGCCGATGACGGCCTGGAGCTGTTCGCCGGTGACGCCGTCGGCGAGGGTCTTTTTCATCTGGTCCTGCGCCATGTGGATGAGCAGGTCGGTGATGTAGAAAATGGGATCATCGTCTTTGAGGCCGATATTGATATCGACTTTTTTCCCGTCTTTCGTGAAGACGACGCCGCACAGGGCGAGGGGCGTGCAGGTCCACTGGTATTTCTTGATGCCCCCGTAGTAGTGGGTGCGGAAGTAGACGATGCCGTCCTGTTCGTGGACGGGATTGGCTTTCAGGTCGAGGCGGGGCGCGTCGATGTGGGAGCCGACGATCTTGATGCCGGCGGACACCGGTTCTTCGCCGATGACCGCGAGGATGACGGATTTCCCTTTCTGATTCCAGTAGACTTTGTCCCCCGCTTTCAGTTCGGTCATTTCATAGAGGGGGCGGAATCCCCGCGCTTCGGCCTGGGCGATGATCTCTGTCACGGCGAGGCGCTCGGTGCGCGCGGTGTCGAGAAATGTTTTATATCCTTCGCAGTAGTCCAGCGCCTGCTGTCTTTCTTCGGCGCTTGCCCGCTGCCATACAGATCTGGTTCTGCTGTAGCTTTCCATTGGTAGTCCTCCTTTTCTTTTCCGGCTCTGCGCCGGTATTTTTATTATATCATCTGCCGCGGCAATTGAAACGGGGCGCTGAAAACCTTTCTCAATTTCTTCTCCGGCGCAATGGTATAATAGAGAAAAAGGAAGGGGGGAACGGCTGTGCGTCGCTGGATCATGCATGTGGATATGGATGCTTTTTTCGCTTCCATCGAGCAGCGGGAGCATCCGGAGTGGAAGGGAAAGCCGGTCATCGTGGGCGGCCTGTCGGGGCGCGGCGTGGTGTCCACGGCTTCTTACGAGGCGCGGCGCTACGGCGTCCATTCGGCCATGCCCATGAGCCGGGCGCGGGCGCTCTGCCCGGAGGGCATTTTCGTGAAGCCTCATTTTGAGCTGTATAAGAAGACGTCCGATGAGATTCATCAGATCATGCTCCACTACGCGGCGGCCATCGAGCCGATCTCACTGGATGAGGCCTTCATGGATATCACCGGCATGGGAAAGCAGTATCCCACGCTGGGCGCGATCGGCCGGGCCATCAAGGCGGAAATTTTTGAGAAGACCCGCCTTATCGCTTCGGCGGGCATCGCGCCGAATAAGTTTCTCGCGAAAATGGCGAGCGATATGGACAAGCCCGACGGGCTCACTATCATCCCTTACGGCAGGGAGAAGGAGATCCTCGCGCCGCTCCCCATCCGGCGGCTCTGGGGCGTGGGCGCGGCGACGGAGCGGCGCCTCACGGAGGCGGGATTCCGCACCATCGGCGATATCCAGCGGGCCGCTCCCGGCGCTGTGGAAATGGCCGTGGGCAGCCAGGCGGCGCTCCTCCGGGCGCTTGCCGACGGCATTGATGACAGGCCGGTGCGGCCCGTGCGGGAGGTGAAGTCCATCGGCGACGAGGAGACCTATGAGCACGATCTCACCGACACGGCGGAGATCCGGCGGCGCATCGCCATTCACAGCGACGTGGTGGCGCGGCGGCTCCGGAAGAAACATCTCGCCGCGCGCACGGTGTCGCTGAAAGTCCGCTTTTCGTCATTCCTCACGGTGATGCGCTCCCTGTCTTTCGAGGAAGCGACGAATTTGCAGGAAGATATCGAGGAAGCGGCGCTGCGGCTGCTGGAACGCATTCCCCGGACGGAAGCGGTGCGCCTCACCGGCGTGACCTGTTCGAATCTCTCGCCGGAGATCGATTCTCCTTCTCTTTTCCCAGACCGGCGGACGGCCCTGCGGAAAGCGGCCCGCGCGGTGGATGCCATTCAGGAGAAGTACGGGGAGACTGCCATCCGCAAAGGCTTTTATCTGGAAGAAAATAAAAAATAGAGCCGCCGGAATTTCCGGCACGCAAAAAGCGGCGTCATGAAACGCCGCTCTTTTTTATTGGACTTATTTTTCATGCGCTCCGAAATGCGCGCCCGCCTCGATGATGGCATAGACCAGCTCCGCCGTATCGCAGAGATCTTTCTCCCGAAGGGATTCGCCGGACGTGTGGAAATCGGTCATGCCCACGCCGATGAGCGCCGACGGGAAAGCGTTCTTATGGAACCAGTTCGCGTCACTGCCGCCGCCTGTCCTGCCGATGCGCACGGGGAATCCCTTTTCCGCGCACGCCGCCCGGAAGAGACGCACCAGCGCGTGGTCTTCGGGAATACGGAATCCTTCGTAGAGTTCCTTCGTCTCCACTTCCGCCCGTCCTTCAGGGAAATCGTCTTCCACGCTCCGGAGCGCCGCCTCCATGGCGCGCACCACGGCGAGAAGCTTTTCCTTATCCAGGCTCCGCGCTTCCGCATGGATACAGCACGTCTCCGGTACGATATTCGTAGCCCGGCCGCCTTCGATCACGCCGGTATTGCAGGTCGTTTCTTCGTCGATACGCCCGTCGGGCATGCGGGAAATGGCGAGCGCCGCCATGCGCACGGCGTTCACGCCCTTTTCCGGCGCGATGCCCGCATGGGCCGCCCGGCCGCGCATGGTGCAGGTCACCTGGTATTCTCCCGGCCCCTGCGTGACCAGCGTCCCCGGCGCGCCGTCCACATCGAGGACATAGCCGAAGTCAATGCCTTCCGCATGCTTCCCGTCGAAATGGCGGGAACCGGCGAGGCTCGTTTCTTCCTGCACGGTGAAAATGGCTTCCACTTTCCCGTGAGGGATCATGGTCTCTTTCATCACTGTGAGCGCTTCCACGATCGCCGCGACACCGGCCTTATCGTCGCCGCCGAGGATGGTGTCCCCCTTCGAGCGGAATACGCCGTCTTCCAGCACCGGCTCGATGTCCCGGCAGTTCTCCACGCAGTCCATGTGCGCCGTGAAGGCGATGCCAGGCATGCCTTCCGCCGTCGCCGGGAATACGGCGATGAGATTGCCGCACTTCCCGCCGGAGGCTTCCCCGGCGCCGTCTCCCGTCACCCGCGCGCCGATCTTTTTCAGACGCATTTTCAGATAGTCCCGCACCGCGCATTCATCGCCGCTGGGCGCGTAGATGCGGACGAGATCGCAGAATGTCTGTTTCAGTCGTTCTTCCTGAATCATACTATCCCTCCTTCATTTTCTATTTATCTTACCCCGGAGGAATGCGGGGCGCAACGGAAAGATGGCGGGGAGCAATACCGCCGACGCCCCCTTCCCCTTCGCAGGTGGTGCGCACTTCATCAACGGCTCTTATCGTAGTTCCCGCACGGAGCGGGCGCACATCCTTCGCTACCGTAAGTGCTTCATTTTCCTATTCTCTTTCTATGGCATCCTGCCACATTGGAGACTTCATTTCCTTCCTGTCCTGACAGTCAGGAAACGAAGCAAAGGAAAGAACAGCCACCCACGTTTCCAACCTAAAATTCCCCCGCGCCGCCTACCTCCACGCAACTCGCTCCCTGCGGTCGCTCAGACAGGCGCTCCGGCTTCACGGCGGCCCATGAAAATTTTGCCCTGCGGGCCGGTCTCCAACGGAATGGTCGGGGAGCTGTACCAACGCTTCCCTGCGCTGCGCAGACGGAGCAGGACTCACATTCAATGGCATACTGTATTCCTGCACGATGCGGGGCGACATTGGGATACTCCCCTGCCGGAAGTTAACGATGCGGGCACAGCCCTACGCTGTTCTTTCCGGCCCTGTCGGTGCCGACGACATTGCGACATTTCCCGCTGCGCACAGGCGGTGCAGGCCCACATCCTTCGCTGCCGCGGGAGCTTCCCCTTTCCGCCGGGGAAGCCCCCGGCAACGTGCCTTTTTGGCATGTGATGCCATGGTCACTTCATTTCACAGCCCAGAAAAGAAAGGTCGCAAAGAAAAGGGGCCGCCGGCCAGGTGAAAAATTCCTGTCGCCGGGCCCCGACGCCGGGCCCACTCACTCTGACTCTTAGCGTTCCCATCCATTTCGACAGTCCTATAAAAGAATTTCCTTGCCTGCGTACACTTCCCATTCACCCGCCTGCGTCCGCACCGCCTGAGGACCTTCCATCTAACACTGGTGCAGCTCCCCGCCCATTCCGTCTGCGCCCGGTGCCCACGGAGCGGGAGAAAAATCGGCCGGTGGCGTCAGCCGCAGCGCTTGTCTGAGCGGGCGT